>DASYDT010000031.1:0-21109 GCA_036499425.1 Candidatus Udaeobacter sp. | reverse complement strand
ATTGAGAGAAAAACTTCGTTCACAAGGAGCGGTGACGCCCGTTTCTATTTGATCATAAATGGCTCAAGGCGCGCGCGCCGCAATCCTAAATGTGACGCGCGCTCTCGAGCGAGCCGTCATCGCGCTTGCTCAGGCGACCTTGACTTCGATCTGTTTCGGTTTGGCCTGCTCGCTCTTTGGCACATGCACCGTGAGCACGCCGCTCTTGAACTCCGCGTTTACTTTGTTGAAATCAGCATCGTCGGGCAAGGCGAAGCTGCGCATGAACGTGCCGTAGCCGCGTTCGACGCGGTGATATTTCCTTTTCTTTTCTTCCTTCTCAAACTTCCGTTCGCCGGAGATGGTCAACACGCCGTTTTCGACCGTGACCTTTACGTCTTCTTTTTTCATCTCAGGCAACTCGGCCTTGATGAGATATTCCTTTTCATCTTCGGTGATGTCCGCCAGCGGCGTCCATTCGGGTAGCGTGATTTCTTCGCGCCCATTCCCGCGACGAGGCGGCCGGCCAAAGAGGGTTGAAAGACGGTTTTGGAATTCTTCCATTTCTCGCAATGGCTCCCAGCGGGCAAGTGTCTGTTGCATTTCGATGTTCCTTTCGCGTTTGTTGTTGAACTTTGATTAGTTTGATCGGCAGCATGAGTGCTACCTACAGTAATATCGGACGGCTCACGGGCTTCGCCTGGTATCTTAAGTTGCCATTTTCCGGCCAGCGCATGCTTTTATCAAGATCAGGCCGCGGAGAATTCGCGCCTTAAGGCAATGGGATCAAACCGCTTATAGCCGTCTGAACAAGACATGAACAAAAGGTGACCCGGCTTGAACGACATCTTTGGATTGTTGGCTTGATTCTGCTAAGCGTTTCGAACCGCGACACTGCCTCACGCGTAGTGCATTGGCAGAATCACCCGGAAAGAGGTGCCCGAGCCAATTTCGCTTTCGAGCTCGATCCGCCCCTTGAGCAGTTGAACAAGACGGCGCACGATTGCGAGACCGAGTCCGGCACCGGGCTGGCCCGTACAAGTTTCGGGAAGACGTTGAAAGTCCTCGAAAATCTTTTCCCGGCTCTGCAGAGCAATCCCTGGTCCCGTGTCATCGACTTCCAGCATCCAGCACTCAGAGCCGTGGCGGGCGAAGCGCAGACTTACGCTGCCAAACGGTGTATATTTCACGGCGTTGGTACCGAGGTTCAGGGCGATCTCGCGCAGCTTCAGGCAATCGCTTACGACCTCCACCAACCCCTGTTCCACCGTCCCGGAGAAGCGCAGTCCTTTGTCTTCGGCCATTTTCCGAAGGACAAAGGCAACGTCGCGGTGCAGATCAACGAGACTCAGACATTCGGGGTTCAATTTGTCCTCACCGAAAAGGAGGTTCGCGAAGTCGACGAGACGCTCAATGAGAGCGTCGATGTCGCTGACGTTCGACGCAAGCACGGCCAAGTCCTCGCGATTCCCGTTCAGATCTGCTCCTTTCGTTAGGCACGTCGCGACCAGGCTAATCGCGTTTAAGTGGTTGCGAACTTCATGCGCGACGGCATGAAGCATACGCAGGCGACGCGCGTCCCGTGCCCCCGATTCGGCGAGGTATTGCTCGAGTTGAGGCTGACGTGTGCTGCTTTGCTCGGGCGCAGGTTTAAGCTGAGACGTTTGGACGACTTTCCATTCGTCGCCACGAGCACTCACATCTTGTCTTTGCAGCGTGTTTTTCATGTACCTAACAAAATCGCACCCGCAACGATTGCCGACCATGTATCTTAGGTTCCCTTTCGGGGGTGGCATTGGATTTTGTCTGTTAGTAAAACGAAAAGCGCCACTGCCGAACTCTGTGAGAGGCGGCAGTGACGCTTCGTCAGGCGGGCCGGTGGGACCTAGAAGTAGGAAATTGTGATCTCGTTCTTCACGGAGGTAACTCCCGGCGCTAGCCAGGCTGCGCGCTCCGCCTCTTCCTTCTCTGCATACGAACGAACTGTTCCTCGCAGCGTGACTTTGCTCCCATCCACGTCAACGGTGATCCGATCAGCGTCGGTCTTAACGCTGCGTACCAACGCTTGTTCTATTTTCTCCTTCACGTCAGATGGCTTGAGGCGCGGTTTGATCGTGATCAGGTTGGTCACGCCTTTTACGCCCCACAGATTGCGAACGTCGCGTTCGGCATCCTTTTTCTGGAACTGCCACTCCACTTCGCCATCGAGCGTCACCCAGCCCTTTGAGACGGTGACTTTGATTTTATCGGCTGGAACGAAGCTGTCCCATTCCAAAGCGCGAACAGCGGCGGCGGCGATTTCGTCGTCCGTGCGCTCCGAAGAACCGGGCAGCCGCACCTCAATATCGTTGGCGATGGCCTTCACACCGCCCACACGTTTCGCGGCTTCTTCCGCGGCCCATTTCTTGGTATAGGAATCGACCCAGCCAGTAAGCGCCACGACCCCGTCTTTGACCGCGACGCCGATTTCGTTCGGCTTGACGCGAGCATCCCACTTTAATTCATCGAGCACGTCCTGCTGGATCTCCTCATCGGTTCTGGTTTCAGTTGCTGTTAACATTTCCTTCTCCTTCTCTTTCTTGGCCGACAGTGTTTTTCAGTCGTCGGATTCAGCGTCGGCTACTGAATGCAACAACGCGCTAATGGATGTTGTGCGCACTTAGTTATCGCTCCTGAAGTCCGGTACCACTTGGTATCTTAGGTAGCCTTTCGCGGGGCCAATGGAGGCCGATACAATCTGGTAGTTTGCGCCGCATCCGGCGGAAACAGGAACTTAGGTTACCAAACTCTTCGTTCGAACTGGTTCGAACTGACAGAGCAGGCATTCGCTGCCTGGAGGAGGAAACCTATGGAGCAGTCTGTAACTATCTGCCGCCGTCGCGTCCTTGCCGCGGTCGTTTGCCTAACGATTCTTCTCGTGCCGGAAATCGCCGCCGCCGCGCCGGCCGTGAAGCTCAATGTGCAGGATGCGCCGGTGGCGCGCGATACTCATCCCGCCACGAGCTTCGCGCCGATCGCGAAACGCGTATCGCCAAACGTGGTCAACATTTTCACCGCGCGAAGAGCGCGCGGCGTCCCGCGACTCGATGAACCGCTCAGCCAATTCTTTGGACCGCGTCAGGGCGACAGCAGCGTTTCCCGTCAGCGGCGCGAACAAAGCCTCGGCTCCGGTGTGATCCTAACCGACGACGGCTACATCGCTACCAACAACCACGTCGTTGCGGCGGCCGATCAGGTAAGGGTCGTGCTCCCGGATGGAAAAGAATTCACCGCCAAAATTATCGGCACCGGTCCGCATACGGATCTCGCGGTCGTGAAGGTGGATGGCACAACGCTTTCTGCCATCACAGTGACCGACAGCGACAACGTTGACGTTGGCGATATAGTGCTCGCGGTCGGTAATCCGTTCGGTGTCGGCCAGACGGTCACGAGTGGGATCGTGAGCGCGAACAGTCGCGGCGGAATGGGGATTGTCGATTACGAGGACTTCATTCAGACGGACGCCTCGATCAATCCGGGCAACTCCGGTGGCGCACTCATCGATGCGGAAGGCCGGCTAATCGGAATCAACACAGCGATTCTCAGCCGCACCGGCGGAAATCAGGGTGTCGGTTTCGCGGTGCCGATCAACCTGCTGCGCAACGTCATGGATCAATTGATCACGACCGGCAAAGTTACGCGCGATTATCTCGGAGTTGTCATTCAACCGGTCACACCCGATCTCGCGCAGGAATTCAAACTACCTAACCAGTCCGGCGCACTGGCGAGCGAAGTGACGCCCGCGTCGCCGGCCGCGAAGGCAGGACTGAAAGAGGGCGACGTCATCACTGAATTCAACGGCAAGAAAGTCGTCGATAACTGGCAGCTCCGTTTCATGACGGCGCAAACGCCTCCCGGCACCAAGGTACCGATTAAGATTGTGCGCGATGGCAAAGAGCAATCGCTCACGGTCGAGCTCGACGAATTGAAAGGCGAAGGCTTGGCCGGAAGCGGAATGCCGAACTCGCACCAGCCGGAAGCATCATCCGATCTGCTCGATGGCGCCACCATCGCCGATGTGGATGCGCGCACGCGTCAGCAGTTCAACATTCCTGATGACGTGAAGGGCGCGGTCGTCGTCGATGTCGATCCGGATTCACCCGCGGCCGCAGCGGGTATGCAAGCGGGCGATGTCATCGTGGAAGCGAATCGCAAATCAGTGACGAATGCGCGCGAAGTAATCCGCGCGACGGGCGAGGTCGCGGGCGATCGCGTGCTCTTGCGCGTGTGGAGTCGCGGTGCCGTGCATTACGTGACGGTGGAAAAGAGGAAGGGAAGATGAGCGAGAAAAGTGAGGAGGCTTGCGGACTGGCGGGCGACTCCACGCGCGCGGTGGTGGCTTATGTGAAATCACTCAAAGAAGACCTGGCCAGTGCGCAGGACAAGTTCCTTCGCCTCGCCGCCGACTTCGACAATTTCAAGAAGCGCAGCGCGCAGGAAGGCGATCGCCGCGCAACTGCGCAGAAGTCAGGTTTCATGCGCGAGCTGCTGCCGGTGATCGACAATCTCGAACGCGCACTCACGGTTGATCCATCCGCTTCACCGGACCAGCTCCGCACCGGCGTGCATATGACGTTGCAACAATTGCACCAACTCCTGCGACGCCACGGCGTCGAGACCGAAGACACTGTTGGCCAGACTTTCGATCCGTATCGACACGAGGCGCTGCGGGTGCGTCGCGATGCCTCGATGCCAGACGACGCCGTCCTCGAAGTTTACCAGCCGGGTTACTATTATCGCGGAGGCGAGGTGCTTCGCCCCGCCACCGTCGTGATCAACGATCTCAGCGAGCCGGAACCGGCGAGGCGCGACGGGAATGGCGGTTGAGTTTCAGGATTACTACACCACGCTCGGCGTCCCCCGCGACGCGAGCGAGGCCCACATCAAGAAAGCGTTTCGCAAACTCGCGCGTCAGCATCATCCCGACGTAGCGAAGGACAAGAAAGAACGAAGAACGCGCATTTGGGAGAAACTCAGGGACATCTCACACTTCGACCCGCGGAAGGCGACGTAGTTGCCGGCCTAACGAGAGGTTGAAATGGCTGACATCGTCAATCAGCACGCGCACTTCAACGCACTTCAACTCCGCGAGCGACGGTGCGCTGAAGGCTCATAACGAATTGCGCGCCAATGCCGTCGGCGACAGGAGGCAGGGTTGCTCTCGGCCCGCGTTTCAAAATCTCATTTAGTGGCAGTCGGATTGGCTAATCTACGTACTCGATTTCCCAGTAGTCGAAGATTGGCTCAACTACTTCACCTGTGTAGAGCCGTCGGTAATTCTTGTCCTCGGTCCGCGGTGCTTTTTCGAGCTGCTCTCTTGTCGCATCCAAGGTCATCCTAATCGTGCCATCACGTAGGGTTGCAATGTCGAATGCCGCCCACGGCACTGCGACTCTTGTGCTACCCAATCCCAGGAAACCGCCAACGCTAAGGACAGCGAGCCTGATCACCCCATCCTGGTAGCGGATGAGCAATTCATCGACGTCGCCGATGTCCTCGTTCTGTAGGTTTTGAACTGTGGTTCCTTTGATTTCTGCGGCCGCGAGCAGAGTTGATTGTGCTTGTTGTGTTGTTGTCATAATTTCCTTTTTCTTTGATGGTTCTTTTGTAGTTAGCTTCGCCGCTTGATTCGATGATAGCTTGGTAACCTAAGTTGTCTTTCGCCGTACGCCGCACCGGTTCGACGCCAGCCGCGCACGATATGGTGACCTCCGTAGTAGATGTTTCTGCTCACATTGACATGTCTATGAACGTCCCTGATTACAACCTTCTTCCTGATATAGTTGATATCGGGTCCCCAGTAAGGAACACCATTGAAGAAATACTCGGCATAGAACGGCCTGTAATCCGGGACGTAGTACGCGTCGCTGTAACCGATGCCGACGCTAGCATAGTCAGCGCATCCATCGAGGCCGAGAGCTCCCAATAGGAGCGTTGCTGTCATAATGACAAATTTCACTGCCGAAATGATCGTTTTCATTTTCCCGCTCTCCCTCCTATTCGATTTTGAATTCTGCATGTCTATCGAATTCCGCTTTGTCCTCGGGCGAAAGTCGCGCGTAAAGCACCCGCGTCGTGTAGCCGCCAATTAGTTTTCCGTCCTTCAAGAACATCCAATCGCTCACGGCTTCGGGCGCCACGGTAAAGCGTTGGCCGAGGTGAACGTTGTTCACTTCTCTTGGGCGATTGTCGATCTCGCCGTGAAAATTCTTACCATCGTAGGTAATCCGCTTCATCCAAAGGTGCTCGACCTTGTCGCCGTCAATGAATCCTTTTTTGATCTCGAACACGGTGTCGCCGCCCTGTTTCGCCTTCAGAGCCGCTATGAAAAAGCCAAGCGTTCGCTGCGCGTTTTCGACCGCGCGATCCATTTGTTTATCGTTGTCCGACACTTGTGCATAACCGGGATCACCGGACGCGGGCGTTACGCGCCCAGTGTCTTGCTCGGCTGCCGGCACGGCTCTCATGCCAAATGACAAGATGGCTAGCAGGGTAATGAAAAAACGTTTCATGAATTTAGGTTTGTTGAGTTGTATGCGAAATTTGCGTCTATCTAGCTTTCGCCTGTGCGTGCCGCATAGGGCTGGTAACTTAAGTTCTCTATTTCAGTATCCGCCGCGAAATGCGGGCTCATGCGACCGCCTCACGGTTGAGTATTCCCTCGCGCAACCGGCGTTGAATCGACGCGAGATTTTCCCGGACGGCAGTCGGCGAACGTTGTGTGACCATTGCAATTCCTTCCGGCTCCAATCCCTCCACATAATACAGTTCGAAAACCTCTCGTTCCGGCCGGGGTCAATTGCGCATGTCGTCCTCGACCTGGGCGACAACGTCCTTGCGCGCGACGCTTTCGTCCGGGAGACTGTAAGAATCGCGAGGGAGGGAACTCGCCCGCGGCTGGGCCCCGCTCGTTCCGGTCTTTTGCGTCGGACCTTGACCCTGGTCGATCGAGCGACTGTTTCGTTTGCTTTGCCCCAGTAACAGCCGCTGACGTTTCAATTCCTGATGAATGAGATGATAAAACCACTCCAGCCAGCTTCCGCGCTTCGGCCCCTCCTCTGCTTTCGCTGTGGCGCGGCGCTCCACTTCATTCAACACGTCCCGCGCCGAAACTTTGTCCTTCGGCAGATCGCCGGCCAGCTCGTCATGCAAAATGTGCCGGCGCGCATGCCGCAACAACTCCTTGTAGTGGCGCTGGAAAAGTTCCCGCACCATGTCCTTATATTCCTGTGGACCCTCTCCTTGCGCCTGCGGTTCGGTCGCAAAGCCTGTTGCCTTTAGTTGGCGCAGCTTCTGGCGACGCTCCTTTCGTTTCCAGGATTCTTCGCCGCGCAGGTCCGATTTATAGGTTTCCAACTCGCGCAGGAGCGTTTTGACCGCGTCATCAATCGCGCCGACCAGATCGCGTCCAGACTCTTGAGTGTGCAGAATATCGGACGGCACGCGCAAGGTCAGTGACGCGGTGTAGAGGTCTTTTCGCGGATGCCGCTCCAGCACGATCTGCAAATGCACCGCGTCCGGGGGGAAATGTTTGAGAAACCTTTCAAATTTGGCGATTTTCTGGCGAATTTTTTTCTCCAGCGGAATTCGCGCATCATTGGGTGAAACATTTTTGATTACGATGTTCCACGGTAGAGCCATGATGTCCGATTCTTGTCAGCGAGAAGGCGCGCGCCGGGCGCAGGCAGAGACTTGCTGCCCGGCGGGTGCTCCTGATCAGCTATGATTTACCGGCCACGAATTACTTTTCTTCCACGGCGATCCTGTCCACCACGGTACGATCCCCCTCCTGCACCAGGCGCAAGCGGACCTTGGCATTTTTCTTGAGATCAGTCTCCGCGATCACTTTGCCATCGGGACCCAAGACCTTGACCTTCTTGCCAATGAAGAAGTGCACCGGCTTTCCCGTGCCAGGGTCGAGAACGATTGCTGCTCCCGGAGTGTAATCGGTCACGATTCCCGACGTATTGCTCGTACTCGAGGTTGTCGTGCCAGGGCTTGAGATCGTGGATGAAGTGGTGGTGGTTTGTGCCTGGGCGTAGGCAACAAATGCCAAGCAGGTAAGAGCCAATAATTTTCTCATAATGATCTTCTTTTTCTAAATCGACAGTGGTTTTCACTTGTCGCATTCAGCGTCGGTTCCCGAATGCTACAGCGCGACAATTTGATTTCATGCGCATTAATGGAATCGCCGCTGAGTCGCCGCAAAAGTTGGTAACTTAGGTGGCCTTTTTCGACGGATCGCCGCCTTTTCGACGCGTGTCAGACGTGTGCGTTGAAATCGGGCCGCCGAAACGACGTAATTTTACGGCTGTCTTGTTGCGCGAAACCTGCGTTCGCGACTTCTGGCAGCGTTTTTAAATCCGGGTTCACTTGCTCGTGTGGAGCGGCCTTCTTTTTGAAGGTGGCATTAATTCCGGTGTCCCGGATGGTAACGGCCAGACCATTTTGTTCAGCGAATCTTTCGATGAATTGAATTTGCTTTTCACGGAGCGCTGCTTCTGGTGGCCAAATGTGCCCAAGCTCGTGGTCGTACACCACACAGTATCCACGCACGTTGATTCGCTGGTTAATCCGCTTGCAGAGTTCGTTTTTGAGGTCATCCATGCTGCTATTCTGCTGGAAAAGCTCTAGTTAGACGACGTAACTTAAGTTCCCAAATTACAATTGCGAACTAGCGATGACCATGCGAATCGAACTTGGCTTTAACACCACAAGTCATTGAATGACTTGGTAACTAAAGTTACCTTTTCGTATTCATTGTTGCCTTGAAGTATAGGCTTCTGACAGCATAGCTTGAAGTCTGCAGGCCGACTGCCAGCAGACTTGGTAACAATTTTTAATTGTGGCAATATCTCGAGCGGAAACCGTCGACCTGCGGCGACGAAAGACGCCGGGGAAGCGGCGCGCTCGTAGCCTGAAAAGAAAAGCAGCGGGTAAGATCGAGGCACGGCGCCGCAGATCTGAAGAAGCCTTGCGTCAATCGGATGTCCCGTTCCGCCGGTATTTCGATCTCGGCCTCATCGGAATGGCGATCACCTCACCCACCAAAGGAATCATCGAGGTCAATGATGAGCTTTGCCGCATCCTCGGATATGAGCGGAGCAAGTTGCTGCAAAAAAGTTGGCCCGAAATGACGCATCCCGAAGACCTGGCTGCGGACGTTGCGCAGTTTAAGCGCGTCCTCGCCGGGGAGATTGACGGCTACTCGCTCGAGAAACGTTGGATCCGGAAAGACGGCCACGTCATCCACAGCATTATGTCGGCGAAATGCAAGCGGCGAGCGAATGGTTCGGTGCATTACTTCGTCGGGCTTATCCTCGACATCACCGGGCGCAAACGCGTCGAGGAAAGGCTGCGCGAGTACGAAAAGGCAGTCGAAGGATCGGAAGAGATGATCTGCGTGGTGGACAGCGATTATCGCTTTCGTCTCGCTAATCGCGCCTTTTTGGATTTTCGCGGACTGAAAAGAGAACAGGTCGAGGGACATCTCGTCAGCGAATTGTTAACGGATAAACGCATATTGGAAATTGCGAAGCGCAAACTGACCGAGTGTCTACAGGGAAATGTAGTCCAATACGAGCTTCGCCACCACAGTCCAAGACTCGGCGAGCGGGATTTGTTCATCACTTATTTTCCCATTGAAGACCGCAACGGAGTCGATTGCGTTGCTGGTGTAATCAGGGACGTAACCGAACGCAAACGGGCCGAAGAGGAACAGCGCAAGCTTGCATCGCTCGTCGAAAACAGCGCTGACTTTATTGGCATGGCCTCACCAGAAGGCGTGGTCTTCTACGTCAACAGTGCGGGACAAAAACTAGTCGGTTTGAAAGGAAGCGAAGAGGCTCGCACTACGCGCATTACCGACTATGTCATCGAACAAGAGCTGCCTCGCGTCGAGCAAGAGATTCTTCCTACCGTGAGACGAAATGGCACCTGGCAGGGCGAGGTTGGTTTTCGTCATTTCGGAACCGGCGCGGCAATCCCGATGCTTGTGAATAGCTTCGTAATTTACGAACAAGGCAGCGAACGTCCGCTTGCGCTCGCGACGATCAGCCGAGATATCACGAAAATTAAACGGGCGGAGGAAGAGCTGCGGCGTAATGCGGCCTACCTCGCACAGGGCCAGCGACTAAGTCACACCGGAAGCTGGGCGCTGAACTTGGCGACGCGTGAATTATTTTGGTCGGAAGAGCATTTTCGTATTCTCGGGCTCGATCCAAAACTCGGGACACCGCCGTATGCAGTCGCAATTAAGTCGATTCACCCCGAGGACCGAGTTTCTGCCGTTGAAGCATTCGAGCGCGCAATCCGGGAGAAGACGGAATTTGAAACGCAGTGTCGTATTGTTAGGCCGGACGGTACGATCCGTATTATTCGCAGTGTAGCTCAGCCGGTTTTTAACAACACCGTCGACTTGGTGGAATATGTCGGGGCCATGATTGACGTCACCGACCAATTGCGCGCCGAAGAGAAACTGCGCCGGAGCGAGGCTCACCTGGCGGAGGCGCAGCGGATTGGTCGGGTCGGCAGTTGGATCTGGAACGTCGCGACGGGAGAATGCTTCTGGTCACGAGAACATTTCCGCATCTTTGGTCTCGATGCCGACACGTTCAAACCAACCAAAAAGAACACGCAACGCTTAATTCATCGCGAAGATTTGCCTTTTGTCGAAGCAACGCTCAAGAAGGCGGTGCGCGAAAAAAGTGAGTTCGAACTGGAATATCGAATCATTCGACCAAACGGCTCGATCAGATACCACCAAAGCGTCGGGCGTCCGCTGGAGAGAGGAAATCGTGAGCTCGAATTTATCGGCATGGTTGTTGATGTAACTGAGCGCAAGCAGGCCGAAAAAGCATTGCAAGAAACCCAGACCGAGCTGGCGCACGTGAGCCGTATGACAGCCATGGGAGAAACGGCCGCCTCTATCGCTCACGAAATCAATCAACCGCTCGGTGCGATCGTCAACAACGGCAACTTCTCTCTACAGCTTGTCGGCAAACCAGGCGTGGAGAAGAAACAGCGAGAAGCGCTCCGCAATATCGTGAGCGACGCCAGCCGGGCCAGCGACATCATTTCACGCGTTCGAGCGCTAACGACACGCTGGGGTCGCGAGCCCAGCGAATTGAACGTGCGCGAGCTGATCGGCGAAGTGCTGACTCTCGCAAAACATTCCCTCGACGAGCATCGCATCACCGTTAAAACGAAACTGCCAAAAGACGCACTTACTGTTCATGCCGATCGCGTGCAGCTTCAGCAAGTCTTGCTCAACCTCGTCGTGAATGCGATCGAAGCGATGACGGGCGTGCCAAGGGAGAAGCGCATTCTGGCGATCGGCGCGGGACGCGACAAGCTAGATCGGAAGCCCGCTGTTCTCGTTGCGATTACGGATAAGGGTGTTGGGTTCGCCCCAAAAACGGCCGCTCGCATGTTTGACGCTTTTTACACCACCAAACCAGACGGAATGGGCATGGGGCTGCGTATCAGTCGCTCGATCATACAAGGCTATGGTGGCCAGCTCTCAGCCAGGCGTAACAAAAGCGGAGGCGCCACGTTCTCTTTCGTGTTGCCGGTCTGAAACAGCGTCGTCTAACAAATGATAAAGCCAGCGGCGCTCGTCTATTTGGTAGATGATGATGCTTCTTTCCGCCGCTCCACGGAGCGCTTGATCGAGTCGGCAGGATTCAGGGTCAGGCCGTTTTCTTCCGCGCGAGATTTCCTGCGAAACAAACGTTCGAAAGGCGCGGCGTGTCTCGTGCTCGACGTGCAGCTGCCGGGCCTGAGTGGGCTCGACTTACAGCGCGAGCTGACAAAGCGCGGTAGCAGGATACCCGTGATCTTTATTACCGGTCACGGCGATATCCCGATGTCGGTACGTGCAATGAAAGCCGGTGCAGTTGAGTTCCTAACGAAGCCTTTTCACGAACGAGCTTTGATTGATGCAATCGCGCATGCGCTGAAACAGGCGGCACAAAGATCCAGAGCACGCAAAACGGCGGTCGACGCGGCAGTTTTGGAGAAGTCACTTTTCGCGTTGCATTCGGCAGTCGATGTCGACTCGTTCTGGACGGCGGCGCAGCGGGTGTTCGCCGAATCGTTCCCCTCGCGCAACCTCGGCTTGACTCTGCAACACAATCCCGTGCGCCCGATGATCGCGAAGTGGCAGCACTCGATTCCCGATGGACCAATTGAGGCCGAGCCGCTGGAAGCATTTTTATCCGCGCACCCACGGAGCCAGATCGTGCGCGACATCGATGTCTTTCCCGATCGCGGCGATCTGTTGAAGTCGGCCTTTTATCGCGATTACATGAAGCCGCGCAAATGCAAGCACGCGATCGGCCTCTGCTTTTGGAGCGGGCCACGACTTGCTTGTGTAATCACGATCATGCGAAGCGGTCGGCAGGGTGAGACACGCCAGCCGGAGATCAAACTCCTCCGTCGCTTGTATGCGGAATTCAACATTGCGCTGCGTCGCATCAGATCGCTCGAGCGTGAACATTCCGCCCGCGCCGCTTTTGAAACATTTTTACGCCGGCTGCCGTTGCCGACCATGCTGCTGCGCTGGAACCTCAAGCTGGCATATCAAAACAAGGCGGCGCGGGAGTTTTGTCTGGCCTGGCGCGTAGGACCGGTAGCTTCTCGAGAACTGAAAGCCGAAGGGCCGGTTCCGGATGAGATTCTCGATGGTTGTCGCCGGCTCAAGCGACGTTGGGAAAAAGCATCCGGAGTTAACGCAGCTCAGCCAGCAATTGAGCAGGAATCTTTTCATCATCCAAAATGGGGTCATATGCGAATAACGATCAAAATCACGCATCTCAATACCGTCGGACTCACCCCGCCGGATTTTCTCGTGCAATGCGAAGAAATGCAGGCTCCCGTCGCAGCCGCGCGCTTGCAGGCCGACGCGGGTCTCGCGCATCTCGCACAACTCAGCTCGCGCGAGCAAGAAGTCACGCGCCTCGCCTGCGAAGGTCGCGCCAATCAAGAGATTGCCGACGAAACCGGCCTGAGTGTGCAGATGGTGAAGAAACATCTTCACTCGATTTTTCGAAAACTCGAGGTCCCCAGCCGGAGCCGATTGATGGCCTTGATGCGATAACAACTCCAGCCGTTCTTATCTCGGTGAGACTAAGTCCGAGCTCTGGATAACGTGGCAAACCATTAGCCCGTGGACTGGGATTGCGCCGGCTTCGGCCGCAACATGGTTTGTTCGATTCCGTCGACGAAACGATAGGGCTTTCTCTCCAGATACAAAATGGAACGCTTGGTTCCGTCTTTTGGCCAGGTGTAATGACAGTTCTCGCAATAGTATTCCTTCTCGATCAAGCCGATCCCGGCCAGAAATCCCATCATTAGATTCGGAATGAGGGACCTGTGAGCAAACTGCGGATAATGAACCTGTAATGACTGGCATTCAGGGCAGCGAATTGCCTCGCGCAATATTCCTTCGGACGCGTCCCACTCGAGCAAAAGCTTTTGCGCGCGCTCAAGTTGATCCATTGGAACATCGATCCGGGCGTCGGCTTCTTCCTTCGATACAAACCAAAGCTTTTCGAGAAGCTCATCGTCAATCTCAGCTGCAATGCCAGCGTTAGCGAGCCGCCTCTGGATCGGCGCTGCCTTGGCCCGGTCGTTCAGAGTTACAACAGGAGCTCTCATCACGGACCAAATTTCATGCTCTCTCTCAGAACAGCAAGTGAATGTGCTCCCACGTACTTTTTCAACAGGAGCGGTTCCAGGTAAACTGCTAGACAACCACAACGCTTGTTTTCATACGCCGGAGTGGACAAGAAATTTGCTCGCCTCTCCTGGTACGGCGGAATATCTGACTTGCACGGGTATGGCGCTGAGTTTGCGATAAACCTTGCCCTCCCGTCGCAACGGCCACCATCCATAAAGGAACACGTCCATCGGATGCCACATCGCTACCCAGCCGGCAATCGTTAGACTGGCCTCTACGATACTAGCGCCGGGAATTTGTAACCGGCTAGCCATTTGCCCTCCGCTCAGACAAAGCGTTAGAAAAACCAGGCCAATCAGCAAACTCAGGCGGCCTTCCCGAAGGAGCAGCTTGAACTCGCGTTGATTCAAATCGGTCTTGTAAACAAAATAATTGTGCACGGCCTGCTCGATCACGTTCTGCGCGTCCGTGCCGGAGGGGCGATTTTGCAGATATACGACCAACCGGAGCGGCTCGTTGAGCGGGTATTCCGTTGCCCAGCTCACGATGAACTCCTCCAAATCGTGGTCCAAATCCTTTCGATGAAATGGCGAGGGATCTATCGTGTTAAAAAACTGCTCGAAGTCTTCCAGACTCACCTCGATGGTGTTTTCGTGGTCTTGCCGCGTCGTCGGAGCTACCGGTGATTGGAGAATGCTCATAGCCACACCGCGTTTTTCAGTTCATTAATTCTCACTCTAATGAATTCTTCGCATCCGCCTCCTTCTTTGCGTCGAACATACTGCGTTGTGTGCGATGCCCGTGGCTTAAATAAGGGACACGCGAAGGCAGTTTCTGCCATTATATTTTACAACATCAATCTTAGCCCGCGTAACAGATTGTCGGTGAGCTCTGTTAGTTTGGGATTTTCCGCGGCGACGAGTTTCGGCATGTATTAGCCATTCAAAAAAATGCGTACGACCAGAGCCATATTAGACAAACCTAATACAGGTTCACGTCCTCTCGTGAGGAGGCAAAGCGCATTAGGCTCGCTCAAACCGGGGCCGCTTCCCCGATTCGTGCCGCCGATGCTCTGCACTCTGATTTCCGATCCATTCGACGATCCAACCTGGATTTTTGAGCCGAAATTTGACGGCCAACGCATCCTCGGCCGTTTCGATGGGCGTAAGGTGCAACTTCTTAGCCGGTATGGACACGATGACACTCTTTGGTTTCCCGAGATCCCGAGCGCGCTCAAGGCGAGCCTTACAAAGCCTGCACTGATCGATGGCGAGATTGTCAGCCTCGACAAGAATGGAAAGCCGGTCTTCCGACTGCTTCAGCAGAGATTCCATCTGCGCGACCAGGAGGAGATCAGGCGTCGCGCAAACGAGTTCCCCGCGTACTTTTACGTCTTCGATCTTCTCTATATCGAGCGCTACGACATTCGGTCGTTGCCTTTAATCGAGCGCAAAAACCTGCTTCGTGAAGCCATGAAGTGGTCTGAGCGCATTCGCTGGACCGAGTTCAAGTCGCGGAAAGGGGTGCGGCTTTTCCACGAAGCCTGTCGCCGCCATCAAGAAGGAATCATCGGCAAGCGATGCCAAAGCTTATACGTTTCCAAGCGCAGCCGGGATTGGGTCAAGATCAAATGCGTTAACGAACAGGAGCTCGTGATCGGCGGCTTCACCGATCCCCAAGGCTCGCGCGCCGGACTCGGCGCGCTCCTTGTGGGGTATTATGAGTCGGACGGGAAAACATTGGTCTATGCCGGCAAAGTCGGTACGGGTTTCAACCAAGAAATGCTGGTCGATTTACGCCGCCGACTTGAGCGGCTTGAAAGGTCCCAATCGCCTTTTCAGAAAGGCGAGCTGCCCCGCGGTCCCGGAATTCATTGGGTCAAACCCGAGTTGGTCGCCGAGATAGGCTTTACCGAATGGACGCAAAACAATATGCTTCGCCATCCTCGATTTGAGGGGCTGCGCGCTGACAAGAAAGCTCGCGAGGTGCGCCGCGAGACTCCGCAATGATAGCCTCGTCAAACTAAGCCCAATCAAATCAGTCTTACGTTAGCTGACGTTATCCACGGGGTAGCACTCGACGACGCTCCTATACCAGACAACTGGCATGGTTAGCGCCGCTTTAGATAACGCATCCCCGCTGCCGACGAGGCTGCGTCATTAGCCATTCAAATCGCGTGGCGGCGAAAAGAGAAATCGGTGCTTACAAAGGAAAGAACCTGTCGGATTCCTCGGCTCATGACTTGATCATCCGCTCCACAGACGTTCGGGCGTGTACTCCACGGCAGATCCCCTCGATCTTAAAGGAGTGGCGTAATCCTCGACACGAGCAGTTTCAGGCGAGGACGCTTTGGTCGCTGTTCAACAGCTTTACTGAAGTTCTAAAAGGAAATCTGAATGACCTGCCAAAACGCACGGAAGCGGTTGCACGGACTTTTGGATTCGTACGTTGGGCTGTCCAACTTCAGCCAGAATTAAGCGTCTCGAATTTTACATAAGTAAACATCCGTTGGCTAACGGCGACTCAATTTTGTCCCCCCATTGGGGACACTTGGTGCTTCCACCAATTTCATGATTTGCGCATTGCTTCGCTTTCAGAGCGAAAAAGGCAAAAAAGGGGGAAGAAACATGAGGGAAAACCGCGCGGTGCCAACACAGCAAAATTGGAGGAAAAATGAAGCGTAAAACGCCAAAAAGAAAGCGGCAGGGGTAACGTGGCAAAGGCGATCGACACGATTGAAAAAGCGACGTCGGCAGCAATCAGCACAACGAGCAGATGCGATTTCATTAGATAATCGTCATCCTCAACGCCCGCGCCGGGAATGTCGCCAAGTCCGCCAATCTGCAATCGATGATCGCAGGATTGTTCGGTGCGGCAGGCGTGAATGCTGAAGTCATTTCGGTGGCTGGAAAAAACATGAGTGCCGCCGTCAGACAAGCTGTAGCCGGAGATCATGAGATGATCGTGGCCGCTGGAGGCGACGGAACCGTCAGCACTGTCGCCGCTGAACTGGTGAGCACTGAAAAGATATTAGGCGTGTTGCCGCTGGGTACGCTCAATCACTTTGCCAAGGACCTGCACCTCCCGCTTGATCTCGAGGGCGCGGTGCGGACGATTGTCCGACGCCACGTTGCCAGCGTCGATGTAGGCGAAGTGAACGGGCGCGTCTTCGTTAATAACTCAAGCCTCGGGATTTATCCCCGCACAGTGCATCGCCGGGTCGCCGAACAGATGCGACTGCGTATGGGAAAGTGGCCGGCATTCATCTGGGCCAGTATGCATGCCTTTCGTCGATTTCCTTTTCTCGATCTCCGTATCGAGGTCAAAGGTAAAACGTTAAGACGCGAGACTCCGTTTCTCTTCGTCGGCAATAATGAATACGAGATGATCGGTTTTCGGATCGGCGCGCGCCGTCGCCTCGACGCTGGAAAACTTGGCCTCTATCTGACTCGTCGCGTCGGACGCTGGGGACTGATCCGCCTGGCTTTACGTGCGCTGCTCGGACATTTAGCCCAGGAAAAGGATTTCGAGGCTTATCTGGGCGAGGAAGCCTTTGTCGAAGCACGTCGCCATCTCATTCTCGTCGCCGCCGATGGCGAAGTAAAATGGATGGAGTCCCCACTGCATTATCGGTCGCGGCCGCGCGCGCTGCGCGTTATCGTTCCAGCGGGCGAGTGATGCGCACTTTAATCCATCTTTCCGATTTGCATTTTGGGAAGGTCGATCCTGCCATCATCCCCGGACTGCTCGACTTCATCCGCGTGACCAAACCGGATTTGGTCGCTATCTCGGGCGACCTGACCCAGCGGGCGCGCACGGCGGAGTTCCTGGAAGCGCGCAAATTTCTGGATGCGATCCCATTCCCGAAAATTGTTGTTCCGGGAAATCACGACGTGCCGCTGCACAACGTCTTCGCGCGGCTCTTTCACAAGCTCGACCATTTCCGCCGCTACATCTCAGAGGATCTGGAGCCGTTCTATCTCGACGACGAGATTGCCGTCGCCGGCGTCAACACGGCCCGTGCGCTTACGGGCAAGAACGGCCGGATCAACCGTCAACAACTCGCAAAACTGCGCGCCCGATTTGCAACCCTGCTGCCGGCACACATCAAAATTGTCGTGACCCATCATCCGTTTGATCTGCCGTCCGGCGTCGAAGGCGATCGGGTAGTGTTTCGTGCCCGGCCGGCCATGAAAATCCTCGCTCAAATTCCGATCGATATGTTGCTGGCCGGCCATTTTCATGTCGCTGGGACGAGCCGCACCATCACGCGCTACAAGATCGATAATTACTCCGCGCTCGTCGTCGCCTCGGGCACGACCACCTCTACGCGTGGACGCGGTCAGCCCAACTCGTTAAACGTGATTCAAATTGAAAGGCAGCGCGTCAAGATCTCCCAATACCGCTGGCGAGCGGAGCGCGGCGCATTCGATCTTTTCTCAACGGAAGAGTTTGTCCGGACCGGGAATGGCTGGATGCCCGGCATGACAGGCAGCCGCTTCCAGAAACCGATTCGGTTTTCACAGAACAGGCTTTCGCCGCATGGCTATGCCGGTTTGCATCTGACCGTCGGCGTTCTCGTTGTTCTGATTTGCGGCCGGTGTTTCGGTGAAATCGCCGAGGACGTGTCGCATGGCGACCCAATCGTGCAGGTCGCTACTCTATTCGCATTCGTCATGGTCGGCGGCAGCACGCTCAACGTGGTTCTGAAACATTTTTTCCATCGCGAACGCCCCGTGTTGGAGAACCCGCTGGTGACGCTTTCCAACTACGGTTTCCCCAGCGGGCACACCATGGGAGCGACTCTGTTCTACGGTTTCCTCGCATTGCTTGCCTGGAAAAACGTCCGGAACCGTGCCGCGCGTCTGGCCTGCGCGGTGGGCGCGTGCTTCTGCATCCTGCTCGTCGGGCTGACCCGGATTTATCTGGGAGCCCATTATCTGACCGACGTTCTCGGTAGAAGGCTCAAGCATCTCCACGTAGTATGCTTCGCGCCGACGGCGTTGTCAGCGTTCGCACCGACTTTGCGAAAGGGATTTTAGGGTTCTGTTGGCTACAGGCGAAAATTAGCACGCAAGCGCTGAAGATCGCCGATACTCACAACGAAAATGCTTGAATGGCCAAGAAAACCGGTCCGGCTAGGAAAAGGAAACGATGCAAATAAACTACAACTCGGGAGAGATAGCGCTGTGTCAGCTCATACTTCTTACTTCTTCCAACTGCCTTGCCTCAACCCGCGCCAGCTCAAATCCAGTCGCGCACACCGCGTCCAGGGTCGCGCGGACTGATTAGACCGGTCATTCTTTCCCAGACCGCGTTTACTGCGGGGCGCACGGTGTCCCATGGCAATGCTGAATCGGGTTTTGCCATCTCGTAATCGAGCGCAATTGAATCTTCGACGTCTACGAAATTCTGGCCTCGATACTTGAAGAACGAATTGTAGCCAGTCTTATATGCGTGTTCGAATTGCTCGTATGCGCCGTTCTTCGCATACGGTTGTTTGGGATGTTGTTCGCGCCAATAAGCCGCTTCTTTTTGCGGATCCACCCCACCGCTGGAACCAGCCTTGTCGCCTGCTGCTTCGGAACCTGTTTGCATAGCTTTACGCGTTCTGCTGCTGCTCATTACAACTTCGCCCGTGACCAGCCGATCGGTCGCTTTTTTCAACTGATCCCGAGAAAAACGATCTGGAACGTTTGTGATTCTCCAACTCGTCACCTATCACTCATCACTAATTGTTGGCGCTATTCTATAAACTGCGCGATCGACCGATATTTCTCGCTGAGCTCTTTGATGCGGGCCTCGTAATGGTGAATCCGGCGGATCGAACGCAAGACCAGCCAGCAGCCGAGCACGACCAGACCAAGGTTCAGCAGCAATCAGCGGCGCCAACGGCGGCATCACCTTCTCCATGCTGTACAACTAGCGCTGAGCGTGGCCATGGTGAAAAAGCATTTGTACGCCATGTTTCGCAAACTCGAAGTCACCAGCCGCAGCCGCCTGATGGCGCTGATGCGTTGATCGCGTCAGTCGATCTTCACGGCCGCCGGATCGAACCGAATCTTTGGATAGCGCGGGTCCATTTTTTTGAGCACGCCCAAAACTACTTCCACGATGGCAACGTCGCGCGCCCATTTGTGGTTGGCCGAAACGACATACCACGGAGCGTAATCGGTCGCGCAGCAATTGATCGCGTCCTCATAAGCTTCCTGATAATTGTCCCACAAAGCGCGCTCTTTCAGATCGGCTGGCGAAAATTTCCAGCGCTTCTTCGAAGTGTCGACCCGCGCTTGCAACCGTTTCTTTTGTTCGTCTTTCGAGATGTGCAGCATGAACTTGACGATGGTCGTGCCGTTTGCGCTCAAGATTTTTTCAAAATCCTTAATCTGGCCGTAGCGCGCCTTCCAAACCTTTTTCGCAACCAGTTTGTGCACGCGCACAACGAGCACATCTTCATAGTGCGATCGATTCCAAATGCCGATCATGCCCTTGTTTGGCGCCATCTTGTGAGCGCGCCAAAGAAAATCGTGATCGAGCTCGACTTGTGTCGGCGCCTTGAATCTCGCCACTTCGAGTCCGGCCGGGTTCAAGCCGAAGCAAAGAGCCTTGAGCGCGCCGTCTTTTCCGCCGGTGTCCATCGCTTGAAACAGAATCAGCAAACTGCGCTTGTGCTCGGCGAACAACTTCTCCTGTAAGAGGCTGATTTCCCCGCGAAGGTCGAAAAACAGCTTGCACGCCTTTTTCTTACTCGCGCCGCCCGTGTCGTCTGGATCGATTTTCGAAAGGCGAATTTTATCTCCCTGGCTAACGATGATGACGTTCGTTTTCAAGTGATCGAATCGACCAAAGGAGCGCACCGTTGCGGCACGGTTAAAGAATTTGAATATCTGCCCTCCACCAAGATGGCGCTGAGTTTGCGACAAACTTTGCCCACGCGATGCGGTGGCCACGAACCGAGAGGTAAACGTCCATCGGGTGCCAATCGGATCGTGCGGTGGATATATTCTGTCGCCCAGCTCATGAATTCCTCCAAATCATCATCCAGGTTCATTTCTCTATTTTCGAGTGACCTGAGCCTGCTCGATAAATGTTCGGATTGCGGGCGCCGGCATCGCCCCTGCTTGACGGGCCACTTCTAGTCCGTTCTCGAACAACACCATTGTCGGAATCGCCGTGACACGAAAGCGAGCAGCTAAGCTCGGAACCTCTTCGGTGTTTACCTTTGCCAGAACGAATTGACCGGCTGTTTCTCGCGCCACTTTCCGGAACTCCGGCGCCACCATTTTGCACGGGCCACACCACGGCGCCCAAAAATCTACCAGCACCGGCACTGCCGAGTGGCTTATGAGCGCCTCAAAAGCGAGGTCATTGTGAATATCGACAGGTTCGCCAATGGATTCGAGTTCGCAC
>DASYDT010000030.1:0-7336 GCA_036499425.1 Candidatus Udaeobacter sp. | reverse complement strand
CATCATTTGGTATTCCTTGTCGGTGAGCGTTTGCGTGGGTGCAACAGTGATGGAGTCGCCGGTGTGCACGCCCATGGGATCGAAATTCTCGATGGAACAGACGACCACGCAGTTGTCCATCCGGTCGCGCATCACTTCCATCTCGAATTCCTTCCAGCCCACCAGCGACTCTTCGATCAGCACTTCATGAACCGGCGAGAGATCCAGCCCCCGAGCAGCGATCACATCTAGCTCCTCGCGATTGTAAGCGATCCCACCGCCGGTCCCGCCCAGAGTGAACGCCGGGCGAATGATGAGCGGAAACGTTCCGATTTCAGCAACGATCCGATCGAGATCGGCCAGGGAACGCGCCACGCCAGAACGCGGCACCTCCAGCCCGATGCGCAACATCGCTTCCTTGAACAACTGGCGGTCTTCGCCTTTTGCAATGGCTTGCGCGTTTGCGCCGATCAATTTCACGCCGTGCCGCGCCAGCGCGCCGTTGCGATTCAACTCCATGGCCGCATTCAGCGCCGTCTGTCCACCCATAGTCGGCAGAATGGCGTCCGGCTTTTCGCGTTCCATGATCGCCTCGATCACTTCGGGAGTGATCGGTTCGACATAAGTGCGATCGGCGAATTCAGGATCGGTCATGATGGTGGCCGGGTTGGAGTTCACCAACACGACTTCATAACCTTCTTCGCGCAGCGCTTTGCACGCTTGCACTCCGGAATAATCAAATTCGCAGCCCTGCCCGATCACGATTGGACCGGAGCCGATCAAAAGGATCTTGTTCAGCTCGTTATTTCGCGGCATCGGCGCCAGCGGGGATGGTAAACGAAATCACACAAACGTCACGCGGGAACTCCAACAATGTCATCCCGAGCGAAGCGAGGGACCTCGCACAGGATCTGAAATTCACGCATCCAAAATTGTGTGATCAAACCTGCGAGTGTGAGGTTCCTCGCCGTCTGCGCGGCTCGGAATGACAAAGCGTGGTCCTACGCCACTTGCGCCATGCGCTGGCGATCCAGCCAGACTTTGCAAATGCTTTTGATCCGCGTGAGGACGTAATAAATCGTCTGGCTGCGGATCCGGATCAGTTCGCTGCCCACAATGCGCGTCACGAAATCGCTCGGGAGATCTAGAATCTCCTGTGGCGTTGAGCCTTCGAGACCTTTGCAAAGAATCGCGGTCATCGATCGGGTAAGCGTTTGCACCTCCGGGCCGAGCGTCATGCGGATGTGGGCCCTGCCGGTTTCATCGACTTGGAGATACACGCCCACGGTGTCCGTGCAGTCCTCGTCTTTCCGCACATCGACCAGATCGAACTTCTCACTTTCGCGAGGCTCCTGTTTCTTCGCGTTGTCCGCGTAGGAGACGAGCGTCTCGCGCCGCTCATCTTCCGGCAGCGATTCAAACAGATTGATAATCTTGCTTAGCTTTGTCGGATACATCGAGAATCAGAATTTACCGCGGATTCCGTTCCTGTCATTCCGAGCGGAGTCGAGGAATCCCGTGGCGTAACCGACAAGTAACTTCACGGATGTCTCGACTTCGCTCGACATGACGGATCCACGCTTCGGCTTTGCTCAGCAAGTTGTTTATGGCTAATTGCATCATGAAAACTCCGATTAAAGTCGCTGTGACGGGTGCTGCCGGGCAGATTGGTTACGCGCTTCTGTTTCGTATTGCTTCCGGCCAAATGTTCGGGCCCGATCAGCCGCTCAGTCTCCATTTGATTGAGATTCCTGCGATACTCGGTGCGCTGGAAGGTGTGGTCATGGAATTGGACGATTGCGCATTTCCGCTACTCGAATCCGTCATACCGACTGCCGATCTGGATGAAGGCTTTCGCGACATCAACTGGGCGTTGTTGGTCGGAAGCGTTCCGCGCAAGGCCGGGATGGAGCGGAAGGAGTTACTCGGGGTCAACGGCAAGATTTTCGTCGGTCAAGGTCAGGCGATCCAAAAAAATGCCGCGGCCGATGTGCGCGTGCTCGTAGTGGGAAATCCATGCAACACGAATTGTTTAATTGCGATGAACAACGCGAAAGATATTTCGCGCGATCGCTGGTTTGCCATGACGCGATTGGACGAGAACCGCGCCCGCGCGCAGCTCGCGCATAAGGCTGGTGTAAGCATCCGCTCGGTCACGAACATGACCATCTGGGGAAATCATTCCTCGACGCAGTATCCGGATTTTTACAATGCGCGGGTCGACGGTCGCCACGCGAACGACGTAATCGGCGACGAAAAATGGCTGAAGGGAGAGTTCATTAAGACGGTGCAACAGCGCGGTGCCGCAGTGATCAAGGCGCGCGGACTTTCCTCAGCCGGGTCGGCTGCGAACGCGATCGTTGATACGGTTAACTCGCTCACTAACGATACGTCGCGCGACGACTGGCACAGCGTGGCCGTTTGTTCCGATGGAAGTTATGACGTCGGAAAAGGATTGATCTCCTCATTTCCATTCCGTGTGCGCGGCGGCAAATGGGAAATCGTGCAAGACCTGCCGATCAACGATTTCAGCCGCGCGAAGATCGACGCGTCAGTAGCGGAGTTAAAGGAAGAGAAGTCGCTCATTAGCGAATTAATTTCGTAGAGGCGCGATTTCCCAAACCGCCTGTCATGTTGAGCGAAGCGAAACATCTCTGGTCCATCTTCCGTGGACGGACGGGCGCTCAAAGATTTGATCCGAGATTCTTCTCCCGCGATTGCGGGATTAGAATGACATTCATTCTCTTCGCACGACGACAGTAAAAAGCGTGTACGGCTTGCCGCGGTGATACTGTTGATGCGTCGAAGTTTCTGAGGTCGGGAATCCCATCACCGCCATAAACTGAGTGAAAAACTGCGTGCTGAAATGCCACCACGTATGCCAGAGGAAATTCTGCGCCGTGGGCGCGAGACGGCAGACCGACGCTCCTTCCAAGTCGGGCTGAAACATGTCAGCGATGACGACTTTCCTCGCCATTTTTCCGCATTGCTCAACGATTCGGAGCGGGTCGCGGCAGTGGAGCAGAACCGAGCCCATGACGGCGATGTCGAATTCTCCGAGCGAAGCAGGCAAATTGTAAACATCGCCGTAATAAACTTTGGCTTTGGATTCTAGAGCCGCATGACTGAACCAATAGGAATTCTTCAGCTGTTGCATCACGACTCGGCGCGGGCCGAACACTTCTTCCAATCTTTTAGCCGGATACGGAACATAGTCCCAGCCGTGGTCCTCTGTAACTTCAACTGAAACCATGTCGGCGCCGCGCTTTTCCATCTCAAAGGTGAGAAACCCGCTGGCCGGACCAATTTCCAAGACGCGTTGACCGTCAAAATCGACTTTGCCGAGGTACTCATCTACTCCGCCGCGTAAATCCCAATCCCGGCCTTCGATGACTCCATACCCAGGGAGTTCCATCGTGTGGTAGAAATAACAATCGGCGACACCTTCCGCCTTGAGCGGGACCGCAAAAATGTTCTCGTCGCTCACGGATGATTTATTGGCTGATGCTTTTGCCGCATTATTCTTTCAAGTGCTGCGTTCCAAGTGAGAGGCTGATTCTTGAACCATGTCGAATCAAACTCTGGCGCAGCGAAGAGCGCCCACGTCTGCCGGGGATGTTTCCAATCCAGGATCTCGAATCGCAAATTCGCTTCGGCGGCTGCGCGCTCCAGCGTAGCCGGACGGTAGTTTACACAGTCGGGATACACCCAACCTGTCCGTACCGAGTCCTCATCGCCGGGCAGAAACGTGGCAATCAAAGCTCCATTGTCGGCCAGTAAACGCGAAATTGCGGACAACCAACCGCTGATCATATCCAGCCCGCAATGACTGAAGATCGATTGAGCCAGCGCGAAATCGAATGAGACTTTCGCCTTCGCAATTGTCTGCGGTGAATCGGAAAATAAGAACGTCGGGCGCTTGATTTGCACAATCGCTTCGCCGAGCTCGCACTTGATTCCTGCCTTGACCAGCCACTCGTGGGGCTCCACACCAAAATATTTTCCCCGGTTCAGGTAGGGAATTAGCAAGCGTCCGATCCGTAGCGAGCCGCAGCCGACATCGAGCAATGAATGGCGCTGGCGCAAACCGAGTGTGGTCAAAAGATTAAACGTCATCGCCGCGATCAGATCATAATCTTCCGGAGGACCGACGTACGCGCGATAATGCGGATCGCCGGGCTTCAATCCGAGGCCAAGATCTTCTGAAGGGCTCTCCATATCATTTCAATCGTTTCAAGGTCGCACGGCCGAAATCCTTCAATGCGTCCTGTGGTTTATCCGGGAATCCGACCACACCGTGCGACCGGTCGAATTGATAGATGCGCTTCGGTGCTCGTTCGCGGAAAGGAAATCCGCGAAGCTTGTCACCGTCGAGGGCATCGGTTGCGCCGGGAACGTGGCAAGCTTTCAGAGCCAGAGCATATAGCTCGTTCCTGACTCCGGAATGCGAACTGACGCAGTTCAACAGCTCGTTGGGATCCTCTCTGCGATTGAAGAGTTGTTCCCGCCCGCCATTGGCCATGAAGATGTATTTCCACTGATCAGTCATAACCATGATTTTGAAATCGTGTGAGCCGGGAATTTCAACCATCCCGACAAGATGTTTACGCGGCGCGCATTCGCCTCGCAGCATTTTGAGAACATTAATTCCCTCCCGCAGTTCGCATGCACCCGCGGCGTCCGTGGCAATTCCGAAAAGGTCTGCCAGGCTGGTCAATTCATTCCGGACAGTTCCAGCGGGTAGTTTTGCAGGCCAACTGAGCAGGAAAGGAACACGGCAGGCGGCTTCAAAGAAGTTTTGTTTTTGCCAGCCGTGATGGTCGCCCAGAAGATCGCCGTGGTCCGAAAAAAAACAGATCACAACGTTGTCCGAGTTCGGCCGCGCTTCGATTGCATCAAGGATTCTGCCAACACAATGATCGAGATAAGTGATCTCGCCGTAATATCGGGCCTTCACGATTTTCGCCAGCGCTGGGTTGATGGCGTCAGCCCAGACGGCATATCGCATGTATGGGATCTCCGCATCCAGGTAATCTTCCTCGACGTTGCCGAGAACGAGGTCGGGCATTCGCTCGGGATCATACATCCGATTGAAAGGAATTGGCGCAGCGAGCGGAGGATGCGGCCCCATGAACGACACAAATCCGAAAAACGGGCGCGAGTCATCTGACTTTGCAATCTCCTCTGCCGCGCGGTCGGCCATCCACCACTCTGCGCCCAACTCCGCTGGAAGCGGGCTGCGCTGTGGAAGGTAATACATTTCGCTGCGTTCCCCCATTGGTTGCTCCAGGAAATCGAATTCCGGATACTCGCGAGCGAGCCATGAACCGTAGTCATCACCTTCGCGGGCCGGCGGGTGATACGTCTCTTCACTGCGCCACAGCGTTTCGTAACCTACGTCTTCATCCCACGGATAAGTGTGGAACTTTCCGATTCCAAAAGTCCGGTACCCAAGGCGCGACATCACGCGAGCGAGGTACGGTCCGCAACGCGCTTCCATTTCTTTGGCCTGACCGGTCACCGGATCTGCCTTTGCATTGCTGAAGACGCGCGTCGTCGTCGGCTCGCACCCCGTTCGGATCGTATAGCGAGCGGCAACGCACACCGGACATGTGGCGTATGCATTTGAAAAGGCGATTCCTCTTCGCACGAGGCGATCGAGGTTCGGAGTATAAATATGCGAGTTTCCAAGCGCAGCGATCGTATCGAACCGCTGCTGATCCGTCATGATGAACAATACGTCGGGCCGGGTCATAATGTCATTTTGATCCCGCAGTCGCGGGAGACAAATCTCGGATCAATCTACGTCATTCCGAGCGGAGTCGAGGAATCCCGTGCTGCGAGCGATTGGTAAAATAACGGGATGTCTCGACTTCACTCGATATGATAAAGCAATGATCCGTTCTATGTGTTCGCTAGCTCGCTGCCCGTGAGACGGCGAAATGCTTCGAGATATTTCGCGGAAGTTTTTTCGATAACATCCTTTGGCAGACGTGGCGCGGGCGGAGTCTTATCCCAGTCGAGCGTCTCCAGATAATCACGCACAAATTGCTTATCGAAACTGGGCGGACTCTGTCCGACGGCGTATTGGTCCTGTGGCCAGAAACGCGACGAATCCGGCGTGAGGCATTCGTCGATTAAGAGCAAATTTCCATCGACCGTGCCGAATTCAAATTTCGTATCTGCGACGATTATTCCCTGCTGCACAGCGTGATCGCGACCGCGCGAATAAATTTCCAGACTCAGCGCTTTCACGCGATCGGCAAGCTCTTCGCCGAGAATCTGAGCGCACCGGTTCATGTCGATGTTCTCATCATGACCTGTTTCGGCTTTCGTCGCTGGTGTGAAAATCGGCTCCGGCAATCGCGATGCCTGCTTCAGTCCGGCTGGAAGTTTGATTCCACAGATGCTCTGCGACTCCTGATATTCTTTCCAGCCGGAGCCAGCGAGATAACCGCGCACGACGCATTCCACTGGCAGCGGTTTCGTTTTCTTTACAATCATCGAACGTCCGGCCAGCTGCTCTCGAAATGGCTGCAATTCCGTTGGGAACTGCTCGAAATCCGCTGTGATAAAGTGATTCTCAATTTCGTTAAACCGCTTGAACCAGAACGCGGAAATTTGGTTGAGCACTGCGCCCTTGTGCGGAATGGGGTCGGGCAGGATCACGTCAAAAGCCGAGATGCGATCCGTGACGACAAAAAGTAGCGTCTCCCCGAGGTCAAAGACTTCGCGCACCTTCCCGCTGCGCAGTTTTTGGATTCCGGCTAGCTCGATCGAGGATTGTGTGGCGATTTGCATGGGCAAATGCTCAACGTTCAGCGTCCAATTTTCAACTCGCTTGTCATGTCGAGCGAAGTCGAGACATCTCTGGAGTTAATTTCGAGAGATTCCTCGACTCCGCTCGGAATGACAGACTAATTGAGCGTTGGACGTTGAATTCTCCATGGCCGGAATTGTTGTCAAACCGCGGGCGCGAATTTTGCACGGTCACGATTGGGTGTTTTCCAGTGAAGTCCTGAAGGTTTTTGGGAATCCCGCCGACGGCGATGTGATCTCGCTCAAGGACGGCAAGGATCGGCTGATCGGCAGCGCCATTTACAATTCGAAATCACAAATTGTAGCGCGCCGTTTCTCTCGACGCCGGCAGGATCTTGACATTGATTTCTTCCGTCGCCGCATTGCACAAGCTTCCGAATACCGGGACCGGCGAGAGGTCGATCCAAAACTGCGTCGCGTTGTCTGGAGCGAAAGCGACGGACTGCCCGGCGTGATCATCGACCGCTATGGCAATCATTTCGTTTTGCAAACGCTCACGCTCGCGATGGACAGGCGAAAGGATTTGATTGTGGAGGCG
>DASYDT010000029.1:0-4904 GCA_036499425.1 Candidatus Udaeobacter sp. | reverse complement strand
GCCATCGCTACCACGAACTCGGGACGATCACCACGCCATAGCTGTTTAAGCGTTGAGAGCTTGAACAAACCTGCAACAGCGACGAGCACCACGGCTGCGAGTACTGGCTGGGGCAACGCGCTTAACAGATGCGAGAAGAACAGGACGACCACTAAAATGATTCCTGCAGCGAGCGCGCCGGAGAGCGGTGTGCGCGCGCCTGCGCCTTCGTTGACGAGCGATTGCGACATGCCGCCGCTGATCGGAAATCCGCGCCCGAGTCCTGCGCCCAGGTTCGAAGCCGCAAGCGCCAGAAACTCCTGATTGGCGTTAAACCGCCCGCCGTGTTTGGCCGTGAACATTCGCCCGATAGCCGCGGTTTCTACGGCGCCTAGGAGAAAGCAGGCAAATGCCAACGGAAGCAATTCGTTAAGATCGTGCCAGTAAACGGCTGGCAGACCAATCGGAGGCAATCCCTGAGGGACGTTACCGAGCAGCTTTACGCCATGCGCGCCTAACGAAAGCGCGGACGCGGCCACGATACCGCCAACGACCACGAACAGCGATACCGGTTTGTTTTTCAGGAAAATCTTTCCCAAAATCAGTACAGCCAGCGCGGTTCCTCCGACAAGAAGTGATGTGGGATTTGTTTCGTGCAGATGTTTGAAAAAGTGGCTGCTGTTCTCCCAAAAATCTCCGTGTGCGGCGTTAAAGCCGAAGAGCTTCGGCAGTTGCGTGCTGGCAAGAAAGAGAGCGACGCCGCACTTGAAGCCGGTCATTACGCTTTCGGAAATGAAATTTACGATGACTCCTGCTTTGACGAGCCACGCGATGAAGGCGATGAACGCAACAAGCAAAGCGGTTCCCGCAGCGAGCGCGCCGAAGCGTGCGGTATTCCCACCGGCGATCTCGCCAAGCGACGCACCGGTTAGCAATGAGATCGCGGAAGTGACAGTGACGACTGTGTGCCGCGAACTACAAAACAGCCAGAAGACGAGTCCACCAAACAAGCAGGCATAAAGTCCGGCTTCCGGCGGCAGATTGGCCAACGACGCATCTCCCAAACCGGCGGGAAGAAGATATGCGGCGAGCGTGATGCCGGCGAAAACATCGCTACGCAACCAGCTTCGGTCATAGGTTCGCAGCCAACTGAGAGCGGGAATTACGCGGGCGAGGGGCGGTGCATTCATAGCGGCCATATCCGGCGCTCTTGAATAGCGGCTTTACCGACTGCGGTCTTTCCGATGCCGCACCTTGTACTCTTTCGCCCACGCTCGAGCTGCCTCCAGAGGATCGCCATGTTCCTGGCGCTCGATCCAAGCCTTAAGTCCCTCTTCGTTAACCGGCAGGTCGAGAACACGAGGCGCGCCGAACAATTTCCCAAATGTCTCCATTATTTGCGTTGTGGTGGAGAAGACAATCTCATCCATGGCCTCCGGCTTTCCCTGCGACGCGTAGGCATTAAAATCGACCCAGTATCCGTCCGGGCGGAGCACGAACATATGTGTCTTGGGCATTGGATCGCGCGGCGATACGCCGGTCTGCGTCACCAGATATGGTCCCCGTTCGCCGCCGGAACCAAGATTCAAAATCTGAGCGTCGCGATAATTGTTAGTGATTATTCGCATGAGAAGGCTCTTCTACAACGAGTCCCTTGAGAAGATTCAATGATGCCCCTGGATTATTTCCGTCATGATCTTCCGGCCTCTCGCTTGCAATGGCCCTTTGCCGGTCCCGGGCATGAACCACATTCCTTTGTCCTTGTCTCGGGAGTAAACGATGTGAACGCCGTCGTTTGTCACGCCGTAGTGGAACGTGGCGCCAGGGTTTTCGGCGATGAATCGGAAGAAAGCTTCCCGCCATGGATCGTCCGCGTATGGAAAGATCTCTTCGCCGATCTTCTTTAGCTCTTCAACGCTGGTTGTTCGAATGGATTTGGCGAGGGCTTTACGACGCTCTTTGTCAAGGTTTTCAAGATCAAATTTTTCAAATGGCATAACAAGTATTTGGTTTTTATTTTGGCCCGCCAGTTCCCTCGAAATCACCGCCGAGGGCCAGATACAGGTTCACGCGTTCGCGAAGACGGGAGGCGCGGATTTGTGTGAGTTGAACTTTCGCCACGAGGTTTTCCCCGGTGAGACGCAGCACGGTGAACATATCGATCTGTCCTTGTTCCAGTTGTTGCCTGCCAAACTTTATCGAGTCGGCGCTTGAGGAAACTGCGTCACCCAGAGCGCCTTCGCGTTTGCGCAGGTAGTAATCATTGGCGAGGGCGTCCTCCACGTCTTCGAATGCGCGTAACGCGTGGCCCACGTAACTCGCGGCTGCGGCTTTTTGCTCAGCGGTACGAAGATCTTGTGCAGCTTGAAGTTCGCCGCCAAAGAAAATCGGCTGAGTGATCCCGCCGGCGAAAGTCCAGAGGAGGGCACTGAGCGTGCCAACTGAGTCGAGGTCCGCCGTTCCGAGTCCGCTACCGGCGCTAAGCACAAAGCGCGGCAATCGAGCGGTGCGAGCCTCGTTCACGCGGTGAAATGCAGCGGCGAAGCGGCGTTCGCTGGCGATGAGGTCCGGCCGGCGTTCGAGAATTTGCGCAGGCAGACCTGCGGGCACAGCTCTCGGTTGGCCGGGGAACGAACGTCGCACGTCAAAACGGCCGGCCGGGTAATGGCTGGTGACAACTTCGATCGCGCGAATGGTCTGCGCTCGGACTGCTTGCGCGGTGTAAAGCGCATCCTCTGCGCTGGCAGTGCGCGATTTGATCTGCGACACATCAAAGTCGCTCGCAAAGCCGTGCTGCTTCTGTATATCCATGAGTTTTGAATATTCCTCATAGATGTTGAGCGTCTCCTGCGCGTTGGCTTCCTGTTGCGCCGCCTCGATAGTCGTGAAGTACGCGCGCGCCACTGCAGCGGCGAGCGATTGCCGGGCGAATTCGTAGTCGGCTTCGAGCGCAGCGCTCTCAGCTTTCGCGGCAGCTTTTTTCGACCGAATGCGGCCCCAGACGTCGGCCTCCCATGCGGCGCCGGCGGCGATGCCATACACCCAGCGCTGTGATGTTTGATCCATGCTGGTGTCGAGCCCGGCGCCGCCAGCGTTTTCCGTTCCTGAACTCCCAAAGTCCGGCGGATTGATGTCGCGACCGAGGTCGCCGCTAAGATGCTGCCCTTGGCGCTCGCCCAATCCCTTCATCGCGATCCGCGGGTACAGCGATGATGCAGCGATTCTCACCGCAGCGCGCGATGCTTCAACCCGCGCGGCTGCGGCCTTGAGATCGGGATTCCGCTCGACAGCATCCGTAACAAGTGCGGTCAGCTCCGGGTCGTGGAAGCTGAGGATCCAATTCGGCACTACCGCACCGCTTCGATGCGGGCCTGCCCAATGGCCTGGGATTTGCGCGCGAGCCGATTCGGGCATGATCTCTTCGCCAACAGGTGGCTGCTTAATCGCGCAACCGGAAAGAGTCAGGCACAAAGCAGCACCCAAAAGGACTCGGCTATTCATGTGAGCGGGTCTTAGTGGAGCTTGAAAACGAACCAATCCAGTTTCGCCGAGACCCGCACGAAAACCTTCCGGACGATATGAATCATCTTGCCATGCTCGGTGTAAATGGCGCCCGCCCCGCGCGCGCAGGCCGCGAGGAAAAGGCTGCGGTTCTCAGGCGCAAGGACGAGGCGTACCGCGATGCGCTGTTCCGGCGCGGCTACCGGTAGTGTATTTTGCAAGTTGCCGCTTATCGGCATCTGACCTTGTGCGGTCGCCCAAAGGATGGAATCCACCGTGCACTTAATGATGCGACCCGGGTACGTCTCCATGTAGATTTCTGCCTCGTCCCCAGGCTCCACGTAGCGCAACTCGTTCTGGCGATAAAACGCGAGCAACCACGGGTTATCCTCCTCGATAAAGCTCATCACTGGCATAGTCGCAAACTGTGTCGCACGCACGCCGGGGCGCAGCGCAAGATTCGCTACGCGGCCATTGGCCGGCGCGAGGTGCGTCGTGCCTTCGAGGTCGAATTTCGCATTGATCAGATCCGCTTCCGACTTACTAATCTGCGCTCTGGCCTGCGATTCTGTGGCGTCGGCGGCGAGGAATTCGCTCTGGAGGTTGGCGAGGTCACTTTGCGCCTGCTCAAGGTCGGCCCGCTTGCCCGCTCCGGCTGCGGCAAGTTGGGTGAACTGCTCGACGCGCTTTTTCGCCAGTTCGATCCGTGGCGTCAACGCGGCTTTTTTGTTTATGGCGTTGTTGAGTTGATCCTGTGCGCCCCGGAGAGTGGCCTCGGCGGCTTTCTCCGCCGCCTCAAACGGCACCGGGTCAATCTTGAAAAGCACGTCGCCTTTTTTGATAGGCCGGTTTGGTTCAATCGGGACCTCGGTCACCTGCCCGGTCACGCGTGGAACGATAGGGATGACATAATTCTGGGCGCGCACGTCGGACGAGGACGGACACACGATGTTCATGAACAGAATGAGGACCGTCAGTGCAAAGATCGGAATGGTGACGACGATTACCTGGCTGGTGATGTTCCAGGGCAACAGCTTGAACTTGAAAAAAATCAGCCAAACGATGACCGAGTAGATGATAAGGAGAATGAGTTCCATTTAACCTTAGCTCTGACTTGAGCTGAGTTTCGCTTCGAGCTCGGCGACACGATTTCGGAGTTTCTCCACTTCGTTCTTTTCCTCTGTCACTTCGTGGGCAAGCGACTCGTCGACATCGGTACCGTAAGCCATTTTGTGCAGGACCGGCTTCGTGTAAGCCCACAGCCAGGCGATTGGCCAGAGCAATCCGCCAAAGCAGAGCGAAAGCAGGCACAGGCACTGAATCGCCCTGGTTTGCGGATGTTTTTTCTTATGGGCAATCTTTTCCGGCAGGATATGAACGAGCCAGAAAGCAGCGATGCCAATAATCGGCGCGATAATGAGCAC
>DASYDT010000028.1:0-3312 GCA_036499425.1 Candidatus Udaeobacter sp. | reverse complement strand
CTGGCAGCGCGCCGAATCTCCTCTCCCACACGCGCCTCCGGAGAAACAAACTTCGGCGTAAACCAGGGAAACAGGCCGATCAAATCGTGCGTGACGAGAATTTGTCCGTCGCAATGTTCGCCTGAACCGATGCCAATAGTTGGGATCCCAATCGCATTTGTGATCTGCTTCGCAACGTCGGCGAGCACAATCTCCAACACCACCGAAAATGCGCCGGCCTTTTCTACTCCGCGCGCATCTGCAAGCAGGGTGTCGACCTCCGATTGTGTCCGGCCCTTGATTTTATAGCCACCTTCCTCGCGCACGCTTTGGGGCAGCATACCGATGTGCGCCATAAACGGAATGCCTGCTTGTGTGATCGCGTCGATCTGCGCGACGTGACTTGCGCCTCCCTCGAGCTTCACCGCTTGCGCGCCGGCATCGACAAATTTTTTCGCAGTCGCCACCGCCTGCTCCGGCGTGCCGTAGGTGTGAATCGGCATATCGGCTACGAGCAATGCCTGTTTTATCCCCCGAGCGACCGCACGCGTGTGATGCAACATCTCTTCCAGCGTCACACGGGTGGTGTCTTGGTAACCAAGAACGACCATACCTAACGAGTCGCCCACGAGAACGATGTCGATGCCGCTTTCGTCGAGCAAACGCGCCGTGGGATAATCATAGGCGGTCAGCGCGGTGATCTTCTCACCGCGTTGCTTCATTTGGCGAAAATCTTTCATCACGCTTGCCCGGAAGATCAACTCTCGATTTGAGAACGCTAGCGTGCCCGGAACGCGGTGCAAGGACGTCGCGCGCGGTGCTCAGGACCTCGGATTTGGCCCTGCAAAAAAGCTAAAGAAAAGACTTCACAAGAGGCGTAGCGCACACTATAAATGCGGCCATGAAGATCCAGTTCCGCTTTATTTCACTTGTCGCGCCAGTCGCATTTGCCCTGGCGAGCTGGTTACCAAGCGGAGTTGCTGCCGCTGAGCTCGAAGAGGCGCAGGTCACGCAAGTCGTGCAGGACGTCAAGGTGGTGCCGGGAAATGCCGCGGCCCGTCCCGCGACCGTAAACGAAACGATTCGGCAAGGCTCGGCAGTGCAGACCGGCGTCCAGTCTCGGAGCGAATTGACGTTTAAGGATCAAACGATCACGCGCTTGGGCGAGAAATCGATTTTTAGCGTGGGACAAGGGTCGCGAACAATCGAGATGGGCAGCGGACAATTTTTGCTTTACGTGCCAAAGAAAGCCGGCGGCGCAAAAATCAAGATGGGCCCCGTTACCGCGGCGATCACAGGCACAACCGTGCTGGGAAACGTGGCTCCCAGTGGAATCGTGGAATTTACCGTGCTTGAAGGCAGCTCGTGCATCAGTTACGGCAGCATGGGCCAGTCTATATTCGTGCAGGCAGGTCAAATGGTTGTTTACGATCCGGTCTCCCAGAGATTGGAAAATCCAGTTGACGTTGATCTTCAGCAGCAGCTCTCTTCTCCTCTTGTCAAAGACTTCCGCCAGTTGCCAAGTGCGGGGCTAATTGACGAGGCAATTCAAAATCAACATCAGGCTGCGGCTTCGGATGAAAATCTGGAAAATGCGGTCAGGGCAGCGGGCGCGGCCAGCATCGGCAGCGCCACGCCCGAGCAATTCATGCAAGCGTTCAACTCGCTGGTTGCTCGTACCAACCGGCGCGAGATTCCCATGCTTGTTGCCAGAGCGGCAAGGGCACGGCCTGATCTTGCGGACAGGATCGCAGTTGCGGCCGTCACGGGGTTGGAGCCAACAGGAGGAGGCTACGCAAAAGGCTACGCGAAAGAATTCAAGGGCAAGGAAATTTCCTGCGACCAGGTCCAGGCCATCGTCAATGCGGCGATCGCCGCGGACCCAGCAGAGGCCGATGTAATCATTAACGCGGTCATCCAGGCGGCGCCGATGCTGGCGGACTGCATTCACCCGTGCCCGCCGACAAATTCGTTCGTGCAGCCGTACATATTCACTCCGCTCACTCCGCAAGTTCCGCCGGTGGTTTCCCCCGAACAGCCACCGCCGGGAGGCGGCGGTTAGAAGCGGGCGACTAGCAAAGGATCTTCAGTCACACGCGTTGTCATCAGCGCGCTCGATGCATTTAGCGCCAAACGCGCAGCATTCACCTCCAGCGCGGGGCAGGTTTCCGGCAAATCGCCGTTTCGTTAGGCCGATTCGTCCGAGACTATGCCTTCGGCAACATCTCTGGCTGGGTAGGACTGCTAGATCCTGACGTCTTCTGCGAGATTGCAGGCGGCACGCCTGCCGCTACAGTTGCGCCTTATGCCGTACAAAGATGTTGCTCCGCCCGCCGGTGAAAAGATCACCAGAACCGACAGATTGAATGTGCCGGCTCAACCGATCATTCCGTTCATCCGCGGTGACGGGACCGGGCCGGATATTTGGGCGGCAAGTGTCCGTGTGTTCGATGCTGCGGTTGAAAAAGCGTACGCCGGGAAAAAGAAAATCTCGTGGTTTGAGGTGTTCGCCGGCCAGACAGCGAAGGACAAATTCGATGAATGGCTGCCGGACGACACGGTGGAAGCGTTCCGCGAGTATTTGGTGGGAATTAAAGGGCCGCTGACTACACCGGTAGGCGGCGGCATTCGCTCGCTCAACGTGGCGCTGCGGCAGCTGTTGGATCTTTTCGTTTGTTTGCGGCCAGTGCAGTACTTCAAAGGCGTCCCCTCGCCCGTCAAGCACCCAGAGAAAGTGAACATGGTGATCTTCCGGGAAAACACGGAAGACATTTACGCCGGCATCGAGTACGCCGCCGGCACGCCTGAGGCGCAAAAAATCCTCGATTTTCTGCAAAAGGAATTTCCGAAGCAATTCGACAAAATCCGTTTCGGCACAAAACAGAAAGCAGCAGACTTTTGGAAAAAGGTCGGTGCGCCGGAAAGCGACGAGGTTTGCGTGGGAATCGGGATCAAGCCTGTCAGCCGCTCGGGCAGTCTGCGCCTCATTCACAGCGCGATTTCCTATGCGATCCAGAACCAGCGCAAGAGCGTGACGCTGGTGCATAAGGGCAACATTATGAAGTTTACCGAGGGCGCGTTTCGCGATTGGGGCTTTGAAATCGCAAAGCGATATTTTGGCGCAGAGGAATTCGACGGCGGTCCGTGGTGCAAAATTCCCATGGGCAAACCGGGCGCGGGAATTGTGATCAAAGACGCAATTGCCGATATCACACTTCAGCAAGTGCTGACGCGGCCAGAAGATTTCGACGTCATCGCGACGCTCAATCTAAATGGCGATTACTTGAGCGATGCGCTGGCTGCGCAAGTCGGCGGTATCGGTATCGCGCCCGG
>DASYDT010000027.1:0-82412 GCA_036499425.1 Candidatus Udaeobacter sp. | reverse complement strand
TCGTTCGCGCCATAGATCGCGTCGGCCACCCAACTGCCCCCTCGCCCATGCCAGCGTTCGCGCTTTAGGATTTTGTCCAGCGCGGTGCGCGGACTGACAGGGGGCGCCATTGCGCTCAGCACTCGCGCATGCGCCTTTTCTTCGAGCGCGCTTTTCCGTAAAAATTCCTGCACGTCTTCCTCGCCTGCAAAAGCCCGCTGCGCTTGATCGTGGAATTCCGCTTCTTGGTGTTCTTCGACCGCTTCCATCCGGCGAATGGCGATCTCGGCACCCGCAATTTTGTTCCACCAGCGATTCAACCGGCGCGCAATAGTGTCTTTGTAAACGGGCGGTTCTGCACCGAGGTCTCTCAGTTTTTTCTCCCAACGCTGCGCGTGGCGCTCTTCCGCTTCCGCCATGCGCAGGAGAATGCCCTTGCGTTTCTCGTCCTGTTCGCGCTCGGCCAGGTCGCGATACGTTTGCGCAGTCTCCACTTCGGCCTGCCAATTGCGCCTAGCTACTTCGATCGTTTGCTGCCGATCCTTTGGGGCGGGCGGCTGACTTTCGCTATTCATAACATTTAATCAGCAGGCTCTAGCGCAGCGCTAATAGGCGGCTCGACTCTTGCTCTTAGTTGCTGTGCCGTGATTACAAGAGCAACTGAGCCGATGATGAGGCCTGCGGCGATCAATGTGCGCCTGGTTATAGTTTCGCCGGCAAAAAGGGCGCCCAACAGAACTGCGACAATCGGATTCACATAGGCGTATGTGGCGACCTTCGCAGGCTCACAGTGACGCAGCAGCCAAATGTAAGCGGTGTATCCAACCACAGCTCCAATGATCACCAGATAAACAAACGAAGCGAGCGACAAGATCGAGATGGAACCGGGATGAAAGCGCGGCAGTTCTCCGGTAACAATGCCCGTTAGCAAAAGCAGCGCGCCGCCGCAGAGCATTTGTTGGGCTGCAGTCAGAAACGGAGATGCCGCGTGCTTTGCAGTACGCGAGTAAAGCGATCCAGCCGACCAGATGAAAGAGGAAACCAGCAGAATGGATATTCCGATCGCAGGATGGTTGCCGACGGAGCGCGTTGTAGCCGGGGGCAGTGACCCCGGCGAACCGGCATCAACGATGCCGGCTAAAGATGGCCCGAATAAAATCCCCACTCCAACAAAGCCTCCTACGAGAGCGAGCCAGATAATTGGACTTGGTCTGGGCGCCATTCCTGTCGCCCAACCCAGCAGCACGATGTAGATCGGAACAATCGCGACGACCAGAGCCGCCAATCCCGAATCGATATGTTGCTCTGAGATCGTCACTCCGCCGTTACCTGCGAGCAGCAAACAGGCACCGATGATCAATGACGTGCGCCAGTTCGCCCAAGTCGATTTGCTTATCCCCTGGGACCAGGCAATCGCATACATGATCATGCCGGCCAACACGAATCGCGCGCCCGCCATCAGAAACGGCGGAATCGTTTCGATCGAGAACCGGATCCCGAGATAAGTCGAGCCCCAAATTAGATAAAGCGCTGCGAATGCGATGATCACGCGGCTTCTTTTCGGGTCGGCCATGAAGCAGTGATCATCTCGCATTCGCGAGAGAGAGCAAACGTGGGGATTGATTGTAGAGGCGTTTGTGTCAAACGCCTGATCAATGTGGTTTGTGCTCGCCGCGGCGAGCACCGCTACAACGCGCAATGCGTGCTTCTAAACGCCGCGCCTGAAAAGCAATCGATATAGCAATAACAAGATCATCGCGCCGACGATCGCCATGATCCAACCGGCGACGTAATTCTCGCCCATAAAAAGGCGTCCGAGCCACGTGCCGACAAGCGCGCCCGCGATGCCGAGCAGAATCGTAATGATGCAACCGCCGGGATCCTTGCCCGGCATCAACAATTTCGCGATGGCGCCAATGACAAGACCAACAAGAATAATCCAAATAATTGAGTGAGCACCGAAATCCATAATGGGTCGTTCTATAGGATTCGCGCGACCGCGACAAGGCAATTCGCCTGTCGCTGTAGCCGCGCGTCTGTGGCGCGTCACCCATTTGTCCGTTCGCGAAAGACGGCCCACAGGGCCATAGCTACAATTGAATCACCTGCGCGGAGCGGATGTCTTCGCTCCCACGAATCTCCCTCAGCAATTCTTCGTCGGGTGCCGTGTCGAGATTCAAGACCGTGAGTGCGCTGCCGCCGGCTTGATTTCGGCTCAACGACATGGTGGCAATATTCACGCCGTAATCGCCGAGCAACGTGCCGATGCGGCCGACCATGCCGGGGCGATCGGTGTTTTCCAATACGAGCACCACGCCATTCGGACGCGCTTCGACCGGGCGGCTGTTGATGCTCACAATTCGCGGCGTTGCGCCGAAGAATGCGCCGCCCACCGAAACAGTTTTTCCTTCTCCAACGGCTGAAACTTCCAGCATGTCTGTGTAATCCCCCGGCGCGCTCAGACGCGACTCGCTCACTTTTAGACCGAGAGTTTCTGCAAACGCGGGCGCGTTGACTTCGTTGACTTCGCTGCCGCCGGCGAGTTGCAAGAATCCTTTCAGCACCGCGCGCGTGATCGCGGTCGTATCCACTTCGTTAACTTTCCCGCTGTAATTGATGTTAATGGAGTCAGCGCGTTTCGGCGCGATCTGTGACAGAAATCTGCCGAGCTTTTCGCCGAAACGCAGATGCGGCCCGATGATTGCCAGCGTTTTCGCATCGAGGTTGGGCATGTTCACCGCGTTGCGAATGGTGCCTTCGAGCAGCACCGCGCGGATGGATTGCGCGATCTCGATGCCGACGCTCTCCTGCGCTTCCGCTGTCGATGCCCCGAGATGCGGAGTAAGCACAAGGTTGGGCGCGCTGTGCAACGGCGAACCGGCCGGGAGCGGTTCAATTTCGAAAACATCCAGCGCTGCGCCGGCGACATGCCCGTCTTGCAACGCCCTGAGCAGCGCGGTTTCGTCGATCAAACCGCCGCGGGCGCAATTGATGATGCGGACACCGCGTTTTGTTTTTCGCAGTCGCGCGTCATCGAGAATGTGGCGAGTTTTCGCAGTAAGCGGCGTATGCAGCGAAATGAAATCCGCGCTGGTGAGCAAATCGTCGAAATCGTCCACGAGTTCCACTTGCAAGCTGCGGGCGCGCGTTGCAGAAAGATATGGATCGTAAGCGACCACGCGCATCCCGAAAGCAATAGCGCGCCGACTCAACTCGCTGCCAATCCGGCCCATTCCGATAACGCCAAGCGTTTTGTTGTAGAGCTCGACGCCTTCGAAAGTCTTTTTGTCCCACTTCTTGCCTCGAATGCTTGCGTCGGCTTGCGGAATCTTGCGCGCCACCGAGAGCAACAGCGAAAACGCGTGTTCGGCAGTGGAAACGGTATTTCCACCCGGCGCGTTCAGCACGACGATGCCGCGGCGCGTCGCCGTCTCAACATCGACATTATCCACGCCTACTCCCGCGCGACCGACGGCGCGAAGTTTGGCGCCGGCATTCAAAATCTCGGCCGTGACTTTTGTCTGGCTGCGCACGATCAGCGCGTTGAATGGTGGAATGAGATCGATAAGTTCGCGTTCGCTCAACCCAGTTTTAACGGTGATTTCCAGCGCTTGCTCCCGCGAGAGCTCGTCCACCCCGCGCTGCGAAATGGAGTCGGCGATGAGGACCTTCGGCGCAGTCATACAGCAGCGGCAAACGTCCAACGCCCAACGCCCAACGTCCAACGCCGAATGTAGAATATTCAGCCGAAGATGAGCAATTGAATCGAATCCGGTAGTTGCTGCGCGACGTTCGTGGCTACACTGCCGCGGAGCAATTTGGCCATGGCGCTGCGTTGCGAGGCGCCGATGACGACGAAATCGACACCCATTGTCGCAGCAAGATCAACAATCGTCGCAGCGGCGTCCTGGCTTACGGCATAGAGCGGCACCACGTTGATACCGCGTTCGGCTCCAAGTTTGCGCATCGAGCACATGATGGCGTTTGCTTCGGGATCATCCTGCCATTTGGCGCGGCCAAGCGCGGTGCCAGCTGCTGTGTAATAAACGGCCACCTCTTTGACGTAGAGCACAAAGAGCGTGGCTTTGCGCAACTGCGCTTCGTCCATCGCGAAACTCAGCACTGGCGTGATCCCGCGGGCTGCGACCATGATTGTTTGACCTTCCAACAAGTGCGGTTGCATGGTCGCAACGAGATCAGGTGTAACCATCCTGGCGACTTCGCGCGTAACGGTAAGAGTGGTGAGGCCCTGACGCTTCAATGTGTAGGCGCGTAACGCCAGCCCGCCGATCAAAACCGCGAGCACGAATTGAAGCGCATCGAGCTTCGTATGTGCCAGTGTCAGCTCGACAAACGCCAGAATCACGAATGTGATGCCAAAGAGCACGTGATCGTACCACGTGAAACCCTTGGTCCGATTGAATGCGCACGAACCGACGTTGACAGTGATCGCGCCAACTACTCCGATGGCATAAAGCCCGGCCAGCGCGGCGAAGTTTGCCGCGAAAAGCAGCACCACCACTGGCAGACCGGTGGCGATGCACAGCGGCCAGATTGGAACGCCGTGCCGATTGAGGCGCCGGAATTGCCGCGGCATCTCGCGATCGCGCGACATCATGTAAAGCAGACCGATCATCGCCACGATGGCCGTGTTGGCCGCGCTCAAGAGCAGGAGGAAGAAAACAATTCCAACAATCCAGCCGAAAACCTGACCGACTGCGGGTGAGAATGTGGCGGTGGCAAATTGCTCGCCAATGAAGCGCAACATGTCTTCACTTCGCTGTCCCAGAACCGCGGCGATCTCGCCCTTACCGGTCACATGCAGCGTCTTACTGAGCACGGAAGGCAGTGAAAGCATTGCCCAGCCGAGCAGTGCTGTGCCTAAAACAACTTCGATCGCCACTGGCGTAATCGCTTTCGTTGATTCGCGCGCGACGCTTGGGTGTTCCATTGTCGATCCCGGATCGAGTTTCATCACGCCGGTCAGATTCGCGATCGACTCCGCGCCCGACAATGCCAGGATCACGCCTACAAATTGCACCCAGACGGTGCCCAGACTCTGGTGCCGCGGCTCGAGAAAATGCGTGGTGAGATGTGGCGCACTGATCGCGATCAGAAGAATCACCACCAGAGCCGTGGGCAGCGCCAGCGCCACAGCGAAGCTGCCGGAATGTTTCGGCCCGAGATAATTGATTAGCCCCATGATCAAGAGCACGCCAATCGTAGTGAGCGCGATGTGCTCACGCAGCATTTTGATCCATTCGATATGCTCCGCGCCGGAGGTGATGTAGGTAAGAGCCGACCAGCCGCTCAACGCCGCGGTGACGGTGAGATCGGCCAGCAACAACAATGCGCCTACCACTGCGAGCAATCTTCCTTGCGAACGGGCTGCGGAATAAACGCCGCCGCCGTCGGGAAAATGACGGCAAATGACCGCGTAATTGATGCCCACCAAACCCGTGAGCGCGCAAACGGCAAGGATGATCGGCAGCGACGAAAATCCGGCCGCCACGAACGCCAGGCCTATAACGTACGCTTTACTGGTGCCCCAATCGCCGTAAAGCAATGCAGCAGCGCGTTTCCAATCCAGGTTGCGCGGCCGATGCACGCCGGCACTCGCGTCGAGAACAATATCCTCTATCAATTGCGCCATCGCTTGTTGGCGGAGAATCTCGATTGCGCGCTCGCTCGCTGGCAAGCTCTTTCTCAGCTACGCCTGGCTTGACTGTGAATCGACTCAATCAGATGGTTTCGGCAGTTCTTTGTTTCGCTTAATGGATCGGCGAGTGGCCGGTCCAACGGGGGAACCAAATTCCGAGCGCGAAAGCGGTGCGGATAGGGGCGAACGATGCGCGGCATCGAGAGCATTTAATGGCTCCAGCCCGACAGCTAACCTCGTCAGCATCATTAAAGTGCAAGAGCTGCGGCGCGAAGCCGTGCTTGCTGAAGTGAGACCGCTCGTCGCGCGAGTCAGTCTCGTTTCGGAATAAAATTTGATACCAACTAACGTTAAGCGTCCGCGCAATGTGGATTGGAAGCGCGCGGCGGCAATTCTTTACGGCGACTGGGGCACGAGCAAGGCCTACGTAATTGGGCTCGCGTTCGCCGTCGCCGGCTACGCTTCGTTTTGGCTGATCGCGGCGATGTGTGTGCTCACCGCACTTGTCGGCCTCAACTACATGGTCATCTGCCGCCTCTATCCCGACGGCGGCGGCGTGTACGCCAGCGTGCGACATCGCAGCGAAGTCATCTCTATAGTCGGCGCGTTTTTGCTCATAGCCGATTACTTGGTCACTGCTGCAATCAGTGCACTCTCGGCTTTTCAATATCTCGGCGTGCCGCATCCGGAAAAATTCGCGGCTGCCGCAATTCTTGCGATCGGATTACTGAACTTGCTTGGACCGAAGCAAACCGGTGGACTTGCGTTCTTGATTTCCGTTCCCACCGCGATCGTTGTCGTCGTGCTCGGACTTTTCAGTTTACCGCACCTCGGCACGGCGTTGGGTCACCTCCAACCATTGCACGGGACGTTTGGACAAAACTGGGCTGGTTTCGTGGGAATCGTGCTTGCGCTTTCCGGCGTGGAGGCAATCGCCAACGCCACCGGTGTCATGAAGCTCGACCCCGGAACCACCGACGAGAATGCCTCTGTCGTTAGAACATCCACGCCGGCAATCTTGATCGTCATGGCCGAAGTTTGTCTGTTTACCGCATTGCTTGGGCTCGCCATGCATGCGCTCAACGGATTGCAGATTGCGAACGGCGACGTCAACGCACCCGGGGCAGAAGGCGTGCGCGATTACATGCTGCGTTACATGGGCCAAATCTTCGTCAGTGGAGCGTTTGGTGCCGTGCTCGGTCATGCATTCGGTTTTATCGTCAGTGTCGTTTTCGGCCTGCTTCTCCTCTCCGCTGTCAACACCGCGATCGTCGATCTCATCGCCATTCAATTCCTCATGGCGCGCGACCGCGAGGTCCCGAAGATCTTTCAGCGCCTCAACAAATGGGGCGTGCCGAGCGCGGGAATGTTTCTCGCGACCATCGTCCCAATGCTGCTCGTGATCATTGTGAAAGATATGTCCGGTCTTGCCGATCTTTATGCGGTCGGTGTCGTCGGCGCGATTGCGACGAATCTCGGCGCGACCGCTACCGATCGGAAACTGTCGATCAAGAGCTGGGAGCGCACGCTCATGTTGGGAACATTTCTTGTCATGGCAGCGATCGAAATGTCGCTGCTCATTGACAAACCGAATGCGCGCTATTTTGCGGTCACTATTCTCGCTGTGGGCTTAATTTTGCGGGGACTCGTGCAGGAACGGCGGATGAAAAAGGAAGCCCCGAAGGCGTTCGCGGCGGCGCCGGAACGGCTGGCTGTCGATGTTGCGCGGCCCACGGGCGAAGCACTGGCTCCTTCGGACAACGAGTCAGTTCTCTGTGCGATTCGTAGCGCTGGGCGCACGCTCGATTTCGCCTTGCGCGAAGCGGGCAAGTTTGGCTCGCGGCTTTATTTGCTCTTCGTGCGCGAACAACCGTTCATGACCGAACACGATGTTGGCCGCAAATGGCAGGAAGACGCCGAGGCCAGTGAGATTTTTGCCGAAGCGAAACGCAAGGCGGGCAACGTTACCCCGCTGTTCTGTTACGCCGTCAGCCCATCCGCCGCTGAGACAATTGTCGATGTTGCGGCGACACTCGGCGCCTCGCGCGTTATTCTGGGCACGCCCCAGCGCCATGCCTTGATCAATCTTCTTCGTGGCAATGTGATTCGTGAAGTTTCGAACTCTTTGCCGGAAGACATTGACCTGCTGGTCTACGCGTGAAGATGCACCAGCACTTCGATCTCAGCAGTTTGCGGAAACATGTCGAGAGGCGTCACCGAATCGATGGTGAATTTCTCCTGCAACTCTCTCAAATCACGCGCGAGTGTCGGCGGATTGCATGAGACGTAAATGAGTATTTCGGGCGCAAGATCGATCACGGCTTTGCGAAGATATTCACTGAGTCCTGTCGCGGGCGGATCGAGAATGAGCGTCTGCGACTTCAAGGGATGGCGGTCTGTGACCTCCGTGGCAAACTGGAGATCGCCCTTCCTTGTTTGGCGCGCCGCGACTAGCTCTGTTTCCACGTCGCCGGCGATGTAGCTCTCCTTCGCAGTCGCGTTATCTCTGGCAGCATCGATTGCGAATTTGTCCCAATCAATCCCGATTACGCGCTCAAACTTGTCGAGCAACGCTTTCGCAAAAAATCCGGCGCCGCAATAGGCATCGATCAACACTCCCTGATTCGACGGAACGAGGTCGACAACCAAAGCGCGCAACGCATTCGCGACCTCGTCGTTTGTTTGGGCGAACACGCGCGGCTCGGAGCCGGCGCGCAAGGTGTAATGCCCATCGCGCACGTATGGTCGCGCGCGTAATTCCGCGAGCACGCGATTGACTTCGTCGCTCGAAATCGGGCAACGCTCAATATCGATCAATCGATGTGAATCTCGGCGGAAAAAGCCGATCACGCCGTCCTGTGCGTGAACAGTGATGCGATTGCGATATGCGTACTGTTCGGGCGAAGGGATGATCGGCCGCATCGGGACATCCTTAAGTTTGCCGATTCGCTGGAGAGCGTCACGAACCTGTCGCCACTTAATCGCAAGCTGATGTTCATAGCTAATGTGCTGGTAAGCGCATCCCCCGCACCGGCCGAAATACGGGCATTGTGGTTCCACACGATCCGGCGAAGTTTCCTTGATCTCGACCAGTTCTGCTTCGGCGAACTGCTTTTTCTCGCGCATGATTTCGGCGGAAACGATCTCGCCCTCAATAGTGTACGGAACAAAGACGGCCTTGCCCTGCTCTCGCGCGACGCCTTTTCCGCCGAAAGCGACGTCTTCGATTCTTAGATCGACACTGCGCATCTCATTGACAGCCTGCTTTAGCTGGGTGGCTCCGCTAAACAAACACTGCGAACCGCTTTAGCGGTTTTTTCTGACGCGGAATAAAACCGCTCAAGCGCGCGAGACAACGTTCAGCATGACCTCGCAGACGCAACGTGTTAATCAAATTCACAGAGCGTCTCAGGAAAATTTCTGAGGAGCACGCGGACGCGCTGAGGAGCCGCTGCTTATCCGAGCAACGGGCAAGCTGGACGGGAACCGAATGCTAGTTGAAATCCTGGTGCGAATCGCGCACGTAGGGGTATTTCGATTCGTTACCGACCTCAGGCGGAAATTCCGGATAGCCAGCATGAATGTACGGGATGTCCGGCGGCAGAATTGGATAATAGCTGTGGTGCCAAATTGGAAACGGAAACGTCAAAATCTCAACAAGACCCGCTACGTGTCGTGCGCCCGCGCGCCCCAGTCCGCGCCAAACGCCATAACCGGCCCCTGCGGAATTGCCTTCCGTTTGGTTGACTTGGTTAACCGTCACAAAAAAATCAGTCGGAGCGATGAAAAAATTCGAAAGGCCGCGACCAAGCTTGCGCGTTGGCCCGTAGTCATTCCCAGGCGGGTCTTGAATATCGGCCAAGGCTGCGCTGGCAAGGCCAGCGACCGTTGCGAGGGCAAGGATTGTTTTCATAGGCGTTCGAAACCAGTTAAATGATTCCGAACAGCAAAGGCAATACTTATTTTCGATTGTCGGCGCCGCCGCGGTTCTGCGTTACCAGAACCGAAATCACGATCGTAATTGCAAGAATAAGCACGATTACGCCCAGAGAGATCAAAGTCGGTACGGGAAAATATTCGGCCACGATCATTTTGAGCCCAACAAAACCGAGCACAAATGCGAGACCGGTCCTCAGGTAAACGAAACGGTTCATCAAGCGCGCCACGACGAAATACAGCGAGCGCAGGCCGAGAATGGCGCAAATATTGGACGTATAAACGATGAACGGGTCTTGAGTGATCGCAAACACTGCCGGGATGGAATCGACCGCGAAAATCAAGTCCATCACATCGATGACGATCAACGCAACACCGAGTGGTGTGAGCATCCAGCGCTTATTCACGCGCGCTCTGAAATCTTCGCCGTAAAATTCCGGGGTAATGGGAATCCAATTCCTGCAAAAACGCATTACCAGGCTCTTACCGAAATCTGGTTCGCCGGTCTTTCCAAAAAGCATTCGAATGGCGGTCACCAGCAGGAAGATTCCAAAGATGTAAAGAATGAAATGAAACCGTGACACCAAAGTCACGCCGAGCAAGATCATGATGCCGCGCATGACAAGGGCACCCACGATTCCCCACACGAGGGCGCGATGCTGCGCCATCGGCGGCACCTTGAAATAAGCGAAGATGATCACGAAAACGAAGATGTTATCGACGCTCAAGGAGTATTCGATCACGTAGCCGGTGAAGAATTCGAGGGCTTTGTCCGGCCCGCGCAGTTTCCACACCAGCAAATTGAAAAGAAGCGAGAGCACGATCCAGATGGCAGTGCGTTTGGTCGCCGCGCGCATGCTCAGTTCGCGTCCGCGGTGCTTGAATTGGGCGAGATCGATCGTCAGCGCGACAAAAACGCCCGCGTTGAACGCGAGCCAAAACCAGATGCTGGTTGTCACAGCGCGAGATTTTCACGCCGCGCGGCGCACGGCAATCGCAAATTGCAAGCATCTCATGGGACTTATGGCGTATCTCCTATGAGGTGATATTGTCTTCCCTGCAAAAAATGGATGCTGAACTACAAAAACTCGTCGAATCGGGAAAGCTCACCTCCAAAGCAGCCGAGCAACTGGAAAAACTAAAGCCGGGCACATTTTGTCTGCACAAAAGTTGGGGATTCGGTCGCATACGCGAATGGAACCTGCTCCTGAATCAGATCGTAATCGATTTTGCCAACAAGAAGTCCCATCCCATGCAGGTGGAGTATGCGGCGGAAAATCTCACGCCGCTGGCGCCGGAGCATTTTCTAGCACGCAAGGCCAGCGATCTGGCGTCAGTCAAAAATTTGGCCAGAGAAAATCCGACCGCGCTGGTGCGGAACATACTGGAAAGTTTGGACGGAAAAGCCACCGCACAGCAGATCAATGAATGGCTGGTGAGCGATATCTTCACCGAGGCGGAATGGAAACGTTGGTGGGAATCAACGAAGAAAGCGCTCAAGGCAAGCGGCGCTTTTTCCATCCCCGCAAAAAAGACTGAGCCAATTCAAATCCGCGGCGAAGGCATATCGCATGGTGACGAATTGATCGCCGCGTTTAATAAAGCGCGCCAACCGAAAGAGCAAATCGCAGCGCTCGAGCAAATCATTAAGTCTTATCAGCAACTTAAGGAGCCTGAAAAACAGCTCCAACCGATCATCGTGACCATCGAGAACACGGCAGCGCGCAACCAGAAAATGCACCCTGCACTCGCGTTCGAGCTGATCATGGCGCGCGACGATTTGCTCGGGCGTATCCCATCACTCCACACGACCCACGTCGGTTTGACTCTTTCGAAATTAATTTTTGACGAAGAAAAGCGCCTGATATCGATACTGCCAAAGTTGCCGGCGGCAAAAGAGAAACGGCTCTTGGAAGCGTTACCGCCGGCGCTCGGTCCGGGCTGGACGGAGCGCGCCTTATACTTGATGCAACGGAGTCATGGCCGCGCAGTCGCTCAAATTCCGCGCATTCTCGGGGAAACCGGACAGCACGCCGAGCTTCGGACAATGCTGGAGCGGAGCATTCGCGAACATTCAGCTACGGGCGAGATGCTCACCTGGTTGTGCAGCGAACGGGACGAGTGGCGTGAGTTCGTTACACCGGATTTGCTCGCGGCGATCCTTGCTGCGCTGGAGCGAGAACAACACAACGCTCCCAATCGCGCCAGCAAGTTGCACCGTGCTCTGGTCGAAGATCGGCAATTGCTTGGAGATATTTTTAGAAACGCCGATGTCGCTCTTGCGCGCGATGCAATGCGGCGGCTCCAAGTCAGTCCGTTATTCGACGAGTTGACGAAACGCTCGCTCCTGGCGCGGATCGTAAAAGTCTATCCACAACTGGAAAGCATGATTACAGGCGCGGAAGCACAGGAAAAGGCAGCGGTGTTGATCGTTTCCTGGAGCAGCCTAGAAAAGCGCAAGGCTGAATACGAAGAACTCTTAAAAGTGAAAATTCCGGAGAACACCAGGGAAATCGCCCTGGCCAGATCGTATGGCGATCTGAAGGAGAATTTTGAATTCAAAGCAGCCAAGCAAATGCAGAGCGTCTTGATGCGACGCAAATCGGAGCTCGAACAAATGCTGCACAACGCGCGTGGAACCTCATTTGAAAATGTCGATACGTCGCGCGTTTCGATCGGCACCATCGTCACCCTGCGCGACGCGGAGACGAACAAGGAAGAAACCTATACAGTCTTGGGCGCATGGGACGGTGACCCTGACCGGCATATCATTTCGTATCAAACCGCCTTTGGACAGGCGGTGCTCGGTCATGAAATCGGCGAGACCGTTTCCCTTAGCACTGAGCACGGCGGCGTCGCACAATTTACGATCGTTTCAATCCAGCCCGCGCCGCCGGATGGGAGTGCGCACGCGTCCGATGTTCCCAGCGAATCTGCCGTCGAAACGGCGATGGCCGACTAAATCAGCAGTTCGTAGGAGAGAATGCTCAGGCAATAGATTGCCGCGGTTTCCACTCGCAGGATTATTGGGCCGAGCGTGATCGGCTGACACCCATATCGGCGCGCAACGGCAAGTTCCGCAGGCGTGAAATCGCCTTCCGGCCCGACAAGCATCAATACGCTCCGAGGACGATGTTGATGTTCGCTCGAGTAATCTGCGAGGATCTTCTTGAAGTGCTGGGCATCGGGCTGGAGCGATCCGATCAGCCGGAGATCGAATGATTCTTCCGCCGACGCAGAAAATAATTCTGCCAATTTCTTCGGCGTGTGCACGCGCGGCAGCCAGTTCTGACCTGATTGCTTGGCCGCTTCAATCGCGATTTGCTGCCATTTCGACTGTTTTTGTGCGGCGCTTTCGGAATCGACCTGCACAATGGTGCGATCCGAAATGATCGGCGAAATTTCGGCTGCGCCAATCTCGACTGCCTTCTGCACGATCAGCTCGATGTTTTTTCCTTTCGGAATCGCCTGTCCGAGAACAATCCGGCACCGCAGTGGCGGCGTTTCCGCTTCGTGCAACTTTCGTAACCCAATTTTGTCGCTACTAAAATCGACAATTTCCGCCGTGATTTCGCGCCCCTGTCCGTTGAAGAGAACAACCTTCTCGCCGCGTCTGACGCGGAGTACGTCACGCGCGTGGTGAGCCTCCGATCCAGTTAACGCGAGCGCGCCACAGCTCCAATTCTCTGGTGAAAAGTAGAAGCGATGCATGAGAGCTATGAGACTAATGCGACCTATGAATAATTAGCTGCGATAAGCGAGTTCAGCGCCAACATTTCGCTCAGCGATTTGCTTACCGGCAGCTTCACTCCACGCTGTTGAAGCGCTGCGATTACGATCTCTGTGGGAATGTTTCCAACCAGCGCGTCCTGCGCGAATGGACACCCACCAAGCCCACCGATGGCCGAATCAAATCGCCAGCAACCGGCGTCGTACGCGGCCAGCACTTTTGCTGCGGCTTGCTCGGGCCTGCTGTGAAGATGCACGCCGGTGTCATACCCGGGATATTGATTCGTGACCGATTCAACCACACGGCGAATCAGGTCAGCACCCGCAACACCGACAGTGTCAGCGAGCGAAATGGATTGAATACCAATGCCGGCTAATTTCTTTACTGCCTGGCGCACTTCATCCTCATTCCACGGATCGCCATACGGATTTCCGAACGCCATTGAAATGTAAGCGACGATACCGAGCCCTGCGTTGTCAGCCGTTGTTTTAATCGATTGCAACACTTTGTAGCCGCCTTCGAGTGTCTGGTTTTGATTCTTGCGCAGAAAGGTCTCCGAGATGGAGTAAGGAAAACCCAAGGTGGCAACTTTCTTAGTAGCGATCGCGCGCTCGGCGCCTTTCTCGTTTACCACGATCCCGATGATTTCGACGCCGCCAGGCAAATCGATTTGCTCCAGCACCTTCTCGCTATCGGCCATTTGTGGAACAGCTTTGGGAGAGACAAAGCTCACAGCATCAATGTGCTTGAACCCCGCTCCGATCAACGCGCGCAGGTAACGCGCCTTTAGTTGCGTAGGGATTGGGCGAGGAAGGCCCTGCCAGGCATCGCGCGGGCATTCGATCAGTTTGACAGGATTATGAACCACGGAAACTGTGGCTCTTAGTTGAAAAATTCCTTTGCGCGTTCGAAGAAACTTCTGCGCATCGGAGTGTTTTCCTCGCCGCAAAGCGCAGCGAATTCCTCCAGCTTCCGGCGCTGCTCCGAATTCAGGCGCGACGGCACCTCGACAATTAGACGCGCGAATAAATCGCCGTGACCACGCCCATTGACGTTCACGATTCCTTTGTCGCGCAGTTTGAACATTTGCCCGCTTTGCGTGCCGGCGGGCACTTTCAGATGCGCTTTGCCCTCCAGCGTCGGCAGATCAATCTCGCCGCCCAGAGCTGCGATGGAGAATGGGATTGGCACCTCACAATACAAATCGTCGCCTTCGCGCTGAAAGATTTTGTGTTCCTTGATATGAATCACGACGTAAAGGTCGCCCGGCGGACCACCGCCGATGCCAGCCTCGCCATTGCCTAACGACCGCAGCCGGGTGCCTTCCCTGATTCCAGCGGGAATCTTCAGCTTAACCCGGCTCAATTTTTCAACGCGCCCCTCGCCTCGGCACTTCGGGCATGGCTTTTCAATGATCTCACCGGCACCGTGACAGCGGGGACACGTCTGCGAAATGTGAAAAAATCCACGTGAACTAACGACCTGGCCACGACCGCCGCAGGTAGGACAGCTAGTCTTGCGCGAACCGAGTTCAGCGCCGCTGCCCTGGCATTTCTCGCAGGTGTCCAGCTTCTCTATTTCAATCTCTTTGTTCGCACCAAAAGCTGCCTCTTCCAGTTTGATTTCCATGTCGTAGCGCAGATCCGAACCGCGCCGCCGATCTTCTGTGCGCGATCCACCTCCACCGCCGAAAAAAGCGTCGAAAATTCCGCCGCCAAAGTCGCCTCCGCCGAATACTTCACGGAAAATCTCGAACGGATCATGGAAAGCACCGCGGCCAAAGCCGACCCCGCCGGGGGCAAACGCTGCGTGGCCGAAGCGATCATAGGCAGCGCGCTTGTCGGGATCCATGAGAACATCATACGCCTCCCCTAATTCCTTGAATTTTTCCTCGGAATGCGGGTCGTCCGGATTTTTATCCGGATGAAACCTCACCGCGAGTTTGCGATAAGCGCGTTTGACCTCCTCTTCGGGGGCGCTTCGTGCAACGCCTAGCACCTCGTAGTAATCGCGTTTGTTCGTGGTGGCCATATGGCTACAGCTCTATGTGACTAATGGAATTGATGGGACTGAGAGGCAAGAAGCCTCCGTTATTTTCCCGGCCCGCTGGAAACGATCACTTTTGCAGGCCGAAGCAATCGGTCTTTAAATCGATAACCGCGCCGGGTCTGACGCAGCACAATCTCTTCGGGAGCTTGATCGCTCGGCTCATGTGCAATTGCTTCATGCACGTTTGGATCAAACTTTTTGCCCTCGGCCTCGATCGGTTGCAGCCCATTTTCCGCCAGCAAATCGTTAAGTTGCTTTTGGACGAGAACCATCCCCGAATAAATGGGAGACTGTTCGCCCCGCTCTTTTGCGGCTGCGAGACCAAGCTCAAAATTATCGATAATTGATACTAACCGTTCGAGTAACGCGCTGTTGGCGTATTTGATCGCCTCCTCTTTTTCGCGCGCTGAGCGTTTTTTATAATTTTCGAAATCAGCCTGACTGCGCAATGCCAGATCGCGGAACCGGTCGAGACCGGCTTGCAAGCCGGCTATCGGATCTTCGGCACCGGTTTGCTCGGCGCCAGCCGCGATGGCGGATGCGGCGAATGAAGGCGACCTCTTCAAAGGCGCCGGTTCTGTCGTTCCTTTGTTGTGTTCGGAGACAGGGATTTTTTTCATGTTTTGCGGATGGCAATCACTGTTATATCGTCATTTTGAGGCGCCGAGCCGGTAAAGTCGCGCACGTCTTGGATGATTTTTTTTACAATCGCCTGGGCGCCATCGTCGGCGCTGGCGCGGACCGATTCCATCATGCGATCAAGGCCGAACTCGTCTCCTTCAGTATTTAGCGTTTCGGTCACACCGTCGGTGTAGAGGACCAAGCAATCATCGCGCTCAAGCGGGATCGCGAAGTCAACTGTAAGCCTATCAAACACGCTTCCGCTGTCAATTCCCACGACCATTCCAGGGGATTTTACTGGCGTAACGGTTTGCGACTTCCGTTGATACAGTAACGGCGCATCATGTCCGGCGCGCGCGACCGTGACGCCATTGCGTTGGTGATCTAGAATCAGGTAGGCCATGCTGATGAACATGTCTTCTTTGATATCGGGATAAAGCTGGCGATTCACCTTTCGTAGCACATCCGCCGGAGACGGGTTGCGAGCCGCCTCAGCGCGCAAAACACTGCGGCAAATTGCCATGATCAGCGATGCCGGCACACCTTTGCCCGAAACGTCTGCGATTGCCACGCCCAACCGTTCTTCATCGACGCGGATGTAATCGAAGTAATCGCCGCTTACCTGGCGGGCCGCTACATTGATACCGCTGATCTGAAACCCATTGATCACGGGCGCTTCTGATGGGAGCAAAATGCGCTGGATGTCACGCGCAATCTCAAGATCGTGATCCAGCCGTTTCTTTTCGTTCGCCATCGAATAAATGATGGCGTTGTAGAGCGCAAAGGCAGATTGCTCAGCGAGGGATTTAAAAACGACGAAATCACCCTGCGAAAAGGCCGCACCCGTTGGACTATTGGCGAGCACCAGCACACCCAGATCTTGGTTTCCATACCGGAGCGCCGCGGCCATGACCGACGAGCTGCCAAAAGCGCTGCCACGCAATTTCGCCAGCTCCGGCGCTTCCGAGAAATCGTTCAAGTAAACAGATTGCCCTGTTTGCCAAATGCGGCCAATCAATCCTTCCCCCGGGACAACTGTGTGCAGTCGCAAAAAGCTCTCCAGCGCGACGGGATTGGCGGCTGCTTGTTGCAAAATGTGCGGCGGAATATCGACCAACGGCGGACAACCTTTGGAGACAAAGGCCGGCGTAAGTTTCGAGCCGGTGCGATCAGTCACATAAAGTGCTCCGCCGTGCGCGTCGAGAATGCGCGTAGCGCCCTCGACAATGAGCCGGTGCAGTTCCTGGGGTCGAATGGTCTCCCGGAAGGCTTCGCCAAGACCGTGCAGAAAATCGAAAACGAGCGTTTCCTCGACTTGGATCTCCTCGTGAGAACGCTCCAGCATTCGAATCCGCCGCGTCTGGAGGTAGGCGCTAAGAATCCATCCGCCAACAGACGCGACAAGGAGTCCGAGGAGAAGAGTCGGCCACATCGTGCAAAGGCCAGCTTACTTCAAAGGCGTCTCGTGATGAAGGTCCTGTCTTAAGAAATCGAGAACGTCCTTAAATCGAAACAGATTTTCCGGAGCTGCCTCGCAAAGCGCCTCGTGCGCCTCCAGCATCGTTTCTGCCTGCTCCTTTTTCTGGGACGTCGGCGACCGGCCTCCAGAAGTTTGCTCGAGCGTTTCGCATTCAGGAGCGTGCGCTCCGTTGTCGTGAATATCAAATATCTGATCCAGACCCAAGCCGGAGAGAAGCTCCTGGCTGCGATTTCTACAATGAACGATGTGAAGATGACCCTGACCAAGCTCCTTCAATCGCAAGGCCACGCTGGCCATCGTTCCCATAAACGTGGAATCCATCATGGCGCAGTCCGCCAAGTCCACCACAAATTCTCGGTAGCCGCGGTCCAACATCTCGCGCGCGAACTCTTTCAGATTGCCGCTATTGAGAAAACTACCTTTCCCCTCCACTTTGACCCATACGGTCGGGCCTCTTACACCTACTTGAATAGATGAATCCACAATTACTCCGTAACGATACCAGTCCAAAAGGCATGCTGTCAAACCTCACAGGGCTTGGGGAGCTCCCAAAATCTGATTCGAAACACGGGTCACCAGGGGGCGAATTAAGCGTAGCGTCGCTCGATGCGACACTTGAGCACCATCAAGAAGGCGGCGATACCGCTGCCCTATACTATTCCCACATATACGAGCGGTTTTCTGACACGATCTGGCCGTTTGCGATCAACAGGCAACGCCAGGCAATCACGCGACCGTCGTCAAAGTAATCGTCGCCAATGACCTTGAATTCGGTCTTATGGGTGCCATGCACGTTTCGGTAGGTAATCTCCTGTGCCTGGACGTGCTCGTGTAATTTTTCCTGGCGATACTCAAGACGCACTGTGACGTCCGAGGGGCGCTTCGCTCGCCAAAAGAAATCGAAGTAATTGCCAAAACGCTGGCGCTGGTCCAGCGCCGTCACAGCGCCGAACATCCGGTATTGGCGCTCAAAGGTGATCGGAGCGTCCTGAAGCGTCGCCGTTTTCTGGCTCGGCGACGTGGATTTCCCGCCAAGCGTGCTCGTCGTCCGCCGAGCGCCCTGACCTGCCGTTAGCGCTTTCTCGCTTAACAAGAAAAGCTTCGTTTTTCGAAACTCGAAATCTTTGTCTAACGCAACCGGGAGCGGTGCCACTTTTTCGACGATTCTTGGTTCTTCGCGAGGAGCGGCTTTACCAGAAGCGCCGAGCGCAAGTAGAATCAGAGCGGCGGCAAACCACATTTGCCTGTGTCTCATGGGTCTTATAGGTCCTATGGAACTCACCCCAATCCGAAAGTAAACTTCTTTTTGATGATTGAAGTTCGTTACGAACGCGGCGTTTATCTGCCGCGGCAGAATTTGTGGTTGGACCCATGGAATCCGAAGCACTTCGCTTTCATCTCGCACGCGCATAGCGACCACATAGCGTCTCACGAGGAGATTATCGTTTCCGAGCGAACATCGCGCTTGCTTCAACAGCGGATGCCGGGTCGTCGCCTCGAACACGTTCTGCCATTTGGTGAAAAACGGGCCGTGCATGGGCTCAATCTGATGTTATTGCCCGCCGGGCATATCTTTGGTTCGGCACAATGTTTCCTTTTCGCCGGCGACGAGACACTTCTTTACACAGGAGATCTCAAGCTGCGCCCCGGAAAATCCGCCGAGCAAGCGCAGTGGCGCCACGCCGATACACTCATAATGGAGACCACTTTCGGCCTGCCGCGATATCGCTTTCCGCCGACGGAGCAAGTCATTGACCAAATAGTCGCTTTTTGCCGCGAAACAATCGAAGCGGACCAGGTGCCGGTGCTTCTGGGCTACTCGTTAGGCAAAGCTCAGGAGATTTTGTGTTCGCTTGATGGAGCCGGCCTGATGCCGATGCTCCACGGCTCAGTTTATCGAATGACGCACATCTACGAGCAGTTCGGCCAACCTTTTTGCAAGTACGTGCGGTACAATGCGAATGATGTTGCAGGAAAAGTTCTGATTTGCCCACCCAGCGCGAATCGCTCGCAAATGCTGGAAAAAATCCCGCGCAGACGCGTGGCAATGATCAGCGGTTGGGCTGTCGATCCAAATGCGGTCTATCGTTACGGCGTCGATGCTGCATTTCCTCTCTCGGATCATGCGGATTATGACGATTTGATTCGCTACATCGAGCTGGTACAGCCACGGCGAGTATTCACGCTCCACGGGTTTGCCGCCGAGTTTGCCCGGGATCTCCGCGAGCGCGGCGTCGAAGCTTGGGCATTGAGTGAGGAAAATCAAATGGAGTTCCCCCTGCATTGCGGCGAGCGGACGCGCACTCGCGAGCTGGTCGTGACACCCTCATCGCGAGCCCCTGCCGTCGATCAGGCTGGTCCGTTCGGCGAGGGCGCTCCCCACTCCGAATTTCTCGCGTTTGCGAATACTGGTGAAGCGATCGCTGAGATCGCCGCAAAGCTGGAGAAAATTCGACTGCTTGCCGATTATCTGCGCGGTTTGACCAGCGAGCAGCTCCCCATCGCGACCCTCTACTTTACGGGGAGGGCATTTGCTCAAAGCGATTTGCGCACACTGCAGGTTGGCTGGGCAATAATCTTCCGCTCACTGCAAGCCGCCACTAACATCGCCGAGACGGAACTTCATCGCATCGCCAGCGCGCACGGCGATGCTGGCAAGAGTGCGTTCGAAATTCTCGATGGGCGAACGACGCCGCAGCCATTCAGTATCCGCGAATCCCGCGAGTTGTTCGAAAATCTGCATCGCGCGCATGGCCCCAACGCCAAGGCGAGACTGCTGCAAAATCGCTTGTCCATCTTATCCGCGCGCGAAGGTCAGTACGTCGTCAAAATCTTGACTGGCGACCTGCGTATCGGATTGCGTGAGGGTTTGGTGGAGGAAGCGATTGCGAAGGCGTTTGATGTTCCCTTCGAAGAAGTAAGAGAAGCCAACATGTTGTCAGGCAACATCGGTAGGGCCGCGCTGCTCGCTTCACAAAAGGAACTGCATCGAGCGGAGCTATCGCTCTTTCGTCCGATCAAGTGCATGCTTGCGACTCCTCAGCCGACTGCCGAAGCCGTGTGGGAACGTTTTGTTGTAGTCCCGCAGTCGCGGGATGACCCCGGCCGACAGGCGTCAGCGCCGCCAGCTACAGTGTATTTGGAAGACAAATTCGATGGCATCCGAGCGCAGCTCCATTGCACCTCACAGCGGGTTGAAATTTTCTCGCGTGATTTGCGGCTCATCACCGGTCAATTCCCCGAGCTGGCGGATCAAGCCAGGAACTTCCAGGACGAGCTAATTATCGATGGTGAAATTATCGCTTCCCAGGAAGGTCGCAGACTCAACTTTTTCGATCTGCAAAGACGACTCGGCCGCACCAGCGACGGCACAGATCTATTCGCGCGCGCGGTAGCGGACGTGCCTGTTGCCTTTGTCATCTTTGATCTTCTTTGGCTGAACGGGCAATCGTTGTTAAGAACTCCGTTGCGGGAGCGGCGAAGATACCTCAATGACCTGCGTTTACCTTCACAATTCCAAATTGCGAGAGTTATCCCCGCCCATTCTGCCGCCGAGATCGAACAAACGTTTCAACAGGCTCGCCAGCGCTTGAATGAAGGTTTGATGATCAAAGATCCGGAAAGCTTGTACTTACCCGGCACTCGGGGGATGTTTTGGTTCAAGCTTAAGAAAGAGCTGGCGACACTCGATGTGGTGGTGATCGCGGCGGAGCTTGGCCATGGCAAGCGCAATAATGTTCTGAGCGATTACACCTTCGCGGTGCGCAATGACATCACTGGCGAACTCCTGCCGATTGGCAAAGCTTACAGCGGATTGACCGACGCGGAGATTGCTGAATTAACCGCGCATTTCAAACAGAACACGATCGCGGAGCACGGCCGATATCGCACAGTAAAACCGGATGTCGTGCTCGAAGTCGCCTTCAATTCAATCCAACCCAGCACGCGTCACGCCAGTGGATTGGCACTGCGTTTCCCGAGAATCAAAGCTATCCGGCACGACAAAAATGTCGATTCTATCGACACGCTCCAGTACGCTCGCGAGCTTGCAGGATACAGCGCAAATTTAGCGGCCAGTTTGGCCCAGGCGAATAAGTAACGGCTCGAATTTACTCAGGCGTAGGCGACGGAGACGGCGAAGTAGCCTCTATCGCAGGAGATGGAGTTGGCGACGTGGCCTCCGCTCCAAAACGTTTTACTGCGTGAGCCATCCTCGCTCTTCGTAATTCTTCCATCCGACGCTGTCGTTGGGCGAGTCGCTCTTGCATCCTGGTGTCGTTTTCATCTCGCCCCTGCGAGGGGTCGGCGATGAGACCCTTCAAGTCGGGGGGCAGCTGTTGTAATCTCTTTTCTCTTTCAGCTTTCAACTGCGCGGCGTCGTGAACCTGGCTCCGCGACTGAGCGTCAGAGGGAATCGTGGGGACTCTCGCTCTGACTTTCTCTCTTTCGGCCAATACTTTCTCTCTTTCATCCAATGCTTTCTCACGTGTGTCCAGCTCCGCTTTCCGTTGAGCAAGTTGCTGTTCAGCGGCCGAATCTTGTTTTTGACAGGAGCACATCATCGCAAACGAAATAAGCATCAAAATGGCAAAAAATTTTTTCATACCAGGAATAAACTCTATTTTGGTCTTTCGTAATTCGGACGAACGAAACGGAAGGCCAACGACTAGTCAAACGAAAGTTACCGCGCCTGCGGCGCGGATGTAGTTGCCGGTCTAACCACGACTGTCTCTACCTCCCCACGCCGAAAACGCTGGATATTCGCGAAGACGGCCAACAAGGCCAGTGCCCCAATGATAATGAGCATCAGCACAACAGCGCTCTTCGAGACTCGCTCGCGGGAATTCACGCCTAAGTATCGAAGTCCACCTTACAAGCGCAAGGGCCGCGTCAGTCCAGGCGCAGCGACGCAATCGCGTCCATAACGCGCTCGCTTAGGCGCCCGTAGAGATTCTTTCCCGGCGGGGAAAGATCGTCTGCGGAGAAGAAAATCGGCTCTCCGATCACGATTGTGATTGGCACAAACCGCAAACCGCCACTGCCCCGGGGTAAGGCTCCGTGGGCACCAAAAATCCGCATCGGCACAACCGGCGCGAGCGTTTTTGCAATCACAAGGCCCAACCCCGCCTCGGCTGGCTGCAACTTACCGTCAAGCGTGCGCGAGCCTTCCGGAAAAACCAGCACCCCGTTCCCTGCCTTCAGAAGACGAATCAAAGCCTTAATGGCACTACGATCCACGCCCTCTTGGTTAACTGGGATCACATTCAGCTTCGGCAAAAGCCAGCCGAGCAGTGGCGCGGCCAAGAGTGTCCGCCGAGTCAGAAAGTATATCGCTCGGTCACAAGTAATCCCAGCAAGCGGCGGATCGAGATAACTCTGATGGTTCATAGCGAGGATCGCCGGCCCCTTCTGAATCATGCGCTCCCGATGAACTACACGAAAATGAAAAAACAATCGGCCGACCAGACGGGAAAAGTGATAGCCAAGCCAGTAGTAGAAATTCATTTAACGACTCAGCAATTCAGTGATTTGGCGACTTCTCTTTGTTTCAATCTCTACATCTCTAAATCTGCAGATCCATTTGCTTAAGGCGTGCCATGATTTTGTTGACGACTGCCTCGATCGTAAGATGTGACGTATCGATCACATAAGCGTCTTCCGCGATCACGAGTGGTGAGACAGACCGCGAAAAATCGGCGTGGTCGCGCAGCGCGATTTCGTCGCGTTCCCCCTGTGCGGCACGGCGCCGGAGACGCACCTCAGGCGAAGCATCAACGTAAAATTTGTAAGGCGTCTGGGGAAAAACTACGGAACCAATATCCCGTCCTTCTACGACCAAGTCGTCGCTCCGCGCATGCTCATGCAGCTTCTGCCCAACAATCTGGCGAATCGCAGGCAACCTGCTAACGCGGGAAACGCTTTCGTTCACGCGATCATCGCGCAAATGGTCCGCGGGATCGACATTATCGACCAGGATGCGCGACTCGCTGTCCTGAATGCCGCACGTAATGGCTGCTGAATCGAGCGCTAGGGCGATGCGGTCGGTATCTTCTGCATTGATGCCTTTTTTCAAGAGGTACCACGTGATCCCTCGATAAATAGCTCCCGAGTTCACGTAGATAAAGCCAAGCCGGCGGGCAAGCTCGCGCGCCACACTGCTTTTTCCAGAGGCGGCAGGGCCATCAATGGCAACGACTCGATGGAATTCTCGCTGAGAAGTGCGCAATCCCATGGGTCGCATTTGTCCTACGTGTCCTAAGGCACTCGCCTAGCCTTGCTCAGGCGCAATGGGACTGAGTGAACCAATCACTGGCGTGCTGACCTGCATCCGTTTCGGATTCGTGAACTCTTCAAGCATCGTTTCAAATCCCGGGTAAGACTCGCGAATGCATTCAGCGTCCTGAACAACGGTTTCGCCTTCCGCGAATAGACCCGCTATGGCAAATGCCATCGCAATGCGGTGATCACCGAAGCTCGCCACCTGCGCACCGTGCAGGGGGGCCGGCCCAGAAATTTCGAGGCCATCATTCAGCTCGGCCACTTGGGTGCCCATGGTGCGCAAATTGTGCGCGATTGCCGCAATGCGATCAGTTTCTTTAACACGCAATTCTCCTGCCTGGCGAATAACCGTCCTGCCGTTTGCCAAGGCGCCTGCAACAGACAAAATCGGTAGTTCGTCAATAAGTCGTGGCACCTCCTTCCCTTGGATGACGGTTCCTTTAAGCGGAAAACCAGTGACTTCGACAATTCCGCGCGGCTCAACTTGATCGACATCTTCAACAGCCTCGCGCACCTGCGCACCCATGCGGAGCAAAACTCCAAGCAACGCGGTCCGTGTATCGTTTAAACCAACGTCGCGGATAAGCAGATGTCCTCTTCGTTGCGCCGCAGCAGCAACCAGCCAAAAGGCCGCCGAGGAAATGTCGCCGGGAATGGAAAAGTCGCGCGACTCCGGCACCTGATCGCCGAATACAGTGACACTGCCAGCTTCTTCAGTTGCAGTTCGAACCAGGAAATAATTGAACATTTTTTCCATATGGTTTCGCGTCGGTAACGCCTCTTCGACAGTGGTCTTTCCTCTGGCAAAAAGACCCGCCAGCAGCAACGCACCTTTGACCTGTGCGCTTGCTACAGATGGGCGATAATGAATCCCACGCAATGAGCCGCCGCTGACGCGCAACGGCGCCGTTTGGTCCGGCCCTTCGGCAACGATGCTCGCGCCCATCTCACAGAGCGGCGCGATCACGCGATCCATCGGGCGTCGTGACAGTCCCGCATCCGCGACAAGGCGACTTTCAAATGTTTGTCCTGCCAGCAAACCAGCGAAAAGCCGCATGGTTGTACCTGAATTGCCGCAATTAATCTCGTTTTTCGGTGCAGTAAGGACTCGCTTTTTCCCGTGAACGATTAACGTGGTCGGCTCTGGCTGTTCGATCTTGATACCTAAAGCGCGCATTGCGTTTACCGTGTGCATGCAATCTTCACTGGGGAGAAATCCCTGAAGAGTGCATACCCCATTTGACAGAGCCGCGATGATTACCGCGCGATGCGACATGCTCTTATCGCCCGGTACAGTAATTTCCAGATCAATCCGAGGCGCCCGTTTTACGCGTAACTCCATAGAAAATTAAAAAGCGATACTGGATACTTGATGCTAGGTCGTCGATGAAAATCAGCGGCGCTAATCCAGCATCCAGCATCAGAGAAACCCGTTAAACTATCAGGGGCAGCACCCTGTTACGGTACGAGAAAGATCTTATCGGTGTAAGGATCCTTCACTTCGGTTCCCGGAGGGAATCCTTCCACATCGATATATTTGCCTGGCGAATACGGGCTCTCCACCAAGTGCGGTTTGCCAGGGACAGGAATTCCGTACGGATAATCTCCCTTGGCAATCTTCTTTGTCGGCGCAGCAGTGGGAGGCGGTGAAGTTGCTGCGGTTTCGGCTGGCGGCGTAACCGTGGGTTGAACTGGTCCGTTCGGATTGAACGGCTGTTGCTGCGGCGGGTATTGCTCCGTCTGACTGGGAGGATAATTCGCCACCCTATGGCGACTAGTTGGCGGCGGCGGTGGCTCTTCAGCGCATGAGGCGAGCAGGAATGCCGCGAGGAGAGCAAGCAACAATGAAAATGTCATAAATGGAAATACTGTTGCAATCGTATCCGGAGTCCGACTCGTTGCCAATCATTAAATCACTTTTTCTTCAGTCCGCAGGGCGTCTGAGAAAAAACCGCGCAAATACAATGGCCTGGCGCATTTCATCCGAATCCAAAGGTGAGATGTTGGATGGTCCCCATGCAGAGATTTTGGTAGTGGACGATGATGCCATGAGTCGCAGGCTGCTGGCGCAATTGCTCATGGCTGCTGGTTACAAGTGTCTCGTGTGTAAAGACGGTTCCGAAGCGCTGGAGATAATTCATGCCAAGCCGCCTTCGTTGCTTCTGCTTGACTTTGATATGCCAGGGCTAAACGGCGCGGAAGTGTTAACACGCCTTCGTTCGGACGATAATCCGGCAGTCGCACAGATTCCCGCCATCATGCTGACCGCGCATGGAAGCGAAGAGAGCGAGGTATCTTGTCTGCAGGCTGGCGCGGATGATTTTGTCACCAAGCCAGTCAATGCCGCGGTGTTACAAGCGCGAATCGAGACTCAGCTTCGACTCCGCTCGATGCGGCGGCAGTTAGAACGGCAGAATGACGAACTGGAGAACTGGCGCCGTGATCTTGAACGCGATTTGGAAGCCGCACGTCTAACGCAGCAATCGTTGATCCCGCAAAAACCTCCAGCGCTGTTTGGTTGGGAGGTTGCGACTTGTTATCGCCCGGTAATTCAGGTCGGCGGCGATATCTATGGATGGCTACGAATGAAGGATGGCAGGATTTTATTCTGGATCGCTGATGGCACTGGTCACGGTGCCGCTGCGGCGCTGCTCACGACTCTGGCAAAACTTCTTTTTCACTACGGCAGCGTAGAACACGACACACCAGCCCGCGTGATGGAAGCGGTGAACCACGATTTTCGCAGCATTTTTGGCGGGCGCTCCTTTATGACCGCCATGTGCGTCGCAATCCATCCTTCGACCGGACGTGCGAGTATTGTCGGCGCCGGGCATCCGCCTCTCTTGATTGCACGTCGCACCGGCGCCACCGAGACGATCGCTTCTGTCGCGCCGCCGTTAGGTTTGGTGGAATCTCCAGAACTTAGAGAAACGATCGTCAATCTAAAACCGGGCGACACTTTCCTCCTCTACACGGACGGTTTATTCGGCTCAAGGAATGGCAAAGAGTCCCCTCTGAATTCACAATTCCTGGAGAAAATGCTCGATCACTCTGCGCCGAGCGCCGAGGCCCTCCTTGGGCGAATATTGGCGGAGACAGCTCCATCCAAAGCCGAAGAGGCGTTGCCGGATGATGTGGCGGCTTTGGCGGTGCGCCGAACTGCCTAAAAAAAATTTTCGTTTATTCAAAATTTAATGTTGCTCTCTTCCGAGCGAAACGCTAATCAGCGTCCATGCCGAAAACCAAAAAGAAAACTTCCAAACGCAAACCGAATCCCGCCTTTATGAGACCGGTCCAGCCCGACGACAAGCTTTCTGCCGTTGTTGGGTCAGCGCCGCTGCCACGTTCTGAGCTTACCAAAAAGCTTTGGAACTACATCAAGAGGCGCGGTCTGCAGGATAAGAAGAAACGAACCATGATCAACGCCGACGACTCACTGCGGCCAGTGTTTAATGGCAAGAGCCAAGTGAGCATGTTCGAGATGACCAAGCTCGTTTCGAAGCATCTGCGCTAGATCGACAATGCCGTTTATAGCCCGGCGTTTTCCCGCCGGGCTATCTGCGGACTTGGATAATAGAATCGCTGCCGCGCGGACGGTTGTTTGCCGTGCTTGCGCGCGGGCGTGGTCTAGTTAAAGGTGACCATGTGAAAAAGCATCGTTTCATTCTCTTTGCTGTTGCAGCCTGCTTTTTGTTCCATGCGCCGGCTGGCAGCGCCGCCGCGTCCGGTTGGCTCGACGATTACCACAAAGCCCAAGAGGAGGCCAAAGCCAGCCACAAACTATTGCTGCTTAACTTTACCGGTTCCGACTGGTGCGGCTGGTGCGTTCGATTGTACCAAGATGTTTTGTCCCAGGCTGATTTCAAAGATTATGCCAACAAGAATTTGGTGCTCCTAGAGCTCGACTTCCCGCGGCCTGGTGGCTCTCGGGCGCAGGCGCAAACAGCTGAATTGCAAAAGCAAAACCTGGAGCTCGCACGCCAATATAATGTGTATGGATTCCCCACGCTCATCGTCCTCGATGGCAATGGGCAAAAACTTTGGCGGTTCGAGGGTTACCTGCCGGGCGCGGACCTTATCGCCCAACTGGGCAAATTGCACAAAGATTGAACGCTTCCGCGTTTCGCGGAAGCGCCAAACGTCGTTGTAACTTCAATAGCGCCGCGTCTTGCGTCGGTGGCGACCTCTGCTAGGTACATGCGGTTCATCTACCATTTTCGCGCAAATGTTTTTTCTTCGTTTGTACTTCCTTTGCGTTGCTCTAGTCGCGACGCGCACCCTTGGAGCCGACCCGGAAATTCCGTTGCAAACTCCAGAAAAGAGCGGGCGCAAAGCGCCGACGGAGCAGAATATCACGTTCAGCTTCGTTCATACAGAGGGTCCCTACATCGCAATGACCTTTGACGATGGCCCAAGCGCGACCCTTACCCCGAAACTGCTCGATTTACTCGCAGCGCGCCACATCAAGGTCACCTTCTTCGTGATCGGCGAAAATGTCGCGGAACATCCTGAAATCGTTGCGCGGGCTGCCCGGGAAGGCCATGAAATCGGCAACCACAGTTGGTCGCATCCTAACTTCGCGAAGATGTCACAGGAAGGCGTTCGCAGCCAGTTACAGCGAACCGATGATGCAATCAAAAACGCAACCGGCAAGCGTCCCACATTAATGCGGCCGCCCTACGGATCTCTCACAGAGCGCGAAAAACACTGGATTCACGATGAATTCGGCTACCAGGTAATTCTCTGGGATGTCGATCCGTATGACTGGAAACGGCCTGGCCCGGCTGTGGTCCGCAATCGGATTCTCAAGCAGACGCGGCCCGGTTCGATCGTGTTATCTCACGACATTCACCCAGGGACAATCGAAGCAATGCCCTCTACCCTCGATGCACTCGAGGCCAAGGGTTTTAAGTTCGTGACCGTATCGGAACTAATTCGCATGGCCACGCCGCAAGCTCCTCATCCAAGTCCGCAACCCGGCGGCAACACATCGACAAAAGCCACTCCTTCGCCCTCAATCGCCCCGTCTCCGACATCTTCCCAAAGCGGCTAGACTGCCGCTAGAGCGTTGAGAGGTTTATTTCTTCGCGGTGCTAATGCTTCGGTCAGCCATCCGCTGCTCACTCTTGCTACGCGCAATAACAAAGTGATTATTTTCGCCGTAGCTTCGCCACGGTCCCGGAGGCACGTCGCGTACTTCGACGAACTGCCAATCGGTCACGTCGGTGGGCGCCAGCCCCAGGTAATCGCGGACGGCCGGAGAAACATCCAGCCCGGCTCCATGGTTTAGATTCGGCTTGGGTCGCTCATTTCCAAAGACGTATTGGAAGTGGTCTGTGCGAAATGGGCCGCAATCTTCCCATTGCGCGTAACAAGTGCGATTGCCTTTACGAATGGCGATCCAGCGATTCCGGCACACCGACTCTCCCTGACCCGAATACGCTTGTTTGAACCACGGAATCACTAGCGGCGCTTCCGGCTTGAACTGGCCATGCGTCACATCGTTGTACGGCAGCGCAAAGTAGAAGGGGTTCAACTTAGGAATAAACGCCACGGGGATGCAATTGCGCCGCGCGCTTGGATCAGGATTATCCGTTCCGCCGTAATTCGTTGTCCAATTAAAATCCCATGCGCTTCTATAATTGGGAACCGGATTATTGCCTCCGGCCTGTTCTCCAACCCAAAAGATGGTCGTCACGATGTTCGTTTTCCACGGGTAACGCTGGATCGCCGGGTGGGAGGTGGTAGGGATAAAGACTTGCGGTTCCACCTTAAGCAACGCCTGCTCCCGCAGTTTCATCGCGTACTTGGCGAAGTCTGCGGCAGTCGCGTATGGGGAAGTGGATTGTTCGTCGGCTTTAACCGAGCCAGCAACTGCCAGACTCAAACAAGCCGCAAGAAGTCTCTTCATGGTGCGGACGCCGGCATTCTCTATCCGATTCTACGCTCCTAGGCAAGCCGAATCTTCCGAAGTCTATGTAGGAGACCGCGCTGCCCCCGAAAGTTTTCGGGGGCATTATAGCGCGATATTCCTGCCCTAAATCTGGCTCAACCGCGCCTGAGTAGCGTATCACGCTTGAATTCTCGGTCATCCGTTTCTGGATGATCAAGCGTGTAATGCAGGCCGCGACTCTCTTTCCGGCACAAGGCAGAATCAACAATCAACGCTGCTACCGCTGCGAGATTGCGCAATTCCAGCAGATCGATTGATACTTTAAAATTCCAGTAGAACTCTCGGATTTCGCGCTGGAGATTTCGCAGCCGCGCACTTGCCCGCTGCAGTCGTTTGTGAGTACGCACGATTCCTACGTAATCCCACATCAGGCGTCTGATCTCGTCCCAGTTGTGATAAATGACCACCAGTTCATCTACATCTTGGACATTTCCCGATTGCCATTCCGGCAGTGGGATTTTTTGTTTTCGCGCCGGTCGTGTCTGCACAGCAGCCGCCGCGGCGCGATGCGCCACTACCAACCCTTCCAGCAGCGAGTTGCTCGCAAGTCGGTTGGCTCCGTGCATACCCGTGCAGCCGACCTCGCCGATCGCAAATAACCCGGGCAAACTGGTCGCGCCATTTACGTCAGTCTTAATTCCACCGCATTGGTAATGCGCTGCTGGCACAACCGGGATAGCCTGCTTCAACATGTCGATCCCGAATCGCAGGCATGTCTGGTAAATGTGCGGGAAACGCTCCCGAATAAATTCCGGCGGCTTATGCGTGATGTCCAAAAAGACACATCTAGCCCCTGAGCGCTTGATCTCCGCGTCGATGGCGCGCGCCACGATATCTCGCGGCGCCAGTGAACCACGCGAATCGTAGCGCCTCATGAAATCTTCGCCGCGATGATTACGCAAAATGCCGCCTTCACCACGCATAGCTTCGGAAATGAGAAATGATTTCGCCTCAGCATGAAAGAGACATGTGGGATGAAACTGGATGAACTCCATGTTCGAGATTTCCAGGCCTGCGCGCCACGCCATCGCCACACCGTCTCCGGTCGCGATGTCTGGATTCGTCGTATACAAATAAACTTTGCCGCAACCGCCGGTTGCAAGCACGGTCCGATCTGACCGGATCGTTTCTACCTCTTCGGTCTTTTCATCCAGAACATAGACCCCAAGGCAGCGGTCTTCTGTTGCGAATCCGAGCTTGGCGGCGGTGATCAAATCCACCGACATGTGATTCTCCCAAAGGTCAACATTTGGTCGCTTCGCAACTTCGTGCAGCAATCTCTCCTCGATTTCATGCCCGGTTGCGTCTCGCACATGCAGCACTCGCCGCTTCGAGTGACCGCCCTCTTTGCCCAGATCAAGCTTACGATGGCCAGAGACCTCCCGCTGATCGAACTGCACGCCGAGCTCTGCGAGCTCTCGGATGCGCTCCGGGCCTTCGGTCACAATCGTCCGCACCACCGCTTCGTCACAAAGACCAGCGCCAGCCTCAAGTGTATCGCGCACGTGTAGCTCGAACGAATCTTCATCGCTGGTCACGCATGCAATTCCGCCCTGCGCCCAGGCGGTGTTTGTGTCGGCGCCCTTGCGTTTCGTAATGACGGCCACCGACCCGTGCCTGGCCGCTTTCAATGCAAAGCTGAGACCGGCGATGCCGCTGCCGAGAACAACAAAATCGTATTCCTTCATCCCAAGCGGATATTGTCGATCAAACGAGTCTTGCCAAAGAACACAGCCGACACCAGCACCGAGCACGCTCCAGCCATTTCAACGGGTTGCAAAGTTTCCGCATCGACAAGCTCGACATAATCGATCCGGGCCAGCGGCGCTTCGCCGATCACCTTCCGCGCATGAGCGACGAGGTCTCCGGCCAATTTTTCGCTGGCATTTGCCGCAACATATAGCGCTTTGTATAAAACTGCTGCCTGTTTTCGTTCTTCCAAATTCAAATATCGATTGCGCGAACTGCATGCCAGCCCGTCATTCTCCCGCATCGTAGGAACGGCAATGATCTCGATCTTGAAATTGAGATCGCGCACCATGCGGCGAATGACCGCCAACTGCTGAAAATCCTTCTCGCCAAATACCGCCGCGTCCGGTGCAAGAATATGAAACAACTTCGCGACTACGGTGCAAACCCCGCGAAAATGTCCGGGGCGCGACTTACCCTCAAGCGCCTTCGAAAGAGAGAATTCTTCAACAAACACCGAACGGTCCTCGGCATAAATTTCCGATGGGCTGGGACGGAACAAGAGATCGACGCCAGCCTTTCGACAAAATTCTTCGTCAGGTTTTTCCGGCCGAGGGTACCGCTCGTAGTCGCCTCCAGACTCAAACTGAAGCGGGTTCACAAAAATGCTGACGGCAACTTCGCCATCTTTCCCGGCCGCCGCGCGTGCGACTCGGATCAGTTCGCCATGCGCCTTGTGCAACGCGCCCATGGTCGGCACCAGTACGCGCCGTTTTCCGTGCGCATGCGCCTGCACGTCTGCGATCGTCGTGAGAATTTTCACGTCGCCAGCTTTATCCAACTACGTGCGATCCGCGAGTCAAAGGAACAGGATAAATGCACCGGTGATCATTAGCGAGAGCATCCAGACCAAATCGACATTGAACCAGGCACGGCGCAATATTGCCACGCCAAGTTTTTCGTAAACCACAATCGCGATCAGCGCAGTCATTAGAAGATATCCCAAGGTGTGAATTGCGACCGACACCGCGAGCAAAGAAGGCGCGCTAAAATTCGCGAAGGCAGTGCCGTGGTGATGAGCATCGACCGCAGCCGGCGATCCCAGGAAAAATGGCACGAGCATCAGCCCCGCACCATGCGCCGACGCCATGATGAACGACCAAAGCGTCAGATCGCCAAAATCAACTCGCATTCCAACCCAGTTTGGATGACGCGAACGCAACAGACGATAGAGGCCAAACGCAAACAGGATCACGGCGGCAGCAATTTTTAACGTGACGCGCGGGACGTTAACCCTGGCCACAAGCACTGCGGCGACGATGATCCCAACCGAAAGCGCATGCCCCAGCACCATCGGCGGCAGCGCACGGAATACGGCTGCGCGCTTTTGCTCCTGCAACCCCAGCGCCACAGCGAACAACCATCCCATGGCAGGATTGATGCCGTGAAAGAGACCGAGCCCAAAGACCGCCAGCCACGGCCAGAGGCCACTCACGGAAAACAAAATGAATCGCTCGAGGAATCGCCTCCTTCGAGGCGAACTTGATGAACTCGGTAGTCGTTGCTCTCGACGAAAAATTTTTCGTCAAATGCCATCCCGCCATTGCGGCCGGCATCAAGCTTCACCATCCAACTGCCGACGCCGTCAGGATAGAATTGCTCATCCCACGCCGCATAGAGAGAGTTGGTGAAATAGATCCGTTTGCCATCGCGGCTTACTTCCACCATTTGCGGTCCGCCCGCCAGCGGCTGATCCGGCTTCTTCGGATGAGCCGTGCGATTGACAATGCCGCCGATGCGCACCGAGCCGGTCTTTTTCGGATTGAATGGATCAGAGACGTCGTACTGCAACGACTCGCCCGTTCCCCAGCACGAAACATAAAGAAATCTGTCGTCGAGTGATAAATCGATGTCCGACACTAGTGGCGGGACCGCTTTAAAATCCTTGAGCATCGGTGGCAATTTTTCTGGGTCGGCGGGTTCCGCTGGAATTTCGATCACTTTCCTTACATCCCATGCGCCGTTGTTCCTGTGCCAGAGCCAAACTGACGCCGATAAATCTTTGAGCGAAACCACGACCCCGACGAAGCCGTAAGCTTTGGTCGGATCATGCGCGGGACGCATCTCGAGGACCATTTGCTGTTCTTTGCCCAAATCGAGCGCCTGCAAATGGCGGCGACGCCGCAAATCCCAGACATGCATTTGGTGACCGTATTTGCTGCCGAGGAGTAGATCCGGCTGCAGTCCGTTTTCGATCATTTTCGGCGTGCCCCATTCACTGCTAAGGAGTGTGTCGAATCCCAAGTGCCACCAAAAATCGTACTGCAAAAATTGCGGGCCACGGTTCACTTCCCACTGGCCTAGAACCTCGAACGTCTCGCAATCGAGCATGAAAATGCCGCCCGGGCCATCGCCATTGGGCGCGCCGAGCGCGCTCACATAAACGCCCTCCGGCCCACAGTGAATCGTGTGCGGACGCGAATAATTGGCGCGCGTAAAAATTTGTTCCGGCTCAATCACTTTGACAATCTTCGGCTTTAGCGGATCGGGCTTCGTGTCGATGATGTGAATACGCGATGAGCGAATCCCGGGCACAACCAGATAGCGCCGTTCCACGTGCGGGTGCGGCGCGTACGGGCAGAGCGCCGAGCTGCACGCGTTCCAACCGAAGTGGTGCAGCTCATCGCCAAACGCGGGCATCTTGACCTCGCCGACACGTTGGCCGTACGTGCGCGAGCTAGGATCGACATCCACAACTAGCAATGCGTCGTTGAGTTTGCTGCCGGGCGGATTCAGCGCTGCCACGAACGCATACTTTTCCGGAGGCGCCTGCATCGCTAGCCTGGGCGATGGATAAAACGTCGGGTCTGGCTTTAACAGCGGCATAAGATGTCCCCGTGTGGACGTTAATCTTCAATACTGCTCCCAATGCAAAATTGTCAAGGGTGGTTTCGGTCATCGCCTAGCCAAATCGCTTGCCGCGCAAATCGAAATTTTTTGTGGCCAAAATTGCTCCAACCAGCGTGCAGCGCGAGGTCGCGCATTTCTGAAAATGAAAATGCGCGCACGGCAGAAAGTCGGGCGTCGTAGCGCGTCATCGGTTCGCGAAAAATCAGCGCGGTCAAAAGATAAACGCCAGCTCCGAGTAGAATTCCGCGGCGCAAATCCGACACCAGAACAAATCTTCGGGATAACTCCCGACACCGCCGCAACACAATTACAGCGTCTTCATCGCTGAAATGATGAAGCGCAAGCGTGCAAAGCACGACGTCGTAGTCTTCGACAGAATTCCATTCGAGAATATTGGCCTCGCGGTAGGAAATTTCCGGGTAGCCGGTGCTCAACTTCGTGGCGACTTCCAGTGTTGCAGGCTGCCGATCTAAAGCGTCGATCTCGACATGCGCGCCGATTTTTCGGGCATAATCGACGATCAATCGCGGAATGTCGCCAGAGCCAGTGGCTAGATCGACAATGCGCATTCGCGCGCCCGGCTTGATCCAACGGCGCACAAAACCCAAAATAAGACAATAGCTGCCGAACCAGCGATTGAGTTGGCGGATACGATCCAAGTCGCGCTCTAACTCAGCCGAAAGCGGCTGCGGCCGATCCATCATTTCCAGGACAACCGGATCAAAGCTTCGCTTCATTCGCTGTAGCGGCGCTCTATGAGCGCCGAAGGAAGCACTCGGCAGTCACAGACCGCCGCTACAAATCCAGAAACTTTGTCCACGATTCCGGCAACTCTGCGGTTTCGACCTCGCTCGCGATGCGTCCCTCGAATTCCGGATGAAAAACAGTGCTGGTTCCGTAAACCATGATCACGTCTTCTGCGCCTTCAGCGCGAATGGCGTGCGCCACGCCCGGTGGAATTACGATGCCGGCGTTGCTCTTGCTACGGTGATTGTCACCATCGACAAAGAATCGCATCACCCGCCGGGCAAGCCCCGCTCGAATATCGTACAAAATTATCTCAGCGCGACCCTGCAAAAAAAACATCACGTCCCATTGCTCGTCGTTGTAGCGGCGCAACGAGTAATTTTCCGGCTGCCGAATGAACAATCGGCGGTGCCATTTTTCCGGCGTTGTGTCGGCCGGAATACTTGGCGGATGCACGTGAAAACCTTTCGCCGTGCCAGCGAACATGCGTGCGCCAGACCATTGTTTCGGCCAAAATCCGATCTTTGCTAGAATGCCCTTATTCTGGCGAACAAATTCGCCAAAACTGCCACGGTGCAGCTGCGCAAAAATTTTTCGCGCAAAAATTTCCACGCCCGGGATCCAGGTTCGCTTCACCTCGGGCTGGCGTCGGTTCACTGCCGTCAGTTCGCCAGCCTCGACTCCCGGACTGCGCAGCCGTTGGGCAAACGAGCCCGTCTCATAATCGCGAACAACCAGCCCGTCTCGCGCACTGGCGTCTATGCCCTGCCACAGATTTTCTTCGTCCTTGCTCATTTTAGTTCAATTAGTAGCTCTCTTCCCTAACGAGAAATCGGCGCTTTCGCGAGAAAGATTTTCGGCATAATGGGGTTTCGATTAACCTTGCGGTGGAGGAAACAAATAGCGCGTAGGTATTGGGTGACGGTGATGGCAGAGCACATCCAGTGGCGACGACACGGCGCACATTATATTGGTTGAAGCAAGCCGCAGGCAAATCTACCCTGCCGCGCCATCCTGCGATACTCCCAGTTCCGCAATGCTCGACGTTGTCGTTTATCTACTTTATCGCGCGGGGTTAACCATTATCGCCGCGGCGCCCTTGCGGTTTCTCTTCGCATTTGGGCAATTCCTTGGCGTTTGCGCTTGGGTCGTTTCGGGGAAATATCGGCGACTGGCAAAACGCAACGTTGCGATTGCATTTGGCAATGAAAAATCGCCGCGCGAATTGCGCAGTCTCGTCCGCCGGCATTTTCAACGGCTCGGGGCGAACCTGCTGTGCGGCGTCAAGCTCTGTGCAATGCCGCCTGAGAAGATTCTTCGACACGTCAAAGTCGAAAACATAGAGTCAATGGCTTCGCGATTTCGCGCCGGGGTTCCCGTCGTTCTGATCTTAAGCCACCTCGGTATTTGGGAATTATTCGCGCAATTGATGCCGACGTTCGTCGGTTTCGTGCGGAACGCGAGTGTCTATCAAGGACTCGGCAATCGTTTCATTGACGAACATGTGCGCCGCACACGGAGCCAGACCGGCTTGGAATTGTTCGATCGCCACGACGGATTTGAGCCGGTGATCGAGCTGCTTCGTTCCGGCGGCGGCGTTGGTGTTTTATCCGATCAACACGCTGGCGACCATGGGCTTTGGACGCCGTTTTTCGGGAGATTGGCGTCCACTTCCCCTCTGCCTGGTTTACTCGCGAAGCGCACCCGCGCGGCGCTTATCGCCGCCGCGGTGTACACCACAGGTCCAGCGCGCTGGCGCATGGTATTCACCGAGCGCTTTGACCAAACCGGCGCGTCTGTTGCGACGCTCACATCGAAAATAAATGAAGTGATCGAGCAACAAATTCGTCTCGCACCGGAAGATTGGTTTTGGGTGCACAACCGATGGAAAACGCCCCAGCCGAATTTTCTTCTCGCGCGCTATAAACGCGGCGTTCATCTGCCGCCGGAAATTTCAGCTCACGATCTAAAGCCATTCCGAATTCTCATTCGTTCGAGTAACTGGCTGGGTGACGCCGTAATGAGCGTGCCGACAGTCCGCGCGATCAAGAATGGGCGTCCCGACGCGCAAGTGACAGTCGCTGCGCCAGCGAAGATTGCGCCGATGTGGAACCTCATTCCTGAAGTGGCCGCGATTATTACTCTGCCAAACGGTTCGTTGCTTCCGGCTGTCTGGTTGCTTCGGCGACGATCCCATTTTGATGTCGCGATCCTTTTTCCAAATTCGCTGCGTGTTGCTTTTGAATCTTGGCTAAGCGGAATTCCGCGCAGGATCGGCTATCGCGGTCATTGGAGAAGTTGGCTACTGAACCAAACCGTGCCCGAGGCACGAACACCTGGTCCGCCGGCACATCATTCCCTCCAATTCCTTCGGATCGCGCGCGAATGCGGAGCGGACATGTCGAACATCCAACACCCAACATCCAACATCCAAATTGCGGTCGGCGATCAACCGCTGAAAATCGGCCTTTGTCCAGGCGCTGAGTACGGCCCGGCCAAACGATGGCTCCCGGAGCGATTCGCCGAAGTGGCCGCAAAGATTAGTACACAGTCATCGGCACAATGGATTTTGTTCGGAACGAAGAATGACGCGGCGATAGGCGATCAGATCGCGGCCGCGATCGGCGATCATTGCGTGAATCGAATCGGCCAGACAACGCTTGATGAACTTATCGACGAGCTGCGACGATGCCGTTTGCTGCTTACCAACGATACCGGCACGATGCACCTCGCCTCATTGCTCGGCGTACCGGTAGTCGCCATTTTCGGGTCCACTGAGCCGCGTCTAACCGGGCCGCTCGGCAACGGTCACATTATCCTGCGACATCACGTCGAATGTAGCCCCTGTTTTCTCCGCGAGTGCCCAATAGATTTTCGCTGTATGAAAGCGGTTAGTGCGGGGGAAGTTGTGGACGCTGTACTTTCGATTGTGCGAGAGAAGACCTGAAATTTGAGAACCTACCATGGCCGCGCCACCGCAAATTCGCACAGAGCTACAAGTGATGTTTTTCGACACCGATTGCGGAGGTGTCGTCTCAAATATCGCTTATTTGCGTTTCATTGAGATCGCACGCACACATCTCGCCGAGGAACTCGGTCTCGCTTTGCGAGAAATGGCCGAAAAACAAACGTATCCAGTGGTGGTGCGCACCGAGATTGATTATCGCCACGCAGCCAAACTCGGAGACCGGCTTGTGATTGAGGGCTGGCTCGATCAGATGGAACGCGCGCGGTTCTGGTGCGCATTTCGGATCACACAACCGGAGGGCGACATGCTGATTGCCCAATGCCGTCAGATGCTTGTGCTGATCGAGATGCCCACGGGAAAATTGCTGCGTCTGCCTGAACATTGGCAAGAATATCAGAAAGCTGACTCCGTGATTTATCCCGAAGGCAAGCGCCAAATCGGGAGGAGCGTTTCCGGCGAAGGATAATTTCAATGGCTGCAGGTACCCAAACATTAAGGTTGGAAGAAACTCTGCTCGAGCCACCGGCACTGCCTCCACCGCCCACGCGTTACGCGCTGTTTGCGATTCTAATTGCGTTGGCGTCGCTGTTACACGTAGCAACGATTGGCACAGGCGATCTGTACAGCCAGACCGAGGGACAATATGCAGGCGCGGCACGCGAGATGGTCGAGAGCCATCAATGGCTCCTGCCAACGAACGACGGAATTCCGCGCCTGCAGAAACCGCCGTTGCTCTACTGGCTCATTATTGTCTCGTTCAAGCTCTTCGGCATAAATGCTGCAGCCGCGCGGCTCCCGGGTGCGCTGGCAGTGGTCGCTTCGGTTGCCTTGATTTTTTTGATTGGGGAAAAGCTCACGGACTACCGGCACGGTTTCATTGCAGGTCTGATTTACCTCAGTTGCTGCGGCATATTTTTGCTCGCCCGCATCGTCATGCCGGAACCGCTCGTCAGCGCGTTTATCGCGGGCGCGATTTTTTGCGGATTGTGCGGTTATGAGCGCCGGCGTCATCGGCGGGTGTCGTTTGCTGGCTTCTGGATTTGCTCGGCCTTCGCCTGCCTGAGCAAAGGTTTACTCGGCCTTGTTTATCCGGCGGCGATTTTTCTTCTGCTGTCGATGTTTTATCGCGAAGCGCGTCTGCGATTTCGCGAGCTTTTGCGATGGGAATATGTGGCAATCTTTCTTTTGATCGCTGCTCCTTGGCACATCTGGGCGGAATGGAAGTTCCCGGGGTACTTTCATTACCTTATCACCCGGGAATGGGAGGGTCATCTATGGGGCCTTTCTGACGAGCTGCGTGATTACCTGGGGGTGCCTGCCTATCAATTTGTGCTCATGCATTTGGCTTGGTTGTTTCCGTGGTCGATCGCTCTGCTTCCCGGAGTGATGTTCGCCTGGCGTCGCGTGATGCGGCCGTATGAGATCAATTTCGCCGATGCGCTTCCGCTTTGCTGGATGGGCGTCGTTTTTGTCCCGCTGCTCTTTCTGGGGCAACGACAGGATTATTATTCGCTGAGTATGTGGAGCGCATTTGCGCTGTGGGCAGCAGCGGTATGGGGCCGGATGCCACAGAGGTGGCGCATCGCAGGCGCAATCGCCGTCGGCCTCAGCGGCATGATGGGCGCTGCGGCGGCATTCTTCCTTGCCCGCGCCGCGCGCGCTTTGAACGGAAACTGGGGAACAATGGACACGCGCTGGACAGCTTGGAAGGCCTTACACGACATGCCTATTTCAGCCTGGCTGGCCTTACGGCCATTGGTAGCGATTACGGGTAGCTCGCTCGTGTTTTTCTCTCTGGTGGCGCTTTACTTTATTTTCAAACGACGCGAGAAACTCGCTGCCGTCGCGCTGGCTGCGTCGATGGTTCCAACCGGGCTCAGCATGATGGACGGTGTCGCTCGAGCCTCGCCGTATTTCTCACTCGCAAACGTAGCGCGATTTCTAAACCCGCGCCTCGACACAGGGGGCGACGCGATTTTTGAAGGGCCGCTCGACGAAAGCAGTAGCCTTATTTTTTACCTGAACCGGAAGTTCTTTCTTGTTAATCAAAACCGCCAGAGAGCGGCTCCGCTGGGCAAACCTTCGATCGATATTTTCCTGAATGAAGATGCGGTCTTAAAGAAGTGGGCTCAACCCGAAGCGATTTATCTCATAGTGGAGCAAAACCGGGCGGACTACTGGAAACAGCTTTTGGCCAGCCGTTTTCACATTTATCACCAAGTCATCACGTCGGGGACGTGCGTGGTGCTTGGAAACCAGCTTTAGCACGCATTTGGACGCCGAGAGACAGGCGATCTACATTTGAAAAACCCGGCGGTGGGTTTAATGTGCCGGCTCATTTCGCGAGGGAAAAGATTTATGTCGCAACATCGCAGTTTAAAAGGGGCGAGCACGATCGCTGCCAGGCGCAACGTGCTAAAACGCTTTGAGCGTGTCGAGCTTCTGAAGAAGCGCGGTCAGTGGAAGGAGGGCAGCAAAGTCATCGGCCTGCCGAAAACGAAGCCGGACGTCTAATTGGAAGCGTGAGAAGTGATTGGTGAGCGGATTCGTATCTTACGTCTCAGTTTTTACTAATCACACCTCACCAGCCAGTGCGCCTTAATCGCTTTCTTGCCGCCGCCGGCATCGGATCGCGCCGACACTGCGATGAATTGATCACGGCGGGTCGGGTCACCATAAATGGCAAGGTCTGCACAAACTTCAGCACACATCCCGACCTGGACGACCACGTCAAAGTCAATGGCAAACTGATTCGCGTCGCTCCCGCGCTTACCATCATGCTGCATAAACCGGCGGGATTCGTTTCGACCCGAAAAGATAACCACGCGCGCGACACCGTGTTTGATCTGCTTCCACAAAAATTTTCGCGACTCTTCAATATCGGGCGGCTGGATGCGCAAACTGAGGGGTTGCTTCTTCTCACAAATGATGGCGACTTCGCGCAGCGGCTTACTCATCCGCGCTATGAGACCGACAAAGAATATGAGGTGACGCTGGATCGGCCATGGGACCCAGCACTCGCACCCAAATTGCTGCGCGGAATTTTTCTGAACGGCCAGCGAGCCAGAATCGCGCGACTTCATTCAGTCTCGCCCACGCGGTTGCGGGTTGTGTTGCAGCAGGGAATCAATCGGCAGGTTCGCCGCATGTTTGAAGCCGTTGGCTACCGCGTCAAACATCTTTTCCGCGTTCGCGTCGGAAATCTTCGGCTAGCCGATCTGCCGCGCGGGCATTGGCGTGCACTCACAAAACGCGAGCTCGAATCAATAGCCAAGGATATGAGGAACACATGAAACTCGATGGTTGCAGCGCGCTAATCACGGGCGCTTCTTCGGGCATCGGCCGCGAATTTACGCAACAACTTGCAAACCGCGCGCGCACAATTGTTGTCGTCGCACGGCGAAGCGAACGTTTAGCCGATTTACGCGACGAACTGCTGAACCGAAATCCAAATCTGGACGTTCACGTTCGCGTTGTCGATCTTGCCGACAAAGCGCAGATCGAATTTCTGATCGATTCGCTCGCGCGTGATAAGATCGACATCGATCTTCTGGTCAACAACGCCGGCCTTGGCGATCTCGGCCCATTCGCAACCTCCGATCCAGAGCGCACTGAGCAAATGATGCTCGTAAACATGGTCGCGCTAACGTGCCTCACTCGTTGTCTGCTGCCGCAAATGATCTCCAGAAAACGCGGTGCTGTCCTGAACGTGAGCTCGTCGGCCGGCTTTCTTCCGATCCCTGGCAACGCCGTTTACGCCGCCACCAAAGCGTATGTAACAAGTTTTTCTGAAGCGATTCGGGCGGACCTGCGGGGGAAAGGGGTGAGCGTGTGCGCTCTTTGCCCAGGTCCGGTTCACACAGAATTCCAGGAAGTCGCGAGCCGCCCTGGTCGTAATGTAAAACCCGGTCCAGGCCCTGAATTTCTTCAAGTCGCGGTCGAACGAGTCGTGCGCGAGGCGCTGGTGGCATTGGAAGCCGACCGCCCGCTTGTGATCCCTGGATTTGCGATGAAGTTTGCAATGCTTCTGACTCGGCTGATGCCGATGCCTGTCGTGCGCTTGATATTACGGCTCTCTCCGGGGCGAGGCTGAACAGCATGCCGATCCGCAAACAAAAGCGGCGGTCACTTTGACCGCCGCTTCGAAACATTATAAACAAGAACGTCGCTCTATGATGATTTGTATATGACGTGGCAACCGTACGGCTTTGTCTGTGGCTTGGTGACGGCTTTGCCTGCCAGGGACTCATCCAATGCCGCTTTAACATAGTTCGTTGAGCTGGGAATATCCGCCGGATTCGGCGTCGCTTTGCTGTCGATCGCTCCCTCGTAGGCGATTTTTCCCTCTGGATTGATTATCACCATATCAGGCGTGTTCTTTGCGCCGTAAGCGCGCCCCGCTTTGCCTTCGGGATCAAGCAGCAACGCGGTCTGATGCGTCTTCCATGCAGTCGTAATCTTTTCCGCCTCCTCCGGCGTCAGGCTCCCTTGGCTGTCGGCCGCATTAGAATCGATCGTGAGCCAGACAACGCCTTTGCTCGTGTATTCATCCTGCAACTTTTGCATATTCCCACTGCCGTAATGCTTTTTCACGAACGGACATTCCGGATTAAACCATTCCAGTACGACATACTTACCCTTGTATTCCGATAGCGAATGCGTCGTGCCTTTCGCGTCGGTAAGCGAAAAATCCGGCGCGGCATTGCCCACCGGAGGCGGATCCAAGGCAAAGACTGCGGTGGCGATCAATGATGTGGCAATGGCCAAGATTATTTTCGTGTTCATAGATTGATTAGAAACGTAGTTGTTAAAATAGTTCAATATCCTTGCGAGTAATACAGTGCCAATAGACGGCAGAAATTTCAAGGAGACGCCGCTTGATTCTGGCCGAATTTCTCGGCAAGATTGCGAAGCCCGGTGAGAAAATTTTGATTCATCAAATCGACGAGCTGCGCTTCGTATTCCGCCTCGATTTCAAATCGCGAAGACCATTCCACATAGGAACGGTCGCCATCGATTATCGGCAACACACGAAGCGTAGTTCGGTGGTTGCGCATTGGAACTGGCGAGCTGACGAACGTGTAGGAATAGGAACGCTCTGCGTCTGAAGCCGCGACCGGAACTTCGCGAAATACCTCTCCATCCGTCTGGGTTAAAAAGCGGACACATCCAACGCGGGTTGGATCGCCGCCATCTTCGAGCGGGCTCGATTTTACAAACAGAAGCCAATTCACGACCGCATCGAATCGCCGAATCATCGCCCATACTTTGTCCGCCAGCGCATTCACCACGCGACTGACCAAAATCCGAGGCATTCTTCTTATTGCGAGGCGACCGTGCGCGCGCTGGTTTCGAGTTTCTCCAAGACCATGCTTTTGGTGAGCAGTTCTGGAAAAACAATTGGCTCTTCATTTTTCCCCGGATAAAGCACATAGAGAGGCACACCCGGACGGCCAAAGTGCTGCAACAATTTCGTGATCACTGGATCGCCGTTGGTCCAATCAGCTTTCAATTTCACGATGCCATGACGCTGAAATGCCTGTCGCACGTCGGCGCTCTCGAGCACACTGGCTTCGTTGAATTTGCAGGTGAGACACCAGGCCGCCGTGAAATCGACAAATACAACGCGGCCTTGCTCCAGTTCCCCTTGCAAACGTTCGGGCGTGAACGCCTGCCAGTCGCCTCGGAGACGTGAGTCAGCAGAAGCAATATTCGCAGAGTGAAATTTGTTTCCGATGAAATAAATCCCGCTCGCGAACACGAGCACCAGCATGAGCACAAGCGTGATACTCCGCTTCGCAGCTGAAGAGGTCGGCACAACGAAAGCGCCTTTCATCCAGCAAGCGACACTGATTACCAGCAGGAAACAGCTCGCCCAGATCACTCCTTCCAAACCGCGCTGCGCGCCGAGCACGTAAAGAAGAAACAGCAGCGTCGCCAGCAGTAGAAAGCCCATGAACTGCTTCACATGCAGCATCCACGGCCCGGGCCTTGGCAAAAAGCGCAGCCATGCAGGTTGGGCGCTTAAAAGCAAATATGGCGCGCTCATGCCGGCGGCGATGGCCACGAACATCGACAGTATGATCGCGGGCGACTGCGAAAACGCGAAACCGAGCGCGGTGCCGAGAAACGGCGCGGTGCATGGCGTGGCGAGCACAGTGGCGAACACTCCCTGGAAAAATGAACCGAGAAGATCTTTGCGCTCGGTCGTCGAAAGCAAACCGCGCGTCATGCTTTGCGGCAATGAAATTTCAAACACGCCAAAGAGATTCAGGGCGAACACCAGAACGATCACGCTCAACACCAGAACGAAATACGCGTTAGTAAATTGAAAGCCTCCCCAGGTGACGTCGCGCCCGGCGGCCTTGAGTGCAATCAGGAGCAGCGCAAGCGCGATGAACCAGGCGAAAATTCCAGTCGCGAATGCGATGCCGCTCCGCAAAATTTTTTGCCGGCTCTGGCCCGCCTGTTGGATGAATCCAAAAATCTTAAGCGAAATCACCGGCAACACGCACGGCATCAAATTCAAAATGATGCCGCCGATGAAACCGAAGAGCAGAAAAGTGAAAATTCCGCGCACCGGCGCCGGGCGACCGCTAAGTGACGCAGACAATCCTGTCCGCGCCCCTGCTGGCGCACTTGCGATTTGCCACGCCGCGCGGGCCTCGCCGTTTGGCTGATGCGAAAAAACGACAAGGCCTGCCATGGACAACAAATTCTTCTCCGACGACTCAATCGGAATGCGAAAGACGGCTTCATTGTTGTTACGCGATTCGATTCTTGGATGGCCGACGACGGTGTTCTGCTCCGGCAATGGGAAAAAATCGACTGCCGGATAACTTGCCAGGCTTTCGCTCGTGACTTTCAGCCGAAGATCGGATCCAACCCGACTCCAATCGGCTTTCGCAACGTTCGCTCCCGGCCAGTTTTGCGGCAACAAACGCCGATAACGCGTGAAGAGTTCCGTGTTCGCCGGTTGACTGGCTATCGATACCGGCAACTCCAACTGCGACGTTGCGCCGCCAGGGATGCAGATTCTCTCGCAAACCAACCAGCTTGCGTCGGCAGAAAGTTTTACCGAGGAACTGTCAAGCTTTGTCGGCGGTGTGATTTCCTGCATCAGCAGGACTTCATTTTCGTATCCGTAAGTTTGAATGTCGCCCGGATCGATCGTCTTCAGGGGAATCGGCCACTGAATCTCACCGATTTTCCAACCCGGTGGCAGCTTCCATTTCAATTCGCTGGGAAGACCAGCGTCGCCGGAAAATTTCCAGTAAGTATGCCAGGCTGGAGCCATTCGCAGCAGCAAACCGACAGTAAACGATTTGCCGGGAATAACTGCGTTCGTGTCGGCCAGGAGCTCCGCCCTAACGAGTTGTTTTCCTTGATACTCCTGGCCGAGGCCATGCGGCGCAAAAGCGATGATTGACCAGCAGAGCACACAGCCGGAGGCAAGTCTCGATGCCAGTCTCATGTAGTTAGGTAGCACTCGCGCCAATTTACGGCAATCAACGGTGGTAGGGCGCGACCGCCGGGCGCGCCGCGACCTATGGAACAAGAAAAATTTTATCGGTCCAGGGATCTTTTACCTTGGTGCCCGGCGCAAAGCCGCTGACATCGACGTATCTGCCCTCGGTGTCGAATGGGCTGAATACGTAGCCCGTTTTACCGGGTACCGATTTCGCCGTGGGGAAATTTTCCTGCGACGCGGACGGGCGGGACGAACCGGCCTTGGTGGAAGACTGCGCTGTCTCCTTGCGCGTCGTGGGCGGGACCTCGCTCGAAGCCCGGCTTTGGGAACGTTCGGCTGCCGTTTGGGGCGGCATTGGTTGGCCAGGCTGGGTGACATCCGAAGAGGTTGCCTCTGTCGTTCCAACCATTTTTGGTTCGCTACCGCTTCTTCCCGTGGCGAAACGCACTGGCGCGCTGGCAACCCGATATGAATCGACTGCAACCGCCCGAGCCACTTTGTACGAGCCTACCGCCGCGCCACGGGTAACGTGATAAGACGTAGCAGCGACATCGTGGGTCGCCTGGCATCCGGCAAGCAAGATCGGCACAAACATCAGCACTCGCACAATGGGTTTCATTCTCGTTTTCATACAGATGTCTTCCGTTCGCTATTTGTTCAATGATATTGAGCTAACGTCACCAACAAAATCGGAGATGTCCTTTTCAGTGGTGGTCCACGAACACATCAGACGATAAACATCGGGCTCGATAAATTTATAAAAACGCCAGCCGCGCGCCTGGAGACCGCTGGCCAGTCGCTCTTCCATCGAGACAAACACCGCGTTTGCTTCGACTGGAAATACGCTCTCGATCCCTGCTTTATTTCGCAGCCCGTCTGCAAGCCGTCGCGCCGCATCGTTGGCGTGCTGCGCATTTCGCAACCACGCGTGCCCCATTAAAAGACCTAGCCACGGCGCGGCGAGAAAACGCATCTTCGATCCGAGGTGCCCGGTTTGTTTCGCTCGGTAATCAAATTCGCGTGAGATCTTCTTATCGAAAAAAATTACCAATTCGCCGACAGCCGCTCCGTTTTTTGTCCCTCCAAAACAGAGGACGTCGACTCCAACCTCCCATGTGATCGCTTTAGGCACGCAGTTTAGTGACGCGATTGCATTGGCGAAACGCGCGCCGTCCATGTGGAGAAACAGTTGGTACTTGCGCGACAGATCGGCGATCGCCGCAATTTGGTCGCGCCTGTAAACCGTTCCGAGCTCCGTCGCTTGTGAAATGCTGATCGCGCCCGGCTTATGCGAATGCAGCTCGTTGTGGCGGGCCAGCAGCGCTTCCACCTGGCCGGTGTCGATCTTTCCATCCGCGCCGCCGACCAAAAGCAATTTCGAACCTCCGGTGAAAAATTCAGGCGCGCCGCATTCGTCTGTCTGAATGTGAGAATGCCGGTGACAAATAACGCTTTGGAACGACTTGGACAGCTGCGCGATCGCCAGCGCGTTCGCGGCCGTGCCGGTGAAAACAAAATAAACATCGCAGTCGGTCTCGAAGATCTCACGGATCCGGTCGCAGGCGCGCGCAGTCCACCTGTCCTCGCCATAGGATGGCGCGGAATGCGTGTTTGCTTCCTCCAATGCGGCCCAGGCCTCGGGGCAAATCGGTGCGACGTTATCGCTCGAAAATTCGTGGCGCTCTACCATCATCTCGTCTGTTTGCTACGCGAGTTTTTGCGCCGGATCAATCAGCACACAAGAGATTGCCTGACAGCTCGAGCCCTGGGCCTCCGATGTCTGCCAGGCAAATCTCTCTCTATTTGCTCCCCGAAATTGCGTGCAGCAGTCTCACTTTTATTTCGGATAAAGGCCGCCAAGTGAGCGTGTCCGCCAGCAAAATTATTTCGTGCCTGGAAAGGTGGTCTGCTTCCGTTTTGCCTAACGCCCACGGGCAGACTAATTTCGTAAATGACGGCGCTCCAGAGCGAAATTGAGCGGCGCGGCAGGCGCATCTTCGAGCTGGTCGATAAACATCCGGAGCGGCTTTTCAGCAAGGCCGGATTTTATCAGCATTTGATGGCGCTCTCGATGCGGGACGAACCGTTCAAGGCGCAACTGTTTCGCTTTGTGGATGTCCTGCCCTCGCTGCGCCGCTCAAGTGAGATTGTTGAGCATCTTGACGAATATTTCTCCAGTGACGGGTTCGGGCGGTTCGTGAATGCCGGCGTTCGTCTGGCGCGCATCGTTCCCTGGATAACTGGGCCTATGCTGCGCTGGAATGTTTCTGGAATGGCTCGCCAGTTCATCGCCGGAAGAAATCCGGACGACGTGATGGCGACATTGCGCAAGCGCCACGCTCAAAAAATTGGGTTTACCGTCGATTTGTTAGGAGAAGGCGTCGTCAGCGAAGCGCAGGCGGATGAATATGCGGCGCGCTATCTGGACTTACTGGAGAAACTGACGCGCGAAACAAAAAACTGGGCCAATCCGTTAGGCAGAAATTCGGAGCTTTTTCCGGTTGTAAATCTGTCGGTCAAAATTTCTACGCTTTATTCGCAAATCAGTCCGGCCGATCCGGCCGACGCAATCGCTCATCTCGCGCCCAAGTTGCGATCGCTCCTGCGCCGTGCGCGAGAGCTCTGCGCTTTCATTAATCTCGACATGGAGAGTTACGCGCACAAAAATATTACTCTTGAACTGTTCAAAACCATTTTCACCGAGGAGGAGTTCAAAGACTGGCCGCATGCTGGGATCGTCATCCAGGCGTATTTGCGAGATTCAGAAGCCGATTTGCGCGACCTCATCGAGTGGGGCCGCGCCCGCGGCACGCGGTTCGCAGTACGGCTGGTGAAAGGCGCATACTGGGATTACGAGACAACGAAATCACGCCAGAACGGATCACATTCTCCCGTCTTTCTTCAAAAGCCGGAGAGCGACGCGAATTTTGAGACGCTCACGCGCGTGCTTTTCGAAAACGAATCCATCGTTACCGCTGCGTTCGGGTCGCATAATGTTCGCAGCATCGCGCACGCACAGGCGCTCGGGGACGAACTCGGGATCGACCGCAGCCGCTTTGAGTTTCAACTGCTCTACGGGATGGCTGGCCCAATCAAGCGGGCCCTGGTGGAAATGGGTTATCGCGTCCGCGAATATTGCCCGGTCGGCGAGCTGCTACCCGGCATGGCGTATCTGGTTCGACGCCTGCTCGAGAACACATCGAATGAAGGATTTCTGCGTGCAAAATTTGCTGAGAACGTTTCGACAGAAGAATTGCTCCGCAATCCCAGAGAGATTGTAGGGCGTCTGTATCACACGCCACCTGATGCCGTCTCACAGAGACGGCCTACAATATGTCGCAACGGGTCACAAAGTGCGCTGGCGGTTGAACAATTCCGCGGCGACGTGTATGTGAACTCGCCGCTTGTGAATTTCGCTTACAAAGATAGCCAAGACAAAATGCAGAGCGCACTGCGCGAAGTGCGCAAATGCTTTGGCGAAAAGTATCCACTCGTCATCGGGGGCGAAAAAGTCTGGACCGATGAGCTCACGCCTTCGGTAAATCCGAGCGCTCCGGACGAAATTGTCGGTTACGGATCAGAGGCGGGAATTCCCGAAGCTGAGCGGGCCGTCAAAGCTGCGCGCGCGGCATTTGAAAGGTGGAGCCGGACGCCGTTTGAAGAACGAGCCCGTTTGCTAGAACGCGCTGCGGAAATTCTGGAACGCCGTCGCTTTGAACTTTCCGCGCTCGAAGTTTTTGAAGTAGGCAAAGCTTGGAAAGAAGCAGACGCAGACATCCGCGAGGCGATCGATTTTTGCCGATTCTACGCGCAGCAAATTCGACACCTCGGACGTCCCAAGCTCACACAACAGGTTCCCGGCGAGGAAAGTTATCACCATTACTGGCCGCGCGGTGTCGCGTTCGTGATCGCGCCATGGAATTTTCCAATTGCCATTCTCTGCGGGATGGCGTCGGCCGCAGTCGTAACGGGTAACACCGTGATCATGAAACCATCCGAGCAATCGATCGTCTGCGGCTCCATGCTCATGCAGGTCTTCGAAGAAGCTGGCGTTCCGCCGGGTGTTCTGAATTTTCTGTCCGGGCACGGCTCCGTTATCGGCGCGCATTTGGTCGATCATAAAGATGTCGATCTCATCGCGTTCACCGGTTCGCGCGAAGTTGGCTTAAGAATCTGGCAATCGGCAGGTGTGACACGGCCCGGTCAGCGCGAGCTCAAACATGTGATTTGCGAAATGGGCGGCAAAAACGCGATGATCGTGGATGCCGATGCCGACCTCGGCGAAGCCGTCGGCTATTCCATTTATTCTGCGTTCGGTTATCAGGGCCAGAAATGTTCGGCGCTCTCGCGTCTGATTCTTCTGGAAGAAAATTACGACCGTGTCATGGAGCGTTTGATTCCGGCCGCGGCCAGTCTGCGCGTTGGCAATCCTGAAGAACCGGGGATTATGGTCGGACCCGTGATCGACGAAGCCGCTTACCGGCGAATTCTGGAGTACATCGAGATCGGTAAAAAGGAGGCGACGCTTGCCTATCAGGCAAAGGAAGTCCCGCCGCACGGTTACTTCATCCCGCCGACGATTTTCACTGACGTGAAACCAAATATGCGCATCGCGCGCGAAGAAATTTTCGGCCCGGTGCTGAGCGTGTTAAAAGTGCGTGACCTGGACGAAGCGCTCGAAGTGGCCAATGGCACCGATTACGCGTTGACTGGCGGATTTCTCTCGCGCAGCCCCGATAACATCGAGCGCGTCAAAGCACGATTAGAGGCCGGCAACGTTTATATCAATCGCTCTTGCACAGGCGCGATTGTCGGGCGACATCCCTTTGGCGGATTCAAAATGAGCGGCAGCGGCACCAAAGCCGGCGGCGAAGATTATCTCCTGAACTTCCTAATCCCGCGCGTGGTAACCGAAAACACCAGCCGGCTCGGCCTCGTGCCGGAGAAGACGCCGGAATATCGCGACGAATTTCTCTGGCCCAAGCAGCAATAAACGCGTCGCAGTTGCAGGCGCCGAGACCAACTACTGCGGACGCCCTTTGCTGAGCAATTTCACCACCGTCACAACCATGTAGAGCACCGGCCACGCCGAGGTCAGGACAATCAATGCAAACACTGCCATCTCCTTCGCCCGTTCCCGCGCCGCTTCAATCCGGTATTCGCGTCCTAAATTGTAAAAATTCCTGTCGCGCGATCTATCCTCTCCATCGTAAGGCCAGAAATTCCCGCCGCGCCATTGACCGAACCCGGAATGGAAAAAATAGTCCGTCTGCGGGAATTGCCCCTTCCCGCCGGTGGAAGGACTCCTGGGTTTCATAGCCTCTCGCCCACTCCAGTGGGAACTGCCAACTATGATACCACGTTAAAAAAAGGAAGCAGTCAAAAAAATAGTTTTTCGATTGCACGAAAGCAACGAAACACTCAAAAGATGGAAATTAAGATGGTATTCTATCGGTCTGGGAAGCTGTTGGTGAAGCTGGTGTTTGGGTGCGTCGCACGTGTCCGCGTGATCCGACGCGAGAATGCAAATCGAGCCGGCGGATTTTTGCTGGTGGCGAATCATATCAGTCATTTCGATCCGTTCCTCATATCCCTGGCCGTGCGGCGGAAAATCGATTGGATGACGATGGCGGAATTCTTTCGCTCTCCTGTGCTGGGATTTCTTTTGCGAGGGATCGATGCATTCCCGGCGGAACGGGATCGCGCTGACCTCAAAACGATTCGCACCGCAATCGAGCGACTGAAAGCCGGGCGCGTCGTTGGACTATTTCCAGAGGGCGGCATTCGAGATGGAACGCGTTCCGCGCTCGAAGGCGCGCCGCTCCGGCCCGGCGCATCGACGCTGGCGCAGATCGCTGGCGTTCCGGTTTTGCCGTGCGTGATCCTGGGCAGCGATCGTCTGTATTCAAGAAGACAGTGGCTGCCGTTTCGGCGCACGCCGATCTGGATCGTCTTCGGCAATCCAATCTCTCATTTTCCAGAACTGCCAAAATCGCAGACACGCGAGCGGACCGAGTCCGAATTGGCGGCCGCATTCAAAAATCTTTACGACGAATTACGCGAAAAATTTCGGCTCACGGCTGATGATCTGCCGCACCCGCCGCGGGAACGAATGAATTGTAGGGCGAGCGCATCGCTTGCCGCGCACCCAAACGGCAACCGAAGCGCTTGCCCTACAATTTCCAGCGCTCGGTTGCAGCGCCTTGCAGCAGGCACAATCGATTCGCTCATCTGCGGATCGTTCAACTTGCTTCATACTCGGCATCGGCTGAATGGCGGTAGCTGCGAAGAGATGGAGGCCTACGTGATGAAATGCGAGCGGCTCACCCCGCAGGAATATTACGCCGCGCCGTACGAACCAGATGTCGCGAAGACGCTTGTGAACGGACACGCGACGATGGCATGGAACAGCCCGATTAGGACACATTTTGCAGCAAACAACGTCGCTCACGCGGAATTCTTCCAGTGCGCACAAGGCATCCGCGCGCCCACGGTGTTGCTGCTTCACGCGCTCATGTCTACCAGCCGCGACGGCCATCGCCGTTGCGCAGAGCGCTTTAACGAACTTGGCTGGAACGCCTGTTTTCTTCACCTTCCCTATCACTTTTCGCGGGTCCCGCGCGGCTATTGGAATGGCGAACTCGCGATCACCTGCGATCTCATTCGCAACGCGGAAGGACTGCGCCAAGGGGTAATCGAATTGCGACAGTTGATGAGTGCATTGCGCGAATGCGGCTGCCGCGAGTTTGCCGTGCTCGCCACCAGCTACGGCGGATGGATCGGCGCGCTGCTCACCCTGGTGGAGAGCGATTTTCGTTTTGTAGCGTTAATGTCGCCCATCGTAAACGTCGAGCACGCCATCTGGCAAAGCCCGGCCGCCCGTCGTATTCGGCGCGAACTCAGCCGGGCGAATATCGAGCCGTCTCTTGTTGCCCGGCATTTTCATCTGAGCTCACCGTTGCACACCCAACCGCTCTGTGATCCAGCTCGCGTTGTATTCGTCAGTGGGCAATTCGATTCGATCGCTCCAGTCGGCCAGATCGAAGCCATTCAACAAAAATGGCGCGGCTCGGAACTATTGCGGGTACAACAGGGACACTTCGGTTATCGCATGATGCGCGAAACAATCGCCCGACTGAAGCAGCGCGGCGATCTGTAGCCAAGGAGCGGCGGTCTCCAGTCCGCCGTTCCAAGGGCGGATTAGAAACCGCCCTTCCTTGATCATTTGATCCCAAGAAATTCCAAACTTGGGCCAAGGTCGCTGAATGCCGCTTGGGCCAGCACATTGTGTCCCTCCACCGACGCGTGCCAACCATCAACTGGATGGAGTAATTCCGCGCGACTGAGGTCCGCTGTCGCCAACGCGTCGGAATATCGCACCTGAATGTTTCCAGTGTCCGCAAGCTCGCGATTCAGCTCTTCTACCATCGCTCGCAGTTCTTCGTTCACCGTTGAAGCAAGACGAATCAAATTGCGCCGGTAAGCTGGATGGAAAGAGAGAAGATATTTGTACGTCGTTTCCAAGTGCGGATACAAACTTGTGTCCAATTGTCGAAGGCGCTCGGCCGCCTCGCGACCTTTGAAATACAATTCGAAATTGATCAGTCCGAAAACAACGACGGCCACGCGATGTTTCTCGTTCCCAGCACGTGCGAGTAGGCGGCGCAGCTCGCGAACGTAGTTCTCCCGGAACTCTTTGCTTTGTTCGTTCAGGCGCCGCTCAGGTGCATTCAACTCATCAGCCGGACATCGCCACGCCCAATCGACATTGTTGTGCCCGATCGAAATCAAAATCAGATCGGGGAACCGCTTCGTTCGTAGGAGCCGATTGATTTGTCCGGAAAAATTGCGTGTCCCAAGGATGCTGCGAAAAAAACTTTGGCGGCTGCGCTCGTAATCGACCATCGCGCCTATTCCCGCATATTCAATTGCAACGAAAGGCGTAATCTCTTCCAGTCTTCTGGAAACGCTGTGAATGCCCGGGCCCACCGAGCCATTATCGAGAAACCAGTTCCGTCCGTGGCAAGTATGTGCGCGCCAGAACGTGCTCCAAGGCCATGAAATGTAGATGTCCATGCAGACGCTGTCTCCGAGCATGGTAACGTGTGGCAGCTGCGCAACTACTTCGTCTTTCGTGATCTTGCCGTTTCGGTACGACAAGTAAACTGCGTGAAATCGCGACGCAGGATCAGCGATGCATTCTAAGAAATTTGAGCTGATCACTGGAGCAGACTTCATAAGCAGTGTTTCTTTTGAAATTGTCGATCTTCAATCCAGCCAGTCCATTGCTTCCAGCAACCGACGAAACTGTGGATCTTCTGTGGAGAGCGCGGGCAGCCATTCGCCGATTGGTTCGCGTTTCCACCACGCTTTCTCGCCAATCGGCGCGAACTGATAACGATAAAGTCGCGTGCGAATGTAACGAGGAGGCGCGTCGGGAAAGGGATTGTTTGCCAGGAGCGAGAGCGTGCCGCGATCGTTATGAAGAAGTTTCCAGACAAAATGCAGCGTCCACGGATACTCAGCGGGCGATGCCATCGCAGCAAACCAGATTTGCCAATCGATACGCGGTTGATACGGCGCGACGAACGGCGGCCGTCGATTCGGATCGCCCGGCTTGGCTTTGAACTCGTACTCCTTCCATTTCGTATCGCCGGTGATTGCCGCGTCGTCTGTTCCCTCAAAAATAATTTCGTCGCGTTCGCGCCCGACGGTTCCAAAAGCCCCGTAGGTGTTTACGAGATCGAGCGGATCATAGGAGTAATTCATCAGTTGCCGGCCGGAAACGAGATTGAGAACGGTCGGTATGCTGAGCCAGGCAACAATGATCGACAATGCGACAGCAATCGCGTTGTTGATGCGGGATGGCTGTGATTCCTGCGCCGCGCGTTCTGCGCGTTTAACGAGGGCTCCCGGTAGAAAATGTCGAAGGAAAGTATCATCAAAGCACGCCAGAAACGGAATGATGGTGAGATAATTGAGGAACGAAAGATTTCCGCTGATGATGAGAAAAATCTGAAACGTGACGAGCAGCACGCCGGCAATGTGGCGCGCCGTTCGCGGTCCAAACGAGAACCATGGCACGATCAGTTCAACGAAGAAGTTCCAAGCCGTCTCGAATTTGAGCAACCAATGCGGCGAAAAATGTAAGTAGCGGCTGATCGGGTTTGGGATCGGCTGCGTCTCATAGTGATAGTATAGGCAAGTCAGATCCCGCCAGCAGGGATCGCCGCGCAATTTGATTAGACCGGCACCGATCATGATCCGAAATCCAAGCCAACGGAAAAGGCAGATAACGAGAATCGGTGGTCTGTATTTTGGAAATGGCCGGCCATCGAGTAACGGGCAAAGAAAGATCGACAAGAAGCCCGTCTCGAGCAGTTGAATCTCCCAGCCGTAACCGTACCAGATCTGGCCAATGTGAACAATCGACATGTACATTGCCCAGAGAATGCCGAGGATGACCGCGTTCGCGTAGCCAGCGAGCACAACAAGCGAGAGCGCAAAGCCGATCCAGGAGAAGATCGCCAATGGGGTGTCGGAAATTCCAAACCAAAAGAGTGTGGGCACTCGTAGCATGCCAGCGGTGCGCGAACCGAGCTGCGTTTCGATGTTCGCAAGAAAATGGTTCGCGGGCGTTAATCCATGCTCGCCAATCAGTGGGACCAGCTGGTTAGCCGCCACCAGAAATGCAACCGCGTAAACAAAACCCAGCAGTCGCAGAATGATGAAGCGCGTCAGCCAATAAGAGTTTGCGTGTGCGAAAAGCTTCTGAAAGATGTTTTCTTGATCCATTGCCGAGCAGAAAACGTCCAACGCCGAACGTTCTACGTCCAACGCTCAATCAATGCGCAATTAAGAAATGCCAGGGGGGAGATTCGAACTCCCGACCAAGGGCTTATGAGTCCCCTGCTCTACCACTGAGCTACCCTGGCGCGAGGGAAAGAAAGTTGAACGCGTCACATTAGGTGTCAACGCGCACAGATGTAGAGCGAACTTATTGGCCTGTCGTTTTGGAAATATACGGCGCCAGATCTTTCTCGTTCCCTGGCAGCGCGGCCATGAAGCACACTCCGCTGCGTTCGGTCACTGCACCGGCCCAGCCTTCTTGATGAATGTAGCGCCATCCGGGAAACCGCAGCACGGCGCCAGTTTTCGGATTCCGCTCCGCGGGAAAAAGAAATAGCTGCATCCGTTTCTCAGCGAGCCAGATTTGGGCAATGCGACGCGACTCCTCGTCCTCGAAAACGCGGCAACCGATTGTGCGAAAATCGGCGAATTCCGCTGGGACATCATAATGTTCCAGCCCGTGTTTCATAAAAAACAAATCGCTCAATGTCTCCGCTTCAGTGCTTACCGGATCGAGCATCACCGGTCGCGTGGAGGCAGCAACAGTCAACAACCTCCGAGCAGTCGCTGATCCCGGAAAGTCATCTAGACGACTGAGCACTTGAAACACGGAGACTCCAGCGATAACCACGACCGCAATGCTGATCGCAAGAACGGCGGGGTTCCGCGCCATTTTTCTCCATGTCCACTTCGAGGCGACAGCCAGGTCTTTCTCCGAGAACCACTCAGCCGTTTCGGGCGGAATTGGAATGAGGTGAACGAGCTCGGCGACAGCGCGATCGAAGTTCTGCTGATTGCGAAATTCATCGGAGTCATCTGCGCGAGCTACCGCTGCGCGCATGGAACCGTCGGCCAACCGGTCGTGGCTGATCGGCGCGCAATTCAAAAGGGCGCGTTGCCGGCGCAATAACCGCAGCATTTTCATACTGTGCCTTGTTGAGGATGCTTTGCGTCCAGCCACGCTTGCAATTGCCGGCGACCCTGCGCCAGAAATCGGGAAAGCTCGTTGAGCTTGAGTTCGCCGAGGTCAAGAATTTCCTGGTAATCAAATTCGTCGAGGTAAAAAAGTGCTAGCGCGGTCCTCTGCGGATCGGGCGCGCCGGAAATCCAAACTGCAAGTTGCGTGGGCTCGAGCTCTTCAATCTGTGATGCAGCATGCGCAGCTAGGTCATGCTCATCGAGATCGAGCGACTCTGGCTGCAAATCAGTCTTGGTTGCGTCCAAACAGCGCCACCGCGCGTCGCGAAAGAGCCAAAACCTTTCCTTCGGCAGTTCCCCTTGTGAAGCGCGCAGAGCCGCCTCGCGCAAAGTGGTGTGAAAGACCTCCTGCGCTTGGCTTGAGTCGCCCAGCATTAGGAAGCAGAAACGATAAAGTTGCGGCAGATTTTGTTTTCGATCCGGCACGCGTGATGTCCCAAAAAACTCTGCGCACTCTACGCGAGCCGAGTGGCGCAGGCAATCTTGCCTGCGAAGCCCCAAGGAAGGGCAATCTCCTCGCGGCCCAGGAACGGCGGGGTGGAACCGCCGCTTCTTGCATTATTCTCGCAGGCAGGATTGCCTGCTTCACAAGGTCTTCAAACGGTGCGCTACTTCCTTAGCGTTCTCCCGGCTGTTGAATGCCGAAATACGAAAGTGGCCCTCCCCTTGCGCGCCGAAACCGGCGCCCGGGGTGATGACCACATTTAGCTCGCGCAGCATTCGATCGAACATCTGCCAGCTCGTCAGGCCCTCCGATGTTTTCACCCAGATGTACGGCGCGTTTATTCCACCAAAAATTTCAAGTCCAGCATCGGCCACAGCGTTGCGCAGGAGTTTTGCGTTGCCCATGTAATGGTCGATGAGAGCGCGCACTTGCTTGCGACCTTCGGGTGAATACAACGTCTCGGCGCCGCGCTGCACGGGATAACTCACGCTGTTGGATTTGGTACTCCAGCGCCGCTGCCAAAGCGGATGAAGCGGCAATCGGCGGCCGTTCTCGGTTCGCGCCAGCAGCGATTTTGGCATCACCGTAAACCCGCATCGCACGCCGGTGAACCCGCCGTTCTTGGAAAAACTGCGAAACTCAATCGCGCAGTCGCGCGCGCCCGGAACTTCGAAAATTGAATGCGGAATTTCCGGATCAGAAATGTACGCCTCGTAAGCGGCGTCAAACAGCAGAAGCGTCTCATGCTCGCGTGCGTACTCGACCCAGCGCGAGAGCTGCGCACGCGAGGCCACCGCACCGGTGGGATTGTTAGGGAAACAAAGATAAACCAGATCGACATGTTCCTTTGGTGGATCGGGCACAAAATTATTTTCTGCGGTGCAGGGCAAATAGAGGATTCCTTCGTAGCCGCCGTCTTTCCTGCCGGGGCCAGTGTGGCCGGCCATCACGTTTGTATCTACATAGACCGGGTAAACCGGATCGGGGACGGCCACCTTGTTTTGGTCGCCGAAAATATCGAGGATGTAACCGCAATCGCATTTTGAGCCGTCAGAGATAAAAATTTCGTCCTCGGCAATCTCGATATTGCGATCGCGATAATCTTGCTGCGCGATCGTTGATCTGAGAAATTCGTAGCCGCGTTCCGGACCATAGCCTCGAAAGCTTGCCGGATGGCCCAGCTCTTCGACAGCCCGCTTCATCGCTTCAACTGCCGCGCGCGGGAGTGGCTCGGTCACATCACCGATTCCACACCGGATTAACCGCTTGGCAGCTTCAGGATTAGTTTCGCAAAACTCGCGTACCCGGCGCGCGACTTCGGGAAACAAATAGCCGGCCTGAAGCTTGAGATAATTTTCGTTTAGGTAAGCCATGCCTGGGTAGCGCACGCGTCCCGCGTGCTGGTGTCGGCGTCGCGCCGAAACAATCTTCTCTTCGGATTCTGTTTACCCTCGACGATACCGAACTCAAGAGAAAGTCCGCGATCACGAGGACGCGCTCGCCAACACGCGAGACGCGTGCGCTACCCAGACGTGCATTCGCCAGCGCTGCTCAGTAATTCTTCGCCACCGCGTCCCAATTAACCACGTTCCACCACGCCTTAAGATAATCGGGCCGGCGGTTTTGATACTTGAGATAGTAAGCGTGCTCCCAGACGTCCACGCCAAGGATGGGCGTGTTGCCATCCATCAGAGGGCTGTCTTGATTCGGCGTCGAAATAATTTCGAGCTTTCCATTCTTGTTCTTAATCAACCACGCCCAGCCGCTGCCGAAACGTTTCACACCTGCACCCGCAAATTTTTCCTTAAACTCGTCAAAGCTGCCGAATGTTGATTTGATGTCATCGGCGAGTTTGCCTTTGGGTTCGCCGCCGGCGTTCGGCCCCATGATCTTCCAGAAGAAGGAATGATTTGCGTGCCCGCCGCCGTTGTTGCGCACGACTGTGCGAACGTCTTCCGGTACCGATTTAAGGTCGCTGATCAAATCTTCGACCGGTTTCTTTTCGAGATCGGCGTTGCCTTTGATCGCCTTATTGACATTGTCGACATAAGCTTGGTGGTGCTTGGTATGATGGATTTCCATCGTCTTCGCATCGATATGCGGTTCCAAAGCATCGTATGCGTAAGGTAATTTTGGTAATTCGTAAGCCATAATCTTTACAGTTAGATCGAATTACGCAGCGCGACAGGTTTTATTTTTCGTCCCGAAATCGATCCGGCGCGCGCAGAGTAACGCGCCGCCCTATCTAATCGCAGCGACAAAAACTCGGACAATGGCCGAGGCCGCTGCGGTAATTGACATACGTTGCCAGCGCGAGCAGCGGGAAGTTTTGTCGATAGAAGTCGTATTTGAGATAGAACACTTTCGGAAATCCTGTGCCGGTGATTTGTTCTTCGTCCCACGAGCCGTCCTGTTTTTGTGAACTGAGTAGAAAGCGCAAGCCGCGCTGAATGCTCGGTCGATCCAGCTCTCCGCACGCACAGATACCCATCACCGCCCACGCAGTCTGCGAAACGGTACTCTCGCCGATGCCTTTCGCCCCAGGATTGTCGTACGTCGCGCAGGTCTCGCCCCAGCCGCCGTCGCTGTTTTGACAGCTCTCCAGCCAGTCGCGCCCGCGCAATATCCAGTCTTGCGTCATGTCCTGACCGATCGCGAGCAAACCGCGCAACACCTGCCATGTGCCATAAATGTAATTTACGCCCCAGCGGCCGTACCAAGAACCGTCGTCCTCCTGCGTCCTGATCAAATACTCCAGGGCGCGTTTCACGGCGGGGTGATTCCGGTCGAACCCGATATAGCCAAGCAGCTCGAGCGTGCGCGCAGTCAGATCGCTGCAGGTCGGGTCAAGGATCGCATTGTGGTCGGCAAATGGCATGTCTTCGAGCCATGGCGTCGTCACATTTTTGTCAAAAGCGGCCCAGCCGCCATCGTCGCACTGGAAACTAAGCTGCCAATCAAGTGCGCGACGAAAGATCGCATCGAGCGTTTGTGGATCTTTCGGCCGTACCGTGCGCAACGCCATCAGCACCATCGCTGTGTCGTCGGTGTCCGGATAATAAACGTTGTTGTACTCAAACGCCCAGCCGCTTGGTTCTGCATGCGGATTGTTCACCTTCCAATCTCCTCTGATTCGCACCTCTTTGTTGATGAGCCAATCTGCGGCTTGTTGCAGCGCGGGATGTTCCGGCGAGACACCGGATTCGGCCAGTGCGATCGCGTTGATCGCCGTGTCCCAAATGGGCGAGAGACACGGTTGAATCCGGAAATCCTCTGGGTCATCCACAAACAAGCCCGCGAAATCTTTCTCCGCCTTGGCGTAAACTGGATTTTTCTTCGAGTAACCCAGCGAGCGCAGAGCGATCAAAGAATTCAGCATCGCTGGAAACACCGCTGCCAGACCATCGCTTCCCTCAACGATGCGTTCGAGCATCCAGCGTTCCGCCGCTTCCAGCGCACGCCTGCGCAAGAGAAGAACCCGCAGCGGCCGCAGAAATTTAAAGGTGTCGTCGAGTCGGAGGAAGAAATTGCGCCAAGTCCAGAACTTTTCGCTGCGAAGAAGCCGCAAATCGCTCTGCTCGGTGCCCAGTGGATAAAGTTCGTGCAGCTGCTTTTCGCCAGCCAGAATCCGGGTTGGTTTAAAATGATTGATAATGGCGAGCGGGGTGATCATTGCCCGGCTCCACGACGACATTTTGTAGATGTGAAATGGCGACCAGCTCGGCAGCAGCACTATTTCCACCGGGATGGCCGGCAAATATTTCCACGGAAACTGCCCTAGCAAAGCCAGGTAAAGTTTGCTGAAAGTGTTCATTTGCGGAATACCGCCGAGACGCATGATGGTGGCGCGCGCCTCCTGCATAAATGGCGCGTCCACGGAAGAGCCTGCGAGTTTCAGGGCAAAATAGGCTTTGGTCGACGCGTTAATCTCGCTCGGACCGCCGTGATAAATATTCCAACCGCCATCCGGCAGTTGCCGTTTCAAGATGTGGCGAACGCAACGCCGCTGCAATTGCGCATCCACTTCGCTGCACCAGTGCATGAAGAGGATAAAATCGGAGCAGAGCGTGCTATCGACAATGAGCTCGCCGCACCAATGACCGTCGGGTTTCTGTTGGCGTAAAAGGTTTTCCTGTGCGCGCGCGATGGCGCGCGCAATCTCTTGATCCTTCGCAGAATAAGATTCCGAGACGTCGGGCCGTGCGCTTGGTAAAACGATCAGATTCTTCGACGGATTCAGCATGTCATTCTACGAGGCGTGCGCGGTAGGGCTGTTCGCTTGAGCGGATTTCCCCGTGAGATGCCCGTTGCCGCTGCTGACGCCGTTAAATACAACCGTTTCGCTGCCCTTGCCGGTTGGCCTTGGTTTCGGCCCGAAATTGAATCTAATCGTCTTCCAAGTATCCCCGCGCTGCGCCTGCAGGCCAAGGCTCGCAGTGGGCTCGTAACCGCAGTGCACCATGCAATTCTCGCAACGGCTGTCGCGCGCGATGCCGTTCACCACCCCGTATCTCTCCCACTCCGTTTTGTCGAGCAATTCCGCGTAGCTCGAGTAATGCCCGTCGGTCATGAGATAGCAGGGCCCTTTCCATCCGCGAATATTCCGGGTCGGAATCGCCCAGGCTGAACAGGTCAAATCCCGCTTGCCGGCGAGAAATTCAAAATAGACCGGCGTGCCCAAAAACGTGTAGCGATTCATCCATTCCTCCACTTTCCGGAATTTCCGAATTGTCATGGAGCGCGTGAGGAAAAAATCTTCAGGGCGCAGACTGAGGCGTTTGATCATATCTTTCTTCGCGGCGTCATACTCATAGCCGGGAGAAATTGTGTGGCCATCGACACCGAGATCGGAGAGATAATCAAACATGCGCTCGACTTCCTCCATATCGGTTTCTTTGTAGATCGTCGTGTTGGTGGCGACTTGATAGCCGAGAATCTTCGCCATCTTGATTGCAAGAATGCATTCCTTGAAAACGCCTTCACGCTCGACGATGAGATCGTGAATCCGCTCCAGCCCGTCGAGATGGACATTCCAATACATCCATCTACTGGGCGCAATCGCGGGCTTGGCCGGGTCTTTCGGCCCTTTGCGGATTTGTGCCGCATCTTTCTCGCTCAGCAAACCGGCTTTCATCGACTCGTCGATTTTCTGATCGACGAACTCGCCGCGCCTGGCGATCTGCGATGCCATCCAGTCGCGCATTTTCCTGCGCATAAACATGGCGTTGGTGCAGATGTAAACGATCCGGCCTTGATCGAGCAAACCCTTCACTAGCGCTTCGATGTGGGGGTAAATGAGCGGCTCGCCGCCGCAGATCGAGACCATGGGCGCGTTGCACTCTTCGGCCGCCCCGAGGCAATCCTCCAAACTCATTATGTCCTTGAGCGATGTGGAATATTCGCGAATCCGTCCGCAACCGGTGCAAGTCAGGTTGCAGGTGTGCAATGGCTCGAGCTGAAGCACCGTGGCGAACTTCTTCGTGCCACGCAACTTGTGGCCGATCATGTAAGCCGCGATCTTCGTTGTTAATGCGAGCGGAAATCTCATAGGAGCGAGGATAGTAACAAGCGTCGCCAGCGTGTCAACGACCCCTAGTTATGCTCTCAATACGCTAAACTGGATTCGGGGCAGGCCTCCTCTTCGGATTTAACCTGCCACAGATTATAACGTCGCGTTGCTAAAGGCAATAACTGATTAGGCCCCGGCGGCGTGCCAGCCACGACGAATCAAACTGACGGCAATAGCCGCTAGAAGCAGAGCGATTATTTTCGATGCGCCGCGCAGCCCTTGTCTCCCCATCCAGCGCGTAAACTGGTCGGCATTGCAGAACGCGATCGTGACCAAGCCAAGATTTATCAAAAGTGAGAGCAAAGTGAAAAGCAGGCCGACGGTATCGACCAGAATCAACAGAGCGGTAAGCAATGCCGGCCCAGCAATCAGCGGCATACCGAGTGGAACAACTCCAAATTCATCGCTACCTCCGCGATCATGCGGCCCAAGGCCGAGCAGTTCGCGCCCCGCCAGGCCGAGCAAAATCAAACCACCCGCGACCTGAAAATCCGCCACGGTAATGCCAAGCGCGGCGAAAATAATTTTGCCGAGAAAAATAAATCCTACGGCAACGCAAAGAGCGGTGAAGATTCCCAAAAATGCCTGCCGTTTTCGGTCCTCGCGCGACGCGCTGGTGCCAAGACCCATGAAGATCGCAACCAGCCCGATTGGATCGATGGCGACAAAGACCGGAATGAATGCGAGGAGAAATTTCTCAATCATGCGGTTCGCGCAGGGATTTCACTTTACGTGATGGACGTTCTACACAATGTTCGCCGTCTTCAGCAATCAAACCTTTCCGAATGAAAACCTTGTGCCTATCGATCTTGTTTTGTGCGGCCGTCGTCGATCTCTCGGCCGGTGAACTGAAATCCGTCGATGACTTTCGCGCCGCTGCCGCGAAGGCAAACGCGGTGCTGACAATTCCCGATTGGGAACAGAGGCCAGAAGCGATCGAGGCCTCAATGAAAGATGCGATCGCTAAAGGAAACAGCGCGCTCGATCAGATCGGCGCCCAAGATCTGAGCAAGGTTACTTTCAAAAGCACCGTCGTGGCGCTCGACGATCTCGCATATCAAGCCGGAATCGCCGCGAACAAGGCCACGATCATTAAAGAAACAAACACGAATCCTGCCATGCGCACAGCGGCTGAAAATGCGGTGAAGGCTTATCAGGAATGGGCAGTTGGAATCGATTATCGCGAGGATGTTTACAAAGCCATCAAAGCTTTTACCGATACTCATCCGAAACTCACCGGCGAAGACGAAAAGCTGCTCGAGGAAACATTGCGCGATTATCGCCGCGCGGGCCTTGAGTTGCCGCAGGATCAGCGAAAGGAAGTCGAACAGCTGCGCAAGGAATTGTCCAAACTTGGGACCGATTTCGATACCAACATCGTTAAGGCCACTGCTCCGGTCATGTTTACAAAGGCTGATCTGGACGGCGTCCCGGAAAGTTTCCTCGGCGCGCCGGGAATCAAGACCGGCGATGACGTTTACACGGTGATGGCAAATGTTACTTGGCAATTCATCACCGTGGAGGAAAACGCGAAAAGCGAAGCGGTGCGCAAGCAACTTTATGTCATTCACGACACACTCGCGAAAGACAGCAACGTTCCCGTTCTTAACGAAATGCTTGCGCTCCGGAACAAGATCGCGCTGCGGCTCGGTTACAAATCATGGGACGACTACCAGACCGAAATCAAAATGGCCAAGACCGGCATGAATGCGGAAAAATACATCAACGATCTGGTCGCGGGTATTCAGCCGAAATTCGACAGTGAACTGGCGGAATTACAAAAGTTGAAAGCCGCCGAGACGAACGATCCCAACGCCAAGATCATGGTATGGGACTGGCGCTACTACAGCAACCAGCGGAACAAACAAAAATACGACGTCGATAAGGAAGCGTTGCGCGCGTATTTCCCGTTCCAAAAGGTCCTCGATGGGATGTTCAACATTTATCAGAACATCTTCGGCCTAAAATTTGAAAAAATCGCCGCGCCTTACAAATGGATCGATGATCTCCAGCTTTATCTGGTGACGGATGCCGCCAGTGGCGAACCGCTCGGCATGTTTTACCTGGACATGTTCCCCCGCGAAGGAAAATTCAATCACTTCGCGCAGTTCGACATTATCAGCGGCAAACTATTACCGGATGGCAAATATCAGCGGCCGACCGTCGCTTTGCTCTGCAACTTTCCGCCGCCGACGGCCGACAAACCATCCTTGCTCACACACCAGGACGCGGAAACGCTGTTCCACGAATTCGGCCACTGTCTGCATTCCATTGTTACCCGCGCCAAGTACGGACGTTTCGCCGGAACGCATGTGCCAGGTGATTTCGTCGAAGCACCCTCGCAAATGCTGCAAAATTGGGTCTGGGACAAGAAAGTGCTCGACACGTTCGCGGCTGATTACCGTGATCCGTCGAAAAAGATTCCGGCCCAAATCGTCAAAAAAATGAACGACGCCAAACTGGCTGACGCCGGTGTTTTTTATCGGCGCCAGTTCGCGTTCGCATCACTCGATCTCGCGCTGCACGACCCGCATCCTGAAGACATGCCTTACGATTGCGTCGCCATATCAAATCCGATTTTGGAAAAAGTTTTTCTCCCCATCGATCCCAGCACGACGTTCGTCTCCTATTTTGGTCACTTGAACGGATACGACGCCGGTTACTACGGCTACGCTTGGGCCGATGCCATCGCCGCTGACCTGGCAACCGTCTTTGAAAAAGCGAAGGACGGTTACCTCGATAAACAAGCCGGCCTGAAATTGCGCCGCGAAATTTACGAGCCCGGCGATTCGCGTGAAGTGACCATCTCCATCGAGAAATTCCTCGGCCGCAAGCAATCGATCGAGCCGTTCCTGAAAAAAATCGGCGTCAAAGCTGACAACAAAAAGAAAGCACCCGCTGGCCCTTCGCAAGAGAGCCGCTAACTCTGCTCTGTCATCCCGAACGAAGTGAGGGACCTCACAAAGCCCGCTGGACAATCGAGAAAACTTCAACGCGTTGATCCGCTGCTAGTCGCGGCACTGTCGCTCGCGTTCCTTTTCTGTCTGCAGGGTATCACCTGGGGGCGAGTCGAAGACTGGAATCGCAGTCAAATCGCCATGCGTGGTTTGCGCGCCCTGCGGCCGAGTGACTACATGAAGCCGCCGTTTCATACTTACTTCAATCACATTCTCGTGGTCTGGCCAATCACCGGAGTTATGAAAATCGCCCACGTGCCGGCGGAAAGAATGCAGATCGCCAATCCGGCAAAGCTAATCGGCTCGCGATTAGTGACGATCGCACTTTATCTGGGCACAATTGCACTTGCTTACAGCTTTAGCCGTAGCTCGTACGGAAGATTTTCTGCCGTCGTCATCGCGTTTGCTTTCGCCACGAGCGCCGGATTTGTTGCCAACGCACATTTCCTCACCGTCGACATGCCCCTCTTGTTTTGGATGCTGGCGTCGCTTTGGGCCGCGCTTCGGCTCGCCTCATCTCCTACCACACGAAATTATGCCATTGCTGGCTTTTTGACGGGCATCGCAATCGCAACCAAATACAACGGCCTGGCAGTCGGAATCGCGCTTCTTGCCGCTCATTTCTTCGCAACTAACGGCGCGGGTCTTCGAAGGATAATCCTAAGTCGTCAACTGGCGATTGGATTGGGCATGGTCCTGCTCGGATTTCTCTTCGGATGCCCGACGGCACCTTATGAGCCCAAGAGATTCTGGCACGATTTCATCTACAACTACACGGTCACGCCCCGTTACTCGGGTCAACCAGATCGCGCCAACTATCTTGGTGCTCTTGGCCGAATCCCGGAAATTGTCGGAAATCCTGGTGCGATTTTGATCGCTGGCCTCGCCATTTTGAGCTGTCTCCTAATCCTGAAACGACGCGACCTCAGCAATGCCGCAACGCGCGGATTCGCCCTGAGCAGCGCCGTATTTCTCCTCTATTTTTTGAAAATTGGGACGTTCCCGCGAACGGAAACGCGCTATGTTTTGCCTGCAATTCCGTTCCTGATTTTGATGATCGGTCCGGCCTTGCAGACGTTTGAGCGGCGGAAATGGATTCTTGCATTGCTCCTGCCAGTTCTGGTTTACAACTGCCTTTGCAGTTATCTGGTTGGCAAGCGTTTCAACGATGATCCGCGGCTGAAGGCACAGCTCTGGATGGTGAAAAATGTCCCGCCAGGCAGCGTTATTGAATCAAGCGGCACCTGTCCACATTGGTCGAAACTGCCCGATTTCGATGGCCACGAAGTTAGTCTTGGCCGACTCGACGACCCCATACCCCCCGCACGAGACATCACCGATCTTCGTCTGCCTCATATGCCGGGTCGCGTGGAGTTGTTCAGCAAGGTGTTTCCCGAATGGGTGCAACCGCTGGTTGCCGAGAAAGAAGGACATCCCGACCAAGGGTTATTCACCGCTGCCGCCTTGAGGAAGCGCAATCCGAATTACATCGCCATTTATTCGCTGGATTATAAAGTGCCCAGTGAAACTGTTCGCAGATATTACGGTGACCTTCTTGCCGGAAAATTCCCTTATGCCATTGCGTTCGATGGCGAGACGCAGCCTGCACCTGCATGGATTTATCCGCGCACGATCGATTTCCTGCGGGGACGCATCACTATTTTGCAGCGGCAAAATTGAAATCCAGTTTACCAATCACAAGACAAAACGAAAGCCCCGCAGATCCCTCGCAGGAAAGCAGATGGTTGTAGAGGCGGTTGTGCCAAGCGCCTATCAAAGCGGCTGTGATTATGTTCGGCGTTTGACACAAACGCCGCTACAACGTTTGGGTATGGGGTGAAAATTACCCGCTGGCTCGTCGTCATTCTTGTTGCCGCTGCAAGCTCACTACTTGCGGCCGATAAATTGGCGGAGCGTTTGCAGCCGGCACTCGAAGCGATCACGCCGGACGGCCTGCTCGCGCATATCAAGATTCTCGCATCCGATGAATTCGAAGGCCGCGCGCCGGGAACGAAAGGCGAAGAGCTCTCGGTCAAATACGTTACCGATCAGTTCAAACAGATCGGGTTGGAACCGGGAAATCCGGACGGGACATACACGCAGGAGGTTCCTCTCGCCGGGATCAAAAGCGAACCGCGAATGTCGTTCACGGTTGGCGACAAAACCAGCGACCTCAGATCTCCGGATGATTTCGTTGCTTCGTCGGCGCGTCTGCAACCGGAAATTAAAATCGATAAGTCCGACGTAGTCTTTGTCGGCTACGGCGTCGTCGCGCCGGAATACGGCTGGGACGATTACAAAAGTGTCGATGTGCGCGGCAAGACGTTGCTGATGCTGATCGGCGACCCGCCGGTTACGGATCCGAAAGATCCGTCAAAGCTGGACGCCAAAATGTTCAAGGGAAAAGCGATGACCTACTACGGCCGCTGGACTTACAAATACGAAATCGCAGCGCAAAAAGGCGCGGCCGCGGCGATCATCATTCACGAAACCGAACCGGCGGCTTATCCGTGGCAGGTGGTGAGATCGAGCTGGGGGAAAGAAAACTTCGAGCTTGATAATCCGAACAAGAACATGGACGCGGTTTCGGCTCGTTCGTGGATCACGCGCGATGTTGCGAAAAAATTATTCGCCGATTGCGGCCAGGATTTTGATGCGCTGAAGAAAACGGCGATCACAAAAAAGTTCCGGCCGGTGGCGTTGAATGCCAAAGCCAACATCGATATTAAACAGCAGATTCGCTCGTTCAAATCGCACAACGTCATCGGCAAACTCGAAGGCGATGATCCAAAATTGCGGGACGAATACATTATTTATACCGCGCACTGGGATCATCTCGGGCGTCATCCCGAATTGCAGGGCGATCAGATTTTCAACGGCGCGATCGACAACGCATCGGGTGTCGCGTCCGTTATTCAGCTTGCAGCCGCGTTTAAAAAACTAAATCCGCCGCCGAAACGCTCGGTCCTGTTCATGGCAACGACCGCCGAAGAAGCGGGATTGCTCGGCGCGAAATATTACGCGGAGCACCCGCTATATCCGTTGGAGAAAACGCTGGCTGACATTAACATCGACACCGTGAACCCGTGGGGCAAGACGCGCGATATCGAAGACATCAGCGACAACAATTCAACGCTAGACGATCTGCTCGCCGCTGCAGCGAAACGCAACGGGCGCGTAATGACGCCTAATAGTCAGCCGGAGAAAGGCGGTTTTTATCGCGCCGATCATTTTGAATTTTCCAAGCGCGGTGTTCCTTCGCTATACACCGGCGGCGGGAAAGATTTCCCCGGTAAACCGGCGAATTTCGGTCAGCAAAAGAAAGACGATTACACAGCGCATCATTATCATCAGCCGTCCGACGAAGTTGATCCCAGCTGGGACCTTTCCGGTGCGGTGCAGGACGTTCACCTTCTCTTCGAAGTTGGCTACCAAGTCGCCAACGGCGACAAATTCCCAGAGTGGAAACCCGGCAGCGAGTTCAAATCAAAACGCGATGCAATGCTGAAGAAGTGATTGGATTAAGCGGAGTTCTTCGATAAAGACACACGTGCGCAGCCCAGACACGCAGCGCGATGTCCCTAGCAATTGCAGTTGCAGTGCAGCGGATTAGATGGTTGAATCGCAACTTGCGATTCTAAAAATCTGAATGGGCTCTCTCAAAAAAAGACGAAAAGCAAAAATTGCCAAGCACAAGCGCCGCAAACGCATGAGGGCGCATCGGCACAAGAAGCGTCTCCGGTATAAGGTTTAACCTGTAACGGTCCGGCGATCAGAGAACGTCCAACGCCGAACATCGAACATCGGATCAAAGCCCAATCGCCGTCATCCCGAACGAAGTGAGGGATCCCGCCTGCGAAGTTTGGGTCCTGCTGGGTCAGCAGCGTAATCAATCACTTTGTGAGAGGTCCCTCGCTGTGCTCGGGATGACATTGCGCGTTAGTTTGCCGAACACGGCGCGGAAAGATAAGATTAAGCATGAGGGAGCGGAAGAAGCGGGGCGTCTCGGTGCGCCAGTGTTTTTTCTTTTCACTGGCTATGTTCGTCGCCGTAAGCAGCATTGCAGTTGCCCGGCCAGCGAAAACTACATCTACCAAAGCAGTGCCCTCATCGGCGGCAACAAAGAAAGCCGACCGCCAGGACGATTCGCTCAACGCCAAACCGGCTTCAGATCTTGCCTTGCGTCTGGGCGGTGCGCACAAAGCGGATGCGCTCGCGAATTTTGTGGAAGGAATGGCGTTTGAAGACAACGGCGAGATGAATCGTGCGCTGGATGCTTATCGCAAGGTGCTGAATGTTGATCCCGGCCAAGCGCAACTCGCCGCGCGTGTGGCCGGTCTGCTCATACAGCAGGACGATTTTCCTCAGGCAATTGACGTTCTGAAAGACGCGATCAAGGCAAACCCGAATAATGCCGAACCTTATCAGCAACTTGCTTTCATTTATCTCAAGTATCTGAAGAAAACGGATCAGGCCATCGATTATGCTAACCGCGCGATCGCCCTGAATCCGGAAGACGCGGAAGGTTACCAGCGGCTGGTCGAAATCGAAGTTGCAGCCGGCCAGGAGAAAAAAGCGCTCGAAGTTCTGGATCGCGCCGCAAAGGTTCGTAGCAACGATCCCGCTTTCTGGATGCGCCTCGGAAAACTTTACATGGCCATTCTCTTCAAGTCTGACTCGCAGCCGAAACCAGACGAATTGAAAAAAACCAACGAGATTTTCAAAAAAGCGGCCGAACACGCCGGAGACGATCCCGCGGTCCTAAAGGAAATAGCAGATTATTACGCGGCATCCCAGCAGCTGAAGGAAGCGATCCCGCTTTACCTGCGTGTGCTCGAACTGCAACCGGACGACGCAAATGCGCGAGAGAAACTGGCAACTGGTTTTATTCTGACGAACCAACGCGGCAAGGCGGTCGAGATGCTCGAGCAAATCATCAAGGAGCATCCTGAAAAATATCAATCCTACGATTTACTGGCACAGGTACTGGATGATGAAGCGCGCTCACTGCAGCGCGCAAACCGCCTCGAGGAAGCCAAAGCGAGGTTTGCAAAAGTGGCTGCGAATTATGAGCAAAGCCTGTTGATTAATCCAAATCATCCCAGCACCTATTTGCATCTGGCGGAGCTGCTTCTTGGACCTTTGAGAGATGCAGATCGCGCGGTAAAACTTTTGACGGACGCCCGGCGCCGATTCCCCGGCGCGCCGGAGATTGTTTACTATCTGGCGATCGCGCAGCGTGAGGCGAAGCAGAGCCAGCAAGCCGTGGCGACTTTCGAAGAGGCGCTGCACGAAGCGCAACTCGATGAGGACGACGATGTGATAAACGCCAAGTTTTACTTCAATTATGGAGCGGCAGCCGAGCAGGCTGGTCTCTACGAAAAAGCGGCTGATTTACTTCGAAAGTCAATTGCGCTCGACCCGGCGAATTCGACAGAGGCCTATAATTACATTGGCTACATGTGGGCGGATCACAATATGAATCTGGATGAAGCTGAAGCCATGATTAAGCGCGCCCTCGAGAGTGAACCGAACAACGCCTCATATCTGGACAGCCTCGGTTGGGTGGAATTTCGCAAGGGCAAATTCGATCAGGCTTTGAGCGACCTGCTTCGCGCCGCAAAGGCAGTGGAGCGCGACGATCCGGTCGTGTTTGAACACATCGGCGACACTTATCTGAAATTGAACCGCGTGCCGGAAGCACTGGACGCCTGGCAAAAAGCGCTGGCGCTCGATCCAAAAAACAAGACGCTCGCGGACAAGATCGAGGGCACCAAAAAGACAATTGGCAAAGATTTCCCGGTAAAAACGAATCCGACCTAGTGACCATTCGAGGTCGGGCGTAGAAAACGTAAGATGAATGAATATCCCACACCCTGGCAGCGCAAGGTGATGTGGGCGGCGCTAACTGCCTGCTTTGTGCTTCTTCTCGTCGTTGTGCTCGGCGCAGTGATTTGGGCAGCAGCAAATGTCATCAGTTTCCTTCAGCCAATCCTGATCCCGGTGGCCATCGCCGCTATTCTCACTTATCTACTCGACCCGCTGGTGACGAAAATGTCTCGCGGGACACTCAGTCGCACCAAAGCGGTGGCACTTGTTTTCGCGATTGGCTTCTTCGCTTTGGGAGGATTGGGCGCCTGGCTTGTCCCCACCATCTCCATCCAGAGCGCGAATTTTGCCAGGCAGGTTCCTGCTTACACCGACCGAGCGCGGGACTACATGGTCGATCTTATCTATCGATTCGACCACACATTCGGATTACTAGGCGAAGCGCACGGGAAATCTGCATCGAGAAGCTTAACGAACTGGCTGATCGGCCCCGCGGCATCTCCTTCTCCTCGGGCACAACCGATGGCGACTCCGAGCCCGTCGCCAGCAGCTACTGCGTCTGCGACCGAAATAATTGCCCCAAGCCCACCAAAGTTGACCACTGCTGAACGCCAGCGAATTCAAGCTTACGTAGAAAAACAAATGCCGAAGTTAGAGCAAGCGCTCCCGATTGTGTTGGAAAAGCTCTGGGCCATTCTGAAGAAGAGCATCGGCGGCTTTCTTGGCATCACGGGTTTTCTGCTCAGTCTCATTCTGGTGCCGATTTATTTGTTTTTCCTGCTGAACGAAAAGCCGCGTATCCAACAGCGGTGGAAAGAATACCTGCCCCTGCGCGCGTCGCCATTCAGGGATGAAGTCGCGGAGGTGTTGTCGGAAATCAATCGTTACGTCACGGCGTACTTTCGGGGTCAGTTACTCGTGTGTCTGGTGGATGGCATTCTCATCGGCGTCGCGCTCACAATTTTCGGTTTGAATTTTGCGCCAGTGATTGGCGGCATGGTGGTAGTCCTGACGATGATTCCGTATATCGGCATCATCATCTGCTGGATACCAGCTGTGCTGATCGCCGCATTTCAATGGGGCGACTGGACGCATCCCATTATTGTGACGCTCATTTTCATCGTCATACAAAATCTCGAAGGCATATTCTACGCTCCGCGAATCGTCGGGAATTACGTCGGCTTGCATCCAATGACGGTGATCGTGTCGATCTTTGCCTGGGGTCTGATCATTGGCGGGATAATCGGTCCGCTCCTTGCCGTGCCGCTTACCGCTACACTGAAGGTTCTGCTCGCGCGCTATGTCTGGGGGCGACGCTTAAGAGAACAGACTATTCGACAAACTGAGGCTCTTGCAGTTCCAGAACCCGAGATAGCAACTCATCCTTAGCGCAGAAAACATCGTGCGCGCGCGGACTAGCGGAACCGATGGGCGCGAAAACAGGATACGAAATGGCGGAACGAATCAAAGACGCGGGGCGCAGAAGAGATCGCCAGTCATTGCGCGGTCAAGCATCTTTCTCCCAACGGCGGCTCTGGCCTGCTCGCCTCGCAGTTATGGTTACCGCGTTGGTAACCGCTTTTTTGCTGGGCGCACTTTTCGTCAGTTACGGGTCAAAATTATATGAAGACTGGCGGCAAAACCGCTTGTTGCACCGGGCCGCTGCATTGCTGCAGGATGGAAAACTCAGCGAAGCATCGCAGACGGCGCAAGAGCTCCTAGAGCGACATCCAAATTCTCTACTGGCCCTCTATATTTTGGCGGAGGCAGCGGAGAAACAAAATCTCGAAGAGGCGGTCTGGCGACGCGAACAAATAGCGCGACTGCTCCCGAAAGACGCGGACAGTCAGCTCAATCTCGCCTCGGCAGCCTTACGCTTTGGAAAGCTCGACCTGGCGCGAGAAGCGCTCGATCGGGTTCCTTCGAACGATCGGGACAGGGCAGCTTTTCACGTCGTTGCCGGTTGGCTGGCTCGCGCGGAAGGAAATCTTGCCGAGCAAGAGGAACAGTTCGCAGCCGCGGTAAAGAAAGAGCCCAACAATGATCTTTATCAGTTCAACCTGTCAGCATTGCGAATTCACTCGAGCGAAGCCGGAAAAAGCGCGAAAGCACGCGCTACTCTTCAGCGACTCAGCAAGATGGCCCCTTACCGAACAGGCGCGCTGCGGGCCTTGCTTAATGATGCCGTGGAACGCAATGATCTCGGCGCGGCGGATAACTTTGTGCAACAACTCCAGATGTCGCCGGAGGTCACATTCGGCGATTATCTCCTCTGCCTGAACTTTTATCGGAAGCTCGATGAGAAAAAGTTCCGGTTGCTACTGGAAAAAGTGAAACCGTTTGCTGCGCGCAATGCCTACGATCTCGCATCGCTCATGGACTGGATGAATCAAAACGGACTCGCGGGAGATGTTGTTAAGTGGATCGACAAGTTGCCGGCAGCACAGTTAACCTCGCCACCGACATCCATCGCGGTCGCGGACGCATATGCGACAGTTAAAAATTGGTCGCGTTTGAAACGCTGGACGCGCGGTGGAATATGGGGCGACTCCGAATACCTGCGTCTCGCATATCAGGCAATTGCCGCCCGGCAATCCCAGTCTCGCAGTGGTGGAGTTGCTAATGCGGAATTCGAAACGCTGTGGCGCTCCGCGGAACAATTAGCAAATGAGCAGCCAGAACATGAATTGACGCTCGCTCGTATTGCCTCGAAATGGGAACTCCAGAACGAATCCAAGGAACTCTGGCAGCGCGTCGCAGAAAATCCCTCCATGCGGCGTGAGGCGCTCGAGGCGCTTCGCCGGCTTTATCGCGCGAAGAACGAAACAGGGAAACTTTATGAGGTTCTTCAGCGCCTTCATGAGAGCTCTCCCAACGAGGCGCCGATCACGGCGGACCTCGCCCGGCTCGGCCTTGACCTTGAGCAAAACATAGAACGCTCGCATCAACTGGCCAGGGAGGCGTACGATCGCGCCCCCAACGAGGTCAATTGCGCTGTCACTTACGCGTTTTCCCTCTCTCGCCTCGGCAGAAACCCCGAGGGCCTTGCCATTATACAAAATTTGCCGCCCGATCAGTTGCACGATCAGCATGCAGCCGTCTACGTCGCGCTGTTACTGGCTGAGGCAAGCCAACTCGATGGCGCACAGGAGTACATCGAAGCCGCCAAGAATGGAAAGATTTACCCGGAAGAGAAGACGTTGCTCGATGAAGCCAGAACCAAGCTCGCCGCCGCTTCTGCGACTCCGTCGCCGGCGATTTCATCGAGCCCGGTGGAGTTGAGCCCGACTCCAACGGCTTCAGAGCGTTGAACCGCGTGACGCAGGCAATCTTGTCTGCGAGTCTTAAATGGCAGAAAGGATTGTCTGCCTCACGTCGCGCTCACCTTACACGCCGCGCGCTTGTCGTACTTGCTCCGCTTTTGCAATCGCCTCGGTCCAATGCGCGATGTCCTTTGTATTCATGTCGACGCGTTCTTCCAGACGGGCATCGCGAAATCCCCACTCATGGATGTCCACCAAATATTGCTTTCGCGATAGCAGTGTACCGCGACACAGACGGTCAGGCGCGGCAGTCGTCGTGTCGGTGCGGAGCCGGGCAATCAGATCTTCCATAATGGCGACTGGAATTAGGCCTAGTTTGCTTGGATAAATATAGCCGAACAAAACCAGATGGCTGAGCAGCACACGCCAATCCGAATCGAAACGGCGAACCAGATGCGGCCAATCGAGATCCGGTGCACAGCGTCGAAGAATATGCACAATGTCAGCGCCGTCGAAGCGCTCGCGTTCCATGATAAACGCTTTCATCCAAATCATTTCCTCGGGGGCGGAGAGCTTCACATGCAATCCCAGCAGCTCATCATCCCGTGCGCGCTCGAACCATGAATCATCAACTTCGCACAGGCCGTTGCCGGCGCGGAAAATCAGATCAATGTAGTCCCGGCCGCGTCCGGCTTTGGCAAGCCAATGCGGAAATGTCATTTCTGTTTTGTAGCCGGCGCGGGTAAGCGCATCCATGGCCGCATGGACATCACGTGGTCGAACGTAGAGATCGAAGTCTTTCGACCGGCGCGAAACGCCTGAATATATCTCCACCACATACGCGCCGCCGATTAAAAACGGAACATTTGCGTCCTGTAACGCCGCCATGGATCTACAGTGAAAATCATTAAGGCTATTTCTCGCCTTTGCGGCTGCGGCAGGCTTTCCAGTCATCACTCATCATAACGCAGTCGAAGCGGCCTACGCGTGCATGGGCATGATGCGGACAATCCTTTTTGCAGCCGGCCCGATCTCGCAGGGCAGGATTGCCTGCGTCACTTCGGCAGGAAGCGTCCATCGGGCGCGGCGATTCCGTTGTTTAAGACAAATGGCTAAGCAACCGTTACGGATCGCTGCGACTGCGGATGTCCATTACGCCAAGCATTCGCGCGGGATGTTCCATGACGCGTTCGCGGAAATCTCAAGCAGTGCGGATATGCTGCTACTCTGTGGAGATCTCACCGATTACGGACTCCCAGAAGAAGCCGAGGAACTCGTCGCAGATATTCGCGCTGCTGTGAGAATCCCGACCATTGCAGTTCTCGGCAACCACGATTTCGAATCCGGCCAGCCGGAACTGGTCGCCAAAGTCCTCGATGACGCAGGTGTGAACATGCTTAATGGCGAAGCCATCGAAATCGCGGGAGTTGGCTTCGCTGGAATTGCTGGATTCGGGGGCGGTTTCGGCCGGCGAATGCTAAACGCCTGGGGCGAACCGCTCATTAAACAATTCGTCCAGGAGTCGATCAGTCACGCGGTTCGCCTGGAGCAGGCATTGGCCAAACTGCAAACCGAGAAGCGCATCGTAGTGCTGCATTACTCTCCCATCCGCGCCACGCTACAGGGTGAGGATCCGGAGATTTATGCGTTTCTCGGATCCAGCCGATTGGAAGAGCCGATCAATCGATTCAAAGTGACCGCTGTTTTTCACGGTCACGCTCACAACGGCATTCTCGATGGGAAAACTTCCACGGGAATTCCCGTTTATAATGTATCGGCGCCTGCGCTTACCAAAACCGGGAAGCCGTACCGCATCGTCGAACTGTAACGGCGGCGAAGGGTAGCGCACGCCTCTGGCGTGCTGATTTCGGCGTCGCGCCGAACAATCTTTTCTTCGGCTTTCGTTGCTCTTTGGCGGTCACGAACTTACAGGAAAAGTTCACGATCGCGAGGACGCGCTCGCCAACGCGCGAGACGCGCGCGCTACCCGGAGAGTTGCTTCGTCGCTACCACGCGCCACGCTTCCACGTCGGTGGCGCTTTGAGTTGGCGAGACGCAACGGACCGCCTTGAGTAAGTCAAAAACAACTTCCGAAAAAGGCACCTTGATCGAACCCGCTAATTGCCTCCGTACCGCGGCCGGCATTTTCTTGTACAGCAGACTCAAGTGCGGGCTGACCTCGTAGCGGAAAGACTCCTGAGCAGCGCTGCGAATGATTTGATTAAGCTGCTGCAGCTCTGTATTCAGTGCGAATTGCACAAAGACTGTTTTGATGAATTCGCTGGACTGACCGATCTCAAGCGCTCTGAGCTCGATTAGTTTGCAAGCGCGCGCGGCTTGTGAGATCGCCTTTTCAGCCGCATCTGCGTGATTCAACCCCAAGTGAACCGTCACATGCGGCTCGAAACGGGGCGCGTTGTATCGGCGCGCGTGATCGTTGATCACTTTTTGAAAAAAACTGCGCGTCGGCTGGACTGGAATAAGCCAATAAGCAATGACCGTTTGTCTAGACACAAACGTGTTAACTCCACTTTTGCAGTTCAACGATGTTGCCTTCGGGATCTCGCGCATAGACGACGCGAAGGGAACCGACACCATCTACTTCTGTTGTAGCGATTTTTCCGACTGTGCCGCCGCCAGCCGCAATCACTGCCTTTAACGCCTGGTCTACGTCGTCCACCGCAAATGCAATATGAGCGAACCCGCATTGGTTCGCAGCTGGGATGCCGCGTTCAACGATTTCGTCATAGCTGAAAATCTCGAGCGTCGGACCATCATCGCCATAGCCGGGCAGGCTCAAATGAACGCCGGTAAGATGCGCGTTTCGAAGCGAGGTAACACTATCGAGCCGGGCCCCAGACATATCGCGTTCGGGACCTTTCGCCTCGCATCCGAATACATTGGTGTAGAAGCGAACCAATCGTTTCCAATCTCTCGCAATCAGATTAGTATGAACGTACTTGGCTCCGATTGGCATTGTTCCCTCCTTCGGTAAAGTTCTTCAGATACTAGCGCCTAATCTTGTTTATGCCGACGAATGTTCTGGGAACAGAATTGAAATGTTGTTGCCGCGACCCGATTACCGGGTTCTACCGCGACGGGTTTTGTCGAACAGGTCCGGAAGATGTGGGCCAACACACCGTTTGCGTTCAAGCCACACAGGAGTTTCTGGATTTTTCCGTGCTCGATGGGAACGACTTGGTCACGCCGCATCCACAGTGGGGCTTCCCGGGACTAAAGCCCGGCGACAAATGGTGCGTCTGCGTCATGCGCTGGAAAAGCGCGCTCGATCACAACCGCGCTGCGCCCGTCGATCTTGAAGCCACACACGCTTCCGCGCTCGAATTCGTGACGCTGGAAGAGCTAAAGGCGCACGCGTTGGAGTAGGCCAGGGCACACGGTTGAATCAAAGTGAATTTGCCGGCACGCTAGGAGCAAATTGAACCTTCCGTTTAGTGTTTTCCTGGCGCTGCGGTATTTGAAACCGAAGCGCACGTTTCTGTCGATTATCACGCTGATTTCCGTTCTCGGCGTGATGCTCGGCGTGACGGTGCTGATTCTTGTGATCTCAGTGATGACGGGGTTTGATCGTGAGCTGCGCCAGAAAGTGATCGATTTTGATGCACACATTCTCGTAACCTCCGACGACGTTTTGCGCGATTGGCGAGCGCTCAAAACAAAGATCGACAATACGCCGGGGGTCGTGGCGACCGCCCCGTACATTCAAGGACCAGTGATCGTTGAATTTCAAAATCGGCGGCTCGCGCCACTGATTCGCGGTATCGATCCCGCGCAGGAAGAAAAAGTCATTCCCCTGCAAAAATTCATCAAATACGGCAAGCTCGATCTGGAAGGCGAATCGACCGTGCTCGGAATCGAGCTCGCGCGAAAACTACAGGTGACTGTCGGTGACAAGGTCACCGTCTATTCGCCCGGCAATGTTGGCCAGATGCTCGATACCATTAAGAAACTGGAGAACGCCAAGGGCGAGGAAGAAAAAAAAGCGATCGATGAATTACGCGACGTGATCCTCCCGAAAGAACTGACTGTCACCGGCATTTTTGAGACTGGTCATTACCTGCACGATTCCGAGTTTCTTCTCGTGCCAATCTACGTGGGACAGGAGTTATACGGCTTGGGCGATGCGTTGCACGGCATCACCGTAAAGACCGACGACCCCTACGGCGCCGAGCGGGTCAAACAGGCGATTCAACAATTTCTTGAGCCGCCAGAATACGCCCAGACCTGGATGGACATGAATCACCAATACTTCGAAGCTGTGCGGCTCGAGCGCACTGTGATGTTTTTCCTGTTGTTCTTCATCGTGGTCGTCGCTGCATTCGGAATCATGAGCACCCTAATCACCGTGACTGTGCAAAAGCGACGTGAGATCGGGATCATGAAAGCACTCGGAGCGAACCTCGGACAAATCATCTGGGTTTTTCTTGGCCAGGGAACAATTGTCGGTCTCTTTGGAACTCTTACAGGACTCGGACTCGGGATGACGTTGATTCGCTATCGCAACGAATTCAGTCACTGGCTCGCATCGACACTGCACATCGAGATTTTCCCGCGTGAAGTTTATCAGTTTTCGTCCATTCCGGCGGAGGTCATCCCGCGGGACGTCGCCATCATCTGCATCAGCGCGTTTTTCATTTGCTCCTTTGCCGCATTGATCCCCGCGTACTTCGCCGCGCGCCTCGATCCAGTGAAAGCACTGCGCTACGAGTAATTGTTCTGGGAAGCACAGGCTGCCAGTCTGTCCCTTTTCGGCAGCTTGTCGAAAAGCTACTTGCTCGGCCAAGGCAAAACGGCGTCCAGCACGCGAGACGCGTAACCATATCCTCCAGGCCACTCGGTTTGGCGCGGGCCCGCAACATTGAGAATCTCGAACTCGTGATCGCGGATAAAATCAGCAATCAACTTCGCAGCATCCTCCGCCGAGATTGTCGCCGCATCGATGGGTTGATGCGGTCGTTGTAGCTCTTGGCAGAAGCGGACCGTTTGCTTGGCGCCGCCGCCAAGTTTGCCCGGGTAAATGATGACTGTCCCATCTGAATCCTTTACGTTCTGCAACGTGCGTTCAGTGAACCCGCCAGATTCCAACTCCTGGACTGGATATTGATCCGGAATTCTACCGAATTCGTCGACACGTCCAGTCGGGCACCAGCCGCCGCACTCGATTCCATGCTCAAGCGCGATATCGAGCGCGGCGCGATCAACGCCTGTTTGCCCACCGGAAATTATTTTCACCTGCCTTGCGACGCAATTAGTCGCCGATCGGAACAATGTCCTCGCGTTCGACCATCAAGACCACGGTTCGTTTAGGCGCGCGTGTACGATGGCGCACGCCTCTGGGCACGACGAAGCCTTGACGTGGCAAAAGATCAACCGTGCGATCTTCGAGATCGATCAGGAAACGTCCATCGAGAACGAAAAAGAATTCATCGATCTCTGTGTGTTCGTGCCAGTGATACTTGCCCTGCACCACTGCCAGCCTGACGACAGAGTCGTTCACCTTGCAAAGCGTCTGATTGTACCATTTGTCCGTGCAGGCATCAGCCAGGTTCTCCACATCGATCAATTCAAGCGGACCGTGCAGAATATTCAGGTACGTTTTGTAAGCAAACTTTGGCGGAGAAGTGTTGGAACCCATGGTTTGTTGCATCAATCGATCTCGTCGAGATTAACTTCTCCGCTTCCAGTGTTTTGTCATTCCGAGCGAAGTCGAGGAATCCATGACAATCGTTCATTCTTCCCCATCAAAATAATCCGTTTCCTGACCCTTTATGACGACGCGATCCTTCGCTGATGATTTATTTACTTTCCACTTCCCACTGTCGGGATAGTAAGCCGATTCGCCTATAGGATTATCTGCGATCACATAATAAACGAGATCTTGGTCGCTAGAGTTAATCAGTTGATGCGGCTCGTCAGGCCCGAAGATGAATGCATCGCCAGCGACAACTTCGGTGGTTCCATCTTTATGACGAACACTCCCCTCGCCCGAAATAATCAAATAGAGCTCCCATTGCGCCGAGTGTGCATGGTAAGGAAAATTTGGTTTTCCGGGAGGCACGCGGGTCCACTCCAGATCGAATGGGTGACGCTTTGACAGATCAAGCGAGGCAGGCTCGCGTCCCAACGCTTCGGAAATTCCTTTGAAGTACGCAGCATACTTCCCGGCAGGCGAATGCCATGCCTCTTCTTTGATGTCGTTGATGTTAACTTTTTTCACGACTCTCAATTTACCGCAGAGATCGCAGAGGCCGCAGAGCAAAAACTAAAAACTCTCTGCGTCCTCTGTGGTAAAATCATTCTTCTCCGTCAAAATAATCGGTCTCACTCCCTTTCACGATGGCTTCTTCGTCTCCTTTTTTCGCCACCGCCCATTTCCCGCTGTCCGGGTAGTAACAAGAATCACCGGTTGCGCCGCCACTGCGCGGATTATCGGCAATCACGTAGTAAACAAAATCTTCATGGCCAGCGTTGGTAAGTTGGTGCGCTTCGCCGGGCTGAAAGAAAAACGCATCACCCGGGCCGACGTCTGTTGTCCCATCCTTGTCGCGCACGCTGCCCTGACCCGAAACGACGAGGTAAAGCTCCGATTCCGCCGCGTGCGCGTGATACGGACAGAGCAATTTGCCTCTGGCGATCCGCACCAGCGCAAGATCGAACGGATGCCGCTTCGATAAATCGAGCGACTCCGGCTCGCGCCCGAGCGCAATAGAAATGTTCTTGGACCCCCGTCCAAACTTTTCCTTCGGCGATTTCCGCTTCTGCTCCGGGATATCTTTCAGATTTACTTTCTTCATATGACACAGTTTACAATCCGTTCGTCTCAATTTAACGGGAAGAAACCCGGCTTCGGGCTGCGATGGAAAAAACGGCGATGCCAGCCCAGATGAGGTTCACAAAAGTGGACGGATAAGATCCATAAAAGATTGTGTTTGCAGCTAATAGAATGCTGCCGCTGATATTGAGCAGTTGATACGTAGCCGAGTCTCCTTCCAACTTCTTATGGGAAACCATCGCGTAAGCGATAAGGAGCGCTACTGCCCCCACCCATCCGATCGCATCAAACCATATGTAGTTGTTCATTCTCTATAATTCTTGCCCGCAACGATTACATCACAACTGCCACTTTTTCGGCAGCTTTTGTTTCATTTCTTCAATCGACTCGAAGAGATCACCGCGTTTTTCGACGCGGGCAAGGACCTGGCCGGAGCGGAATTTCAAAAGATCAGCTTTTTTTTTCTTCAGGCAGTTCTCAACCTCGTTCCAAGTAACTGGAGTGGAAACAGTCGGTTCTTCTCTCGCACGGAGTGAATAAACGCAGATGGTGGTCTTGTGTTCGTCGTTTTGGCTCCAATCGACGAACACTTTCCCTTTGCGCACCGCCTTGGACATGTTCGAAGTAACAAGAGCGGCGTGTTCGTGCTCTAGATACTGGGCAAGTGCCAGCGACAAGTTCTTGGTCTTAACGTACGTGACTTTCGTGTTCAGGGGCACGTAAACTTGCAAACCTTTCGAGCCGCTCGTTTTCGCGAACGATTTCAGTTTCATTTGGCCTAACAAATCGCGCAGCCAAAGTCCGACCTGACAGCATTGGACGATGTTGGCCGGCGCGCCCGGATCGAGATCGAACACCATCATGGTCGGTCGTTCGATGTTGTTTTTACGCGAGAGGGAAGTGTGCAGCTCGAGATCGGCCAGGTTCGCGGCCCACACGAGCGTTGGCAGATCGTTGGCGAGGCAATAGCGCATGATCCGCTGATTGCCTTCGCTCCATACTTTTGCTGTCTGTACCCATTTTGGTCGATGCGAAGGACAATTCTTTTCGTAGAAAAATTCGCCTTCAACACCATCGGGATAGCGTTTCATGGTGAGCGGCCGATTCTTCAAATGCGGCAACAGGACTGGGGCGATCCGAATGTAATAGTCGATCACCTGCCCTTTGGTAAATCCAACCTTTGGATAAAGAACCTTATCCAAATTCGATACCTGAATCTTGTGGTCCTCGACGATCAGCTCAGCTTTGTTGGGCATAC
>DASYDT010000026.1:0-15429 GCA_036499425.1 Candidatus Udaeobacter sp. | reverse complement strand
TCTTGCGCGTCAGCCGGCGAGTAGCCACGACGTCGAACGAAAGTGTAGAGGGGTGGCCAGTACGCTTCGCTAAACGTGGCGAGCGCTTTCCGCGCAGCTTCATCAGAATCGGGCTTGCTCGCCAGCAACACGACCGTCCAGTGCGTCGTTTCAAACGGCGCACCACCCTCTTGCAGCGTGCCTGGAACCGGTTTCGTAAGCGGCGCGAGTTTAGCTCAAAGCAAGTGCTATTTACAATAGAAAAATCGCAAATCGATCGCGCTACTTGCGCGCCCTCAACCCCGTGCCGTCGGTACGCTCACGAATTTGACGAACGAGTGGCCATTTCGAGAGCAAAGCAGTTTGCGACGTCATATCGTTTAGTCCTCGCTTAAGCGGCCATTTACTTTGCTAATCTTTTCTATGCGTGGTTGGTTGCCAATCGTTTCAAAACCTTACCGACGAGCGCTCAATGCGTTGAATTCTCGCTCTTTCCATTGATGCCTGTGGTGAATTCATAGATGGCCGAAAAATCCTCGGCGTCGTGTCCGCCGCGCATCGCCAGCCGATATATTTCTTTGGTTATATTGGTTAAGGGCATGGCCACGCCCGATTCGTACGCGCTTATGGATGCGAGATGCATGTCTTTTTGCATCCAGCGCAATGGAAATTCGGCCTCGTAATTTGTGCTCTCCATCTTCTCCCGTTTCGCCGCGAGAAACGGTGCGACTGCGGGCATGCTGAGCAATGAATCGAACAACATTTGGCGCGAGATTCCTAGGCCCTGGCCCAACGCCATAGCTTCGGCGAAGGCAGCCATGGCCGTGCCTAACAACAAATTGACCACCATTTTCATAGAAGTTCCCATCCCGCGTCCGCCGGTGTGAACAATTTTGTTGCCCATGCACAGCAGTAACGGACGGACTGTTTCCAAGTCGGCCGGATCAGCTCCAACCCAAAAAATGAGCTTCGCTTCAGCGGCAGGGAGAGCGGTGCCGGTGACAGGCGCATCGACAAAACGAATCTGCCGCGCCACCGCTACGGCTGCCATCTTCTTTGAGAACGATGGGTTGACTGAACTGCAATCGATCCAAAGCGCGTTTGGCCGAAGATGATTCAAGAACCCGTCCGGACGTAAAGCCGCCTGTTCGACCGCGTCCGGATGGGCCAACATTGTGAATAGTACGTCCACTTGTTCGGCGAGTTTTCCCGGCGAATCAGAAAATGTTCCGCAGGGACCGAGCAGCGGCTCGGCTTTGGCGCGAGTCCGATTGAACACGACTAATGAATAGCCATGCTTCTGCAGATTCGCCGCCATACGACTCCCCATTATGCCGAGACCAATGAAGCCAATTTTCATTCCTTACTCCCTTCTTCAGACTGCGGTGACTAACTCCGGTTCGTGAGTATTTCTTCCCTCAATCTCTGCCATTTCTTCGGCGGTTAGATGAAGCTCAACAGCGCCGACATTTCCTTCGACTTGCTTGGCGCTGCGCGCGCCGACAATCGCCCCGGTTACGGCAGGATTTTGAAGCGCCCAGGCAATCGCGACCTGTCCCGGAGGACGTCCATGACGTTGACCGACTTCTTTTAGGCGCTCAACTAGCGCGAGGTTTTTCGAAAGCCTCGGCTCGTGGAACTCGGTGTCGCGACTGCGCCAATCGCTGGCCGGCAGACTCGCTGCGCGCGCGCGGGTCATCGCACCGGTTAACAACCCCGATGCCATCGGCGAATAGACAATCACGCCAAGTTCTTCCGATCGGCAGTATGGCAGGCTTTCTTGCTCGACTTCGCGCCGAACTAACGAGTACGGAGGCTGCAAAGACGTGATGGGAGCGATCACCTGCGCCCGGCGCATTTCTTCGACGTTGAAGTTGGATACGCCGATCCATCCGACCTTCCCTTCTTTTTGCAGCTGAGCCATTGCAGTCCAGCCTTCTTCCAAATCCTCTGTGGGCCAATGGATTTGATAGAGATCGATCACATCAACATTCAGCCGACGCAGACTGTCTTCGCACTCGCGGCAGATGGAATCCGGCGCCAAAGAGCGATGAACGTATCCCTGTTCGTCCCAGCGCAAACCACATTTGGTGAAAACGTATGGCCGACGTCCGGTCCAGGTTCTCAGCGCAAGCGCGACGACTTCCTCGGAGTGGCCCATTCCATAAACGGCGGCCGTGTCGATCCAGTTAACGCCAAACTCGAGCGCGCGATGAATCGCGGCGACGGACGCCTTGTCATCCTGCTCGCCCCAACCAAACTCCCAGCCCGATCCACCGATAGCCCAGGCGCCTAAGCCGACTGGTGTGATGAATAAGTCTGAGTTACCGAGTTGCTTCGTTTTCATGTCAATCCTCCTGTTTAATTTTGCCTTTATCTCTTGTTTTCACACTTTGGGATTTTTCGTGGAACAAGCTGTGGTTTCATCGTGATCCGATATTGGCTGTTCAATCAGCCGCTGGCTTCGGCAAGCCAAGCGACTGCAGCGTGTCCGGCGAAAGACTCCCGGTTACATCTAGCTGCTTGTCGATCTGATACTTTGCCACCGCATCGCGCGTCGCCGGACCGAAAATTCCATCGACTGGACCGTTGTAATAACCGAGCTGGGCGAGCTCTGTTTGGACAGCTTGGACCGTGGTATCAGCCACCGGCGCACCATTAGCGGGCGCAATGTTATCGTCCGGCTGAACGCCAGTGTAGTAACCATACGGATAGGTGTTATAGCCCGGCTGAACGTCAGTGTAGTAATCGTACGGATAGTAATCGTCGGCGTAATACGGCAGGTAATTCCACGGGAAGAATCCATCGTTCAGTCCGAACCAGAAGCCGTTGTCAAAAACAAAGAACCGATTGTGAAAGAAGTGTGGATGCCGCCGGTCCCAGTGGCGGTGCCAATTTGCGCCATGACGTTCAGCGATGTGGTCTGTCCGCCCGTTCAGTCCACGGTGTGCAGCTGTTCCCGGTGAACGCGCCGCGGAAGCGATAGCTGCACGATTAGACGCTGCCGACCGTTGCCCACCAGCATTGCGTGTTGAGCTGAAACGATTCTGCGGCCGATTAGATGCTGCCGCCGACCGTTGCCCAACAGCATTGCGTGTTGTGCCGAAACGATTCTGCGGCCGATTAGACGCTGTTCTTGCGCGAATGGACGGAGTTACGGATCGGCCAACTCGTCCATTAAAGAAAGGCTGCCGAGATGAAGGATGCCCAAATGAAGAGAAGCGGGGTCCTCCGCCGGCAAAGTTCGGAACGCCACCGGAGAAGCGCGCTCCACCAAAGCCGACTCCACCTCCGCGGCTGCCGACTCCGCCTCCAACGTGTCCGCCACCAAAGCCGCCACCGTGGAAACCGCCTCCGCCGAAACCTCCACCACCGTGGAACCCTCCTCCACCACCGTGAAACCCTCCGCCACCACCGCCGCCGTGCCCGGCGGCCCATGTTGCGGGACCGAGCGCCACGAAGGTGACGCCGACTAGTAAACTAATTAAATATTTTGTTTTCATACATCATCGTCGCTCCCGCTCTGCTTCATAACCACGGCGCGTTCGCGAGATTTTGTGATGCCGCAGGAGATATATTGATTGCTGCCTCTTCAGAGGGAGTGCTTTGAGTTTCCAATGCAGATCCCAACCAGAAAAACCAACACTCCTCCGGCAATTACTTGAAAAGCGACGCGGAGAAACGGGGGTGTCCGTATACCGCTTGCGAATCCGGTGATGAGCAGAAGTTCGATTGGCACGACAACAACAGCAATGGCGGTAGCAGTTCGAAAAGATCGAATCAAAAATGTGTGACCGATTCCTCCCGCCGTCGTCACCAACCCGCAGACGATTCCACGAAGCAACCGTTTACCGTGGCCGGTGAGGCTGCCGACATCAGAGACTTCCTCAGCGAACCTCATCGAGAGTCCTGCTCCAACGCTAGCGGCAAGCCGACCAAGCTGCTGCTCAACGGCCTTTGACTTCGACGCCCGCTTCTTTTTCAAGCGCCTTGATTACGGCGGAGGCGTTCTCTTTTCCGAAGCCAAGCGCAACGGCCGATTCGAGATTTTTCTCGGCAACCCGCAGAGCCGGAACGGGTGACTCCAGACTGTTACCAAATCTTTCAATAAGGCCCGCGTCCTTGAGCATGAGCTTAAGTGCGAAGCTGGGAGAAAAATCGCGTTTCAAAATATACTGCCCATTGCTCACGAGCAGCGGTGAGCGGAAGTCGGCAACTTTTACGACTTCCATCACGGTACTCAGGTCAAGCCCCGCCTTTTGCGCGAGCACCAGGCCTTCTGCGAGCGCTTCCATTTCCAACGCAACAATGAGGTTTCCCACCAGCTTCATGGCCGCGGCGTTTCCGGTCTTGCCAAAATAGTGAACAGTTTGCCCCAAATGCTCCAGGACTGGCTTCACTTTTTCAAAGATGGCCTTGTTGCCCGAGGCCATAATCCAAAGCTTCGCGTCCGCGGATTCTTGTTTGCTACCAAAGACAGGCACATCGAGAAAATCGACACCGTGCTTTGTATAAGCCTCCTGTTCTCGCAAACTCGTCGCAGGAAGAACCGTGCTCATGTCGATCGCTATCTGGCCTTCGGTGATGCCACTTAGAATTCCTTTCGCGCCAAAAACAACTTCCTCGACGGCTTGGTCATTACTCAAACTGTACATGACAAGATCGACACCGCCGACGGCTTCCGACGGGGTATCGGCGACGCGCGCTCCTTTTCTGGCAAACGATTTGCATTTTGTAGCGCTACGATTCCAGACGACAAGTTCGTAGCCGGCTTTGAGAAGGTTCGACGCCATGCCGCTGCCCATGGTCCCGAGACCGAGATAAGAGATTGTTTTTATCATAACAACCGATTCGTCGATTTAGGACGATTGCCTTTCCACGTGGCCACGAGTCGCTTAGTCAGGGTAAGATACATATTATTTCTCTTCCTTATTCTCAAGGCTTGGATCGACAGTGGGTTTCATTCGCTAGGTAAGGTTTGAGGTCACACTCCCGCTACAGCGCGTGTGGAGAATTTGCTGGTGCCAAGCGCGAGGTGATTCCAGCCACCCCTCTTCGGCGAACGTCCGACACTCCTTTGGTTGCACCCGTGTCGCGAGTCCTCGGCGGACGCACCAGGATCGGCAGCAAAGCTGAAACCGCCATGACACCGGCGATGACGTGAAGGGCGCCACGATACGAGCCGGCTGTCTCACGCATGTAGGCTATCAGAAGCGGACCAAACGCGCTCGCAAAGCCCCACGCCGTCAACATCAGGCCGTAGATAGGACCGACATTTTTCGGACCAAAATAATCAGCGGCAAACGCCGGCATGGTCCCAAACCCGCCGCCGTAACACATTAGCACCACGAACGCAGCGATCGTCATCAACGAGGCAGTCGCGATGTTCGGAAGAAACCAGAACAACAGAATCTGACTAACGAACATCACGAAGAATGTAGCGCGTCTGGTGATTGAATCGGAGATCCACGCCCAAAACACTCGCCCGACCGCGTTGCCAATACTCGCCAATCCGACCATGTTCGCGGCGACTACCACGGTTACTCCGGTCAGTTCCTGAAAAAGCGGCGCCTCCTGCGAGATGATTGAAACGCCTGCGCAAGTATTGAGAAACAAAAGCAGCCAGAGCGCCCACCACTGCCAGGTCTTGAGCGCTTCGCCTAGCGTGTAGTCACGGCCCGCGCGATGCGAAGTTTGGGTTGCTGTCGGCATCCAACCCCTAGGCTTCCAACCATCGAGCGGATTCTGCATAAATAATCCGGTTGCAACCGTGACGATTAGATATGCTATCCCTAGATAAGCGAATGTGGTCAAGACACCGACGCTCTGAATGAGTCGCGTAGCCACAGGCGCGGTAATGAGCGCACCCGCTCCAAAACCGCCAACCGCGATTCCGGTAATGAGGCCTCTGCGATCCGGGAACCACTTCACCAGGACCGCCACCGGAACGATGTATCCAAGACCGAGGCCAATTCCGCCGATCACCCCATAACTGAGATATAACCACCATAGATGATGTGAGAAGCTGGCGAGAAAAACTCCCAGCCCATAGAGCGCACCGCCGGTCAACGCGACAACGCGAGGTCCTTTGCGGTTCAGCCACAAGCCACCGAAAAATGCGGCAAAGCCCAGCACAAAGATGCTGATCGTAAACGTCAGCGTTACTTCTGAGATGCTCCATCCGAATTGCTTCGCGAGCGGCACGCGGAAAACGCTCCAGGCATAGACCCCACCCAGCGCAATCTGCAAAAACACTCCGGCGATCGCGATGACCCATCGATTACTAGTTCGCATAAGTTCCTCCTATGAATTGCTAACGGCGTTGTTGCACATGCAACACTAGGCGTTAGTCCTATTTCGCTGCCACGGCGCGTGCGCGGGATTGTTTATTGCCACCTAAGAATTAAAGAGGACTCTCTCTTTCGAGATAGATTTAGATATTGGCTCGTCGTGGTCTTCCGCGAGAGGATGTGATTATGTCAGCGCAACCGCGAAGCCGCATCGGCAGCGCCTTTGGTGTGTGGCGACCCTTACGTCTCCCAATGTTTCGCAATCTATTAATTGCAAACGTCTTTGGGGACGTCGGCACATTCATGCAGAGCGTCGGCGCTGCGTGGTTGATGATATCACTCAACGCCGGGCCAATGTATGTGGCACTTACGCAAACGGCCTCAGCGTTGCCCTTTTTCTTGTTTGCCCTGCCCGCAGGTGCAATTGGTGACATCTGTGATCGCCGCAAGCTGATCCTGTTTACTGAGGTGTGGATGGCCGGTCTTGCGATAGTTCTGGCTGTTGTCACCGTCGGGGGGAGTATCACGCCTTGGCTCTTGCTCGGGCTAACGTTTGCCATATCGGCAGGAGACGCCTTCGAGACACCGACATGGCGAGCGCTTTTGCCGGAGCTTGTCGACAAGGAAGATTTGGAGGCGGCATCCGCGCTCAACGGCATCGAGTTCAATCTGGCTCGCGCTGTCGGCCCTGGGCTTGGAGGCGTCTTGATTGCCACGGCTGGCGTGGGGGCCGCATTCATTATCAACGCAGCGTCGTTTATAGGATTGATTTGGGTTGTTGCGCGTTGGAAGCGCCCGCATCGCAAGCGAACAACGCCGCCTGAGAAGGTGATTGGAGCGACAATTGCCGCGATCCGGTATGTCCGTTACTCGCCCGGAATTCGCGCCCTGATCCTGCGATCGGGCGTCGTCATGTTCTTCGCCAGCGCGTTACTGGCACTCTTGCCAACGGTCGCTCACCGCGTCAACGGAAGTGCAGTTACGTTCGGCTTGCTCCTCGGATGCTTTGGTTTTGGCGCGATACTGGGGGCTCTTGTCATGCAACCGGCGCGGTCGCGATGGTCCACGGAAGTTGTCGCCTCAGGCGGCGTGGTAATCTTGGGTCTAACGACTATCGCAGCGGGCGCTCTGGATGAATTGCCTTTGCTCAGTGTCGTCATGCTAGTTGGCGGCGCTGCTTGGATTATCTTCATATCGCTGGTCAGCGCGCTGGTGCAAAAGCTCGCGCCTGACTGGGTCCGCGCACGGGTTCTCGCAGTGTTCCTGCTGGCGTTTCAAGGCGGGATGGCCGCTGGCAGTGCGTTTTGGGGCGCGGTCGCTGAACATGCGGGCATCGCCATTGCATTGATGTGGGCCGGACTCGGATCGATCGCGACGGTCGCGCTTGCGCTACGATGGAGGCTCCCGGATACCACGATGGATGTGACACCGTGGAATCATTGGCGCATGCCCGCGATCGTCGGCGATTTGGCCTTGGAATTTGAATCCGGCCCTGTGCTCGTAACTGTCGAATATGTCGTCAATCGCGAACGCGCTTCCGAGTTTAGTAAAGCCATGCATCGCTACGGACGCACGCGCCGACGGGATGGAGCTTCGCAATGGGGAATCTTTCGCGATACCGAAGATTCGAACCGATATCTGGAAATGTTTCTAGTGAATTCGTGGGGAGAACATCTTCGCCAACACGAACGCGTAACAAAGGCAGATCGTGAGTTGGAAGAACGAATCCGTAACTACACGCTCAAAGAGCCCACGGTAAGACATCTCATTTACGTGCCACCACACTAGGAGCCATCGGATGTGCAGATGCGCCATGACCAGTTTCGGCGGCGTGTGAGCCAGCCACTCCGGGTTCTGGACATCAAGCATTGGATTGGCTGGGTCAAGGATCGCTTTTGCTTCGGTCCGCACCTGCGAGTTTTTGCGCAAAGGAAGCTTTCATTCTTAGGCAGCAGCAAATAATCCCGCGAACGTGCCGTAGCGATGAAATACGACTAGAAATTATCGTGATAGTTAAGTAACTATGAAAACTCTGTTTATTGTATCAATTGCAGCAATCGCCTTGACTCATTCAGCTCACGCCAGGGATTGGATGTGGTTTCACGGAGATATAGGGCTTAGCTCGCCTTTCGTGTCGTCGAGCCCATCGACAACCAAAGGCACAACACGAGCCGCGCCTAAAGTTGCCGCCAAACGGACGCCAGCTTCCAATCGACCTGTCGTCAAAGCGAAATTGAAGTCACCCGACCATCGCGTCAGCGCACGCTGATCATGTCGCTACAGTTGATTGTGAAAGGAGGCAACATGCCAACCATTGTCATACCCGATTCCTTGCTTGCGAAAGAAGCCACAGACATCTTGTGTGAACATTCCACCGAGGTGCTTATTAATCACTCCATGCGCGTCTACCTATTTGCGGCTGAGCAGGGCCGTCAACAAAAGCTTCGCTTCGACCCTGAACTTCTCTACGTCGCGGCCGCATTTCACGATCTCGGTCTCCTCAAAAAGTTCTCGAGCGCAAACGAACGCTTCGAGGTCGATGGCGCAAACGCCGTCCGTCAGTTCCTCACCGCGCATAACGTCCCCGAAGAGCAGATACAAACTGCCTGGCAAGCTATTGCCCTGCACACCACCCCGGGCGTCACTCACTACATGCGCCCTGAAGTAGCTCTGCTCTATTCGGGTGTTGGTCTCGATGTCCTCGGAAAAGGGTTTGATCAATTTCCTTCGGAATTGCGCGACGAAATCGTGGCCAGGTACCCTCGCAAACACTTCAAGGAACGATTCGTCCAAGAATACTTTGCAGGCTTTGCGCACAAGCCCGGCACCACTTACGGCACCGTGAACGCCTCTATCTGTGAGCGATTTATCCCCGATTTTAAGAGTCCCAACGCCGTCGATCTGATGGCTGGGTCTCCTTTCCCGGATTCCGCATAGCAAAGCTGAACGTAAAGAGTTGTGAGGTTCCAAACCGAGGAGGCAAACAAATGCGAAGAATAATGCAAACTGGCTTGTTAGGGCTAATAGTGACGGCAATATCACTAGGAGTTTCGCCCGGGCTTGCACAAAATGTGGAGCAGGTGAAACCAGTCTTCGAGCAAATAATCCCGAACGCCGCAGGAAAGAGCATGGTTGCCGTCGTCGTGACCTATCCTCCGGGCGCCAAATCCCCGAGCCATCACCATGCCAGGTCGGCATTCATTTACGCTTACGTGCTGTCAGGCGCCGTTCGCAGCCAGGTTGACGATGAGCCGGCGAAAGTCTATCGCGTCGGTGAAGGCTTCTACGAGGTCCCCGGCTCGCATCACAGGATCAGTGAGAACGCGAGTGACAAGGACCCAGCGAGCCTATTGGCTATCTTCGTCGTCGATTCCAAAGACAAGCCCCTGACTATACCCGATCAAAAGTAAGGATTACGACCAATGATCCCAGCAACATCATTCGGTCCAACCAAAAGGTCCCGCCCGATGAAAGACATTTTCGTCAGGAAGGGAGGCTGCGAGTCATGAACAACATCGTTTTAGTCCACGGTGCCTGGGTAGACGGCGCCCACTGGGAGCGGGTTTACGAGATCCTGAAGCGAGATGGTTACAGCGTCAGCGTCGTCCAGAGTCCCACGATATCACTGGAGGACGACGTAGCAGTTACGAGGCGTGTCCTTGCAACGCAGAAAGGCCCTGCGATTCTCGTCGGCCACTCCTACGGAGGAGCGGTGATCACTGAAGCCGGAAATGATCCGAACGTCACTGCTCTCGTTTACATCGCCGCGTTCGCACCGGACAGGGGCGAATCCGTGGCCACGCTCACTAAAGACCCACCGCCGGACGCGCCCGTCTCACCGATGCTGCCACCGCAAGACGGCTTCTTGTTCCTCGACAAAGCTAAGTTTGCCGCCTCTTACGCGGCTGACGTGGATCCAGAAAAAGCCGCGTTCTGGGCCGACTCCCAAGTGCCATGGGGTGTAGCGTGTTTCAGCGGCGCAATTAGCGAACCGGCATGGAGAACCAAGCCTAGCTGGTACCTGGTCGCTACCGAGGACAAGAGGATCCCACCGGACGCCCAGCGTGCAATGGCCAAACGGGCGGGCTCCACGGTGGTTGAGGCCAAGGGCAGCCACGCCATCTACTTCTCGCAACCCAAGGCTGTCGCGGCTCTCATTGAACAGGCCGCCAGTAAAGACAAGGGGACTACCGTCGCTTAGTAAACCCCAAGCATTAACCACTCGGGCCCAAATGTCAGCAGACCGCCGTTGCCTTTCACATCAGCGGTCGGCCACTAGGACGTTCTTTCCCCGTACCGGCTTGTGCGTATATGCCTGACTGGCTTCCTGCAACGGGAATGCGGCGCCCACGAACACCCGGAGCTTGCCGGCGTCGATCATCCGGGAGATCCGGGTCAGTTGTTCGCGGTTCGGTTCGACAATGAAGAACGCGTCTTTGACCCGTTGCTCGCGGGTGTGCTCCGCGTCGGCGGCGGTCGTCACCATTCTCCCGCCAAGACGCAGGACACCCCACGACCGGGCGAGGGTATCACCGCCAACCGTGTCGAAGACAACGTCGACAGCCGTGATCGCGTCCTCAAACGATCGCGCGCGATAATCGATCACCTCGTCGGCACCGAGGCTGCGCACGAATTCCAGGTTGTGCCCCGACGCGGTCCCGATCACGTGCGCGCCGATCGCATGCGCGATCTGAACCGCGAAGAGCCCGACGTTACCGGCCGCGCCGTGCACCAACACCCGCTCGCCCCGGCTCAGCTTCGCCCGTTCGACCAGACCCTGCCACGCGGTAAGCGTGGAGATCGGGACGACCGCAGCCGTCACGTGGTCGATCGACGTGGGCTTCGGCGCAACATCCGCGCTGCGGGCGACACAGAACTCCGCCTGCGCGCCGTCGCCGAACCAGTCGTTCATGCCGAAGACGGCGTCGCCGACCGCCACGTCGTTCACACCCGATCCGAGCGCACGCACTTCGCCGGAGAACTCGTGCCCGGGAATGATCGGGAACGGTCGCGGCTTGCTCGCGCGCGTGGTCCAAGTCGGCGCCCATAGCAATTCGGTCGGCGTTACCGCCGCGGCGCGGACGCGCACCACGATCTCTCCCTCGCCCGCCCTTGGCATCGTCGCCGCCCCGTACACTAGCGCCTCCGGACCGCCGCGCGTGTTGAAGTATACCGCGTTCATCTAGCCTTTGACAATCTCGGCCGCATAACAAAGAAAGAGACAACTCCTGGATCATGTCAACCGAGCAAGTTAAAACGGCACCCGTGAAGGATGTCGTTCTTTGGGAAGGCAGTACTCGCGGTGCCCCTCCCCGACTGGATTGCACAGTCGATAGTCTTTGATTCTCGTTTCAGCTGTCCCGTTTTGTCCACGCTGCAGACGGTCGAACGGCTAAAGAGTATCCTGCAATCCAAAGGAGTGAAGTTGTTTGCCTTAATTGACCACAGCAAAGAGGCCGAATTGGTCGGACTGACAATTGCCGCCTACAAAACTGCTAATTTTCGGTAACCCGAAAGGCGGCACTCCGTTGATGCTCGCAACACCTAGCAGCGCTATCGATCTTCCTCTGAAGATTCTGGTCCGAGAGGACGCTAAGGGCAGAGTTTGGGTTTCATACAACAGCCCAGCGTATTTGCAGAAGAGGCACGGACTGCCGCCGAACCTGATCGAGAACATCGCGGTAGTGGAAACCCTAGCAACAAAGGCTACGGAATGAATGACACAACGACTCGGGCATTCGTTTCTGTACGCGATTGGTATCAACTACGATCCTGACGCTCGATTTGCCGCGACACCAACCTGGCCAGCTCTACCTCGGAGAGCCGCTACACTCCACTCGAAAGCGATTCTCTAAGCTGTGGTTGATGTCGATCGTTTTTGATTGGCATTAACCGCCCAGGCAGGCTCAGATATTACCATGACGCATCGAAGATTGTCGATAACCGTTCTCGGTAGCGGCGGCCCAATTGCCGATCCGCATCGTGTCTCAGCTGGATACATCCTCTCCATCGACGGAAAGCCGCGGATTCTGTTAGACGCAGGCGGTGGAATCTTCGAGCGCATCGGTCGGAGTGGCCTGGATGTTTCTTCACTCGAGCAAATTCTTCTTACACACATGCATATTGACCACACCAGCGACCTGCCGGCAATCATCATGCACTTATATATGTGTGACCGTAAGGAACCCATCGCGGTAACTGGTCCAACCGGACGTCCCAGAAACGACGCTCTAGCTCAAAATGCTTCGCCGCAGCCCGGGGCGATTGAATTCGTTCGATTGCTCTTCGGACCCGATGGTGCCTGGCGCTACATGAATACCTTTGAAGGTTTCGGCATTAATGTAGGCGAAATCTCGAGCACTCCATCAGATCCAACGGTTCATTCCGTTCCAGTCGATCGGATCCTCGCGGATCTTGGCGTATCCATCCATGCAGTTGGTGTTCCCCACGGAATGATGCCTGCGGTAGCATTTCGCATAGAATGCGGCGAGGCGTCAGTCGTGTTTTCGGGTGACATCTCTGGATCGACTGAGGCGCTTATCGAACTCGCTAAGAATTGTTCCATGCTCATTCACGATTGTGCCCTGCCAGAACGGGACGTGCCGCATGGAAAGTTGCACGCAAAGCCTTCCGCGATCGGCCAAACCGCGGAACAAAGTGGTGCTAAAATACTTCTCCTATCCCACTTCATGCCGGCGATCGCGGATGAGATTGGAGAAGCTGTCGAGATCATACGACGCGAGTACAGCGGTAGAATTGAAGTCGCGAGTGATCTTAAGACCTACGAACTGATCTGACTATTCCCGGCGCCAGAGGCGCGCCACCGGCGCCACCGAGCTTCCGATGGCACGGACAGTTCACTAGATGGTCTTGACCACGCCGGTTGCTGGCATCAACGCGTAGCAGATCGTCGAGCCCAAGAACTTCAATCCTTCCCTAACCAAATCACGGCTCGTGATCTTGGATTCCGTTGTGCAGGCCAGCGTTGAAAACGGAGAGCCCTCGATCCTTTTGCAGGCATTCAACTCAGAGGGAGATCATGTTGTCGCTTTTTGTTCCACGAACCGTTTGAAGTTCGTGAGATAGATTTTGGTGTGGGAATTGGAAGATGGCGTGGTTTGCGCTTAGCACTAACAGGCCCGAGTTCTTACAAGAGCGACATGGATTTGGATACCCCTTTCGGTCTGCCCGGAAACCTTGTGGCGGAGAAGGACTAGAGAAAACAGAAGAGCATCAAGAATCTATGGCGTAACTGAGTAGCGTATGCCTTAATTGCGATGCAATGCAAAGGCAGCGAGACCACGCGACGATAGATGAAACGAAGCGGGCGACTGAATATCTCGCTAATGAGCGGACGTTTCTGGCGTGGATTAGGACGAGCATAGCGGTCGTTAGCCTCGGCTTTGTGGTGGCGAGGTTTATTGTCTGGTTGCAGGAATTGTCGGGGCATCTGGATCCACAGATGCACCAACATCGCACGGGAATTTCGCTACCAATAGGGTTAGCGATGATGACTCTTGGCGGCTTGCTGCCCGTACTTGCTGCATGGCGCTATCACGTGGTGAACCGCGACATCGAGCGCGGAAAAGTTAGCGCCGACCGTGGACTTGTGATTTTGGTCACGGCGATAGTCACACTACTTTCTGGAGTAATGATCCTTTTTATCCTGCTGACGCGCGACGAGCCGTAAGGGCGACGGCGCCTCCGCCCTCCTTTGTTTTCTAGGTTGCTTGCCACAGGCCACGAGGAAGCGTACTCCGGAGCGCTGTCCGAGGCCGCAAGGGAAGCCGCCGTAGCTGCTACCAGCACGTGGGTGAAATTGATCGATGGCATTCATGGCATGCGGGAGCTACTCGCCAGCCTTGGCCGCCAATGTCCCCACGGCGGCAATGTTTGGCAGAAGATCCTGCGACAATCCGTGACGGTCCTTTAAATATTCGGGGCTGTTATACGAAAGCCAAACCTTTCCCTGGCCGTCTTCCCAAACTAGGATCTTAAGAGGGAGGTCGATGGCAATACTAGGAGCGGCCAGCATTGGAGGGGTACCTGCTTTGGGACTGCCGAAGATTAGCAGCCTGGTAGGGCGCATCTTCATTCCCACCTTTTCCGCTTCCCCGCTGTGGTCGATCAGGGCAAACAGGGTGACTTCCTTGGATTGCAGAATACTCTTGAGCCTTTCCACGGTTTGGTCGACCGAGTGATTGCTCGGAATGTCGATAATTCCATTCTCTTTCATGACCGCATTATCTACTGCTGCAGCCTGCAGAACAATAGTTATGAGTAGAACAGTAACGTGCGATATTTTCATAGTAAAATTCAGGTTCGTCATACGACATCCAAGTCTTACCCGCTGAATGATCGATGCACCCAAATACCGTCATGCCCTTCGCGCGGATCTTGGCTTCTAAGCAATCCATCGTTTCCTTTGGACCAAAGCTGCTCGGGGTGGTTGTTAGTCCTTCAAAATGGCTTTCATTCATTGTGCTGAACTGCTGGGTGTCGTGCCGCGACTTCTTCCATTTTCTTTGCAAGCTCCTCAGGAGTAAGGTGATGTTTCCCTATCTGGAAGCGCCGGTTGAAGCGACGATCCGCTGTTCGATAACGGGCGCGATTATTCATAAGCCGGCGTAAACGAGCCTCGTAAAGTGAGCAGGGTCGATCACAAAGCGTCCCCATTTCTCATCGAAAGCGGCTGTAGGTTTCGCGGCAATAACTTCGTCCAGCGATTTGCCCTGTCGCTTCAGTGTAGCCACGTTGTCTCGCACCGTTACCAGCATGTCGCGAAACTCAATCAGCTGTGCACGCGTTCCCACGGGACCATGGCCGGGAATCACAATGGTTTTGTCAGTGGTGCGTTCGATTGCCTCGTCGGCCCATTTGATGGCGCCATTGATGTTGCCACCATCTTGATTGTCAATAAATGGGTAGTTGCCATTCCAGAATGTATCACCGAGAGCCAACACGTCGGCTTTTTCAAAATAGACCCAGACGTCTCCATCTGTATGACCAAGACCATTGTGCTCTACGTCGATCGTATCCCCCGCAAAGAGGAATGTTGTGCTGTCATCCACGAGTATTGTGGGGCGCGCACCAGGCGGTACGGGAGGCATGGTCCAGTTCCAATCGTCGACATGAGTTGCCTGGGACAAGTGCTTCAGTG
>DASYDT010000025.1:0-5431 GCA_036499425.1 Candidatus Udaeobacter sp. | reverse complement strand
GTTAGCGAGAGCGCCTTCCACGTCTCCGAATGCGCGTAACGCGACGCCCACGTAGCTTGCGGCGGCGGCTTTTTGCTCGGCAGTGCGAAGATCCTGCGCAGCCTGGAGTTCGCCGCCAAAGAAAATTGGTTGCGTGACCCCTGCGGCGAAAGTCCAGATGACGGCATCGAGCGTGCCAACCGAGTCGAGTTGCGCGGTTCCTAGCCCGCTCACACCGCTGAGTACAAAGCGCGGCAGGCGCGCGGTGCGCGCCTCGTTCACCCGATGGAAGGCGGCGGCGAAGCGGCGCTCGCTGGCGATGAGGTCCGGCCGGCGTTCGAGAATTTGCGCGGGGAGACCGGAGGGCACGGCTCCCGGTTGTCCGGGAAAGGAACGCCGCACGTCGAATCTGCCGGCGGGATAACGGCTAGTGACGACTTCGATTGCGCGGATCGTCTGCGCCCGCGCCTGTTGCGCTGTGTACAGAGCATCCTCCGCGCTCGCGGTGCGTGACTTGATCTGCGACACGTCGAAATCACTCGCGAAGCCATGCTGTTTTTGTATGTCAGTGAGCTTCGAGTACTCCTGATAGACGTTGAGCGTTTCCTGCGCGTTGGCTTCCTGTTGCGCAGCCTCGATCGTGGTGAAGTACGCTCGCGCCACGGCGGCGGCGAGGGATTGCCGGGCAAATTCGTAGTCGGCTTCCAGCGCTTCGCTTTCAGCTTTTGCCGCAGCTTTTTTCGAGCGAATGCGGCCCCACACGTCGGCCTCCCATGCGGCGCCCGCCGCGAGGCCATAGACCCATCGCTGTGATGTTTGATCCACGCTGGTGTCGAGGCCGGCGCCGCCGCTGTTCTCCACTCCCGAGTTCCCGAAGTCTGGCGGATTGATACCGCGGTCGAGGTCGCCGCTAATATGCTGGCCCTGGCGCTCAGCCAGTCCCTTCATCGCGATCCGTGGATAGAGCGATGCTGCAGCAATGCGCACAGCAGCGCGCGATGCCTCCACGTGCGCGGCGGCGGCCTTGAGGTCGGGATTGCGCTCGACTGCGTCTGCAACGAGCGCCGTCAGCTCCGGATCGTGAAAGGTGCGAATCCAACCCGGCACGACGTTGCCGCTGCGATGCGGTCCGGCCCAGTGACCCGGGATTTGCGCACGAGCCGATTCCGGCATGATATCCGCGCCAAAGGGCGGATGCTTAAGCGCGCAGCTGGCGAGTGTGAGGCACGCAGCGCCCAAAAGAAGTCGGCTATTCATGTGAGCAGCTTCAGTGGAGCTTAAAAACAAACCAGTCGAGCTTCGCCGAGACTCGCAAGAAGACCTTGCGGACAATATGAATGATTTTGCCATGCTCGGTGTAAATGGCGCCCGCGCCGCGCGCGCCCGCAGCGAGGAAAAGATCGCGGTCCTCAGGCGCAAGGATGAGCCGCACTGCGATGCGCTGTTCCGGTGCGGTTACCGGTAGGGTATTCTGCAAGTTCCCGCTGATTGGCATCTGGCCTTGTGCGGTCGCCCATAGGATAGAATCCACCGTACATTTGATGATCCGACCCGGGTAGGTCTCCATGTGGATTTCTGCCTCGTCCCCGGGCTCGACATAGCGCAACTCGTTCTGCCGATAAAAAGCGAGCAACCACGGGTTATCCTCCTCGATAAAGCTCATCACCGGCATGGTCGCAAACTGTGTCGCACGCACCCCGGGGCGCAGCGCAAGATTCGCTACGCGGCCATTGGCCGGTGCGAGGTGCGTCGTGCCTTCGAGATCGAATTTCGCATTGATCAGGTCCGCTTCCGACTTGCTAATCTGCGCTCTGGCCTGTGATTCCGTGGCGTCAGCGGCAAGGAACTCACTTTGGAGATTGCCGAGATCGCTTTGCGCCTGCTCAAGGTCGGCCCGCTTCCCGGCGCCAGCCGCGGAAAGGGCTGTGAATTGCTCGACACGTTTTTTCGCCAAGTCGATCCGCGGGGTAAGAGAGGCTTTTTTGTTCGTGGCGTTGTTGAGTTGATCCTTCGCGCCGCGCAGCGTGGCCTCGGCGGCTTCCTTCGCCGCTTCGAAAGGTACCGGGTCTATCTTGAAAAGGACATCGCCTTTTTTGATCGGTCGATTTGGCTCGATCGGCACTTCGGTCACTTGACCGGTCACACGCGGCACTATCGGGATTACATAATTTTGCGCCCGCACGTCGGACGACGACGGACACACGATGTTCATGAACAAAATCAGAATCGTCAGTGCGATGATAGGGATGGTGACGACAATTACCTGGCTGGTGATGTTCCAGGGCAGGAGCTTGAACTTGAAAAAGATCAGCCAGACGATGACCGAGTAGATGATAAGGAGGATGAGTTCCATTAAACTTTGTCTCTCACTGAGCTGCGTTTCGCTTCGAGTTCCGCAATCCGAGTCCGGAGCTTTTCGATTTCGTTCTCCTCCTCCTTTACCTCCTCGCCCAGATGGCCGAGGGACTCATCCACATCGGTACCGTAAGCCATTTTGTGCAGGACCGGCTTGGTGTAAGCCCAGAGCCACGCAATTGGCCAGAGCAGCCCGCCAAAGCAAAGCGAGAGCAGGCACAGGCATTGAATCGCTCTGGTCTGCGGATGTTTTTTCTTATGTGCAATCTTTTCCGGCAGAATATGGACGAGCCAGAAAGCGGCGATGCCAATAATCGGCGCGATGACGAGCACGACCCACGAAATGCCATTGGCGATTGAGTCGAGCGTCTCGCCGTGGAAAAGCGAGGCGTGAGCGCGAGACGGCAGTGCTAGCGACGCCAGAGCAACGAACGGAACGAGAAGCCCGCGGCGACGCGGGCGCGGTCTATGTGTGGATTGGATCACTGCGTTTTGCGTTTCGGGTTTCATCAAGTGCTGTTTAGCGCTGTATAGGTTTCCCAATTCGTTTTGTCGAGATTCGCGAGCCGCGGCGGCAGGTTTGCCCGTTCTCTGTTTTCCGAACGCACAATTGCTCGAAACCGCATCATCTCGATATTGGACTTTAGCCGTACCCCATTTGAACAGGTGGGAACAGAAGGACGTGGTTTCCACCGGCACGTTGGTTTGATTCGGTCGGATTCACTCGGATCGAAAGGATGGCGCACCTGACGAGAAGGAGGGCAATCAATTTCACATTCAATGATGATCACGCGCACACCGGGCGGAGATTGATTTGTCGCGCCGTTGTTGTTCTGGTTTACTGCGAGACACGGCAAACCGTGTGAATAATCAGTAAGCCAGCACAGACCAAACCAGCAGTATTTGCTGCTTCCTCACTAACTAGCAATCGTCGATTTCCTCTGATCCATCCCGACCGCACATGTTTTTCAGTTGATTTTTGACAGATACCAGTCGCGCCCTCAGTCCTCGAAGATAATCAGGATCAACACTACCGGATAGCTCCCATTCTTCGAGCAAGGCTTTTAGTCCAGCGATGCGCTGACATTTTTTGATTACCCGGTCGCTGTGGCCGTTTTCTCGAATGGTTTCCATGCGATTTCATTAACGCGGCGCGAGATGTCATCGGCTTTCTTTATTCTCTTGGAGACCCTCGACGTAAGTTACCAAGGACAATCCCTCCTTTTCCTAAATTTTCTGCAATATCGCGCCGGATCTCCCGAAGTGCCTCAATGGAGATCAAAAATCAGCGATCCGCGAAAACAATGAAGGAAAATAAATATGAAAAATCAAAACCCCGTATTTGACATAGCCATAGTGTTTGGGGTTTCCGTCACTATAGCGTTCGCGCTTGCGTTTGCGCTTTGAAATCGCCCTTGTGCTCGTGCGTTTCGATTACGTTGCTTGTTGCATCGTAAACGCGAATCACCGCTTTGTGTGACCGGCTGCGATGCTTCGCGTGGTCGACTGCATCCGCGCGTTAAGCAGGCTCACGAGCTTGTAACAGGCGGGGAGACAGCGAAGGCGGCAGCGAAAAACATTCCCGCCTTCCTGCATTGCGACAAGGTAGAAATATCGACGAAATATATCGGCTTATCTTTCGCGATTAACACAATTCCCCAAACACTTATGATATACGTCGTTGCATATTTTTAGACTGCCGACTGCATCGACAGACTTGCCAGCTAAGTCACGACATTGGACATATTTTTCCCGGCATTGGGTTTGGCAGTCTAGGCCTTGTGCTAGTGCCTGCCAAAAAAGACCCAAACCTAGAGAAATTAGAATTGCGCCTGTTATTTTTCTCTTCATTGATTTTACCTCCTTCGGAAAAAGCCCTTGAGTCGCGTTTCAATCACGTTGCCGGCTCCCATCATAAACAAGAATCACGGCCTCAGGCGTCTGGCATTGCGTCAACTTCGTTTCGAATACCGGCTCGAAGCTGGTCGTATAGCAGCGGCAACTTGTTTCAATCGGCGACATTGCTGACCAATCTCAGCAAAGCCGTTGGAGTTTGAACTGGGCTTCAGCCTTGGAATGCGCCGTATTCAGATCTTTTGAATAGGTTGGCGAATCGCGTGCAAATGACGACTGACGGTCACCGCTCGTATCTGAGTGCGGTTGAAGATGCGTTCGGTTGCGAGATCGACTATGCCATGCTGCAAAAGATTTACGGTTCTGTGAATGAATCGCCGGAAACACGCTACAGCCCCGCAGTTTGCATGGGTGCACGCAAGGCTGTGATTAGTGGCAATCCCGATCACAACCACGTTTCCACGAGCTTTGCAGAGCGCCAGAATCTCACAATGAGAATGTCCATGCGACGTTTCACGCGATTGACCAATGGCTTTTCAAAGAAACTGGAAAACCACGAGCACGCGCTGGCGCTCTATTTCATGTATTATAATTTTTGCCGGATTCACCAATCCTTGCGAATTACCCCAGCCATGGAAGCGGGCATCAGCGATCATGTTTGGAGTATTGACGAAGTGATTGCTTTGCTAGACTGATTTATGGAAGCGCATGAGTATAAACCCGGCGAAGCCGTCCCTGTGACTTCATCGCTTTATCATGTCGTGCACGACCCGGCAGAAGCGGGTGAACATCTGCAAACGTTTTACGTGGGGAGTCAGTTTCCGTCGTGTCCAAGATGCGGAACGAAGGTACGTTACCTGATCCGATTCACGCTTGTGAGAAAAAGCTAGTTCAGACTGAGCCAGTGCCGAAATGTCCTACTAAAGGGACAAGCAGTTTTATGCGAAAGAAGAAAAAGAAACCCCGAAAAGTGATCAGAATCCAAGACCTCAGGCCCAAAAAAGACGCCAAGGGCGGTGGCAAACACCTATCGCTTACGGAGATTCAAAGACTTCTTAATATTGGCAGATCGAAACCGAATCATTCAAACTGACCCACTACCTACGATTGGACTGTTCCGAACACGCCCACCAATGCAGCCGTCTTGGACATTCGATTCGGGCGCGAAGTTCCATACTACCCTGAAACCTACAGTCCCCAACCTGCATCGACTTTTGTGATCAGGTAGAGGGCAGGGATTGCA
>DASYDT010000024.1:0-6671 GCA_036499425.1 Candidatus Udaeobacter sp. | reverse complement strand
AGCCTCAACGTCAACCGGCCGGTGCTATATCCCGCTTCGAGGTGAAGATATTGATTAAATGCGTCTTGATTCGAGTGATCCACGAAGAGAATAGCACTCGGCATATAGTCCAATCGCAGATAGCTTCTGCTGCGCCCCTCCATGTCGCCCCATCCAATGCTGATGGACGGCTCAATCGCGAAATAATAACCCGAAACTTTGTCCGTATGACTGAGAAAGATGTTGTCATCCCACACACCTCGCACTGTCAGCCCCAATTTGTAGTAAAAGCGACGCTGTTCACCTGAATCAAGCGTTTCGCTACCTGGAAATGCGTCCCTGCCGTATACCACGCCGTTAGGACCCGCCGGTACCGGCGCCGGAACAACGGTTGTGTACCCTCCAGTGTAGTTCATTGACGACGACAACGGCTGAGGTGAAGACGGAAACGCCTCCTCGGAAGAAGGCAATACCGGTTCTGACGAGGGCAATGGCTCCGCCGTGTTCGATGGCAATGATTGAGGTAAGGCTGGCAATGGCTCTGCGGAGGTAGACGGCGGCGGTTGCACTGACGAGGGCGGCGGCTCAGCCAACGAAGGCAAGATGTCCGGCTCAATCGACTCCTGCGCTTGCGCAGCAAGAACAGCCGCAAAGAAAATCCCCGCCACAAATACGAGGGTTGGTCGGGCAATTGGGCGGAGTGGAAATGGAGCAAAACGGCAAATGGTTAAGGCGAAACCGGAGCTCATGGCCGCGAGAGTAGAGTTGCGCCATGAGCCAGTCAATCAAAAATCTTCGTAAAATTACCGGCCGAGAACCCGCCGTTCCCTCGGGCGTCGAAGCAGTCGCGACGCCTGCGAGGAGATTGATCTCTCGCGCAAGACTTGATTTACGATCGCTCGCATAAGACGTTTATCGACTTGGCGAATGCACAATTCGATCTTCCGACGGTATGCCGGAACCGGAAAAGACGCTGACGATTAACGAGATTTATCACTCGATTCAGGGCGAGAGCACCTGGATGGGGCGACCGTGCGTTTTTGTGCGGCTCACCTTCTGCGATCTGCGTTGCAACTATTGCGACACAGGGTACGCCTTCTACGAAGGGAAAAAGCAAACACTGAAAGAAATTGTCGATGCAGTGGCGGCGTTTTGCTGTCCGCTGGTCGAGATCACCGGCGGGGAGCCTTTGTTGCAGAAGAATGTGCTGCCGTTGATGTCGATGCTATGCGACGCGGACTTTACGGTTCTGCTCGAAACTAGCGGCGCGCACGATATCTCCAAAGTCGATTCGCGCGTCCATCGGATCATGGATCTAAAGACGCCCGGCAGCGGCGAAGTGGACAAAAATCTTTGGTCGAACATCGATCATCTTACGCTGCGCGACGAAGTGAAGTTCGTAATGGGATCGCGCGAAGATTACGACTGGTCTCGCGACAGGGTGCAGCGTTACAATCTCTCGTCCCGCTGTCATGCCGTGCTGTTCTCCCCGATTTTCGGAAGAATTGATCCCCGCGAAATCGTCGAATGGATTCTGGCCGATAAACTCGATATCCGGTTTCAGCTTCAAATGCACAAATTCATCTGGAGCCCGACACAACGCGGAGTCTGAATGCTCGAAACATGGCCTCTGCGATCATTCTGAGCGGAGCGAAGGATCTCACAATAGGTGATCGGTCACGCAAAGGAGCTGAGTGATCTTCCGAGTTATGGAAGGTAACCTCGTTCGGGATGACAACGCAGATGTAGAGATGGTAATGTGGCGTGATGCGTGCACGGTTGACGAAAGATTTCACTTTCGAAGCAGCGCAGACTTTGCCCAATGTGCCGGCAGGACACAAATGCCGTGGGTTACATGGGCACAGTTTCAAGGTTGAAGTTTCAATCGAAGGCGCCGTCGATCCCCAAACAGGTTGGGTTTACGACCACGCGGAGATCAGCGCCGCGATGAAACCGCTACTGAAAATCCTGGACCACAAGTATCTCAACGACATCGAAGGACTGAAGAACCCGACGATTGAAAACATGGCAGAATGGTTCTGGAAGAAATTGGAAGCTCAATGTCCTGGCCTTTGCGAAATCGTCGTGCACGAAACACCGACCGCGCGCTGCGTTTATCGCGGCGAGTAACATGCGCTGCCCAGAATTTACGACCAAGTGATGAGGCGCAGTTCGTGCGCCTGCATCAGGCAGGGATGGGTGGGTACGACACGCACGCTAAAACCGTAGGTGCCACTTTCAGTCGCGGGAACGCTGCCGTGGTAAATGTAATTCCCATCGCCCGTTCCCGACTGGTCGGGACTTTGATGTAACACGGTGGCGGTAGGATTGCGGATGTCGCCATTGTCCATTTCGCCGTGATACGCTTCCACTCGCACATGTTGCGGATCCACTCCGCCCAGATGGACGCGCGCTCTGATCTGCAATGATTCGCCGACCAAAATACTTTGGCGATCTTTGTTGGCTACTTGCACGTCGGAAATTTGCACCTGCGGCCAATCCTTTCGCATCTGCGCTTTCCATTGGCTCAACCGGGTGGCGGCGCCGCAGCCGTCGCTGGAGAAATTGCCGTTTGCCCGGGCTGCTGGAATATAAAGTTGCTCGGTATATTCCTTCACCATTCGCTGGGTGTTGAAGACCGGGGTGACGCTGCGGATGGATTCGCGCATCAATTGCAACCAGGCGAGAGGAAGTTTGCCGTCCGGTTTCGCATAATAAAGCGGCACGATTTGATTCTCGAGCAATTGATAAAGACTGTTCGCGTCCACTTCGTTTTGAAATTCAGGGGTGCCATTATCGATCTCAGCGCCAATGGCCCAGCCGTTGGACCCGTTATAGCCTTCGCGCCACCAGCCATCGAGCACGCTCAGGTTAATCCCGCCATTCGGCGCCGATTTCATTCCGCTGGTACCGCTCGCTTCCAACGGACGCAGCGGATGATTTAACCAAAGATCGACGCCCTGCACCAGGCGCCGCGCGATGTAGCTATCGTAGTCTTCCAGAAAGACGACGCGATTTTCCAAGCTGGCTTCGCGGCTGAATTTGTAAACTTCCTGGATAAGTGCCTTGCCTGCGTCATCGCGCGGATGCGCTTTACCTGCGAAAATGAATTGCACAGGGCGCGTGGTATCGTTCGCTAATCGCTTTAGTCGTTCCTTGTCGCTGAACAAAAGCGTGCCGCGCTTATAGGTGGCGAAACGGCGCGCAAAGCCGATCGTCAAAATTTCGGGATCGAGAACGCGATTCACCTTGCGAATAGACTCGGGAGATTCGCCCAGGCGCTCGCGGCGGTGTCGCTCCCGATCCCGGACGAATTCAATCAGGCGGCGTTTGAGTTGTTGGTGTGTCTCCCAAAGTTGCGCGTCGTGAATATCAATCACGCCGCGCCAAAATTCCGGTTCAGTCAAGTGTTCCTCCCAATCGCCCAGGTGCTTCTGGTAAAGCGCCGCAAACTCCGGCGCCATCCAAGTCTTGGTATGAACGCCGTTCGTGATGTTTGTAATCGGCACTTCATGGATCGGAACACCGGACCAAACATCTTTCCAAAGCGATCGGGTAACTTCACCGTGCAATTTGCTCACGCCGTTGGCATGCCGGCTTAGACGTAGAGCAAGGATCGTCATGCTAAACGGATCGTTTGGATTAAGGCGCGTGTGGCCGAATGAGAACAGCTCGTCGAATGGAATGTTCAGTCCCTTGGCGAAATTGCCGAAGTATTTTTGCATCATCTCGCGCGAGAATGAGTCTTGACCGGCGGGAACAGGAGTGTGCGTGGTAAAAACATTAGCCGCGGCAACCACCTGAAGCGCTGAATAAAAATCGAGCTTCTTCTCCACGACGTTGAGACGGATCCGCTCCAGCGCCAGGAACGCGGAATGCCCCTCGTTCATATGAAACACGTCCGGCTGGATACCGAGTGCGGCGAGTGCTTTCACACCACCGATTCCGAGAACGATCTCCTGACGCATCCGCATTTCAAGATCGCCGCCATACAGCTCGGCAGTAATTAATCGATCCTCGGCGCTGTTTTCCGGAATGTCGGTATCGAGCAGATAGACGTTTACCCGGCCGACGCGCAATTCCCAAAGCCTGGCAAAGACTTCGCGATCCAGAATTGGCACTGAGATTAGAAGCCTCGTGTCGCCTCGGCGAACTTCGCGGATCGGCAGATGATAAAAATTTTGGTTAAGGTTAATCGCTGCCTGAACGCCTTCCTTGTCGATCTGCTGCCGAAAATAGCCGTGCCGATAAAGCAGACCGATCGCAACGAAATTCAGATCAAGATCGCTGGCTGATTTGCAGTGGTCGCTGGCAAGGATGCCCAAGCCACCCGAGTAATTCGGGATCGATTCGTGGAAACCGAATTCAGCCGAAAAATAGGCAATAGGATTTTTGATCGCGCTGCCGGCGCCGGTTTTTCCGTAGGTATCGTGGCGCCCCAGATATTTCTCGAATTCCTCAAAAACCTGCTTGAGCTCGCGCAGAAAATTCTTGTCCTGCGAAAGTTCTTCTAGGCGTGATTGTCGCGAAAGCTGCAGCATGCGCACCGGATTATGATTGGTGCGGTTCCAAAGCTCGGGATCGAGATGCCGAAACAAGCGGCGCGCAGAGGGCTCCCATGTCCACCAAAGGTTGAAACTCATCTCGCGCAGCGGCTCCAGCGTCGCCGGCAGGATGGGTGTGACATTGTAAGTTTGAAAAGTCGGCATGCGAATCCCTGAAGCCGCCTCGCTGCGCGAGGCGAGGGCTAATCAACCCCGAACAGTTTCGGGGTCAAGAAAACCTGTGGGGAGCGCATGCGCCTCGTCCGGCAGCCCGGAGCGATCGCGACCTTTTCAGTCACGGAAGGAAGCGAGGACATAAAAAGAATCGCTGCCCGTGAATCACACGAATAGACGCGAATGGACTTCATTTACGTGATTGATATTTGCACTGGTTTGGGCCGTGGCGCGAGGACGAGCCCAAGGAGAAAGCCCGCGACCAGTCCGCACAAATGCGCCGACATACTGACCTGCGGGGTTGAAAGGTCGAACGCGATCTGGATCACGACGATCATCACGACGTTTCCTAGTCGTTGTTTCGCGTTCGGCGCGTGCCTGTTTCGCAGCAGAAATCCGGCCCACGCGCCGACGATGCCCATGATTGCGCCGGACGCACCGATGAGTTGAGCCGGTTGCACCAACCGTATTAAGGTCAAACCCACAACTCCCGCACCCGAGGCGAGCCCTGAAATCAAGTAACACACGACGAACCGTATCGTGCCTATTGATCGTTCCAGTGACGGTCCAATTACATAAAGCGCGAAAACATTGAAACCGACATGCAGCAAACCGCCATGCAGGAACAGCGCTGTAAAAAAACGCCAGTATTCGTGCTGCACTACAACCGAGTACGGCTCGAGTGCACCGATCCGATGTAAAACGTCCGGATCGTTCGAGCCGCCAACGGATATCTCGAAAAGAAAGACCACCGCATTCAGGAGAATCAATACGAGGACTGCCGGGGCATTTCGGAGCTGGCTACCCCTGGCTCGACGCGTAGTTTCATATTCGACGGGAACCGGACCGGTTGCGGCTCGATGGTTCGCTTGAGATTCCAACCGGCGAAATAATCGGATTTGATCGCGTAACTCAGGACTGGGATGCAAAATTTGGATGGCCGCTCCGAGTTTTCTGGCAGATTCGTAGTTCCCCTGCGTGGCGAGCTCGGTCATTTTGCGCAATCCAATCGCCGGAAGAAACAGGAGAAGAAACCATGCGCAGCCACCGACGTATCCCGCGGCGCCACGCCAAAAAAGCCAGGCCACGCCTGTAAAGGCGAGCACGATGAGCGCAGCGACAGGCCAGCCCTGATGGGACGCGCTGGGACGCCATGCGCGGGCCAAGACGATCAGCGGTGAAATCACCGCGAGAAAAAGCAAAATGTGATTTAGATCCACGATATCGATCTTGCGAAGACGCGTGAATGATTCATTAAACGTTGGGCGTTGAACGTTGAGCGTTGGAAGTTAGTTTGAACTACAGCAAAAGCCCAACGTCCAATTCGCATTATGCCTATCACTGTCACTGATTATCTCGACGTCATTTCATCCTGGTGTCTTTGGTCCGAACCGACATGGGCGGAATTGAAAAAGCGATACGACGGCCGCGTCGAGTTTCAGTGGAAAATCGCGTTGATGGATCCCAGTGGTTTGCCAACTTCGCGCGAGCAGGAGCAGTGGTTCTACCGGCGCAGCGGTATGATGATGCGTTCGCCATTCATGCTTAACACCGACTGGTACGATCCCAGTCTGCCGGAATGGCTCGCGCCGAACTGCGTCGCAGAAGCCGCAAAGGACTTTGGTTTTACTGATGACCGCGTTTGTCTTGCGCTTTCGCATGCTGCATTGCGCAACGGAAAAAAAGTCGGGGATTGGGATGTTTCCGCTCAAATCGGCGCTGAAGCAGGCGGTATCGATGCCAGCAAATTACTGGAGCGCGCGAGATCGGCGCAAATCGAGAAACGCGTTCGCGCTTCGACGGCCGAATTTCACGCGCTCCAGATCACGCAACGGCCGGCTTTCGTGATCGACACCGAGATTGGTGATCGCGCGGTCTTTTCTGGAGTGTTGAAGCTTGAGCCCCTGGCAGCGACACTCGATTCGATGCTCGATGACGCAGCTGCGTATTCGGCGCACAAGGCACATTTTGGCG
>DASYDT010000023.1:0-24113 GCA_036499425.1 Candidatus Udaeobacter sp. | reverse complement strand
AGAGTTGCGCGTTTCAATGCCACTCTGGGGGCAACTTGCTGCGTACGCGCGGTCGATCGTTTGCTGGGGGAACTTTCGATGTTGTTCATTCTCGCTGGTAAAAATTTCTCGGAAATGTTCACAACTTATTCACATGCGACTTGTCCTCGTCCTCGCCAGCGGGCTTGAGACTAGAAACCCGTCTCAAAATCGACAAGAAAAAAATGAAATTTTATTTTTTTTGTCGCAAAAAAATTTCTTGACTAAGAAAAGGAAACGCGCGTGTCCGAGGGAGAACAAAAAAAGATTGATTGCTCCAGCAGATTTGCCGCGACGCTTGGCCGCTGTCGATGTGTAATCGCAGGGGCGAACGGATCTGCATTTTTCGCGCACTCCTGAGTTGACCGGGTTGGCCTGCGGCGCAATTTTTCCGGCCTCCAGAGTGCCAGGTTAACGCGTGGCGAATCTAAGAATGCAGGCAACGCAGAGGAAAATAACAAGGTGGCAGGCAAACTGTACCGCAAATTCCAATCAGCCGGCGATGCGCAGAATTTTTTTAATCGCGGTCATCGTTTTCTTTCTTGCGGCGTCGTACGCATATCCTCTTGAAGAGCTGTTGCCGCCGTTCGGCTTTCGGTGGAACGATTCGATGGCGCGCGTGGAAGCGGTGCTGCACGGCGCAAAGGCCAAAATTGCCTCGCGTGAAAAAAAAGAGAACCGGGAAGTGTGGACTGTGGAAGGTCTCGTTCATCCTGGATTAAAACGTACCGTGTTTACCTTTAAACAAAGGGCCCTTGTCGCCGTGGAGTTACACTATGAATACCCCGACTGGTCGATCGACCGTTACAACCAGCGGATGGGAGAAATTCGCAAATACTTCGACGAGAAGTACGGAACTGGAAAACTAGTGTCGCGCGGTAACGAGCACGATACTGATGTCATTCAAACGCTGGTCGGATATCAATGGATGGTCGGCGCGACGATGCTGGAGCTTTTTTATTTCTCGGCGCAGCACAATCCATTCCCGCCCTTCCGCGTGATCTCTGTTGATTACAAAGCGCTGTGACCGCCTGCAGGAAAAGTTCGAGATCAACTGTTCCGGCGCGTTTGGTAGAAGAATGACTGCTGTGCGGCGCAGCTCCCCTGAATCCGACACTAACTAGATATCGTCACCGGGTGTAGCTTTGGCGGCAGCTTGAACTTCAAGTCAGCGATCAACTTCGCCCATCACAATATCGACGCTGCCAAGAATTACCATCACGTCGGCGACGGTGTGCCCGAGGCAGAGGTCTTCGAGAATCGTAAGGTTGATGAAACTTGGCGGACGCACGCGGTAGCGATATGGATTCGGGCCGCCGTCGCTGATCAAATAAAACCCGAGCTCGCCTTTAGGTGCTTCAATGCGGCCGTACGCTTCGCCTACTGGCGGTCGGAACGCGCGGATCTTTACTTTCGGATTCAGTATCGGCCCGGGCTGAATCTGGGCGAGCGCTTGTTTCAAAATTTCGACGCTCTCGCGCATTTCAAGCGCGCGCATCATCAAGCGATCATAAGTGTCCCCGTGCTCGCCCAACGGGATTCGGAACTTGAATCGTGGATAAAATCCGTAACCGTCCACTTTCCGAATATCGTAGTTCACGCCGCAGGCGCGGAGCATTGGGCCCGTGATCCCAGCGCTGATCGCGAGATCGGCCGAAAGTTTGCCGACGTTCTGCGTTCGTGCGATGACGATCTCGTTTCCAAGAATCAGTTCATCGAACTCATCGAGAAATTTCGGAAAACGATCGACGATCTGCTTCGCGCGGGCCAGCCACTCATCGCTAGCGTCAACGCGGCAACCCCCGAACCGCATGTAGTCGCACATCATGCGTGCACCCGAGAGCGATTCGAATAAATCGAGAATCTTCTCGCGTTCGCGGAACGCGTACATTAGAGGCGTGCCCCACGCGCCCATGTCGCTCAACAAAAATCCGAGCAGCGAGGCGTGATTTTGGAGCCGCGTCAGTTCGGCGAGAATAACGCGCAAATACTCGGCGCGCTCGGGAACTTCGATGCCGGCGAGTTTCTCAACACTAAGCGCGTAGGCCCAGTTGTTGCTCATCGAACAAAAGTAATCGAGACGATCTGTGTACGGCATCGAGCCGAGATAAGTTGTGTGCTCGCCGATCTGCTCATGGTTGCGGTGCAAATAACCGAAGACCGGTTTGAGCTTGCGCACGATTTCGCCTTCCAACGCGACGTTCATGCGAAACACGCCGTGGGTCGATGGATGCTGCGGCCCCATCGAAACTTCGAGCAACTCGCCCTCGAGCCGCGAAGTCATCCTCACCGGTGGGCGCTCCATTGCTTCGAGTGTTTGCAGTGTCGCGCTCATTACTGGGGCTAGCCCTTTCTTAACGCTTCCGCCCCGTCAAGCTCCGGGCGCGGCGTGTAATGCTGCTTCGCTCTTGCCAACACTTCATCATGCGGCGTCGGTTCCCATTCAAAATCGTCCGGCTGCACATAATCTTTGCGCATCGGATAATCTTCAAACTCGTCCCACATCAAAATCCGGCGCAAATCGGGATGACCATCGAAACGGATTCCATAGAGATCGAAAATCTCGCGTTCCTGAAATTCCGCGCTGCGCCAGACTGGGGTGAACGAGGGCAATCGCGCGCCTTCCGCGCGATCTGCCGTGCGCATCCGAATGATCACCGGTCCGCGTTTGAGCGCTATCGAGTAAAGGTGATAAACCGCCTCGAGATAACCCGGAATTTTCTCCTCGGTCGTCTGATCGACCACTTTCTCGACGTCATCCACGACTGTTTTTATTTTGAGCGTTTTCTTCACGACGCGATCGAGCCAATCAACGCCAGTGACGTTTGAACAAAAATCCAAACGCAGCGCGGGATCTTCGCGAAGGAATTTCCCAATCGCGAGCGCGTGTTCACTGTCGAGCAACAGCGACTGCTGCTGAGACGGGCTGCCGTTTTGCACGATCTCGACCTTCGCTCCAGGCACAGCGTCTTCGATGCGAGATTTGATTTGGTCGAGCGATTCCATCATTGCGGCGGAATGTAAGCCTATGGCCTGTGCGCCGAGCGGCTCATGTTCTTTCGATCACGGGCGGTTGAAACACGGCGCAGTTCGCCGCAGGCTCGAGATCATGTTTGCCGAATTTCGGCACCGGGAATTCGCTGGGCTGATCGGGTTTGAGATGCTCCGCCTTGTTCGCGCCGGTTAATTTTTGTTCGTCGATCTTTCGTTGCAGTTCCATGAACGCATGCAGCAGTGCTTCCGGTCGCGGCGGACAGCCAGGGATGTAAACATCAACTGGAATGTAGCGGTCGATTCCTTTGAGGACATTGTATCCTTGTTTGAATGGCCCGCCGGAGATCGCGCATGCGCCCATCGCAATGACATATTTCGGATCCGCCATCTGGTTGTAGAGACGCACAATCTGTGGCGCCATTTTCTTGGTCACTGTTCCGGCAACAATCATCAGATCGGCCTGGCGCGGCGATGGCCGGAAAACCTCGCCGCCGAAGCGCGCGATATCGTAGCGGGATGCCGCAGTGGCGATCATTTCAATGGCGCAACATGCCAGCCCGAATTGCAGCGGCCAAATCGAGTTCTTGCGCCCCCAGTTGTAAAGTTCCTGCATCGAAGTCACCCAGACTCCCTGCCGTTGAAGTTCGATGCGAAGTTTTTCGTCGATCTCGCTCATGCCCGTGAAATGGTAAAAAGTTAAATCGGGTCGCTCGGTCGCATCCGTTCCCGATTTAACAATGTAACCTTTTTAACCCTTTTAACCAGCGCCGCGCTAGCGCGCCCATTGCAGGCAACCCTTGCCCCATGCCCAGACGAGACCTTCAACCAAAAGGAGTAGAAAGATCAGAATGGCAACAAACGCACCGATCGGTAACCCGGTAAACGCGACCGCGAACGGCACAAGGAAAACCGTCTCGACATCGAAGATCAAAAAGATGATGGCGTAGAGATAGTACTGCGACTGGAACTGAATGTGCGCTTCACCAATGGATTCGACCCCGCACTCGTAGATCGCGTTTTTTTCCGCGCCCGGCTTTGGCGGCTGAAAAAATCGCCGCCACGTCCATGCCAAGGCCAGCGGGACCAGCGGAAAGGCCAGCGCTACACCAATGAAAATGACGATGAACAAATAGGGATTTGGAGTCACCAGCTACAATCAGCCACAGATGGACACAGATTTACACAGATTTTTCTGAACTCTAAATCCTGAACTTGAAACCAGACGCGTTCGTATCTGCGTTTCATTTGTGTTAATTCGTGGCCTCGACCAAATCGCTCGGAAAGAGCCACTGCCAAGTTTTACTTAACGCTTTGGGTTTCGAAGTAGTCCCCCGGCCGATAAGTCAGGATAGGCTGGGAAGCCTACACCACTTGCTACTCGCTCGATTTTCGACCGAACCAGCGACGCTTTTTCGGCTGGGGCTCCTCCGCCGGCACCGACGCCTCGCCCGGCTCTTCTTCTTTCGCGGCCGGCTCTTCTCTCGCGACCGGCTCTTCTGCTTTTGGCTCCGCGTGCTCTGGTTCTGCTTGCCTTGGCTTTGATTCGGCCTTTTTCCGTTTCGCCTTTTTTTCTTCCGCAGGCGTTGCCTCGACGACTTCCGCCATATCGACCCACTCGATGAACGCCATCGGGGCAGAATCGCTCCTGCGCTGGCCAAGCTTCACGATGCGCGTATATCCGCCATTACGCTCGGCCGATTTTGGCGCGATGTCGTCAAACAATTTCTTGACCGCATTCTTTTGGCGCAAAGTCGCAAGAGCGCTGCGGCGCGCGTGAATCGATCCGTTTTTCCCGAGGGTAACCATTCGCTCTGCGAGCGGTCGAACGGCTTTGGCCTTGGCCAACGTGGTCTTGATACGTTGATGTTCGATCAAAGAACAAACCTGATTCGCCAGCAGCGCCTTCCGATGCTCTGCCGTGCGACCCAGTTTGATCGTCTTTTTTTGATGTCTCATGGCCGCGACGAAGGTGATTCTTCATCCGAGGTTTTACTGTTCGCCAGCGGACCGCTCGGACCCGCGCCATCGCCGCTTAATGGCATGTCGATCAAGCCCGGCTCGAATTTCATCCCTAGGCTCAAACCAAGATGTTGCAGTTTGTCCTTAATCTCGTTCAGCGATTTTTTGCCGAAATTGCGATACTTCAGCATCTCGGCCTCGGTTTTTTGGGCAAGCTGACCAACAGTGGTGATATTAGCATTGTTCAAACAATTGGCCGCGCGCACACTGAGCTCGATCTCATTGACGCTCATGTTGAGCAGCTTCCTTAGCTTTAGATTTTCTTCACTCACCCCAGCCGGTGTCTGGTCGAACTCGATCACTTCTTCGTTGTAGTGCACAAAGACATCGAGGTGGTGCCGCAGAATCGCCGATGCCTGGAGCAATGCGTCATCCGGCGTCAAACGTCCGTCGGTCCAGACTTCGAGAATGAGCTTGTCGTAATCGGTGCGCTGACCGACCCGGGTGTTTTCGACTGCATACTTCACGCGTGTAACCGGCGAAAAGATGGAGTCGATCGGGATGATGCCGATAGGCTGATCGGCACGCTTGTTTTCCTCGCCGGTGGCAAACCCACGGCCGACGCGCACATCAAGCTCGGCGTCGAATTTATGTTTCTTGTCGAGAGTGCAGATTACCTGCTTCGGGTTCAGCACTTCAAAACCTTGAATGACCTGGATGTCGCCCGCGGTCACTTCGCCTTCCTTGTTCACGGTGAGCGAAAGTTTCTTTGGCTCGTGGTCCTGGCCGTCCACTTTGAATTTCACTTTCTTGAGGTTGAGGACGATGTCGGTGACGTCTTCGACCACGCCCGGTAACGTGGCGAACTCATGCTGCGCGCCTGCGATTTTTGCTGCGGTGATGGCAGCGCCTTCCAATGAGGAAAGCAGAATGCGCCGTAGGGAATTCCCAACGGTGTGACCGTAACCGGCTTCAAACGGCTCGGCACTAAATTTTGCGTAGGTATCTGTGGCCGTGCTCTCGTCTTTCGCGAGAGTTTTCGGCATTTCAAAACGACCGTAACGGATTGGCATATTCTTTAAGGATTAGGGAAGAATTATGAATTAAGAAAACGACTTAGGCCTGGGGGCACTTCATCCTTCTGCCTTCTTAGTTCTTCCTTCGAATCACCGGGTTTCCCCTGGCGAGTGCGGCCTCGCATCCAGCGACGGAGACCCAGGGACCAACGGCGTAATTTCAAAAACTCGCTGCGAAGCTCGAAATAAACACTCAACCCAGAATTTTGCAAGCAGCCATTTGGTGGTAGGGCGCGACCGCCGGGCGCGCCGCTCTCCATCGACGGGCGGCTCCGGCGGTCCATCCCTACCAATTACTGTTCGATGATCTGATCCGGCAACTTATTGGCATTTGCCGCCGTCTTCGGAAAGTGTGCGGCCAGCAGTTTGCCGATTTCGTTAATCGCCTCGACCAGAGCGTGGCTAAACCTCTCATTTTGAAAATGCACCCGCATTCCGTCCACAATGCGTTGCCAGAATTCGTCGCCGCATTTCTCGTGAATCGCTTTGTCGCCGACTACGGCGAACTTGTGCGCGCGTGGCGCCAGGAAAATCAGCACCGCATTTCGATCGCGCGTCTTGTGCATACCGAGTTGATGAAACTTCCTTTGCGCCGCAGTAACCGGATCGGCACGCAATTTCCCGCGCTGAATGAAAACGCGGATCTCGCCGGAAGTTTTCGATTCGGCCTCACGAATCGCTTGCACGATTCGCTCATGCTCGACTTTGCTGAGAAAATCTCGCGTTCGCATTTCGGTTACCAGCTCGAGCCCGCGCCTCCGCCACCAAAACTGCCGCCACCGCCGCTGAATCCACCGAAACCGCCACCGCGTCCACCGCCCGACGACCATCCGCCGCCACCCATCGGCAAGAAAACTGGGCCACCGCGGCCCGATGAGTAGCCGTAGCCGCCGAGTCGCCGCATCACTCGCGAAATAACAATCAGCACAATTACAAAGATGATGAAGGGCAACAGACCTAAACCTCCGCTGCCACGATGTTGTTCAGCGACCGTTTTCCCCGATCCTTCGTACTCCCCACGAATTGCCTTGCAGATCAGATCAATCCCTGTGGCCAGGCCAGCCTCATAATTGCCAGCCCGGAACAGTGGCTTGATGTGACGCTCTGTGATGTCGAATGCGGTCGCATCTGGCAGCGCGCCTTCGAGACCGTAGCCGACCTGGATAAACATTTTGCGATCCTGGATGAACATGAAGAGCATCACGCCGTTCCGACGTTCCTTTTGACCCACGCCCCACGCCTGTGCCACGCGCTGCGTGTAATCCGCGATATCCGAATCGCTTTGCATTTTCGGAAAAACCGCGACCACGACTTGATCAGAAGTTTCCCGCTCAAATTGCTCCAGCTGCTCGTTGAAATGCTGGTCGGCTTCCTTTGAAACGACGCCCGCATAATCGTTGAAGTAACGATCGGGCTTCGGCGGAATCACTTCCGCGGCTTGCGAACCGATCACGAGAAGGCTCGCAAGAGCGAGCAGTGATGCAGACAATCTTGTCTGCACTTTCAGGCTCGCAGGCAGGATTGCCTGCAGGACTGTCTTCACGGTGACGCCGTCGCCGCGGGCGGCGCTGGAGCGGGCGTCCCAAAGTTAAACTGCACCGGCGGCGGCCGTTCCGCGCCCGGCTGCGCGGCGAAGAATGGTTTTGGCGCAAAACCAAGCGGCCCCGCGATGAAATTCGTCGGGAAACTGCGCACCGCCACGTTGTAGTCTTGCACCGTCTTGTTGAAGTTACCTCGCTCGACCGAGATTCGGTTCTCGGTCCCTTCGAGTTGCGCCTGCAAACTGAGAAAATTCTGGTTCGCCTTTAACTCCGGATAGCGCTCCACCACAACCAGCAAGCGCGACAGCGCGTTGCTCAACTCCCCTTGAGCAGCCTGGAATTTTTCAAGTTGCGCAGCGTCTGTCGGCGCTTTGTTTGGATCGATTTGCGTTTGCACACGGCCGACACTGGCGCGCGCATTTGTCACTTCCACCAGTGTTGATTTTTCGAAATTCGCCGCGCCAGAGACTGTGTTCACCAGATTTGGAATCAAATCGGCGCGCCGCTGATAGACGTTTTGCACCTGTGCCCAGCTTTGATCGACAGCTTGCTGCAAACGGACGAGGCGATTGTAACTGCCGCCAATTGCAAGAGCCACAGAGACAGCAACGAAGAGCAACACGAGGAGGACAACGATGCAACCGAGGGCGAATCTATTCATACGATCGTGAATCGTTCTTGAAATGCTCTACCAAGTCAACCCTCGCGACCGAGAACCAGCCGCAAGAAATGCGCGTCGGAAAATTTTGCTTCCGATCCCTGCCGCTCAACGATCGCCTTTAGCGATGGAATAATGAACAGGCGTTGATAATGCGAGCCAAGCGCCACCACCATGTCGGCTGGCGCGTCCTTGCAGATGCAAACACCGTTCCACTGCACATTTTGCCACGGCAAATCGAGCATTCGTTCCATGTCCACCTCGCGACCAATGGGCGCTCGCTGATTCAACCAAAATGTGAGGCCGTATGATGGATTTGCCTGCGAGCCGGCTAGCGCTTCTCGCAACAAATTCGCCGGAACAATTTGCCGCCAACGATAATTGCCGTTGCCGAGGACCAGCTCGCCCAGTCGCGCCCACTCGCGCGCCGTCAATTCAAATCCTGTCGCCGGCAGTGGATTGCCGAGAAAATCTTTTTTGTAGTTAAGGCGACCAAGCCCAAGCCGGTCCGGCACGTGTCCTTCGAAGTATGCGATCGTGCTGCGGCCTCCTAATTTCCGGCGCAGCAGCTCGGAAAAGATCTGAAGATGACTCGGGCCATAGATGAAAGACGCACCTGGTTCAGCAAGTGTCGGCAACCGAATTGCCATGGCGTTTCGGTCTCGAATCGATGCGCGTTGAAGAAACGAGGCACCTTCGACGCCGTCGGTCTGGTTAAGCAACTGGCGAATGGTGATTCGCGATTTGTGCGGGTCGCTTTTCCATTCGGTGATCGTGTCTGCGACGAGATCATCGAGTTTAAGTAACCCGTCATGCGCCGCGGCCAGCGCCGCGATTCCCCAAAAACTTTTTGTTCCGCTGAAGATCGGCCATCGTCCGCCAGCCGATCCGCCGTTTGCATAATGCTCAAAAATCGTGCGGCCATTTTGCATCACCAGCATCGAAACCCCGCGTTTACTCTCGGAATATTTTGCGGCTCGCGCGCAATCGGTGGCGTGGATTTCGGCGAAGGCAGATACGGATGTGAGACTTAGCGTGATAGCGAAGTGGATTGGGTAGCGCATGCGTCTCGCATGCTGGCGAGCGCGTCCTCGCAATCGCGGACTTTTCTGTGATGCGCCACTAGTCACACGATGTCGGTTTTAGGAAAAGATTGTTTAGGCGCGACGCCGAAATCAGCACGCGTGACGCGTGCGTTACCCGGAATCTGCTGTTGCCGCTGGCATTGCAGGGCGCGCCACCGGCAGATCACGTTTCCGGAGTTCTTCCACGTTTGGCAATTCATCGAGATTGCGCAGGCCGAAGTGATCGAGAAAAAAGTGTGTCGTTTCATACAGAAGCGGACGCCCGGGAATTTCGGCGCGTCCGGCGATCTTGACCAGGCCGCGCTCCATCAATGTTTGCAGCACACCGTCGATGTTCACGCCGCGAACGGCTTCCACATCGGCGCGCGTAATGGGCTGCCGGTATGCAATAATCGCCAGCGTTTCCAGCGCAGGAGCACTCAACCGCGCCGGCTTCGGCGCGGGGAGAAGCTGACGCACCCATGGCGCGTATTTCGGATCGGTAGCGAGCTGCCAGCCCTCCGCCTTTTCGATCAATTGAAACGCGCGTTCCTGTTCGATGTAGTCGATCTTCAATTGTTCGAGAGCCGCGGCGACTTCGGCTTCGCGCACGCGTGAGAACTGTTTAGGCCCGGCAGCTTCTGGATCCTGTGCGCTCTTGATTGCCGTGACTATTTCACGGGTAGAGAGCGGCTTTTGCGCGCTGAACAGGAGCGCTTCGATGATCTTGTCCAACGTCATAAACACACAAAGCGTGTCATCCTGAGCGAAGCGAAGGACCTCGCGCTCGAAGTTGTTGATAGGCAGATTTCGTTGCGTGATCCATTACCAATTGTGAGGTCCCTCACTCCGTTCGGAATGACAGCGCGCTTTGGCATCTTGTTTAATCCGCTCCGATCGCGCTCTGAATTGCCCCCGCGATTCGGTCCGCTTGTTTGCCGATCAAATCGCCGTCGCGTCCTTCGATGAGCAGACGAATTTTTGGCTCGGTCCCGGAATAACGCAAGAGCACCCGGCCTTTGCCCGATAGCTCTTTCTCCGTCTCGCTTACCAGCTTCATCACCGCAGAGAGCTCGACGAGCGGACGCTTTTCCTTCACGACTAGATTGCGCTGGGCCTGCGGATATTTTTTCAAACACGCTTTCAATTTGCCCAACGGCTGTCCGCTCTTGTGCATGATGCGCAAAATCTGTAGCGCGGTGATGATGCCATCGCCGGTGGTGGTGAAATCACGGAAGATGACGTGACCGCTTTGTTCGCCGCCAAGATTAAGTTTTTGCTGCATCATTTCTTCTAGCACATAGCGGTCGCCGACTTTCGTCCGCACCACTTTTCCGCCTCGCGCGGCGATCGTCTCATCAAGGCCAAAATTGCTCATGACGGTGGCCACGACAGTATTTTGTTCGAGCCGGCCAGCCTCCAAAAGATCCAGAGCCGCAATGGCAAGAATCTCATCGCCATCGACAATCTCGCCGTCCTCATCACAAAGAAGAACGCGATCGGCATCGCCGTCATGCGCAATGCCAACGTCCGCGCCGTTTACCTGCACGATCCGCTGAATTTCCTCGGGATGCATGCTGCCGCAACCGTCGTTGATATTCACGCCATTCGGCTGGTTATGCGCAACAGCGACGTCCGCACCAAGTTCGCGCAAGACGCAAGGCGTCGATTTGTAAGCGGCGCCATTCGCCACATCGACAGCGACACGCATTTCTTCAAGCGACATGCCGCGCGGAAAACTGGCTTTCACAAATTCCACGTAGCGGCCCAACGCGTCATCGATGCGCCTGGCGCGTCCGACTTTGTTCGCCGTCGGCCGAATCGAATCGATTTCACCGGTAAAAACGAGCTGCTCAATTTTTTCCTCGATCCGATCGTCCAGCTTGTAGCCGTCGTGCCGGAAAAATTTGATGCCGTTGTCCTGATAAGGATTATGCGATGCGGAGAGGACAATGCCAGCATCGGCGCGCAGCGACCGCGTGATGTAAGCCACCCCGGGCGTAGGCAACGGCCCGATGACGAGAACATCTACCCCGAGCGAAGTGATTCCGGCCACGAGCGCGTTTTCCAACATGTAACCGGAAAGACGCGTATCCTTGCCCAGCACGATTTTCGGGCGCGCGCCGTCAGGCGTCCTGCGCGGATTCAGTTGGGCGAACACGTACGCTGCAGCGCGGCCAAGTTTCAGCGCCGTCTCCGCCGTCACCGGCTCCACGTTCGCGACACCGCGCACGCCATCGGTTCCAAAAATTCTCCTCTGTTCGGTCACGGCCTAATTGAAACGCTCGAACGTTAATTCGTAAACGGGAAACTTTTAGGTCGATTTCTTGTTCGCGCTCGCATCTCCGGGTTCGACCAACTTTTTTGACAAATTTATTTCATTGATTTTTCGATGAAGCGTGCGGCGGCTGATGCCAAGCTTTTTGGCTGCCGCGGTTACGTTGCCATTCGTGGCTGCAAGCGCCTGGGCAATCAATTTCTTTTCCGTCTGGTGAAGGTCGAGCGGGCTCGTCTTTTCCCCGAAAGCCTCAGTGGCTGAAATTCCGCCGGGCAACTTTGCCATGGCTGCTTGCCGCACTGCCGCGGGAAGATCGCGCAATGTAATTTGTTTGCCGGTTGCCATAACCACGCCATGCTCAATCGCAGTGCGCAACTGGCGAACGTTGCCCGGCCAATCGTAAGTCAGTAGCGCATCCATCGCATCCGGCGCAAGATCGAGAAGCCGCTTGTTGTTTTCCTCGCAGAAGTGGCGCAAAAATCCGCGGACTAGAATTGGAATATCTTCTTTTCGTTCACGCAACGGTGGCATCGTGATCCGCACCACATTGAGCCGGAAGAAGAGATCGTCGCGGAATTTTCCCTCGCGCACGAGCTGCTCGAGATTCTTGTTTGTCGCTGCGATCAGCCGTACATCGGCGCGCAGCGTTTGATTGCCGCCGACCCGCTCGAACGCGCGTTCCTCGCTCATCACCCGCAGCAATTTGACTTGGGTGCTCGGATCGATCTCCGCCACTTCATCTAGAAAAATCGTGCCGCCGCTGGCCTGCTCGAACCGGCCGAGGCGGCGTTCGTGCGCCCCAGTGAACGCGCCTTTCTCGTGCCCGAATAACTCGCTCTCGAGAAGTTGTGGTGAGAGCGCCGCGCAATGCACTGTCACAAATTTCGCCTTGTTGCGGCGACTTAAATTGTGAATGGCGTGCGCAGCCAGCTCTTTGCCTGTGCCGCTTTCCCCTTCAATCAGTACATTCGCCGAGGAGGGCGCGACTTGTTTGATCGTGTCGAGCACTTCATCTAACAGGGCGGAGTCGCCCCAGATGTTTTCGAGTCCGTATCGTTCGTCCACCTGTTGCCGAAGCGCGCGATTTTCCTGCTCAAGCTTGCGGCCTTGCACCGCGCGCGCGATCAGCATTTCGGCCTTGTCGAGGTTGAGCGGCTTCGTCACAAAATCGTAGGCGCCGCGTTTCATTGCCTCGACTGCGACATCGACCGAACCGTAGGCTGTCATCATGATGCAGATGGGGGGACGTGGCATTTTCAGGGCGCGATCGATCAACGTCATTCCGTCTTCGTTTCCGAGACGCAGGTCGGTAAGTAAGACATCGATCTGCTCGCGCTCGAGCACGTCCATCGCGCCCACGATGTCTGCCGCCACATACACGTCGTAATCGTCCTCCAGCAAACGGCGCAGCCCGTCGCGGGTATGCTTCTCATCATCAACAATAAGAACAATGGGCTGAAAGTTCATGGTGAGCGATGCTGATCTAGATGCTAGATTTTTATCCAGTATCAAGAATCTAGCATCCAGTATCTATGGCGCTTGTGCTGGAAGCGTGTATCATCGCCCGGTGCGTCAGCGAACTTTTCTCGGCCTGACGTCGATTTTTCTCGCTGGGTGCCCAACTGTCTTCGCTGCGGTGGACTCGAGCGACGTGGGCTGGAAACTGGCTGCCGTTCGGGAAAACAATGTCGCGATCTATAGCCGGCCGCGTCCGGGATCGCCGCTCAAGGAGTTTAAGGCTGTCGGCCCGATTGACGCGCCCACCTACGCCGTTTGTGCAGTTATCGATGACTTCCTGAATTATCCAAAGTTCATGCCTTTCATGACTGAGTGCCGATTGATCAAACGGGATGGCGATTCAATCGTTGGTTACCAGCGGCTCTCGCCGAAGGTTTGCGCCGATCGCGATTACACATTGCGAGTCTGGAAGAGGTCATGGCCCGTCTCTGATGGTCTCGTTTTTTTGAGTCAATGGTCACCTGCGAACGACCTCGGCCCGCCAGAAAAGAAAGGCGTTGTGCGCGTCAAAATTTGTGAAGGCAAATGGCTCCTCGAACCGGATGGCGCGATCAAGACTCGCGCCACGTATTGCATCTACAGTGACACTGGCGGGGTCGTCCCATCATTTATTGCAAATCATGTGAGCCTTACGGGAATAAGCAGGCTCTTCGCAGCCATTCGCAAACAGATCAAGGATCCAAAATATGCCATGGTTGCTCCGACGTCATCCGTGCAAGCGACACGTTAGCGAATCGATCTTGCAACTGACGCGACTCGGTCTTTTCTAAGATTCATGAGAGCGAATCGTTTGCTGTTTGTTGCCGGCTTGGTGGTTGGACTTGCTCTGAGTGATCTGCCCGCTGCCAAACCAGCACCAGAGACTTCAAAGAAACCTGTCGTTACCAACTACCAGGGCGAGACGGTGGAGGATCCGTATCAATGGCTCGAAGAAGATAACGACCCACAGGTGAAGGCGTGGTCGGACGCGCAGAATCAAAGGACGCGCCAATACCTCGACAAGTTGCCAGACCGCGCAGCGATCGAGAAACAATTGACAGAATGGTACGCGAAAACATCGCCGAGTTATTTTTCGCTCGTCTCGCGACCGGGAATTTTGTTCGCAATGAAATTTCAGCCGCCAAAACAACAGCCGTTGTTAGTGACGCTCGTGTCGGCCGACGATCTCAAGTCGGAGAAAGTCGTGCTCGATCCAAACGTGCTGGACGCGAAGGGCACGACCACCATCGATTGGTTTGTACCATCATTGGACGGCAAACGTCTAGCCGTATCCCTTTCCAAAGGCGGCAGCGAAGACGGCACACTTCGCTTTTACGAAACCGCGACGGGTAAAGCGCTGCCGGATACCATTGCACATGTCCAATATCCCACTGCGGGTGGCAGCGCGGCTTGGAACGCCGATGGAACGGGAGTCTATTACACGCGTTTTCCCCGTAAAGGCGAGCGGCCCGATGCTGATCGGAATTTTTATCAGCAGATTTATTTTCATAAGCTCGGCGCATCCGACACAGAGGATACCTATTCAATCGGCAAAGACTTTCCACGGATCGCAGAGATCGCGCTCGAAGGTTCGCGTGACGGCAAATACATTCTTGCAACGGTCGCAAACGGCGATGGCGGGGACTTCGCGCATTACCTGCTCGGGCCAGATGGAACCTGGAAACAGATCACGCAGTTCAGCGACCAGATAAAAGCCGCTCGCCTGGGACGCGATAATGCGCTCTACCTGCTTTCACGAGCAGGCGCGCCGCGCGGCAAAATTCTGCGCCTGCCGCTCGAAGTGCCGGAATTGAAGAATGCGGCCGAGATCGTTGCGGCTGGGGAAGCAGTGATTGAACACATCGTCCCGAGCACCGACGCGCTCTACGTGGGCGATCTGCTCGGCGGTCCTTCTCAAATCCGGCGTTTCGATCTGAATGGCAAAAATGAGATGGTCATCCCGATTCCACAAATCTCAGCTGTGCAGGAGATGCTCGCGCTCGAAGACGGCTCGCTCCTGTTCCGGGACGCAAGTTACACTGAGCCGGCGGCGTGGTTCCATTGCGCGAACGAAAAAACAGAGCCGGTGAAGACGGCACTCCGCAACACATCGCCCGTTTCATTTGCGGACATCGAAGTGAGGCGCGAGTTCGCAACTTCAAAAGACGGCACAAAAATCCCGCTCAACATCATTTTCTGCAAAGGAATGAAGCGTGACGGACGCAATCCGACGCTGCTTTACGGATACGGCGGCTACGGGATCAGCATGTCGCCGAGTTTTGATTTTTCGCGACGCCTTTGGTTCGATCGCGGCGGCGTGTATGTGGTGGCGAATATTCGTGGCGGCGGCGAGTTTGGCGAAGAGTGGCACAAGGCCGGCAACCTCACCAAAAAGCAAAACGTGTTCGATGATTTTGCGGCCGCCGCCGAATACCTGATTAAAGAAAACTATACGCGCCCGGAAAAGCTGGCGATGCAAGGCGGAAGCAACGGCGGACTTTTGATGGGCGCCATGATTACGCAGCATCCCGATTTGATGCGGGCGGTCGTTTCGCAGGTAGGCATTTACGATATGCTACGAGTGGAGCTGGCGCCAAACGGCGCGTTTAACGTGACCGAGTTCGGCACGGTGAAAGACCCTGAGCAATTCAAGGCGCTTTATGCCTACTCGCCATATCATCACGTGGTCGATGGGACGAAATATCCTGGCATTCTAATGATGACCGGCGCAAACGACGGACGAGTCGCGCCCTATCACTCGCGCAAAATGATCGCGCGCTTGGACGAAGCGAACAAATCTGAGAACCCAATTCTGTTGCGCACGAGTTCCAGCGCTGGTCACGGCATTGGCACGGCGCTAAGCGAGCGCATCAAACAGTTAGCTGATATTTACGCATTCCTCTTTGCGCAATTGGGGATGACAAAAAAATGACGAAGCTCGAATGACGAAGGACGAAGGAATGCCGAAGCCAGAATGACAGAAATACACGCTTCAAGTTTTGTCATTCGTCATTGATTCGGATTTCGTCATTCGTCATTAAGTCAGTCCCCATCTTGCGAAGGAAACTTAGCATTTTCGCCGCAGCCATCGCGATTTTCGTTCTGGTCGCAATCGCCGCTGGCGTAGCGGTGTTCTTCAGTCCGCTGCTCACACACTACGTCGAGAGCGAGTCGTTTCGTCGAGCCATAGAAGATGAGACGGCGAAAGGCTTGCATTTTCCTCAGAGCCACTATGCACCGATCCGGCGCACCAGCGCATTCACAGCGCAAAGCGAGACTTTTGAGGCGCGAAATGGAGAGAAAGCGATGAAGTCACTCGATGGTCGCGGCATCACGGCAAAGTTTGATCCGTTGGGCGTCTTTATTCGGCAGTGGAGGTTTACCGACGTGCGCGTGCAATCAGGCGATGTCGAGATTCAGATCTACAAAGCGAATCCTGAAGCGGTGGCACCCAAGCCATGGTTTGCCATTTTTTTGCCGAACAGGGTATATATGAAGAAGATTGAATCGGGACAGGTCAACATAACCTGGCAATTTCGTGGCGAGCGCGCCGGATTTTTTGGCACACAACTGCTGATTACGCCTCACGGGCGCGATTTTGAATACGTCGCGACCAGCGGCAAACTGAAGATGGTTTTGCTTCCCGATCTGGATCTCCGTCGCGCGCATCTTCTCATCACCAAAACGCTGCTGACGATCTACGATATCGATCTGGCGTCAGATGTGGGCAGCGGCGAAAGCATCCGCGCCAAGGCAACCGCTGGCATCGGCAAGGATAAGAGCGTCGATTTGAGAGCGAGCTTCGATCAGGTCCCAATTCGTTATTGGCTACCAGTTGAATGGAAAGAGCATTTAGCCGGCAGCGCTTCCGGCGATCTTCACTGGGCCGGAAAAGATCCGAAGTTGGAAAGCTCTTCCGGCGAAGGTTCATTGCGCGTCAGCAACGGGCGAATCGACAATGTTCCCGTTCTGCAAAAGCTCGCAGAGCTTGCACAGAAGACATCATTCGAACACTTGGAGTTGAATGATTGTTCGCTCAGCTTTGACTGGAATTATCCGAGGATCGACCTCAGTAACATTGCCATCGAAGAGAGAGGAAAATTCCGGATCGAGGGAGAAATGTCGATCGAGCAGCGTCGTTTGAGCGGCACGATCAGACTTGGGCTCACCCGTGAATATCTCGATTGGCTGCCGAATCCCGAAGAGGTCTTTAGCCGCAGGGAGAACGGCTATCTCTGGACCAAAGTGCATCTTTTCGGAACGATCGATGACCCCGGGCAGGATCTCAGCCCGCGGATTATCGAACTTTTCAAACAATCGCCCGGCACCTATCTCGGTCTCTTCTTTCGTCAGTTTGAAGGTTGGTTAAAAAGAGCATTTGGCGCCGATCACTGACTTCTGACTTCAGATCTCTGATCTCTGGCTTCGCCAGCTTCCAGCATCCGAATGCGCTTGTCGATGTATGGCAATCGGATCGTAAGGATGAGGCTTTTGTCCTGGCCACTTTCGATCGAGAGTTCGCCTCCGTGTTCGCGCACAATGCGGCGCACAATCAATAGCCCGAGGCCTGTGCCAGACGGCTTGGTTGTAAAATAAGGCTCAAAGACGCGACTCAAATTTTCAGCCGATATACCGCCGCCGGTATCGACGAACATGATGAGAACATGCGTATCGTCCAGATCGGTGTGGATGCGCAACGTGCCATGTCGTTTCATGGCTTCGAGACTGTTTTTGATTACGTTGTAAAACGCCTGCTTCATCTGATCACGATCAAGCTGAAGCAAAGGCAGGTCCGAGCGCAGCTCTTGTTCGACAACGATGTCGCGATCCTGGATTTCAGGCGCGAAAAAGCGCACTGCTTCTTCAACGATTGTGTTGATGTTTTCTGGGCGCAGTTGCGGTCTCGAGGGCCGGATGGCCCGCAAGAATTGGGTGACGATCGAATCCAGCCTGTTGACTTCGGAGTGGGCAACATCAATCGACTGCTGAAGATCCGCCTTTGCTCCGTCGTCTAGCTTCTGCACACTGCGCTCCATCAATTGCAAATGAATGTGCAGCGAGTTGAGTGGATTGCCGATCTCGTGTGCGACGCCTGCTGCCAGTAACGTCAGCGCGTTCAAACGTTCCGATTCAATTGTTTGCTGGACGGTTCGTCTGCTCTCGGTGATATCGCGCAGGATCATGACGTGGCCAACCTCCGCTGCGCCTGTAGCCGGGGTCGATGACCCCGACCGGCCGCGTTCGTCGACAGTGGCTGCAACTTGGCCGGAGCCCCCGGCTCCGGCCACAGGCGCAGCGTCGCGATGCTCTATCATCAGCGGCACGATGTAAAAATTAATGAAGCGGTTTTGCGGGTAAAAAAATTCCATGTCATGACTGACTGGTCCGCCGCTTTGCGTAAGAGATTCTAGGTCAAGACCGCGGATGCGTTCGTCGAGGCGTTTGCCGATCACATCGCCTCCCTCCAACCCAAACAATCCGCAAGCTGCCTCGTTCAGATACGTAATTCGGCCCTTGGAATCGGTCACAATGATGCCTTCCTGGATGGCATTGAAAACCGTTTCCAAAAAACCTTTCTCCTGGGCCAGACGCAGAAAATAATTCTGCACTTCTTCCGGCCCGATGCGTCCGAGTCGCTCGATGAGTTTTTCAAGAAAACCAGCCTTCATCTCCCAGATAAACGAACCTCCAAAATACTGAGATTCCTCGACTTCACTCGGAATGACAAAAACGAAAACCGACTTTCATGTAAAGGCAGGGCGATCAACGTCAGCCAAATGAGATTGCGTATCCGGTCGCCGATAATTTTGCTGTTTAGAAAATATTCCAGCTTATGGATCAGAACCAGAAACAGGAGCGCGGAAACCGCCAGTTTCAGCGACACTGTCAAAGCGACGAACACAATGACGGTATTGCTGACGAGATTGCCGACAATCGGCACAAGGCCGCAAAGAAACGTGACCGCAATGAGCAGCGGCGCGTGCGGCAGACGCACTGCGAGAAGGAAAATCGCCGTCAACACCGTGTTGATGAACGAGATCGTGATCTGCGCTCCCATGACTGTGGCGAAGCTGCGGTAGAAATCGCGGAATCGCGCCGAGACTTCATCGCAGCAAATGGAGTAAAGATTGTTCTTCACCGAATGCGTGTCCCGGTACAGGTCGAGGCCAGTTTTCAAAAAGAGACTCCCGGTTGCGATGATTCCGAGGATGCTGAAAAACAGGATCACCGTGGTGCTCTCGGCAAAATTAGCGACGTTTCGCAGGTAATGCGCTTGCTGGCCAAGCGCGTCGATCACCGCCTGCTTAAGACTCTCAAAATCATTAAAGGGTAACTCGATCTGGCGCTTCTCCGCCCAGGCGCTGGCCGAGGGAAGGGACGTATCAGTGCTCGGCTTTTTCCGTCGGAGCAGGCTGCCCCGTTTCGGCCTCGGCCCGTTCTTTCAACGCGGCTTTGCGCGAAAGTTTTACGCGCCCTTTGTCATCGATACCTATGCACTTCACCCAAATGATGTCGCCCATCTTGGCCACATCTTCAGTGCGGTTCACGCGAAAATCTGCCAGCTCAGAAATGTGCACCAGCCCGTCCCTGCCCGGGAAAACTTCGACAAACGCGCCGAACTCCTTCGTTGAGACCACGCGTCCCTGATAGGTCTGGCCGATCTCAATTTCGCGCGTCATGCCACTGATGATTTCCTTCGCGCGCGCCATGCTTTCGCCGCTGGTCGCGTAGATGTGCACCGAACCATCATCCTCAATGTTAATCTCAGCGCCTGTCTCCGCGACAATGCCCTTGATGGTCTTCCCGCCGGGGCCGATGAGCGCGCCGATCTTTTCAGGATTGATTTTTATCGTCTCGATTCGGGGCGCGTATTTCGATAACTCCGGTCGCGGCTTGTCCAACGCGCCGCGCATGATGTCGAGAATCTTCGTCCGCGCTTCCTTCGCGCGTTCGATTGCTTCCGCCATGATTTTGTGGCTAATGCCGGGGAGCTTCAGATCGAGCTGAAAACCGGTGACGCCTGCGTCTGTTCCACAAAGCTTGAAGTCCATGTCGCCAAAGTGATCTTCCGAGCCGATGATGTCGGTGAGCAATTCGTAGCGTTTTATTTCCCGATCGTCGCCATGCTCAGTCACCAGGCCGACGGAGATTCCCGCAACCGGTGTCTTGACCGGCACGCCGCCATCCATGAGCGCGAGTGTGCCCGCACACACGCTCGCCATGGAGGTTGATCCGTTTGATTCCATTATCTCGCTCGAGATGCGGATGGCGTAACGAAAATCCTGTTCGCTTGGCACAACCGGTTCCAGCGAACGCTCCGCCAGCGCGCCGTGGCCAATCTCGCGCCGCCCCGGTCCGCCCGTTCGGCCGGTTTCGCCAACGCTAAACGGGGGGAAATTGTAATGCAGAATAAACCGCTTCGACTGTTCGCCGCCGCCGTAAGCATCAATCATCTGCGCTTCCTCGATGGGAGCCAGTGTAGCGAGCGCGACCGCCTGGGTTTCGCCGCGCTGGAAAATGGCCGAGCCGTGGGCCCTTGGCAGGACACTCACCTCGCAGCTGATGGGCCGTAAATCCTGGTAGCCGCGACCATCGACGCGTTTCTGTTTTTCCAGAATGCTGACGCGAAATGCCTTTTTTTGGACGTAATCGAATGCCTGCGCGATCGCAAAGGGATCAGTCTCTGGATATTTTTCGAGGATTGCCGTCTTCACTTCCTCACGCAACGCATCAACCGCCTTAGCACGCGCCACCTTGCCTTCTGTGTAAAGCGCTCCTACGATCCGGTCGCCAGCAACGTGGTAAGCAATATCGAGCAATTCCTGGTTCACTTGGAGTAACTGCGGCTCGCGTTTCGGTTTGTTCACCATTGCCGCCAGTTCTTTCTGAACGCGAATCATCTCGTGCGCATGACCATGCGCGAATTCGAGAGCCTTTACGAACTCAGCTTCCGGCAGTTCCTTGGCGGAGCCTTCGATCATGATTACATCGTTTTCGGTACCGACATAAACGAGGTCGAGATCGCTCTCGGCGCGCTCGCTATGCGTCGGGTTCGCGACAAACTCACCTTTTACCCGGCCAACGCGCACAGCGCCGATTGGGCCGGCAAACGGAATATCCGAAACGCTTAGCGCAGCGGATGCGCCGTTGATCGCCAGAATGTCGGGATCATTTTCGCCATCGGCGCTGAGCAAAATCGAGATGATTTGTGTGTCGTAAAAATATCCTTGTGGAAAGAGCGGCCGCAGCGGCCGATCGATCATTCGCGAAGTGAGCGTTTCCTTTTCTGCCGGTCGGCCTTCGCGTTTGAAATAGCCGCCGGGAAATTTCCCCACGGCGGCCGCTTTTTCGCGATAATCGACCGTGAGTGGAAAATAATCCTGGCCTTCTTTGATGGCGGTGGCCGAGACGGCACTGGCCAGCACCATGGTATCGCCGCATGACACAACGACCGCCCCGTCGGCGAGTCTCGCAATTTTGCCTGTTTCTATAGATATTTGAGTGGCCCCGATTTGGGCCGTGACCTTTTGTTGCATTTTACTTCTCCTGGATGTGCGGTTCCAGGCCGGTCACCCTGACTGTAGGTTTTAAACCCGTTGTCCGGCGGCTGCCGGACGCGAAACTAAAACCTAAAATCCAAGGTGGTTACTGCGGCCTGGGACTGCTGATTTCTATTCTTGATTTACTTCTGGCTTCGAGCAGTTCAAACAGTTGGAGACGAAACCAACGATCGATCCGGTTATTTGCGCAGGTTCAGTTTGCCGATCAGTTTCTTGTAACGATCGGCTTCTGTTTTGCTCAAATAATCGAGCAGACTCCGGCGTTGCGCGACCATCTTAAGTAGGCCGCGTCGCGAAGAATGATCTTTCCGGTTGGTCTTCAGGTGCTCGGTCAAATGCTCGATCCGGCGGGTAAGAAGTGCGACCTGCACATCCGCGCTGCCGGTATCTTTGTCATGCAACTGAAACTCCTTAAGACTCAACGTTTCACTGCTCTCTGCCATAACGAAGGGGCTACTCTAGACGAAGAACCCGTTTTGGCAACCGCACAACCAAGCCACGCTTCCATCAGTCGGCGGGTCCTTGAGCTGGATGCCTTTCCCGTTTGCCGTCGTACCAGAGGCTGAGCTTTGCACGCGAACGGACTCCGCGGGGACCGCGAACGATTACGCCAAAGAATTTGCGCAGAAAATGTTTCGCAGGATACATGCGCAACTTCCGGCCTGAAGTGACCACCGGTTCCCGCAGCACTTTGAAGCCGCCCAGCTTTTTTAGCTCGAGGGAAAAATAAACTTCTTCACCCGCAAAGTACTGCTCGTCGAATCCGCCAACGACATCGAAGTTGCGCCGTGTGGTGAAAAGAAACGCGCCGGCCCCAAGGTTTAGGCCGAAATAAACCGACGAAAATCCGCGTAGCAGCATGCGTCCCCAAATAGGAACAAATCCATCCATTATTACGCGTGCGCTGCCACCGGAGTAACCCGTTTCCAAGGCGGCGATCGCTTCACTCGCGTGCGCTCGATTGATCCGGGTGTCGGCATCAACGAAGAAAAGATACTCGCCCTGCGAAGCCCGTGCGCCTGCATTCCGCGCGGCCGCGATTTGGCGTCGATTGATTCGGATGACTTTGGCGGCGGCCTGCGCGGCGATCTCTGGCGTGGCGTCAGTCGATGCATCGTCAACTACGACGATCTCGTACGGCTTTCCAAGGTCAGAAGCCGCACCGTGAATCGCGGCGAGCGTGGATGACAGCTCGAATTCTTCGTTATGTGCGGGAACGATAAATGAAATCATTGTCTATTTCTTATCGAACTTGATGCCCGCCTTTTGCACTTCAGCATAGGGCAAAAGCCAGACCAGCGATTCGTCGTGAAGATCGACAACTTGGATACGATTGCCCCAGGGATCGCGAAAATCACAGCGGAACGGCGGCTCGAGTTTGAGTTTATATTTCTTAGTTAGTTTGTTGCGGACTTCCTCCAACTGCGCTTCATCGCGAACCATTATCCCGAAATGCCGCATGTTTGCGCGTTGCACTTTGTCCACTTCAAAAATCGCGAGGAACTGGTGTTCACCCAGTTTGAAAAAGGCGTCGCCCTCGCCGCCGCTCATCTGTTCGAGATTGAAAACATCTTTGTAAAACGCCACCGCCTTCTCGACGTCGTCCACTTCGATGGCGACATGATTGCATCCATAGACTTGCACGCTCATATCTCAGCTTAATCGAAAATGAAAAAGCGCGCGATTTTCTCATTCAAGGGCAACGCATGCCCAGCAGCGCAGCAATGAGCATCAATCGCGAACCGTCCTTATCCCTAGCCGGACGATCCCGCCAATCAACTGCGGATATGACAGGCCCGCTTTCGCCGCTGACAGCGCGAAGTCCTCGTCGTCTGCGAGGATCGGATTTGGGTTCGCCTCGATGAAATAGAGTTTGTTCTCGGGCGTCAGCCGAAGATCGATGCGGGCGTAGCCGTCGATTGTGAGCAGACGATAGATATCCTTACACGTTTCCTGGATGCGGGTGACAAGCGTCGGATCGAGATCCTCGGCGAAGCGGTTCTCCAAGCCCCAGCGTTTGCGATACTCTTCGTCCCATTTCGCATTGTAAGTGGCGATCTTCGGTTCGTTAGGCGGCACTTCGCGAAAGACCAGTTCGCGAATCGGAAAAACGGTCAGCCGCACATTGCCCATAATGCTCACGTAAAGCTCCCGGCCTTCGATGTATTCCTCGGCAATGGCATCGCTGTTGTATTTCTCGTGAATGAAAGCCACTCGTTCTCGAAATTGCTCCTCATTTTGGACGAAAGACGCCTGCGAAATCCCGTAGGAGGCCTCTTCCTTCACTGGCTTTACCAACACTGGCAATTTGAGCTGCTTCGGCCGGCCGATGCGCTGGCCGCGCGGGATAACCACAAAATGCGGGACATGGATTCCGTGATAATGCAGGATTTTTTTCGAAATGCCTTTGTCCTTGCAAAGAGTCAGGCCAGTCGAACCGCAGCCGGTGAAAGGCAGGTCCTGCATT
>DASYDT010000022.1:0-124155 GCA_036499425.1 Candidatus Udaeobacter sp. | reverse complement strand
TAGTCGGCGTGATCGCATCGCGCGCGGACCTGGGTCGCGCGCTGGCAATGCGCAAGCCGCCGGATTTATTCGAACTGCGGCTCGATTGTCTTGCAGACATTGTCGATCAACACCGAAAGTCTTCGCGTGCTCGCGACGTGTGGTCGGAGTTGGAAAACAAATTGCCGAGATTACGCGCGCCGCTCATCATCACCGCCCGGCATCCGCAGGAAGGCGGCGCGAATAAATTATCATTGCGGCAGCGGCGCGATTTGCTGACTCGATTTTTACCGCATGCCGGCTATGTCGATGTTGAACTGCGCTCGGCGTCTTCTTTGCGTTCGTTGCTCATGTCGGCAAAGCAGAAAAATGTGCGGCGCATCATTTCATTCCACGATTTCAAATCCACACCGCCTCCGCGAGTCCTGGTGGCGAAAGCGCACGCTGCGAAAGCGTGCGGAGCAAATATTTTCAAAATCGCGACGCGCGCAGATACGCCAATCGAACTCACACGTCTGCTCGACCTCGTCACAAAGCAGAACCTCAATCTTTCCATTGCCGCGATGGGGATCGGCAAGCTCGGCGCAATTTCGCGCCTCCTGCTTGCGCGCGCCGGCTCGGTTCTGGTTTATGCATCCGTCGGCGCGGGGACCGACATCGAAGGGCAACTCTCGCTCGAACAACTTCGCACGCTCGGAATCAAATGATAGGGATCCCGCCGTGGCGGGAGACCGTCCGTTCACGTCGGCGCGCCCGGCGGTCGCGCCCTACCAGTCCATTCGCTTGCTCTTTCCCCAGCGCACATATCGTACAAGAAAGGTAAGCATCATGTCTTCACGCGTAACTTTGCCAAAGCAACTGCCGGTGATGCCGCTACCCGGCGCGGTGCTTTTTCCGCATGCGTTGCTCCCGCTTTACATTTTCGAGCCGCGCTATCGCGATATGCTGAAACACGCGCTTCAGCGTCATCGAATGTTTTGCGTGACGCTGATCAAGCCGAGCTGCCCGGAGTGGCACGCGCCGGAAGATTTTTTTCATCTCGCCACCGTCGGATTGATTCGCGCCTGTGTCGGGCGCGGCGACGGCACCTCGAATTTGATCCTGCAAGGTTTGCAGCGCGTGCGCTTCGCCAGTTTCGAGCAGGAAACGCCCTTCCCCATTGCGAAAATCGACGCCGTGGAGTCGCGCGACGAAACCACGGTAGAGACCGAAGCGCTTGGCGCAAAAGTACTTGAGCTTTACTCCAACCTGAAACATGAACGCCGCCAGCTTCCGGCAAAAGTCGATCGATATCTTTCGGAATTGCGCGATCTGGAAATGCTGGCCGATCTTATGGCCTCGACATTTGTGAACGATCCGTTGCGGCGGCAACGCGTGCTCGAAGAACGATCGCTCAACCAACGTCTCCGTTTTCTCATCACATATTTGCGCGACGAAATCGGAAACGCCGCCGCATAGGAAGGGACAGCACGCTGCGCTATCCTGGAGGCCGCAGCGCGATGTCCCTTACCCAGCGAGTCGCGCGTATTCTTCCATCAAATACCGGTCCGTCATTCCCGCGACGTAGTCGCAAACTGTGCGATGCAATCCCTCCTTCTCAATTCGTCTTGTCGCTCCATCGCCGAGCCGCTCAGGATCGACAAGATACGCTTCAAACACGCGCCGCAGCATCTCGCACGCGCGCCGGTTCACTTCGGACACGCGCGGATGATAATAGACGTTCTGATACAAAAATTTCCGGAGCGCGCGGTTCGCGTCGGCTAACTCATCACTGTAGCGAATCAGCGGCGCGGGTTGCCGGCGCATCTCGTCTGCGCTTTGCACGGCGGATTCGGCGATCGATTTTGCGCTCGTCGCAACCAGGTCGTGCACCTCCTTGTCGATAATGTCGCGAATAATTAACTTGTGCAGCTCGGGGTCCCGTCCGCCACCGTAACGCGCGAGCACAGCGCGATGACTTTTGCGCCAGACTTCGTTTTGTTCCAATTGCGCCGGACTCAAGATTTCAAAATCGACTGCATCATCGAGGTCATGGCTGTAATACGTGATCTCGTCCGCAAGATCCGCGACCTGCGCCTCAAGCGATGTGCAATTATATGTCTCCCCGTCCGGCGCCTTGAACGCCTGCTCGTGTTTCCGCAGACCTTCGCGCACTTCGAACGTCAAATTGAGACCCGGAAAATTCGGATACGGCGTTTCGAGCAGCTCCACCACGCGCAAACTCTGGCGGTTGTGATCGAAGCCGCCGTGATCGCGCATACATTCGGCGAGCATTTCTTCGCCTGAATGCCCGAAGGGCGCGTGTCCCAGATCGTGCGCGAGCGCGATCGCTTCGGCGAGATCTTCGTTCAATCCCAATGCGCGGGCGATCGTCCGGCTAATCGATGCGACCTCAATCGAATGCGTGAGGCGGGTGCGCAAATGGTCGCCTGCCCTATTCAAAAATACTTGCGTCTTGTACTCCATCCTTCGAAACGCCCGGGAGTGAATGATGCGCGCCCGATCGCGCTGAAACTCCATTCGGTAGGCGTGGCTCGGCTCGGAGTATTTGCGCCCGCGCGAGTCGCCCGATTTTTCGGCAAACGGCGCCAGCGTAGCGCGCTCCGTCGCTTCCATTTCTTCGCGCGTTTTGCAGTTCGTGACGCTCACAACAGGTGAATTTGCCAGCGCTCGCGCGCTTGACCGATTTAATAAACACCGTAGCTCTTCTACGCTGGACAACGAGGTCTATTAAATCGGTCGAGCTACTGGTCCATTCTACAAGTCGAGAAATCCAAAGTAAATATGTCGAAGAAAAGTCGCCCGAGAAAACAAGTCACTCCCGAACGTCTGCAGCAACTTGGTTTTGGTTACGCGCCGCCGCTCATCATCAGCGCAGCGGTTTCGAACAAAGTTTTCGATACGCTGGAGAACGGCGCGAGAACCGTCGAGCAAGTCAGCAAGAAGACCGGTGCGTCGGTGCGCGGTTTGCGCGCGATCATGAATGCGCTCGTTGGCCTCGACCTTTTGAAGAAAGATCGAAAGGGAAAATATTCGCTCACGCCGGAAAGCGAGGCGTTCCTCATCCGCAACAAGCCGGGTTCCCTCGCCGGATTTTTCCAGACGATCCTGCCACGGCTTGCCTCCAAATGGTTGCAGATAAGTCAGGTGGCGCGCACTGGCCGGCCAGTAGCGGCCGTGAATGAAGAGACCGAAGGCACAGAGTTCTTCAGTCAACTCGTCGAGAACATCATCCCCATGAGCTATGGCGGCGCACAGAAGCTCGCGGATCATCTGAAAGTGGCGAAAACGAAAGATGAATTGCACGTGCTCGATCTCGCCGCCGGATCCGGCATCTGGGGAATTGCACTGGCAGAGAAATCGGCGCGCGTGCGAGTGGCCGCAGTCGATTGGGCCGGGATGATTCCCACGACCAAACGGATCACGCAAAAGTTTGGCGTCAGCGATCGATTCAGATTTATCGGAGGCGATTTGTTAGAAGCAAATTTCGGCAACGATTACGATATCGCGACGCTCGGCCATATTTTGCACAGCGAAGGCGAACAACGCAGCCGCAAGTTGCTCAAGAAAACGTTTGGCGCGTTGAAACCCGGCGGCACAATCGCCATCGCTGAATCGCTCGTGAACGACCGCCGCACGGAGCCGACGCATTCGCTCATGTTCTCCGTGCAAATGCTCGTCAACACGGAGTACGGCGATACTTTCAGTTTTAACGAAATCAAAAGCTGGCTCGAAGACGCCGGATTCAAAAAAGTGCGCAAGCTGGACGCGCCCGGGCCTTCGCCACTGATTCTCGCGACGAAACCGTAGTGACGCAGACAATCCTGTCTGCAGGTTGGTTGCAAGAAGCGGCGGTCACTAGTCCGCCGACAGACGATCTGGAGATTGTCCGTCCCTAAGAAGTCGCAGGCACGATTGCCTGCATCACGAAATCGTCTTCCCATTTGCGCAGCGAACTGCTTTTATAGCTCCATGAAAGAGGTAAAGACGAAATTGCGCGGCAAGAGCAAGCCGCGACCGACTCACAAAGATTCTAGGGGAGATACGCCGTACAGCAAACCTGCCCTTCGCAGCGAAGCATTTGTCAGAGCGTTAACCGATGCGAAAGCGTGCCTGAGAAATCCGGAAGATCTGCAGGTGCTCTTCAATGAAGCAGCGAAAAAGGCGGCGGCCGTTCCCAGAGAACCGTTTAAAGAATGCTGGCCGTATCTCCAAACGATGCTGCGATTAGTCCGTGCACACCAGCGCGGCGAATACGATCAGGTTCCAAGTGACGCGCTCTTGTGGATCGTCGCTGCTCTCAATTACCTGGTCGATCCGTTCGATTTGATTCCAGATAAGACGCCATTTCTCGGTTTCGTGGATGACGCGACGGTGATCGAATTTGTAACCGATAAAAATCGGCAGTCGCTGGACGACTTCATGATATGGGAAACAACCGTGCGCTAGCGCGACAGTAAGTTCCGCGAGAACTTAAACCAACAGCAGCGCTGGGTTTTCCAACAGATGGCGCAATTCTTTCAGATACTCGGCGCCGAGAGCGCCGTCGACGACGCGATGATCGCAGCTCATGGTAAGCGACATGCGGTGGCCGACGACAACCTGGTCGCAATCGTCAATCACCGGAACCTTCGTGATCCTGCCAACGGCGAGGATGAAACCTTGCGGCGGATTGATAACCGCCGAAAAACTGTCGATGCCCATGCCGCCGAGATTTGAAACGGTGAACGTGCCGCCTTGAAATTCCTCAGGCTTCATTCGCTTATTGCGCGCGCGATGGGCCAAGTCCTTGGCCAGTTCGCTGGTTTCGCGAAGCGATTTGTTTTGCGCCGCGCGAATGACGGGCGTCAGCAACCCATCTTCGACCGCCACCGCGATTCCAAGATCGACATCCGCGTACTGCACGATCGCGTCGCCAGCGAACGAGGCGTTCACCCGCGGCACTTTCACCGCAGCTTGCACCGCGGCTTTTAAGACGAAGTCGTTCACAGTGATCTTCGCAGCGTCCGCGCCTTCGCCGGCGGATTTTAATTCCGCGCGCGCTTCCATGAGCGGCCCTGCGTCGACGTCGATGGTGAGATAAAAATGTGGAACCGGGCCGAGGCTTTCCACCAGGCGTTGCGCAATAATTTTGCGCATCCCGGAGAGTTGAATACGCGCGGCTTCGCCGGGTTTGACCGCGGGCGCAGGCTTCGTCTCGGGTTTTGCGCGGCCGCGGTCAACGCCCGCGGCTACAGATTTCGCCGCGGCGCGCACATCGGTTTCCGTGACACGACCTTCCGGCCCTGTGCCTTTGACGCTGGAAAGATCAATGCCGAATTCAGCTGCGACGCGACGCGCAACAGGCGACGCTTTCACGCGCGCTTCCTCGGGCTTTTCGGCGGTCGGCGGTCGCTCTTCGGCTTTCGGCGCTTTCGGTTTTTCTTCTTCTCTCGGCTTCTCTTCTTTTCTCTCCGGTTCCTTTTTCGCTTCCTCCTTTTTCGACTTCGCTTTTTCTTCTTCCTTTTCCTCTTCGGCCTTCGGTTTCTCTTTTTCCTCTTCCTTGGCTTCCGGCTTCTTCTCCTTTTCTTCCTTGGGTGCTTCCTCGCCTTCACCACCGATGAAAGCGATTTTGTCGCCGACGTTTACCTTGCCGCCGTCTTCGACGTAAATCTCAGTAAGTGTTCCATCCTCGGGCGATTCCCATTCCATGGTTGCTTTATCGGTCTCGATTTCGGCGAGCACTTCGCCGGCCGAAACGTGGTCGCCTTTTTTTTTCTTCCACGCGACGAGAGTGCCCTCGGTCATCGTGTCGCTCAGCTTGGGCATCTGGATTTCAGGCATAAATAGGACTGATGAGTGACAAGTGCCGAGTGTTGAATCTCATGCGTAGGAGACCTGTTTCACGGCAGCGATGAGTTTGTCGGCATTCGGGAGCACAGCGTGCTCGAGGCGCTCGTTGTACGGCATTGGAACATCTTCCTGTGATACGCGGATGATTGGCGCGTCGAGCGCATCGAAAATGTTTTTTTGAATCCGGTAACAAACTTCCGCGCCGACGCCGCAAAAGGGATGGTCCTGTTCGACGATCACCGCGCGATGCGTCTTTGTTACCGAATCAAAAATCGCTTTCTCATCCAGCGGTTTGATCGAACGAAGATCGACAATTTCCGCAGAGATGTCTTGCTCTTCGAGCTGAGCCGCAACATTGAGCGCGAGTGGAACGGTCTGCGCGTAGCAAATAATCGACACGTCGCTGCCTTCGCGTTTCACGTCGGCTTTGCCGAGCGGAATCAGCAGCTCTTCATCCGGCGGCTCGACCATTCCCTTGGAGCTGTAGAGCAGCTCGGCTTCCAGAACCAGCACCGGATTGTTGTCGCGCACCGCGGTCTTCAACAAACCTTTTGCATCGCGCGGCGTGGCCGGTGCGCAAACTTTCAAGCCAGGCACACTCGCGTAAAAGTTTTCCGTCGCGTGCGAATGCGTGGCGCCGAGTTGATGCGCTGGCCCGTTGGGGCCGCGAAACGTGATGGGAATATTGAATTGCCCCCCCGACATCGTAAACATGTTGGGTGCGTTGTTCACGACCTGATCGAAGGCTACGAGCGAAAAGCTGAACGTCATAAACTCAATGATCGGTCGCAGCCCGACCATTGCCGCACCGACTCCGAGGCCGGTGAATCCATTCTCGCTAATTGGGGTGTCAATAATCCGCCGCGGCCCGAAGCGCTGAAGCAAGCCTTGGCTGACCTTGTATGCGCCCTGATATTCGGCGACTTCCTCGCCCATCAAAAAAACATTCGGATCCCGCTCTAGTTCCTCCGCGAGCGCTTCATTGAGCGCCTGACGATAAGTGATTTCTCTCACGGCTTTGCTCCATCGGCATATGTGTAATCGTAAAGTCTTTCGAGCGGCGGCTGCGGACTTTGCTCAGCAAACTTCACTGCGGCCAGAACCGTTTCCTTCGCCTGTTTGTCGAGCCGGTCGAATTGTTCGTTTGTCAATTTGCCCTCGCGCGTGAGCTGAGCGCGCAAGCGCGTAATCGGATCGTCGAGGCGATATTTTTCCAGCTCCGCCTTCGTTCGGTAACTTGCCGGGTCCGACATCGAATGTCCTCGATAGCGATAAGTTCGTGCTTCCAGAAACGCCGGATGAGGTTCTTTGCGAATGGAATCGGCGACCTCGGCGATCTTCTCGCGCACTTCGCGAAAGTTCATTCCATCGACGATTTCTCCAGGGATGTCGTAGCCTTCCGTGCGATCGACAATTTGCTTGAGTGAAGTCGATCTCTTCACCGAGGTGCCCATAGCGAAAAGATTGTTCTCGCAAATGAAAATGATCGGGAGTTTGTACAGCGCGGCCAGATTCAACGCTTCGTGGAACGCTCCCTGATTGATTGCGCCATCGCCAAAGAAGCAAAGCGTGACGCGATCTTCGTCCCGGTATTTGATGGCAAAAGCCATCCCAACCGCCAGTGGAACGTGCGCGGCGACAATAGCGTGACCGCCGTACATGTGATTTTTCCGGTCGAAAAAATGCATTGAACCACCGAGCCCATGTGAGCAGCCCGTCTCTTTGCCGAAAAGCTCCGCCATGCACGCGTCTGCGCTCGTGCCGCGAGCCAGCGCGTGAGCATGATCACGATACGCCGTGATGATGTAATCGTCCTCCCGCACCGCGGCCACTGCACCGGTCACCACTGCTTCCTGACCGATGTAGAGATGACAAAATCCGCCGATCTTCTGCGCTTGATACTGCTGGCTGGCGCGTTCCTCGAAGCGCCGAATCAACAGCATCAGCGAGAGCATTTCGACTTCGTCGCGCTGCTCGCCCCGCTGCATGGCGGTCAAGCCGTGCGCGGAACTGCGGCGCGGGCCCGCGATCCTTCCGCGCTTCGGCCAAGGTTAATGCAGACAACAAAAAGTACAGTGAACAATAGGTCGCTGACGACCGAATTTCGGAAGAACATCCAGCTGGGAGTAGCGCTGTATTGAGGCAAGCCAACCGTCAGCGACTGAATAAGACCGGAAAAGTTCTTCGTGTAACCAGGATCGTAAATCCAAGAAACGGCATTGGTTACCACGTAGAAGATGAACGATGCGGCGAACGATGCAGGCAGGAGGGTCTTCCACGAAGCGCGGTTTTGCAGAAGCAATCCAAGGCAGCCGATGATCGCAAAGCCAATATAGTGCGAGAGCACAAAGGGACTAGAAAGTGAAAATCCGTAGTGAGCGTCCAACACAATGTCCGAGATCAGCAGCGCGATCATGGGAACAGTGAATTTGTACTTACGCGGAAAGTATGCAGCCGCGCAGAGCGCAATCGCGGCGATGGGCGCGAAGTTCATCCACCCGATCGAACCGGAGTGTCCGAAGAACCCTGTGGCGATACGAAATACGACCGCCGCGATCACGAGAAGAAGCGCTGGAATCATTCCACAGAATCTATCCGGTCGGTGCGATATGCAAAGGGAAGATGGGAGGGACATCGCGCTGCGATGTCTCCCGAAAACTTTCGGGACAACGCGGCGTCCCTATCTACTTCGCCGCGGCGAGCGCTTTGTTGAGCCGCGCTTTACGACGGTTGGCTGCGTTTCCGTGAATGATACCGCGCTTCGCAGCTTTATCGATCGCCGAGATTAACGCGCGGATTTGATCCGCGCCGGGCGTTTGCGTGGAACGCGCCTGTTTTTGCATGGTGCGCAGACGCGTCACCACGCTGCGATTACGCAGCGATCGTTTCAACGTCTGGCGAGCTCGTTTGGTAGCTGATCTGGTGTTGGCCATTGTCGATCAAAAAAAATTGTGGAGCAGTCCGCGCGCGGTGCCGAAGCCGAAGGTTACATGCGTTTGCCCAACGCGAGCTTCGCTTTTTCGCGCTCGGCAGCGAGCGTTCCACCCATTCGCATTTGCTCGACGCTCAGTGTGCCTGAGGCAGATGTTGGTTCGGGCTGCGGCTGCTGGCTGGCTGGTTTTTCGTTTTGCACAACCGACGTGCTAACAGGCTGCGGCTGCGGCCGCGCTTTTGCGACTTTTGGCAAACGATCTGGAGTGATTTGCACCAGCGCTCCGAGTGGAACTTCATTATAGAGCACGGCGACGTCGGCGGCCTTCATTCTGATGCAACCGTAGCTGGCTGGCCGACCGATTGTTTTCTCTTCCGGTGTGCCGTGGATGTAGATGCCGCGGTGAAAGGCTTGCGCGTTTTGGGCTTCAAGTCCCGTCAGCCAAATGATCCGCGTAGTCACCGGATCCCGACCGGGAGCATTTGGCTGGAGAATTTCGCCGGTCCACCGCCGATGGTGAAAGACGGCCCCCACTGGCGCGTTGTCGCCGATCTTTTTCGCAACCATCAGGTAACCGAGCGGCGTCGTCATTTTCCCGCGAAAATCACCGACGCCGTACTTCGACGTTGAGACCGGGTAAATTGCCACTCGCCCGCCGTTCTCCATAAGCATCAGCTTCTGGTCGTGGATACTGATTATCAAACGATACGACGGATCGAGCTGCGTGAGTTGCGCAGCAGAAAATGCCGGCGCGATCGAAACCAGACTAAAAATCACAGCCAGTGGCCGAAACATGGGCAACTCTTTACCCGATAATTCGGGTTTTGTCACGCAGGAATTGCAGCGCCTGCGCGTGAGCTATCTAAATTGATTTTTGACCAGCGACTGCCAAATGAAGAGAGGCAAACGTAAACGAAACCGCCCTGGAACATCAGCAGGAACGGCACTGAGAAGAACTGGCCGTGCGCGATGGCGAACACCACGAAGTAACTGAAATAAATAGCGAAGGCCAGTTCCGGCAGCGGAAGCGTTGACTTGAGGGGCCGGTACTTGCAGCTGCGCCACCGCTGCGATTTGCGTTCAATGCCGTACTTCGGCGTACGCGTGAAGTCCGATTTATGGTTGATGAGCGCCTCCAGCACTGCTCGGGCGTTATTCAGCGAGAGACCAATTCCCAAAGCGAGCAGACATGGCAGAAAAAGAATCTCCTTCATCCATGTCCGCGGATGCAGCTCCCGCTGGGCGCAAATATAGAAAACGGCGACCGAAGCCGATGCTGCAAGAAAGATCGGAATGTCGATGAGGACTATGCGCAGCCAGCCACCTTCAGGCCCACCAGTGGAGGGATGCAAAAGCACACACAGAAACGCAAGAAGCAGGTAAGCGAAGTTGGACATCAAATGACCGGTGGCCTCAAGCTTGATTGGAAATGGAAGCTGGCTGCGCCAGATCGTGGGTAACAGTTTCTTGCACGTTTGGACCGAGCCCTTCGTCCAGCGATGCTGCTGAGACTTGAAACCGTTCATGTCCACCGGCAACTCCGCAGGAGTGACCACGTCTGAGAGATAAATGAATTTCCAGCCTACTAGCTGAGCGCGATAGCTCAGATCGAGGTCCTCGCATAGCGTATCATATTGCCAGCCCCCGCTTTCTTCGATGCAGGAGCGCCGCCAGAGACCGGCGGTTCCATTGAAATTAAAAAAGCGGCCGCTGCGACTGCGCGCAGTTTGCTCGAGCAAAAGATGCCCATCCAAAAAAATCGCCTGCATGCGTGTGAGCAATGAATACCCCCGGTTCAAATGGCCCCAGCGGGTCTGGATCATTCCCACTTTAGGATCGGTGAAGAAATGGATTGTGCGTTTTAGTAAGTCTCTTTGCGGGACAAAATCGGCGTCCAGAATACAAACGAACTCGCCCTCTGCCGCTTCAAGCCCGACCGCCAGTGCGCCGGCTTTGAAGCCGGTGCGGTCAACCCGATGAATCAGCTGAATATCGAAGCCGCGCTGACGCAGTTCCTCTACGCATGAGGCAGTGATTTCGCGCGTCTCATCAGTTGAATCGTCCAGCACCTGAATTTGCAAAAGCTCCCGCGGATAATCCAGCTCGCTTACCGAACGGATCAATCGCTCGGCCACGTACATCTCGTTGAAAATTGGCAACTGCACCGTCACCTTCGGGAATTGTTCAAAATAATGGGCTGGCGCCGGCGGCCGCTTCCGGTTTTTCAGGTAGAGGTAAATAATGAAGTAGCGATGAACGCCGTAAGCGGAAAGCCCGATCAGCACGCTCAGGTAGCAAACCGTCCAAATGATATGTCCGACACTTCCTTGCATAGGAGTTCCTATGGCACAAATCGTTGAGCCAATAAGGGCGTCATGATGCCGTTTTCAGCAGTTGCGTCAATCCAAAATATCGCATGTTTGCCTGTGAGAACCGCGGTCATATTGTGTTGATACACAGCGGTCTCCTATCGATCTTCGTAATTGCGGGAGCGACCGGTTCTGGCAATCTTTTTGGTCGTCCGCCGACCCTACCTGTATTTAAAAAAATTGCACTCCCGACATTCGCCCTTGCCTCAGACGGACAGCAGGTTAACCGTGATAGGCCAATTTTTCTGGCAGAAGCAGGCATGCAGCTGGGAGACACAATAACGAAACGAAGGCACGACCGTTTCGAGCGTTTCAAGATCATCTTTCCTATTCTTCTGGCGGGATGGATCCCGTCGATCCTGACGCTAATTGTTTCCTACACCATCCTACGCGATACCCTAGAATCAAGAATACTACGCGACCGGCAAACTTTGGTCCAACTGGTGGGCCATCTGGTCGGCCATGATCTCAGCCGCAGCAGTGCCATCATTAACTATTATCAGACGCTCCCCGAAGTTGCGCGAATTCTGGGTGCGGCAAATCCCACACCTATGGCTCAGCAATGGCTCAACTCGGCATTCTATTCGCACCCGAATATCGACGGAATGTTTTTTACCGCACCCGATGGTGCCTTAATTGCGTCGATCCCGACGGCGCCTGAGATAGTCGGAAAGGATTTCGGGGCCAGTTACTGGCGCCAACAAGCAGAGGCATCCAACGAGGCCGTGGTCTCGCCCGTTCATTCGCGGCTGACGGATAACCGGCTGGTCACCAATATCGTCGCAGCAGTGCGCGCGCCCGACCAAAGGATTCTCGGCTACGTTGGCGACTCGGTGCTCGTGGAGAGAATTGGCCGGCGTTTGTCCGCCATCGAATTTTCCGATCGGTTTCTGTTCGAAGTTCTCGATCAAAACGGCGTTGCGCTTTTTGCGAATGATTTTAAGCCGAACCCTAGCGGACTTTCACCCCAGGGCGGCGCGTTGATCAAGGAAATCCGTGAAAACAACGCCGGACATTTCGAGGAGCATGGGAACCTTTATTCATTCAGTCCGATCGAAAACACTGGTTGGGTGGCAGTGGTAGAACAGCCGAAAGCGCTGGCTTACAAACCGGTTCATGATCTGCTGCAGCGAATGACGTTGCTGGCAGCGTGGCTGGTCGCCCTTACGACGGTCTTCGCCTGGCTGGGCAGCCGATTTTATCAACACCAGATGGAGTCCAAGGAACGGCTGGAGCGTGAAGTTGTCTTCAACGAGAAAATGCTGGCGAACATGCCCAGCGGAATCGCTTTTGTCGATCCAACTTCTCGCCGCTTTCTTCACGCAAACGATGCCTTTGCGCGCATGGCGGAACGCTTTGGAGATCTGCCTGCCGGCCGCGACATCGCGCAAATCGCCTGTGACGATGTGAAGATTGCGCCGCCCGGAGCGATTGAGAAAGTCCTTACCTTTGGAACGCCATTTCACCTGACTGAGCACCCGTTGAAAGATAAGACGGGAGTGACGCACTTTTTGGACATTAATCTGCTCCGGCTACAGGGCGCCCAGGAAACCATTCAGGGTGTGCTTTATTTGGTGGAGGACAAGACGCGCGACGTCACGTTGCGCCAGGAATTGATCGCTGCAAATGCTGCCAAGGACCAATTCCTGGCACTTTTGTCCCATGAACTGCGCAGTCCCCTCGCGCCAGTAATTGCGATGGTAGGGGAGCTGGAAGCTGAGGTGCCAGATTCCCAACCTGTTAGAGAAGCGCTGGAAGTCGTTCGGCGAAATGTCGAGCTCGAAGCACGGCTAATTGACGATTTGCTCGACGTTACTCGTATCTCGAAGGGCAAACTGCAGCTGAGCTTTGAAACGATTTGCGTTCACCAAACGCTGCAGCGCGCTTACGAGATATGCCGGGAAGAGATTGCTGCGAAGAACCTCGAAGTAGAATTTCATCTTCGCGCCGCTCATACGCATGTGGAGGGCGATCCGGCGCGATTGCAACAGGTCTTTTGGAATCTGATCAAGAACAGCGTGAAATTTACCCCTGAAAAAGGCCGAATCACTATCGAGACGCTTAACCCTACGGCAGATAAGATTGAAGTTCGCATCATCGACACAGGAATTGGCATCGAAAAGGAAGCAATCGATAAAATCTTTAACGCTTTCGAACAGGGACAAGACGAGATTACCCGCCGCTTTGGAGGGCTCGGGCTTGGCTTGGCCATTTCGAAGGCGTTGATCGACGCGCATGACGGGCAAATTCGCGTGCAAAGTCCCGGGAAAGACCAGGGTGCCACGTTTTCAGTGGAACTGAACACGGTGTTGGCTCCGATCGATGGCGACGGCGAGAAGCAAGATCAACCAGCAGACCAGGAAACAGAAGCGACCGTTTCAAAGCACCGGCGCCTTCTGCTGGTGGATGACCATTATGATACTTGCATCGGAATGAAGAGGATGCTGGAGCGCCGTGGTTACGAAATTACTGTAGCTCATTCCGCGGAACAGGCAGTCGAGAAAGTACGCATAGAGGATTTCGATCTGCTCATCAGCGACATCGGGTTGCCGGACCGCAGCGGTTACGAGTTGATGCGTGAAGTGCGGGTCAACAAAGATTTGCCTGGAATCGCGCTCAGCGGTTTTGGTAGCGAACAAGACGTGAAGCAAGCCAGAGAGGCAGGTTTCTCGGAGCACCTCACGAAACCAATTAATTTAGAGCGCCTGGAAAAAACGATCCAGAATTTGCTCTCCTGAGCTACTCTCCGCTTGGTACCCCGGCTTCTGTTTTGGTGTTGCGCTCTGCCGCTTCCTTCAGTTGGCGTGAGAGCTTCTCGACGCGCTGACGCATGACTTTGCCAGCCTTAAATTTCACGGTCGCGCGCGGTGGGATTACAAAACTGCTGCCGGGCTGATTCGGGTTGCGTCCCACTCGCGGCTTTGTCAGGCGCGGCTGAAAAACGCCAAAATTTCGCAGTTCAACCGGGATGTTGTTTGCCAGGCTGTCGGTGATTTTGTCGAGCGTGCGCTGGACGACGTCAAAGACTTGATGCTGAACCATGCCGGTTTGGTTGCTGATAGAAACGACGATGTCGCGCTTGGTTAACTTTGACATATCTATTTTAATAATCGTTCCATGCGGCTGCGGCGGTGGCCACTGATCACAAAAACGATAAAATTTTAATAGGCCTAAGCTGTTCGAGAAGAACACGAAACGCAACTCGCTTCGCCGCGTTAGCATGAATCACGGCGTCTTGCGCCAATTCTCACGCGCAGGCGGGGCGGGATAATCATTCGGCGCGATCTCGTGCGCCGTTCGAAAATGCACTTTCGCCACCTCGCGCAACGCGTCTGGCCCGTTCATTTCCACCAGCTTTGTGGCTGCCTCTTTTACGCTCGGCGATACCCCTCGCTCCAATCGCATACCGAGCTCTTTGCTTTTGCGCTCCAGCCAGTTGATGAACGCCTCTCGCGCCACCACCGACGCCGCCGCCACCGCAATGTCGGATTCCGCTCTTGGGCGTTGCTCGATCGCGATCTTGCGCCCGTGCTTCAGCAAGGACGCATTGATCACTCGCGCATCCGCAAACTGGTCCGACAACGACCGCAGGCATGCCGGTTTTTTCGCAAGCAAATTCTCGATCACGCGCGCGTGGCCCCAGCCGAGCAGCCGGTTAAGATTGCCAAACTTCTCGTAAAGCTCATTGTACTTCGCCGGACCGATCAGCACCGTCTCCACCAAACCTAGCGAACTTTTCCGAATCGTGTCCGCCAGCGCGCGAATGCGCGCATCGGAGCCGATCCGTTTGCTGTCCACCACGCCAGCATCGAGAAATTTGCGCGCGATAAGACGGTCAACGTAAACACCGGATATCACCAGCGGTCCGAAAAAATCGCCTTTCCCGCTCTCGTCCACACCAAAGTGCGGCTCAAACATTTCGGGTGAGTGCACCTCCTCGTAGCCCAACCTCGCCTCGCCCAAAATTTTTGGCTCCAGTTCGAATTGGACGAACTCCTCCACCCCTCGACCCTGCACGAGCACTTTCGGTCCCTTCTCGTAAACGGCCACGCTCAGCTTGTTTTTCTGCGCGAAGAAAATCGTCCACTCCTTCGGGGAAAATTCGAACCCTAGCTCTTCCAGCAACGCGCGAAGCTTTGTCGCTTGCTCTTTCGTGAGCGGATGGGTGTACGAATTCATTTGTAGCAAACGTCCAACGCTGAACGCTCAACGTCCAACGCTCAACTCTGGAATTCGACATTGGACGTTCGGCGTTGGGCGTTGGACGTTCCGGGGAAATTGTGATCCTGCTCAAGAAGCCTCTAGTGTTTCGCCGCTCTCTTCTCCGCTGGTTTCGCCGCCACGGCCGGGATCTTCCGTGGCGCCAAACGCGCGACCCATACGCTATCCTTGTCTCCGAGTTCATGCTCCAGCAAACTCAGGTCGCCACTGTGATTCCTTATTACGATGAGTGGCTACGTCGATTTCCAGACTTCGCTACGCTGGCTTGCGCTTCTGAAAATGACGTCCTGCACGCGTGGCAAGGGCTCGGCTATTACGCGCGTGCACGAAATCTTCATGCCACCGCAAGGGTCGCCGCAGATCAATATCGCGGACGCTTTCCGCAATCAATCGAGCAAATGCAGCAACTTCCGGGAATCGGTAAATATAGCGCGCATGCCGTCGCCAGCTTTGCCTTCGATCAGTCAGTCCCAATCGTCGAAGCTAACACTGCTCGCGTTTTGACGAGACTTTTCGATTTTCGCAGATCGACCGAATCCTCGGCGGACCGGACAACGCTCTGGGAATATGCAGCGAGTCTTGTTCCGAAATCCAACGCCCGGATTTACAACTCCGCACTCATCGATCTCGGCGCGCTGGTTTGCATTCCCCGAGAGCCCAAATGTGGCATTTGCCCGGTAAAAGAATTCTGCCGCGCAAAAAATCCGGAAACCCTGCCGGTCAGGAAATTTCGCTCGCGTACAATACGACTTGTCGAAAACCACGCATTTGTGGTTCGTCAGGGAAAGATCCTGCTCCAACAATCATCCAAACGCTGGCGCGGGATGTGGATTTTGCCGCCGCTGCAGACAAGCGTGTCTGGCCGGCCGCTACACATATCCACATTTCCCTTTACGCATCACCGCGTCACACTTGCTGTGTATTGTCGTCCCGCACCGAAGCGAATCGCGCCGGAACAGCAGTGGTTCGAATCCATCGATCAGATTGCAATGCCTTCCCCACACCGGCGTGCAGCGCAGAGCCTTGTTAACAGCTGCTCGAGGACCAACCTCAAGGCTTTCGGCGTCGGGTCACCCCTGACGCCTGTGAAAACTACTACGCAGCACGATGGTTGATGAACATTGAACGTTGACCGTTTTTCTGCGATAAAGCTTCGAATCGTACGAAAATTATGCGGAGCATGACTGGATACGGTCGCGCCGAGACCGATCACGCCGGAACAAAGTTTAGCGTCGAACTCAATTCGGTGAATCGGAAGCAGAGCGACGTCGTGATCAATTTGCCGCGCGATCTGGCCGAGCTCGAACCGCGTATACGTCAGACGATCAACGAAAATATCTCGCGCGGCCGGACCAATGCCACCGTCACGCTCCACAGCGGCGCCGACGGCGCGCGCAACCTGGCGCTCAACACGGAACTCGCCCGCTCGTATCACGAAGCGATGCGGACATTGCAAAAAGAGTTAAACGCGCCGGGCGAGATCACTATTAGCACAATTCTGCAAGCGCCGGGCGTGATGCGGTTCCCGGAAGAAGCCGTGATCGCGGAAGAATCCTGGCCGGCCATTGAGCGGGCGCTGCGCGCTGCGCTCGCCGATTTAATCAAAATGCGAGAGCGCGAAGGCAAACATCTGGCCAAGGATTTAATTCATAGGCTCAAAGCGATCCGAAAAAGACTCAAGGAAGTTCGCGCGCTTCATCCCGACGCGGTGAAACGATATCGCGCCGCCCTGCTTGACCGCATTCAAAAAGCCGGGCTGCCGATCGCCAGCGACGACGAACGCGTGCTAAAGGAAATTACTTTTTTTGCCGATCGCGCGGACGTGTCGGAGGAGTTGACGCGCCTCGAGAGTCACCTCGCTCAATTCGCTCATCATTTGCGCAGGAGAGAGCCGGTCGGACGCACATTGGAATTCATCATCCAGGAAATTTTTCGCGAGCTCAACACGTTGGGCGCGAAAGCGAATGATGCAGCCATTTCACAACGTGTCATAGCTTGCAAAGCCGAATTGGAGAAGATCCGGGAGCAAGTCCAAAACCTTGAGTAAACGATTCAGCCACCACGGAATTCTCTTCGTCGTCTCGGCGCCCTCAGGCGCGGGCAAGACGACACTGGTGGAAGCAATCCGACAAACTGCCAAGCTTTTTTATTCGGTCTCCTGCACCACGCGAGCGCCGCGCAGCGGTGAAATTAACGGCAAACATTATCAATTTCTTTCACATGCGGATTTTCTCGCGAGACTCGAAGCCGGCGATTTTCTGGAACACGCGCAAGTGCACGGAGATTTTTACGGCACGTTGCGTAAACCGGTGCTGACGAATTTAAATAACGGAGTCGATGTCTTGATCGACATTGATACTCAGGGTGCCGCCATCATCCGCGATTGCGACGATCCGGTAATTCGCCAGGCACTCACAGACGTTTTCATCATGCCGCCCGATCTCGACGAATTGCGGCGACGGTTGCGCAAGCGCGGCAGCGAGACCGAGAAACAGATCAAACGCCGGCTGGAGACCGCGAAGCGAGAAATGGAACTATGGCGCGATTACCGGTACACGATTATTAGTGGGTCAGTTGACGAGGATCTGGAAAAATTCCGCAACATCATGGCTGCAGAAAGTTACTTGAGCCGAAGGCTGATCCAGAAATGAAACGTTCACACCGTCATCCCGAGCGGAGCGCAGTGAAGTCAAGGGACCCCGCAGCTAAATCCACTGCGTTACAGCGGGATTCCTCGACAGAGCCTGTCCTGAGCGAAGCCGAAGGGCTCGGAATGACAAAATGTGTCGTGCTCGGCGTCACCGGATCGATCGCTGCCTATAAATCTGCTGAGCTGGCCAGCCTGCTCGTCAAACAGGGCCACGAAGTTTTTGTGGTGATGACACACGACGCTACCGAATTCATTTCACCGCTGACGTTGCAAACGCTTTCCAAAAATCCGGTGATGACGAGCTTCTACGATGAAAAAGATAACTGGCGACCCGGCCACATCGATCTCGCCGATCGCGCGAACCTGCTCCTGATCGCGCCTGCCACCGCGCATATCATCGCCGAACTTGCGAACGGTCTGGCTGGTCATCCGCTTGCCGCGATTGCGCTCGCCACGCGCGCGCCCATTCTGATCGCGCCAGCCATGAATGGAAAAATGTGGCAACATCACGCCACGCAGGAGAACGTCGAAAGACTCAAAGCGCGCGGTATCGAATTCATCGGGCCGGAAGAAGGAATGCTCGCGTGCGGTTACGAAGGCCTTGGCCGGCTTTGGAAAGTGAACGACATCGCGTTTCGCGCGGAATTTGTTCTTAGCCGCCACGACAAATTGATCGCGTGAGATTTCTCGTCACGGCCGGACCGACGCGCGAGCTTATTGATCCGGTTCGTTACATCTCCAATCGCTCGTCGGGAAAAATGGGCTACGCGATTGCCGAAGCAGCGCTCGAAGCCGAACACGAAGTCATTTTGATTTCCGGACCGGTCAATCTCGGCCCACCGCGCAGCGCGAAATTTGTTTCCTTGTCCACCAGTGACGAAATGTTCGATGCGGTGCACCGGGATGCAGACAGCTGCGACGTCTGTGTCCTGTGCGCGGCCGTGGCGGATTACAAGCCGGCAAACGTTTCCCCGATCAAGATCAAAAAACGCGGTGAGAAATTTTCGCTCGAATTAGTTCCCACGCGCGACATTCTCGATTCGTTAGGCCGCCGGCGAGACCGCCAATTTCTCCTCGTTGGTTTCGCCGCAGAAACCAATGACGTGGAGCAAAATGCGGCAAAGAAACTGCGCGCAAAAAAATGCGACATCATCGTTGCCAACGACGCCCGTCTCGGAATGGAGAGCGACCAAAATGAATTGATGATTCTGTTTCACAACGGCGAAATTAAAAACATTTCTCGCGCGCCAAAAAAAATTCTCGCACACGAGCTGATCAAAATTTTTTCAGAATTCGCAACAAAAAGGTTTGACAAAAAAAATGAGACGACGATTACTGAACCCAATTAAGTGAAGTGAAAATCATTCCCAACTCTTCACCAAGTTCCGCGCGTTGCGGATCGAAAGGGGGGAATTAGTCGATGGCAAAGAAAAAAGCAGCAAAGAAAAAATCAGCGAAGAAAAAGAGGCACTAAGCCCAACGCTGGATTAACGACTCCGAATTTCTTCGGAGTCACAACCCCAACTTCAACCCGGGAGGAGAATTTATTTTCCTCCCGGTTTTTTTTGCACGCCCACTCTGTCATTCCGAGCTGAGCGCAGCGGAGTCGAGGAATCTCTGGAGAAAATCCTGAGATGTCTCGACTTCGCTCGACATGACAAAAACGAAACAGTGTTGTTGAGGAGCTTACAGGTTGAGCCGTTGAGGGGAGCAGTTATCCTGTGGCTGCCGTCGCGGTCGACTCAACTTCCCAACCATTCAACCACTCAACCTTTTGATGAAGCGTTACCTGGATGCGGCTGAAAATGCCGCGCGCGCAGCGGGAAAGTTGGTTTGCCAAAATTTTCAGCGGCAGCAGCGCGTCCACGCGGTCGCGGCACACGACATCAAATTGGAGATCGATATTGAGGCGCAGGAGTTGATCAGCAAATTGCTTCTCGACGAATTTCCTGCCCACGCGCTTTACGGCGAAGAAGGTATCGTGGGGGATCAATCCAGCGAGCATCAGTGGATCGTCGATCCACTGGATGGCACCGTGAATTATTTCTACGGGATTCCTCATTTTTGCATTTCGATCGCGCTGCGCCTGCGCAACGAGATCATGGTGGGCGTGATCTACGATCCGATTCGCGACGAAATGTGGCTCGGACAAAAAGGCGAAGCGCCGAAATTAAATGGTGAGCCCGTCCACGTGAGCGATCGCGCGGAGCTGGCCGAGGCCGTTATCTCAGTCGGGCTCGCTAAAACCGCGGAGACGATCGACACAAATTTTCCGTTGCTCCAGGCAATGATTCATCGCGCGCGCAAATGCCGCGTGCTTGGCAGCGCTGCACTGGACATGGCCTACGTCGCCTGCGGCCGGTTCGATGCCTACATCGAAACGGGAATCAGTTTGTGGGACATCGCAGCGGGGTGGCTTCTGGTTGAAAACGCAGGCGGCGCTGTCGATCTTCGTCCACGCGAGAACATGAAAGACAAATACAGCATCGTCGCGTCGAATGGCGTGATCGATTTGAAGCTCCAATGACGAATGATGAATGTTTCGCGTGGCCAGCACGCTTTGGATTGCGGCGGCTCGACGCCGGTTTGATGCTTCGAGGATGCAACGTTTTAACCTGACGAAGCCGATGATTCGAACAGGAATCGGATACGACATCCATCGTCTCGCGGAGGGACGAAAACTGATTTTGGGCGGCATCGAGATCGCATACGCGCTTGGCTTGGAAGGACACTCGGACGCGGATGTTTTGTCGCATGCGATTGCCGACGCATTGCTCGGCGCAATCAGCGCGGGCGACATCGGCCAGCATTTTCCAAATACGGATGAGTCGATTCGTAGCATCAGCAGCATCGAGATTTTGAAGCGCGTCACGGAATTGCTTTCAGAAAAAAATGCCCGCGTCGTGAATATCGATGCAACCATTATTGTCGAGGAGCCCAGGATCGCCCCTCATGTCCACGCGATGCGACAAAAAATCGCGGACGCTGTTCGAGTAAGCGAATCGAACGTGAGCGTTAAAGCGACGACAAATGAGAGGCTCGGCCCAGTCGGGCGCGGCGAAGGGATGGCTGCGATTGCAATTGCAACGGTTGAGCAGGAATGAACCCGTTGTCATTCCGAGCGGAGCGTAGCATGACAAATGCGCTTTTTTAACACTTACTCGCGCGAACTGGAAGAGTTCGAGCCGCGCGATCCGGCTGCGCGCCCGATTCGCATCTACACTTGCGGCCCGACTGTTTACAGCCGCGCGCACATCGGAAACTTCCGCGCTTATATCTTCGAAGATTTGCTTCAGCGCCATCTCGAACTGCGCGGTTACAACGTGCATCGCGTAATGAACATCACGGACGTGGATGACAAGACGATTCGCGGCGCGCGCGAAGCCAAAGTGCCGCTGGCCAAATTCACCGAGCAATTCAAGCAGGCGTTCTTCGAAGATGTTGAAACGTTGCGGATCAAGCGCGCCGATGAGTTCCCCGCCGCTACCGATCAGCGTTACACCGATAGGATGGTCGAGATGATCCGCGTGCTTGTCGCGCGCGGGCTTGCTTATCAGGCGGACGACAAATCAGTTTATTTTCGGATCAATAAATTCCCCGACTACGGAAAGCTTGCGCATTTCGATCTTACCCAACTGCAATCAACCGGGCGTGTGAAACACGACGAATACGACAAGGAGCACATCGGCGATTTTGCGCTCTGGAAGGCATGGGATGAAGAAGATGGGGACGTGAAATGGGATTCGCCGTGGGGCCCGGGCCGGCCGGGCTGGCACATCGAGTGCAGCGCGATGTCCACCGCGTTGTTGGGCGACCAGATCGATATCCACTGCGGCGGCGTCGATAACATTTTCCCGCATCACGAAGCGGAGATCGCGCAGAGCGAGGGAGTGACGGGAAAGAAATTCGTCCGTTACTGGCTGCATTGCGCGCATCTGCTGGTCGACGGCCAGAAAATGGCGAAATCGCTGGGTAATTTTTACACTGTGCCGGATGTGCTGTCGAAAGGTTACACAGGCCGGGAGCTTCGTTACGCCCTCCTGCGCGTGCATTATCGCGTGCCGCTCAATTTCACCTGGGAAGGAATGAACGAAGCGCGCGAATCGCTCGGTCGTATCGATGAATGGCTCGCGCGCTTGCGTGAAGTCGCAGAAAAAGAAAACGCCCAACGCCCAACGCCCAACGCTCAATCCCCAACCGCGGCTTTTGAAGAAGCTTTGGATGACGACCTGAACATTTCCGCGGCGCTGGGATTCTTGTTCGACAGAATTAATGAAACGAATCGCGCGGTGGACGAAAACAAACTCGATGCGAATACTGCGGCGGCTTGGATGAAGTGGTGGGAACGAATTAACCATGTTCTTCGGTTTGAACCCGATGAACGACGCGTTCGGGTCCTAGTCGCGCAAACGGGTGAGCTAAAGCTCACGGGGACGCTTACCGCAGCGAAGATCCCGGCAGAGGTGGCGCGACTCGCCAAAGAACGCGCACAAGCGAGGCTTGCAAAAGATTTTCGAAAAAGCGATGAATTGCGCGACAAGTTGAATGAACTCGGTTGGGAAGCGCGTGACACCAAGGACGGTCAGACGATTACGAGACGCGCCGACAGTTAGCTTGTAACAAATGTTTGCGCCCGCTGATTTTCTTGACCTCGAGCACACGGCCCATCCGAAGTTGTTCGAAAACCAGAATTACGTCTGGGACGCGCTTAAACAGATCGCCAGTTATCTCCAATTTCGATTGAAACCCGGCATTGTGGGCGAGCTGATGGGCAAGCCATTCATCAGTAACCATGTCTTCATCGGCAAAGGAACAATCGTTGAGCAGGGCGCGTTTTTGAAGGGCCCGGCATGGATCGGCGAAAATTGCCGGATTCGCACCGGTTGCTACGTGCGCGAGAACGTCATCGCAGGAAACGGCGTGGTGATGGGCAACTCGTGCGAGTTCAAAAATTGCATTCTGTTCGATGAAGTGCAGGTGCCGCATTTCAATTATGTCGGTGATTCAATTCTTGGTCATCATGCTCATCTCGGCGCAGGGGTGATTCTCTCAAACGTGAAGCTCGATCATGGAGAGATCGCTGTAGTCCCCCCCGACGGCGAAATCCCGACGGGTCTCAGGAAATTCGGCGCGATCGTCGGCGACCGCACCGAAATCGGTTGCAATGCGGTAATCAACCCAGGCTCGGTGATTGGCCGCGATTGCATGATTTATCCAACCGTAAACTTTCGCGGTGTGCTCTCCCAAGGCAGCATGGTGAAACTGCGGCAGGAGCTGCAGGTGATTGAGAAACGCGACTGGTCCACAACACTTAGGCCAGAGTAATCACCGGGTCGCAGTCGCCGCGGCGACCTCCAGCGCATTAAGCGCGCGAGGAAAAGATTGCCAGCGAGAGGAGTGGCGGATGGACGGCGATTCGAAGTCGTCGAATGCGAAATGCAGTGGAAGCGTCTTTATTTCAAGGAGCATAACGGCGGCCAAGCGTTGCCTGCATCGTACGGTCAGACGACATGATGAAAACCGACTTTGTGCTTGGTACCTCCAAAGATAGGGAGTATTTCTGACTGTCAGTTGTCGCGAAATCAATAGCTGCTGAAGCCAAAAAGGATCGAGAGAACGTCGCTAAAACAATGGCGGACATTTTCATTTCCTACTCGCGTAAGGACAAGGACTTTGTGCGTCGCTTGGATGAGGCTTTGAAGAATCGCGGCCGAGAGGCGTGGGTGGACTGGGAGGACATTCGCCCGACGGAAGAATGGATGCAGGCGATTTACGGCGCGATCGAGGGTGCGGACACTTTCGTTTTTGTGCTCACGCCCAATTCGGTTGCTTCGGTCGTCTGCGGTCGCGAGATCGCGCACGCGGCAGCGCATAACAAACGGATGGTTCCGATCGTCGCACGGGACGTGAACGCCGGCACGGCGCCTGAAGCGCTCGCAAAGCTAAATTATATCTTCTTTCGCGAGAGCGATGATTTTGAAAAGGCGGCTGACACGCTGATCAGCGCGTTGGACACCGATCTTGATTGGGTCCGCGCTCATACCCGTTTGCTTACACGCGCGATCGACTGGGAAAGCAAAGGTAAGAACAACAGCTTCGTGTTGCGCGGTGATGATCTGCGCGCAGCCGAGCGATGGCTCGCGGAAGCGAGCACTAATAAGGAACCGAAGCCCACTGCGCTCCAAACAGAATACATTATAGCCAGCCGCAAGGTGGCAACACGGCGCCAGCAGGTCACGCTTGGGGCCGTAACTTTCGGGTTTCTGGTCGCGATTGTACTCGCGATCGTGGCATTCTTCGCTCGTCAGGAAGCGGTCAACCAAAAAGGCAAAGCAATTGCCGGTCGGAGCCGGGCGGATGACGTGATTCACTTTGTTCAAGACGATCTACCCGATAAGCTTCGCCCTATCGGTCGCCTCGATTTGATGGAAGACATGGCAGTAAAGGTGGACCGGTATTACAGCCAAATGGAAAAAGCCGAAGGCGAGTCGGTCGATACGTTGCTCGGCAAGTTTTGGGTTCTCGTAAACCAAGGCAATATAGCTGCAGACAAGGGTCGTAGTGATGAAGCTCTCGCCAAATATCGTTCGGCTGTCCAGTTGGCGGAAAAGGCGCAGCGTGTGGACCCGCGCTCGGACAAAGCTCTATACGATTTGGCGAGCGCCCAAATCGTCGTTGCTATCCAGTTATCGCAAAAGCCGGAAGGAGGAATCGATGAGATTTCCAAGGCTCGGGAAACGTTGGAGAAGCTCACGGCCCGCGATCCCTCCAATGCACTCTGGCAAAGTCAATTAGCGACTAGCTACGGCGTCGAAGCGATAGGTTTGCTAGGACAAGGGCAATCAGATGCGGCACTTGCTAGCTACCGAAAGGCTTATGCGATCCAAGAAAACCTCGTTGCAGAAGCCCCGAATGATTCGAAAAGGTTGAGTGAGTTGGCAACCGCCCACAGCAACATCGGCAGGGTTCTTTTCCAACAGCTACAATTCGACGCCGCCCTAGACGAGTACCACGCAAGCCAGGAGATCCTTCGCAAGCTCACGCAAATCGATCCGCGCAATGCTGACTGGCAGCGAGCTCTTGCCTGGACCTACAAAAATATTGGCGAAACACTCCAAGGACAAGGACAGATCGCTAACGCGCTTGATGAATTTCGCAAGTATTCGGCCAGCATGGACACAGTTGCGGCGATCGATCCAGCAAACGCAGTGTGGCACCGAGAGGCAGCCGAAGCACACTGTTTCATCGCAGTCACACTTTTCGCACGGAACGAGCTTGAAGAGGCTAGGAATGAATTTCGTAGATGCCACGCTGCCATGACTAGGTTTGCTCAGGACGATCCCACCAATGCCGAGATACAAGTTACAGCTGCGAGCGTGTGCGCTCAGCTTGCGCTCGCTAACGTGGCACTGAATGAAAAGGGCGAGGCCTCTGAAGTCGTGCAGCAAGGACTAGCTATTCTGGTTGAACTCGAGAAAGGCGAGCCACTTCCGCCCTCGGGGATCCAAACTCGCAAATCTCTTGAACAGCTGCAGCGAGCCCTGCCAAAAGTGGCGCCAGCGTCTACCAATGCGAATAATAACAAGTTACCTGTTACGAACCAACCTGAACGGGAAGAGCCTAGTCTCTTCGTTGAGGACTTTGTGAGGTCGCTCGCCGCCAACGACCTCGATACGCAACTCCGGCACTACGCTGATCGCGCTGAGTATTATGAGTTTGGGCCGGTCAGTAAAGAGGTCATACGCAAGGACCTTAAACACGACATTACAAGATGGCCAAGCCGCATCTATTCGATGCCGAACCCACCCAGCGTTACCGCAGATGGCAGTGACTTTGTTGCGGAGTTTCCTATGACATATACGCTGACCAATCCGAAAGGCGCACATAGTGGAGTACTCCAGATGACGCTACGCCTTAGACCGCAAGCGCAAACGTGGCAGATCGTTGGAATTCAGAAGGAAGTGATTCGGGCGAAGTAATGCCATCAGCGCTTTTTCGGGATTCAACCTCAGGGCGGGCGCCGCTGTGGGACTCAGCAAGAATAACCGTCAGCGCGAAGTCCACAGCCGCTTTGCGGACCCTGTCAATTATCAATTTTCCTTGCCCGCTGCGCCCTACACCGCTATTCTCAGTTTCACTGTGAAAAACAAATCGGCTGTCGACATTGCGTGGCTTTTGTGTCTGCGCCGTGTGATCAGTCAGTCTGCGGAATTTTGAGGTCCAGATGGGATTAGACATCTTTGCAAACATTGCGGGCATCCAAGGGGAATCGCTCGACGCCACACACAAAGGCGAAATCGAGGTGCTGTCGTGCTCATGGGGAGTAACGAACCCTGTTTCCGCAGTTCCTGCTTCCGCGGTTGGCAGAGCGACGTTCCAGCATCTCACTTTCGTCCACAAGATCGACAAGGCGTCGCCGTTGCTCATGCAGGCGTGTGCCGAAAGTAGGCGTATCCAGCAAGCGACGATCACTTATCGCAACGCGCAGCAGCAGGATTACCTCATAGTGAAGCTGAATGACGTCGGTATCACGGGCATCACAGCTGCCGGCGCCAGCGGTCAAGCGGCATCGGAGACCGTGAGCTTGGTGTTTGCGACGATCGCCCTCCAGTACATGCCACAAAAGGCCGATGGCTCGCTCGATGCAGTGGTTTCTTTCCAATACAATCTCGTGGCCAAGACATAGGCTACGTTCGTCTCGCTCGCTGAGGAGACAGGACCTGGCGGTACCGCCAGACTGAGTACAATCCCACCGACCACCAGGATTGCGACGCTTCATGGCGTGCCCTGCCAGTTCTCGCCGGCTAGCTGGAAAGATCACCTAGTGATAAGACACTAGCTTCGCCATGTTCTGGGGTACATGGAGCTAGTCAGCATAGCAACGCTGCCGAATTGCGTAGAAACGGCCGGCTTCTAAAAAAGGCGAGTCAGCAAATCACGATTGCAAGTCGGAAATAATTTACTGCGACGTTTGCACAATGAGTTGAACCTGGGTGAGGTGTTGATTCTTTTCGAGAAGACCTTTTTCGATCTTGGCTTTCAACTTCGGTGTGACGGGGATTTCGAAGTCCTGGCTCGTCGCTTCCGCGCCCTGTGCGAACGCATTAGCGACCGTCTTAGGGTAGCCGCGCAGCGGCTTTTCGTCCGCGGTCAGGATTTTGACCTCAAGTGTGCCAGGGCCCTTTCCGCCCAGGTTGATTAGGAAGCTATACGGCAGATGCGCGACCTTGCCTTTGATCACCTGCACCTGCCCTTTGTCCGAGGGAGCACTGGATGGCGGCAATTGCTCAGTTTCGTAAGCCGGAGCGGAATACTGTTTCCCGCCTGGCTTTACCTCTTCCAGGCGCTCCCGGAAATGATAACGGATCACGCCCGCAAGCGAGGGCGTTACATCGTTCTCTGCTATTGCCGGAAGAGTTGTAAATCCGCATACAGCGACGCAGAAGATCGCCCGCGTCGGGGGCCGACCAACAAGTGCCCGCAGTAAGCTCAACATGGTCATAGCCTAACTGTGCTGCAGCGGATAGGTCACATTATTTACTACGGCTGCGACACCGGGAAAGAGCTGATAGTGAATGATGTGCGAGTTAACACCACCGCTGTTGGCAGGATGAGTCGCACCCTCACCTGCCGGGACTCCGATCGCCTTGGCACAAGCGAGGCTGATCTCGCCGAGCTTATTGCGGGGGCCGCCGTCGGCAACCACCGCTTCGACGCTCTTGTTGTTTTTCGTGTTCGTTACGACGGCGCGGCATCCCATCACCACGCCAGCGACTCCCTTGATGATCATCGGTGGCACCACGACAAAGGGCACTGTCGCGGAATCAACATATTTGAAAGGGGACGAACTCGGCAGCGGCTTTCCATCGTCACCAGGCAGATGAAGCGAGGTCGCCGAAACGTAAGCGCCCGGACATGGATCATTCGGTCCTTGGACAATAGGCCTCCCGTCGTCCTGCCCAGTATCCGTCACGACGCCATACCAGTTGCCCGGACCCCAGCATTCGCGAGGACATCAAGGGTCTGGCCGTTATAGCTTGCAGGTGCATAACAAGGAGGTTCGCCGAATTGACCGTTCGCGCCGTCTCCGTCGAGCTGCGACCCTGCGGTGAAGGTCACGCTCTTATCGTCCTCTTCCACAATATCGCTGCCTTCGATGGTTCCGATGAGTCTGCTCATGTGCTTGTTATAGGCTCTCGTTTGCTGTTTTCAATGATATTCTGGATTTTGGAATGAACGCGAGATGAGCGACATTTTCATCAGTTACACACGGCAGGACGGAACAAGGCAAAAGCACTCGCTGAATTGTTTCAGCAACAGGACCCCTCGGTTTGGTGGGATCGGACTATTTCTCCGGCCTGGTTCCCATGAGTACGAGCGTCTGATTCTGGAATTCACAAAGTGACGCAAGTGCATGCGAAGATAACGCGCTGACGATCGAGAGCAACGGCTCAGCATCCCGACGCTCTAAGGCTTGACGAGTGGCGGCCAAAGGTGGTCGCTCATCGATCGCAGGCGGATTAAAATGAGTACGAAAACCCACTTACAACGTTGGCTAACGCGCTCGCTCAAACGGATCGGGAGTTGTTGGATCGGCTTGTTGTTCCTCGTCTGGTGCGGCCTTTTCTTCATCAGTCGGTCCACTCAAATCACCGGTCCCAATGTAAAAGTCGTTAATCTGCTCGACGCGGTCTGCAGTGAGCGCATATACGAATTGAGCGCCGCGATTGTGGCTGGCATCGCGAAAAGCGACCCACGCTCGCTGCGCCTCGCGCAACTTCTGCGCGTCCTCGGCATCGAGCGATTGAAGGGCCCGCTGGTAAACGGTGTTTAACTCAGCATCCTCTCGCTGCAGCAGAGCCGTGGATTTTGTTTCGTTAGCCCTCGGCTGACTACGAGACCAATCTTCGATGTACCGAGCTTGCTCGCGAAGTTCCCTGACCTCCAAGTCGTTGCATTGTGTTAGCGACCGGCCCTGTTTGCGAGCCATCGCCCGGATGGCAGCGGAGTTTCGGTCAACAAAGGCCAGCCACGCTCGTTGCGCTTTGCGAAGCTCCTCCTGAGATTTCGGGGGTAACGATTGCATCACCTGCTTGTAATTTCTGTTTAGCTCCTCATCAGCTTCTCGTGCCTCAGTCGAACTTGATGGTTCGGTCTGTCCGAACAGATTTGAGAAAAAGCTCGCGGACGACAGTACAATTGCGAGCCTGACCCATGGCGGCCCAAGCATTATTCGAATGCCGCTCATGAGCCGATTTGATCAACTTGATGCCGCTCAGTCAATTGCATTCGACTGCGACGTTCGGGCGTTTCGGGATTGACACGACATCACGGTTTTTGATCTCATGACGGACAATCGATGACCAGATGCCGCTTAAATATCGGGTTTCTTGGATTAGCGATGATCGTGTGCCGCCTGTCGATTGCTCAGAACCCAGAGGACCTCCGCCGCGCATTCACGGACATCCACGATGACAAGATTCCACATAATTGCGAACATGCCGCGGCATGGCTTTTCAAATATCGCGAAGAGGTAAAGGATGATCTTATAGCAGAACTTTACAAGACTGACGCACAGGGGCGCGATGTGATGCTCCACGTACTGTACGATACCAAATCCTTTGTTCCTGATGAGCGGTTCCTGCGATTTTTAATGGCTCGATTGCCGCAGAAAGATACGTTTCTCTCCAATGACAAAGAAAATTGGAAATACATTAACGGTCATTTCGATCAGTTCGATCGACTGCTCAAGGACCAGATCGCAAAGATGGATGGGAAGCCGAACGATTTGTACGTGGTTTGGGCCATAGCATGGTTAGCAAAGAAGCGGGGCATTCTCGAGGAATATGCACCGCTGTACACGTCTAACATTCTTGCTAAGGTTGCAATCAATCTCAAAAATGATCAGAAGGACTTCAACGCCGGTCAGGCAGTCCGCCTTTTCTTGCTATTGGGAGATCAGAGCCTGCCGAGCTTGCGCGAAGCAACTAAGTCTTCGGATAAACAATGCCGTAGCCTGGCGAATGCGACGATCGATGCGCTTGGCGGAAAGCGGCAAGCCTTTGGCTATCTTAACTCGAAAGTTTACCTCACAATTACTCCATTTGGACCGACAGTTACAGAACCTGACTGGCTTCCGGACGCGACGCAGCCATACCTTGAGCGCGAAACTTATCCTTAGCATAAATCATAACGAAGCGTGGTGTGCGCACGGCTTGTTCGCACCCTGGGTGCATTCAACGTGAAGACGAACTTTCGTCCGAAAAAAAGCGTGCTTCGTCCGCAGGCAGATCGTTTTTGCCCTTGCTTCGCTGTCCAATATACTTGCGAAGCGTAACTGATGTGAATGGAGTGAGAGGGCGGTCTAACGGAGAAGTGAAGAACCAATCCATTAACATACGCGTAGTGCCGGTAACAGGTACAACGCTCTCGCGTAGACGGTCACGCGAATCGACAATGCGCATTTCCAGCCGGCCGGAATCGCGAAGTGCATATGTCGACAGGGCGCGGGCAAATTGAGCCAGATATGTCCGATCTGTCGGCGTGAGGTCGACCGCTAGGTCCCAGATTCGAGCGGTGCGATCCGCCGAGCCAGTTACCAACGTTCTGCCGTCAGAACTGAAAGCAAGGCAAGTAATAGGTTTTTCATGTTGTAGCGACTCCGTGATCGCAGCGCCAGTCGCGACGTCCCACACCTGAGCTGTAGAATCCGAAGCTGTCGCGATTTTCAGCGAGTCAGGTGTGAACCGCACTGCAGATACAGCGAACTGGTGGCGCAGCGGGTCACAGACAGTTTGGCCGGTGCGGATATCCCAAATAACAGCTGTCCCATCCTCAGACGCAGTCGCAATGAATCGCCCGTCAGGACTAAATGCCAGATCCGTGACAGCTACTTTATGCTTCAATGTTTGGCGTAGTGTCTGCCCCCGGTCCGCCGCAATCGCCCAAATCTTAACGACACCATCGCGCGACCCGGTAGCCACAATATCGCCGCCCGGCCCGAACTGAGCACATGTGATTTCTGTTTCGCTCTGAAGCGCAGGGCACGCTGCCTTGCCGCTTTTGCAATTCCAAATCTGCAGCTTACCGTCCCAGCCGGCTGTGAGAAACAGTGCGCCGCGGCGACTGAAACCAATGCTTGTAATTCGTCCATCATGAGTCATCGCCTCGCCTATGGGCTGCTTTGAAGAAGTGTTCCACAACTGCGCTACTCCGTTTTCTGTTGCAGTCGCAAATACCTCCCCGTCAGGACTGAAGGCTACGTTGGAAACTGTCGCGCCAACATCAAGTGGGTCGCCAACAGATGCGCCGGAGCTAGTCAACCAAAAGCGGGCAGTTCCATCTGCACTACCAGTTAAGATATATTTGTCGTACGGGCTGAAAGCTCCGCACAACACTGCAGCCCCATGCTTCAAAGGTGGCATGGTTGGCATTCCGCTTTTCAGATCCCATACACGGACTGTGCTGTCGTCAGAAGTAGTCAGCAGCAACTTCGAATCTGACGAAACAGCGAGGGATTGAATGCCTCCGTCATGAACAATGACATTGGAGATTGGGTATCGAATCGGTGGCAGCCAAACGCGCGTGTTCCCGTTCGCTGTGGCAACAAGCAAGCGTCGCCCGATTGGCTCCAAGTCCATCGCAGCAATCGCACCATCCTCTCGAACCGGTTCGCCGACCCTTTGACCAGTTAAGATACTCCATCCTTGGACTTTTCCGTTGCTGTCTCCGACGAAAAGCACGAGGCCATCGTGACTGAATTTAGCCGATTCAATAGTGGAGTCGCTCTGAAAGCTGTACTTAATACTCGGCTTGGACGAGCCTTGCCATATGACCGCGCGGTTGCCGACGATAGCGGCAATTAATTTGCCGTCTGGGCTGAACAAAGCATTGCTCACTTCGCTGTCGTGGACCAATTCATCTGGGGACACTTCGCCGCTGGCAAAATTCCACAAACGGCACCGGCCATCGCTGCTCGCCGTCAAGACTTGATCTCCTCGGGGACTGAACGACGCCGAGTTTATTTGTTGGTCATGTTCAAATTCAAAGAGTCGGTCACCAGTCGGAAGCTTCCAAAGCCGCGCCACCTTTCCGCTTACACTCAGTAAAACTGTTTCATCAGTCGGATGAAAAGCGAGAGTGTGCACGTTTTCGGCTTCGTGAACTTCGGCGATCTGTTTGGGTCCCGTCGGCTCCCAAACTCGTATTGTTCCGTCTTTCGAACCGGTCGCCAGATAACGCCCAGAGGTGCTGACTGCGACCGAATTGAGTGAATCGGGATTTTCCGCTCGCCAATTCGGAACAGGCTTACCGGATGTCGCGTCCCATAGTCGAGCCACACCGTCAAAACAGATCGTTAGAATTTGCCGGCCATCGCCGACGAAAATTGCACGGCGTACCAAGGCGCGATGCGTCAGCGTTGCGCCAAGTTGCTGGCCTGAGTCGGCGCTCCAGAGTTGTGCAGTCTTGTCGCGCGAGGCCGTGAGCACCTTGGTGCCATCGGGACTGAAATACGCGCTTAATACAGCATCCCGGTGAGGCATCACGGCCGAAACAGGCAAAGGCCAGGACCGCTGCGTAAGCGCGAACCAAAGTCGCTCGGCCGGGACACTTCGGGTGTCGGGATCAATTTCGGTTGCGCGTGCCAGAAAAACGAGAGCACTAGCTGCGTCCTCTCGGTCGAACGACTCCCTAGCGCGTGCGCTGTCGGACGCGACCAATAGCTGTTGCGTTCTTTTCTTTTGAGCGGCCGTGTGCTTCTCGGCAATGACAGCCCACGTAGTCACTGCAGCAAAAGTGGCGGTTAAGGCTAGTGCGACGGCGCCAATAATACGTGCACGCCGCAGACGCCTCTCGTGTTCGCGCTGCCTGAGATCGTCATAATTGATACCAACAAGCCCCGCTAGGAGCTTCAGCTTTGCATCGTCTTTTCCGTCCTTGCCTTGGCGCACGTCGGCAGCGAGCGGCTCCGTAGGATGCGTCGACAGTTCACCATTTGCTGCGAGTTCATAGCGCAGGGCTTTTGGGAAACACTCATCCTGCGGCCCGACTCCGGGCTTGCCGTCGGTTGCGTTTGGTTCGCCAGCAACGATCAGCGCAAGAATTCGGTCTTCGCGTCCGAGCTTTTTAAACTCGATAATTTCCTGTCCTACCCACTGTGATTGTACAGCGTGCGGGGAACAGATTACGACGAAATAGCGCGACTGGCGCAATGCTTCGTCAATGTTCGAGCCGAGATCGGCTGAAGCCGAAAGTTCCTCTTGGTCACGAAAAATTGGGTAAAGCTGCTTGGGCACGATGCCATGACGCGACTGCTTACCAATGAGCCGTCGCGGAAAACGATAGGTCTCAAGCGCCTTATGCAGCCAGTCGCCCCACTTTTTGTCGGCATGGCTGTAGCTGAGGAACGCCCAGTACTTAAAGTCGGACATCTGATGACCCTGGCTTTCTACATCTACGCGCTCACTTCGCGCTCTACATTTTGTGGGGCAATGCCAGAGCGCGCTCCGCAGCGAAACTAGATGTACAACGCCGCGGTTACTTAGAAAAGAAAGATCGACACATTCTCCCGTTTGTTTCCTTGGTACCATCACCGGTCTTTTGCGAACACGATTGGCGCACCCGCGCGGCGGTATTCATTTCCTCGTGCTTTCGTATCGCATTTGATATGTTGGTCGCAACGATAACCTATGAATTACCGCGCCCTCTGTTTTGTGGACATGCCGTTTGGGCAGAAGCCGGATCTGAAAAGCGGTGTCGTGGTTGATTTTGATCAAATCTACAACGAGGCGATCAAACCGGCGATTGAGGGCTGCGGCCTGGAGGCGTTACGAGGCGATGAAGAGCGGACGGGCGGAATCATTCACAGCGCCATGTTTGCGCGATTGTTGCTCTCGGAGTTTGTCGTAGCCGATCTCACACTCGCCAACGCAAATGTCTTTTATGAGCTCGGGATTCGCCACGCTGCAAAGCCGTTCACCACGGTCCCGATTTTTGCCAACGTTAGCGCGCTACCTTTTGATGTCGCGCTGGTTCGTGCTGTTGGTTATCAGCTTGAAAACGGAAAACTCACCGAAGAAGCGGCGCAAAAACTGAAGTCCGAGCTCGCAAAACGTTTGTGCGACGCGATGAACGACGCTACCACCGATGACAGCCCGCTTTTCCAACTCATCCCGAAATTCCCTGGGATCGATTTACCTGAAGAAGTGACCGAGACTTTCAAAGATCGCATTAAGGATGCGGAGGAATTTCGCGAGGTTATTTCAGAGGCGCGCTCACAGCCAACTCACCAAGAAAAACGCGAAGCGCTCTTGAAAATCCAGCGCGATTTGGGCGATCTAAAAGCTGTCCGGCGCTCGGTGCTGATCGAGTTGCTATTTTGCTTTCGCGATGCCGAGGGGTTCGATGAGATGGTCGATCTCTACAACGCATTCCCGGATTCTTTGAAGGATTATGTTGTCGCCAGGCAGCAATTTGCATTGGCGCTCAACCGCCGCAACAAGCCGGGCGACCGCGAGAAGGCGCTTGGAATTCTCAACGAACTGCTGAAAAACCGCGGCCCCGACTCGGAGACGCTTGGAATCAAGGGGCGCATTCACAAAGACATGTATAAGGAGGCGGCGCAGGCTAAAAGAATCACGGCGGCGGCAGCGCTCGACGATGCGATTGACGCCTACACGAAAGGTTTTGAAGCCGATCCGCGCGATTATTACCCAGGCGTAAACGCAATCAGTCTGCTCATCCAGAAAGGCGACGCGACCGCTTTGAAGGAAGCCGAGCGGCTGCTGCCGTTGGTGAGCTTTGCAGTGGCGCGGTGCGGCGGCGCGAGCTCAAGTAATTACTGGGACATCGCCACGGCACTCGAGCTGGCTTGCATCGGCGGTGATTGGGCGCTGGCAATCCGGATCCTCCCGAGAGCCCTGCTAGCTGCAACGAATTCGTTTAACACGCAGACCACGCTTGGCAATCTCCAACTACTCAAGGAAGCACGCGAGCGGGCAGGGCAATCGATTCCAGAGCTTGACGCCATTCTCACAGAACTCTCGGCGCGGACCAGCGAGCTGAGAGGCGAGGAACAAGCGAAGATGAAATGAAACTGTGACGAAAACGGAGATCGCTTTTGAGAACGGCAATCGTGCCGTTGTTGTCACCGCCTCGCGCGACACAGATGCGCGGAGCATTTTGAAAGCGCTCGACATTGCACAGCCGCATGCGGTCATCATGGTGTTCGGCGGTGCAAAAGGACTTGACGATTCGCAGAAAGCTCGTCTTGCCGAATTGTTCATCCGTGCGATTGCGCCGGCCGCTGCCGAGTTGGGTGCGCTCGTTATCGACGGAGGTACTCAGTCCGGCGTAATGGCAATGATGGGGGAAGCGGTCGCGCGAGACGGCCGGAGATGTCAGTTACTCGGAATCGCGCCGGCTGGAAAAGTCACCTACCCCGGCGGTCCAGCTGAGGCGGACATCGCTGATGTCGCACCGCTCGAGCCGAACCACTCGCACTTGGTCTTGGTCAAAAGCAATGAGTGGGGTGGCGAAACCGGGACGATGTTTGAGCTCGCGCGGGCAGTGAATCTGCCGGTAGCGACTATGCTCGCCAACGGTGGCCAGATCACCGCGGGAGAAGCATTGCAGAGCGTGCGCAATGGTTGGCCACTCCTTGTGCTTGAAGGCAGCGGAAGATTTGCGGACGAATTAAGCGCCGCCGTACGGGATGGTCAGTCAGCGAAATCCGCCGAGGTCAGCGAGATCGCATGCTCCGGTCGCGTTGCCTTATTTCATGTCGATGGTGCCGCGCAAAAATTGAAAGCCGAGCTGCGCCGAATGCTTTGCGGCTAATGCACTGACTCATTTCCTGGAGCCAATGCCGCGACGGATTTTGCGTAAGCGATAATTTCGGGACGATACTCGAAATGCATCGTATCAAAATGCCACCATTTGCCACCCCAGATGAAACCGCGGCGCTCGAACGTCTCGATTATTTCAGTGGGCCAATTCTTGCGCGAAAAGGTTTCCATTTGCGTCGGCGACTGCCAGCGCCAATAGGCCGCTTTTTGCGCGTTAAGATCGATGGCGGTAGCGAAGGAATGGTTGCTTAATCGTTCGGTGCCGGCGACCTTGCGCCAATTAAACGTGCCGGCGAGCTTGTCGACGTAAGATCGTAACTCGGGCTTCTGTGCGAGCAACGGAGTCAGATCCGCGGACACAGCACGCAGCGCATCAGCTGCGCCGTAGCGCGCGTTAAATTTTACCGAGTTGCCACAGAACTCTACGACAACGCAATTCCTTGCGACCGCCGATTCGGAATCACCATAAAGTGCCATAAAAAGCGCTTCAACGCGGTAACGGCCCGGATCAAAGTCCTTTGGTAACCGATCCGTCGGATTCGCGAGCGGATAGGCCTGATAGAAAATATCCTCGATGTCGGGATGATCGAGTCGTTCGTCGAACGTTTTTGCTATGCCGTCGTCATAAATGAACTTCTGACCGGCAAGGCATACGAGCAGTCGTTGATCGGACCTAATTTCCAGCGCCTGCAATGCCTTGGGATAGGCCGCTGCAAGGGCGGTGAGAATTGCAACCAGCTTTTGATCGTGATGAAACGACTCGGGCAAGCTCAGCACCAGCGCTTGAATATCATCGTCGAATTCAAACCGCTGATTTGTCGAGGGAACCGGCTCCGTGAAAGAGCGGTCCCCTACCAGCAGCATCAGGACGCATATTAGAAAGAAAGCCAACCCTCTGCGCAAAAAACCGGCGACATAATGCACAACGATTAGCGGCCGCTCTCCATTGATTTGACCAGGTTTACGTTGGCCTTCTCGTATTGATTCATGCTGTTGAAAACGCGATCCTGATTGTCATCGACACCGCGATAATAATCGCCGAGCCTGCGGGCCAAATCCATTCCCCTCGGGCTCGTGAATTTGTATCCCTTCCGGGCAAAAACTTCGTTTCGGGCGCGCCATAAATCGTCAGAGCTAAGGCTTGAGAGTTCAGTAGCACTCAAATAACGAGAGCTTGAATCCGGGAAGAGCCATGGTCCGCGCGCGGGTGTAATCGACGGGGTAGGCGAATCATGCTCTCTGGTCTCTCGTGAGGAAACAATTTTAAGCGCCCCAGACGTTTTGGAGATTACCCATTCCATCTTGGTGCGGCCGCTATCGCTTCGACCTGACGTGGGATTTCTGTAAACAAATTGGTATTCAAAATCAGCCGTGACCCTGTCTGGATTGGCGGAATGCTCAACGCGAACGTCGCCGACGTTAAACGAGACGACAGGCCATCGCTTGAGAAATTCGTTGAACTGATTTCGGCGGGACGCCTTATCGCGCCGCTCTGGCCCCCACCTGAACGAGTCGATATATTGCGAAAGCATGTAATCGATGTCCCCCCGCTCTTCCGCGTGAAAATGGCTGGTCACAAAGTTCCGCACTTCCTCATCGTTGATCATGTTGGCAATGGGCGAAGATGTGCTTGGAGTCTGAGCTGAAATCGGAGCAAGTGTCGGGACGGATGTGACCGAGGCCGGCGTTATCGGGACAGGCGTTGGAGTGACGACCGATGTCGGGACGGGTGTTGAAGTCGCAGCCGGGTTTTCAGGAGGGCCCTTTTTCTTCTGTACGAGATACCATGCTGCACCGGCGACAATCACCAAGGCCGCAATTGTGATAGCGATAAGTATCGATTTACGTCTAGGCGAACGAATGGGCGGCTGTGGGATCGATGGTTTCTCCGGTTGGGCTGGCACGTTTGCGGCCGGAAGAGGGGATGTCTTTAGCACGGCCTTGACCGTTTTCGCCAAGTTGTCCAAATGCCGTTCCAGCGGCGGCGAAAACGCATCCATCCACTGCGAAGTCGAGATGAAATATTCCAGCGACTTTGTGGGCGGGATGTCATCAACGCGAAATGGAATGATGTAAACGCCCTTGTTAACAGCGCGCTCTACTTCGCGTTTGATTTGTGACGAAGCGTCCGCGCTCCGAGAAAAGATCAGGATCATGATGCGACTGGATTCGATCGCATCGATAATCGATTCGCCCCAATCGGCGCCAGGCACAACGTCACGCGGCGCTATCCAACAAGTCACGGACTCTGCTTCGAGGCGTGCCACGATAGCTTCGGCAACAGCGTTGTCCTTCACCGAGTGACTTACGAAAACATCACAAGCCATGTTGCTGTGCCTCCTGCCATTAATTAGTAAATTGGTGCCGGGGTTTCAATAATGAACAGTCGAGGTTTGGAGTTCAATGCAAATTCGGCCGGCGTCTGGACCCGGTTGACGAAAATCCGCGGCAACCCCGAAGAGACAAATTGCGTGCGCAAATGGCTGGCAACTCCTCGTGATCGAAGGCAGCGGGCGCTTTGCCGATGAATTGCGCGCGGCCGTGCGCGATGGTCAGTTTGCGAAATCCGCCAAGGAACTGAAATCGCGCCTTCGGGCCTAGTCACGTTATTTCATATCGATGATGCCGTTTCGACCTTGAAAATCCAATTGCGCCGGATGCTCGAGCAGGAGTAAAAGAATTTCGTGGCTCTGTTTAAACGATTGCCGTCACTCCGATGGTCTGCGTCGCGAGACCAACAGATCGTTCCGGCGGAGACGCAGACACAAACCCCAGCTTTTAGCGGCGATTTCAAAACGCTCGAAGACGAGCTGATGCCGCACTTTCGGGAGCTCGACGCCGAAGCACTCCGTGTTCAGAATCAGTTCCGACTTCAGCAGGTGGCGCTCATTTTTGGCGGAGCCGTGGCGACTATCCTTGGGGCGCTGCACGCAAGCTTCGGCGCGGGTCCGGCGGTTTGGGCTGGGATCATTGAATCGGTGCTGGCTGCTGCGCTGTCGGCGGTAGCGCTGCGCGCGCAGGGCACCCACGCGCAGGAACGTTACTTCAGTGATCGCCTGAAAGCAGAGAAGCTGCGCACCGAGTACTTCCTTTTTCTTGGCCGCGTCGGCGCTTATGCGGACGAGCAGGAGAGATTGCCGTGTCTCATCCGGCGCGTGGCTGACATTAAAAGCGGAGAAGTGAAATGACAGCGCGCGACCAACAGTTCCTTGCACTTTACGAGAGGCATCGGTTCCAGGATCAGCGCGCTTTTTATGACAGCCGCCGAAGAGAATTCGAGGCTTCGCGCGACGAGGTGCTGTGGCTGACAACTGTGTTCATGGTGTTAACTGCGGCAGTCGCCGCATTAGCATCTGCAAATGTGGGTGGACTAAGGTGGCTTTGGTCCATCTTGGCCGTGGCATTTCCAGCGCTTTCCACCGCGTTTTCCGCTTACAACGCGCTCTACGCATTCGAGCGCCAGGCAAAGATCTACGGGGATGCGGCCAACGCGCTGCTTCGCGCTCGGGCCGACTCGCCTGATTTGAAGCCACCGATGGATGATGCGGCTTTCCAGCAAGCGCTGGGCGCGCACGTCGAGCAAGTCGAGCAAATCCTGCGCAATGAACAGGCGCAATGGGGGCAGTTGATCGGCGAGATCAAACCAGTTGAGCCTCCACCGTCAAAATCGACTGCAACCTGAGGTTCCATAGACGTGCCGAAGGAGGAGGAGCCGGATGTGGACTTCCAGGGCGATCACACCTACGGATTCGCCGCGGTAGAAGGCGAGGAGTTTTGCGCAGACCCCGTCTTGTTAAGCTTGTCCGTGAATGAGGGTGTCGATTCATTCATTCATGGCTTTAGGCTCGTTAGGTTTGGAAGAGCTTTGACGGCCCGGACTACCCCTTGCCTTTGATTTTTGTTGACAGCTAGTTCATCAAACGCGGATGGGGGGGGATTCGAACCCCCGGTGCCTTTCGGCACACACGCTTTCCAGGCGTGCACAATCAACCGCTCTGTCACCCATCCAAGCGTTGTGCTCGTAGTCGTGCTCTTGCTCGTGCTCGAGTGCAATCGATTACGATCTCGAGCACGAGCAGGAGTCACAGCTGCAATCGCCGGAACAATTCGTCGAGCGGCAACTGGACGCCGATGTAAAATTCACCGAAGTCCGCGTACTCGGCGCTGACCGGATCGAACCGCATTTGGTAAACGATCGACTTGATCTGGAATGTGTCGCGCGAAAATAAGGTCACTCCCCATTCCGCATCGTCGAGACCGGTGGAACCGGTGATGAGCTGTTTCACTTTGCCCGCGAATTCGCGCCCCACACTAGCGTGACCTTTCATTAGTTTGCGGCGTTCATCATACGGGAGCGCGTACCAGTTTCGCTGCTCACCGCGGCGTTTGCTCATGTTATAAAAACACACCACCGGCCAGTCGGGCAGCGTGGGATAAACGCGCTCCTGCCGGTAATGGCTTATTCGGTCGCGAAATGATCTCATCGCCTCTTCGAATTTTGCTGAGTCGCTGCGCACGGTTGGCTCGAGCGTTTGAGCGTATTCTTCCTCGCTTGTGATGTATTCGCTTTCCTCGGTCAGCGACAAATAACTGTAAACCGGCGTCAGCACATCTGCACCTAACGAGAGTGAAAGTCGTTTCTCGATCCTGTTGGCGCCCTGCAGGTCGGGCGTGATCAACATGAACCCGAGGTCAGCTTTCGGCGTCACTATGCTTAGTGTCAGCAATTGCGTTGATTCCATCGCGCGCGCTTCCTGCACGAGCGACGACAGATTCGTCTTGGCCGCATTTTGTTCTTCTCGGTTGAGCAATTGCCATTGACCGTACTCGATCCGGTAGAACAGATGCAGACAATGCCAGCCTTCCTCGGGAACAAGCGTCGTGCTCTTGTCGGTCATCGCGCTAGTTTCGGACGTCAAAGTTCCTGGTCAAGGCTGGGTGCGCAGGCGTCGCGCGTGCTGGTTTCGGCGTCGCGCCGAAACAATTTTCAATGCGTGCGGAGCAAGCCAAGCAACTATGGCTTCAGGAAAAGTTCGCGATCGCGGGACGCGCTCGCCAGCACGCGTGACGCGTACCCTACCCAGGTGTTTGCGCTTTTGGCAGATGCGCGATGCAATATTCCTCGCCGTCGCGCGCGACGCGAAAATCCAGATTCGGATCGGTCAACTCCGTGGCGCCGCAGACCGCGCAGTGATGCAGCACATCATCTGCGTTGCGTGAATGGGCTTCGAAACGTCTTCGTCGCGTCGAGACTTCGTGGCGATGTCGCGCTTGGTGAATGATCTCCGGGCCGAAGAAAATGAAATAATTGGCGAAAGCAGCGATCAGCGCGGCGCGATACGAATTCGAGTTCAGAACAAATCCAACCAGCAAAAACGCGGCGAAAATCCAGGCAAGCCATTTAATTTTGACGGGCAAAATGAAAAGGATGTAGATGATTTGGTCGGGATAAAATCGTGCGAAGGCGAAGAACAACGAGGCGATGAGCATGCCGTTTGAAAAATTGCTGCCGAAGAAAAACGCGGCGATCGTCGTGCCGATCATCCCCACGAAGAAATAGAGCGTAAGCCGGAACGATCCCCACGCGCGTTCAAGACCTTCGCCGATGAACCAAAGGAACCAGAGCACGAGCACAATCCAAAAGCTGAGCGTTTGCGGGACAAAGATGTAGGTGATCAGCCGCCAGACTTCGCCGTGGCGAATACGCACCGGATCGAGAGTGAGCGCGAACCGGAAATTGGGATTCAACCACATCAACGCCCACACCAGCGCGGTGAAACCAATCACAATTCGGATCAGTCCCGGAATGCCAAGAAAACCAAACCGGCGTTCGAGTTTATCCAGCCAGATCATCGCTGGCCGAAAGTAGCCCAACAATCCCTCACCTCAATCCTCTCCTTTTCGGAAGGGAGAGGCGGAATCATTCACGTAAGCAAGTATGCGATCCGCGAAATCCTCCTCTTCTCCTCGACCGAGGAGAGGATGAAGGTGAGGAGTCGAAGTCGAGCTGACTTGTCAATCTTCCACGCTCTTGCGCCACATTCCTCTGAGTCTAGTTTGGACGCATGACTGAAGCCCCATCGAGAAAGACGCCGCTTTACGACGAGCACGTGCGGTTGGGCGCGAAAATGGTTTCATTCGCCAGCTGGCTCATGCCGGTGCAATACACCAGCATTGTGCAGGAACATCAGACCGTGCGAAACAACGTCGGCATCTTCGACATTTCGCACATGGGACAATTTATCGTCGAGGGAGCGGCCGCGCGTGAATGGCTCAACGCGATGCTCACAAATAACATCGACAAACTCGATATCGGCATGGGCCAATACACTTTTCTTCTCAACGAGCGAGGCGGAATCATTGACGATCTAATTGTTTATCGGATCGGCGATCAGAAGTTTCTGCTCGTCGTCAACGCAGGGCGCACGGACGAAGATTTTGCCTGGCTGCATGATCATCTTCCGGCTGTAGAGGCAGCTGTGTCAGCCGCGGGGGAAATCGGCCTCACCAACCGCAGCGCGGATTTCGGCGGCGTTGCCATTCAAGGGCCACGCATCGGGGAATTATTTCACGTCTTGTTCGGCAAAGATGTCGAGCTCCCGCTGCGAAATGCGATTGCCGATGTTCCATTCGATGGGATAAGTGTTTCCGTCGCGCGCACGGGCTACACCGGCGAGGACGGCATCGAAGTTTTCTTTCGCGCAACGGACGCAGTGAAATTTTGGAACGCTGCGCTCGAGAAGGGCAAACCGTTTGGAATTAAACCGTGCGGACTCGGCGCGCGCGACACGTTGCGCTTGGAAATGTGCTATCCGCTTAATGGTTCCGATTTGTCCCCGGACCGAAATCCAATCGAGGCCGGACTCGGATTCTTTGTCGATCTGACAAAGCCAAACTTCATCGGGCGCGACACATTGCTGAAGACAAAAGAAATCGGCCCGCGAGAGAAGCTCGTCCCATTTCGAATGAAGGAGAAAGGTCCGCCGCCGCGACCGCACTACGCCGTTCTCCAAAATGGCCGGCGCATCGGCGAAGTTACAAGCGGCACGCTTTCTCCGAGCTTGAACTGGGGCGTCGGGATGGCGTATGTCTCAGCGGCGCACGCGAAGATCGGCGCGGAGATCGACATCGAGATTCGCGGCCAAAAATTTCCGGCTATCATCGAAAAGAAACCGCTCTACAAAAAATCAGCATCATGAATGTCCCAGACGATTTGCTTTACAACGAAACCCACGAATGGATTAAACACGAAGGCGAAAATGTCCGCGTCGGCATCACCGATCACGCGCAATCGGAATTGACCGACGTGGTTTACGTCGAGCTGCCGAAGATCGATCGGCAGGCGAACGCGAAAGAAGCGGTTGCTGTCGTCGAATCCGTGAAAGCCGCCAGCGACATTTACGCCCCGGTCAAAGGAACAATTGTCGAGGTAAACAAGGCGCTCGAAGCAGACCCCGGCCTAATCAACCGTGAACCCTATGGCCAAGGCTGGATTTTCGTCCTCAAGATCGACAACGCCGACGATCTTAAACAATTGAAAGACGCTGAGGCGTATCGAAAGCAGATTGGTTGAAACCCGCTTCAGCGCGCTACACGCTGGAAACGTGCGTTCCCGAAGTCGCCCTTTTTCTGTTGGCTATCCTGTGCTTAATTCTCCGTTCTCCCCATGAGCAGCAAATCGAAGCCGCGTGAGGCAGAGCTTAACTTCGAAGACGCGATGGATCGGCTCGAAAAAATTGTGGAGCAGATGGAGTCCGGCAAATTGCCGCTCGAGGATCTGATCGTGCGCTACGAGGAAGGAATGAATCTGGTCAAGATTTGCCAGGAACGGCTTACCAACGCAGAGCAAAAGATCGAGATCATTGCGCGCAACAGCGCGGGCAAAACCGTAGTTAAAGAGTTTGAGCCAACGCAGGAGCCAGAGACACCCCCGAAAGCTTTCGGGGACGAATCCTCAAACATAGATGACGAAATCAGACTCTTCTAAGAATTCTCAAACCTCCGGGGCGACAGTCGCGCCTGCGCGCCTGCTCGATGGGATCCGTTCGCCCGCAGATATCAAAGCGCTGCGCGAACAAGATCTACCGCAGCTTGCACAGGAAGTGCGCGATGAACTGATCAAAGTCCTTTCACAAACTGGCGGGCATCTCGGACCGAACCTCGGTGTCGTGGAGCTAACGATTGCCTTGCATCGCGTTTTCAACACCCCGCGTGACCGCTTCGTGATGGATGTGAGTCATCAGGGTTACGTGCACAAAATGTTTACCGGGCGGCTTGATCGTTTCCACACGATGCGCCAATTCGGCGGGCTCAACGGTTTTCTTTTGCGGACGGAAAACGAACACGATTGCTACGGAGCCGGTCACGCTGGGACCGCGCTCTCCGCTGCGTTGGGTATGGCGGTCGGCCGCGATCTGCGCGGTAGTGATGAGAACATTGTCGTGATAGCAGGCGATGCCGCATTCACCTGCGGAATCAGCTACGAAGCACTCAACAACGTAAAAGCGCACACCAAGCGGTTCATCGTCGTGCTGAACGACAACGAATGGTCGATTGCAAAAAATGTCGGAGCAATTGCAAGCTACCTGAACACGATCGCGACAAGCCCGACCTTCGCTCACCTTCATGAAAAGGCGCGCAATTTCGTGCAGGCGATTGCCGGGAAATCGGTGGCCAACTTCGCGCATAAAGTCGAGGAGAGCGTAAAAGGACTGATCGTGCCGAGCGTTATCTTCGAGGAGCTCGGTTTGCGTTATTACGGGCCGATTGATGGGCACGATATTCCCCTGCTCATCCGGACATTTGAGTTTTTGAAAACGCAGGATGAACCCGTCCTGCTGCATATTCTCACCCAGAAAGGCAAAGGGTACGCGCCAGCGCTGAAGCAGCCCGATAAGTTTCACGGACTCGGCAAATACAAGATCGAAAGCGGCGAAACCACGCCAACGCCGACGCCGACGTATTCGGAAATTTTCGGTAAAACGCTGGCGAAATTTGCGGAGACAAATCAAAAGCTTGTCACAATCACCGCGGCGATGCCGAGCGGTACCGGACTGTCGCATTTTCAGAAGGCGCATCCGGGCCGCTACTTCGACGTGGGCATCGCCGAAGAGCACGCCACGCTTTTTGCCTGCGGACTGGCCACGCAGGGATTGCAACCGTTCCTCGCGATTTACTCCACGTTTTTCCAGCGCGCCTACGACATGGCGATTCACGACATCGCCATCCAAAACCTAAACGTGAAACTGTGTATGGACCGCGCGGGCCTAAGCGGCGACGACGGCCCGACGCACCATGGCTTGTTCGATATTGGTTACCTGCGGCACGTCCCGAATTGGGTGCACATGCAGCCGAAGGATGAGGACGAATTCGTCGATATGCTCTGGACAATGTTGCACTACAACTCCGGCCCGATCGCCATCCGGTATCCGCGCGGCTCGGGAACGGGCGCAAAAATCAAACCGGAACCGAAGCTCCTGGAGATTGGCAAGGCCGAGGTGGTGCAACACGGACACGACGTGGCCATTTTCGGCTTGGGCGCAATGTTTGAAGTTGCCCAAGAAGCCGGGCGCAAACTTGAAGAAAAAGGAATCTCCGTCGCGCTTATCAATCCGCGCTGGATCAAACCGATCGATACCGGCACGCTCGAATTCTTTGCGCGCAGCGTCGAAGTTGTCTGCACGATCGAAGATCATGTTTTGCACAACGGTTTCGGCTGCGCGGTTATGGAGCATCTGCATTCACAGATGATCAATACGCCAGTAGTGCGCATTGGCTGGCCGGATCGTTTCATCGAGCACGGCGCCGTTCCGATCCTGCGCAAGAAGCACGGCATCACTGCGGACGCATTGGTGGAAAAGGTTCTGCCGCTCCTGCGCAAAAAAACAAGTCTGCGTCCGTCAGTCGCTTAAAAAAGCGGAGGGCGCCTTAGATGATTCCCGTATGAGAATCGCGGAGGTCAAAACAGAATCAGAACACGCCTGCGCCAGGTTTGAACAACGAAGGGTGTAAACGGTCCGCTTTCTTGAGGTTGTCAGCGACGATTTCCCAATACTTCACGCGCATCTAAATGCGATGAACGTATTTGGAATCCCGGAAAAACCGGGATCACAGGAAATTGATTTAACCGGTGATCGCTGCCGTAACAGGCCCCATCTTAACTTTTGCGCCGCCCGATTTTTTCGGCGCGTAGAGCAAAAATTGGCCGCTGCCAAGATCAATGGTTCGAGACCCTTCGCCCACGCTAAAGATAGTCTTCTCGCCAAGACGTGTGATCGTTTGATCCTTGAAAGTCAGCTCACTCCGGGACTGGACACCGGTCTGCACCGCCGTGCCCTGGCGAACATCGTCGTTCACTGCAGCCGGACGCGCTGATGCGTTCGATGGAATCATTCGAACGTCTTGGATGACTTGAGTCACCTTGGCTTGTTTTAGCTCGTCCGCATTGGCCTTGTTTGGGAGCCCGCTCGCAAGCGCAAACGCAAGCGACGCGATCGTTAAAATGAACCGGGATTGGATATGCATTGTCCCCTTGTACTCAGGATTCCTGGCAAGTCTACCTCAAAGCCAAGGGACGTGGTAATTCGCGGCGTCGATCTGATTTCCGATGCGCTGCCGTTCGGCAGGCAATCCTGGAAAAAAATAGCTCTGGTCGCACGGTGATGGCAGGGACGGTGCTTCGCTAGATGCGGCCATGAGGCTTTATCTGATCGTACGCTCAGCCCCGCGCCCGATTGATTTCACACGACTACCTCAAGGCGCACCTGCGATTCAGCTATTGGGAATTTCATTTCGATACAACGGCAACCGGTAATTGTATGAACGGCCTTAGTGAACTGGCCGCGCTGATCAGGCAGCAACGGGATGCTTTGCTATCGAGTTGGCGACAGCAGGTCAAGCAATTGCGTTCGGCTCGGAACCTCGATACGCCAACCCTGAACGATCACATCCCGCAGTTGTTGGACGAATTAGCGGACGCACTGAAGTCAAGATCACCCGACCGGACGATTCCGAAAGCGCTGGCTAAAGGCAGCCCACCAGTTCATGGATTGGAGCGTTTTCGCGAAGGCTATGACATCGAAGAGGTTGTTGCGGAGTACAACATTTTACGGGGCTGTGTTCACGATCTGGTCAAAAATCATGGGTTCAGCCTGGAGGGCGACTCGTTCCATATCGTGAATGGTGTGCTGGATCGAGCAATCGGATTGGCAGTACAAACCTATGCCACGGAGCGAGCACTCGAGTTACAGAAACGTCGGGAAGAATATCTCGCCTTCGTCGCGCACGATCTTCGTACGCCATTAAATGCTGTTGCTGTAGCTGCAAGCATTCTCGAGGAAACGTTCCGGGACGGAAACGCTCGAGAGGATACAGAATGGATGCTGAAAAGCTTGCGTCGCAACGCGCAAGAACTCCAAGGGCTGATTGAGAAAATCATTCAGGAAAACACGAACCTTTGCACAGAAAGCAGGATCAAACTGGAACGCCGGGAGTTCGAGCTGTGGCCGCTGGTGGAGGCGGTGATTTATGATCTGCGTCCGCTGGCAAAAACCAGCGGTACCCAGCTTGTCAACGAAGTGCCGCATCATTTGGTGATTTATGCAGATGCCAGCCTCCTAAAACGCGTTTTTCAGAACCTAATCAGCAACGCAGTCAGGCATACGGCACATGGCAGGGTCGTCCTTGGTGCTCGTGAATCAAGCTCGGACCGTACGGTCGAGTGCTGGGTAGTCGACGATGGCGCAGGCATTTCAATGGACATGCTGGAAAAATTCTTCGACGAACTCGAAAGTGATTCTGCAAACGGAAACGGACTGGGTCTTGGTCTGGCGATCATAAAAAGTTTCGTCGAAGCTCACGGCGGGCGGGTAAACGTCGAAAGCAGGCAGGGAATGGGATCAAAGTTTCGTTTCACGTTGCCTATGAAAGCCAAGCGCGAGCAATCGACTACGCGAAGTTTCGCAGCCGTTCACATGACGCGGTGATCCGCGTTTACGATGATGCTGGTAATGTGGTAGAAATGCACTAGCACAAAGGCGATTTCAAAGAGTGGTAGTCGCCGCGTTTGTCTGAGCACACCATAGGCATTTACCCACAGATGCGATAAAGTTCCGTCCGAACGCGAGCTATCGCGAGCCGTGGAATTTCCTTCCGGCCTTGCGCGAGTACGGTTCCACAGGTAACAAAAACGTTCCGGGATTCTTGCCTATCATAAAAAAGCGAAGGGCGCCTTCGTTTCCGAAAGCGCCCTTCATATTTTCGATGGCGATAAGCCGAATTCTGTCAGCGTGATTGCTCACGCGGATGATCATTCATCTCACCCGTCCCGCAATCGCGGGACGAGCGCCCGACCCCGCAATCGCGGAACCGTGATGCGACGATACCCGAGGATTAAATCGGGCCGGCTGCCCTTCCTCTGTTTTGTCTTGCACCGCATGGGGTTTTTCGTGCCTCGCGAATTGCTCCGCGAGCGGTGAGCTCTTACCTCGCCTTTTCACCCTTGCCTGCCCTTCTTTCAAAGAACCGGCGGTGTGTTTTCTGTGACACTCTCCGTCAACGCCCGCTTTCGCGAACGTTGCCCGCGTATTTTACGCGGCAGGCTGCCGTATGGTGTTCGGACTTTCCTCCAGTAAACCTTGCGATTCACCAGCGATCATCTGCCATCGGCGGGTAATTTAGCACAATCTGGAAACCAGGAAAACCAGGAAGAGATTCGGCAACCGGTTGCCCTACAATCAGAACGGCGACGGAACCGCGATTAGGAAAATCGTGATCATCGCCAGCGCGATGATCAGCTTGGCCAGCATGCCTCCCATGTTTCCGAGTAAACTTCCCCAGCCCGCGCGTCCGGCGTCAATCATTCGTTTGCCGGCGATGAATTCACCAGCAATCGCGCCGACAACCGGCCCAATGAACAAACCGAGAACGCCAAAGAACAAGCCGACCAGCGCGCCGATGATCGCCCCGAAGGTTGCCCATTTGGTCGCGCCAAAATATTTCGCGCCGAAATACCCGGCGAGAACGTCGATCGCGTACGTCGCGAGCGTCAGCAGAACGAGCGCAGTGATCGCGCGCCAGCCGATGCTTTTCTCCGGCCCAAGCATCATTCGGTGAATCACGGCGGCGGCGAGAATGATTGTCGTGCCAGGCAGAACCGGTGCGATCGTGCCGATCAGGCCGACCGCGAAAAGCACAATCGCGAAGAACCACCAGAAGAGTTCCATTTGATCAAATCGTAAGCCACGGCTGAACACAGGTGAAACACCGGATGTCCGACCACGAAGAATAATCTTTAGATGTGCGTCAATCTGTGGCTGAAATCGCTGCAAATTCTTTGACCGCTGAGTTGTCGATCTTATAGTGAATTTCCTTCTCTAAACTCGAACCGAAGGATTGTTCATGCCACTCGCAATTGGAACCAAAGCGCCAGATTTCAGTTTGTCGACCAAGACCGCCGATGGGCCGAAGCAAATTAAACTGAGCGACAATTTCGGAAAGAAAAACACGTTGCTGCTTTTCTTTCCGATGGCGTTCACGGGCACGTGCACGACCGAAATGTGTGAGGTCAGCGGAGGCTTGAACGCCTACACGAATTTGAACGCCACCGTTTACGGGATCAGCGGCGACAATCCGTTTGCGCAGGAAGCCTGGGCGCAAAAGGAGAAGATCACCGTGCTGCTGCTCAGTGATTACGAACACAAAGTAGCAAAGGATTACGGTGTGATGTACGACTCGTTCCTGCCGCAAATGAACCTCGGCCTGGCAGGCGTGCCAAAGCGCTCTGCGTTCATTATCGATAAAAATGGCGTGATCCAATACGCGGAGAGCAACGACGACGCCAGGCAATTGCCGAATTTCGACAAGATCAAAGCCAAGCTGGCGGAACTTAAATGATTTCTGATGAACCACGAAGGACACGAAGAGCACGAAGACTCTTTAAAGTGTTAGTTTCGTGGCCTTCGTGTTCTTCGTGGTGCAAGTATGCGTGACGAATTCAAAACGTTAAAAAAATTCGACGCCGGCAAAGGCCGCGAAGGCTGGCTTTATTCGCTGCCAGCGCTCGAAGCACAGGGCATCGGGAAAATTTCGCGGTTGCCAGTCAGTATCCGGATTGTGCTCGAATCGGTGCTGCGCAATTGCGACGGCAAAAAAGTGCGGCGTAAGGATGTCGAGACACTGGCGAACTGGAACGCAAAATCGCCAGCCAACGCAGAGATTCCCTTCGTAGTGGCGCGGATCGTGTTGCAGGATTTTACCGGCGTGCCGCTGATTGTTGATCTTGCGGCGATGCGTAGCGCAGTCGCGCGGCTGGGCCGCGATCCGAAAATCATCGAGCCGCTTGTGCCCGTCGATCTGGTGGTCGATCACTCGGTGCAGGTGGATTTCTTCCGGTCGCCACGCGCGCTCGAACTCAATCTGGAGATGGAGTTCAAGCGCAACCGCGAGCGTTACCAGTTTCTCAAGTGGGGGCAGCAGGCGTTCAAAACTTTCCAGCTCATTCCGCCCGGCATCGGCATTGTGCATCAGGTGAATCTCGAATATCTCGCGAAGGGCGTGCTGAGCCGGACGTCAGAAGTCGGAGGTCAGAGGTCAGAGATCTTCTTTCCTGACACACTGGTCGGCACTGATTCGCACACGACGATGATTAATGGTTTGGGCGTAGTCGGCTGGGGCGTAGGCGGGATCGAAGCGGAAGCCGGAATGCTTGGGCAGCCGGTTTATTTTCTGACGCCCGAAGTAGTAGGCGTGCACATGAGCGGGCAGTTACGCGAAGGCGTTACCGCGACCGATCTCGTCCTGCACATCACCCAGCTGCTGCGTGCGCAAAAAGTCGTCGGCAAATTTGTGGAATTTTACGGGGAAGGCGCAGCTTCACTACCGGTTCCTGATCGCGCCACGATCGGAAACATGTCGCCGGAATACGGCGCGACCATGGGATATTTTCCAATTGATCAAGAATCGGTGAATTACTTGCGGGCCACGGGACGCAGCGACGAACAATGCCTTGCGTTCGAGAATTATTTTCGCGCGCAGAAAATGTTCGGCATGCCGCTCAGTGGCGAAATCGATTACAGCGTCGATATCGATTTGGATTTGGCGGAGGTGCAGCCAAGCGTCGCCGGACCGAAAAGACCGCAGGACAGGATCAACTTGCCCGATCTTGGAAAGACATTTCGCGAATTGCTCGAAAAACCGGTACGCGATGGGGGATATGGAAAACAGAATGTCGATCTTCGCGAAAAACATGTCGTGGAACTAAACGGCAGCGCGCCGCGCAACGGCGCCATGGCTTCGACTGATACAAAGGAAGACCAGGGGATCACACCTGGCGAAGAACGCAACAAGCTCGAAATGGTTACGAACCGGCCCACGCCCGATCCTGGGAAGGAAATAGAAGCGGAGTCGAGCGAAGTTTTCATGCGCGGGCGCAGTCATATCGGCCACGGAAGCGTGCTCATCGCGGCCATCACGAGTTGCACAAACACGAGCAACCCGAGCGTAATGATCGCGGCCGGTCTTCTTGCAAAAAAAGCGGTCGAGCGCGGTCTGCGCGTTGATCCGGCGGTAAAAACGTCGCTCGCGCCTGGTTCGCGCGTTGTTTCCGATTATCTGGCAAAAACCGGGCTCCAAAAATATCTCGATCAACTCGGGTTCAATCTCGTTGGATATGGTTGCACCACCTGCATCGGCAACTCCGGGCCGCTGCATCCAAACATCGAGAAAGCCATTCACGAATACGACTTGGTTGCTGCCTCAGTGCTTTCAGGAAATCGCAATTTCGAAGCGCGCGTCCATCAACACATCAAAGCGAATTTTCTGATGTCGCCGCCGCTGGTGGTGGCCTTCGCCCTGGCGGGCCGAGTTCACATTGATCTTTCCCGCGACCCGCTCGCCAAGGATCAGGACGGCAACGAAACGTTCCTTCGCGATCTGTGGCCAACTCTCCGCGAAATCCGGCACGTCATGCAGTCCGCGCTCGCTCCGGAAACATTCCGGAAACTTTATCGCGATTTTGCGAACCAAAATCCGAAATGGAACGAGATTCCATCGAGCACCGGCGACGTTTATCAGTGGGACGAGAAGAGCGATTACATTCAGGAGCCGCCGTTCTTCCAAAGTTTTTCGATGGAGCCCGGTCACATCGAGGAAATCCGCGGCGCACGTGCGCTGGGAATCTTTGGCGACTCAGTAACGACCGATCACATTTCGCCTGCGGGCGCAATCAAAGAAACGTCGCCAGCTGGGAAATATTTAATCTCGCGGGGGATTCAGCCGCGAGATTTCAACAGCTACGGCAGCCGCCGCGGCAACGATCTGGTGATGACGCGCGGGACTTTCGCAAATGTGCGGATCAAGAATTTGATGGTGCCAGGTACCGAAGGCGGCGTGACGAAATGCTTCCCGAATGGTGAGAGTGAGCAGATGTCGATCTTTGATGCGGCGATGATTTACGCGGAGACCAATACTCCTCTGATTATCCTAGCGGGGCACGAGTACGGCAGCGGCTCATCGCGCGATTGGGCTGCCAAGGGAACGCGTTTGTTAGGCGTGCAGGCGGTGATCGCCGCAAGTTTCGAGCGGATTCATCGCTCAAATCTTGTCGGCATGGGCGTGTTGCCATTGCAGTTCCACGAGCGAACCACGGCACAGTCGCTCGGACTCGATGGCTCGGAAATCTTTTCGATCACGGGATTGTCAGACGGAATCAAGCCTGGGCAAAATGTGACGCTCGAGATCGAAAGCAAAGATCGAGAAAAACGTTCCGTGCCAGTGAAACTTCGCATCGATACGCCAATCGAGATCGATTACTACCGGTACGGCGGGATTCTGCCGTTCGTGCTCCGGCAATTGCTGGCGAAAGCGTGATTTCGGCGGCCAGTCTCCTACGCCAAGGCTACGGCGCCCCAAGCAGACCACCGCTACAGAAGAATCTCGCGGCGGTAGATTGTAATCGGCGAACCGTCGGCAATGAATGCGGAGCGCGGTGGCTGATTTAATGTCTCAGCGAATTGTTTGCCGTAGAGAGTTGCGACGTTTGCGTTGAATTCGAAGTTCGCCGCGTTCCAAATCTTCCATCGAGGATGCTCGACTCGATATTCGCCGCAGCCCTTGCGAAGAGAAGTGTAACCCCAGTAATGTTCAGTGATGAATTCGGCGTGGGATCCCGCTGGAATCGGTTCCGGCTCGCCAGTCGCCGACATTTTGAGTGATTCCCATTTGCGGCCGCGTCGCCACGAGTATTGCACGTTTAGATTATTATCGAGATGCTTGATCTCGTGTTTTATCGGTAAGGCGAGATAATTTTCGCCGTAAAATGCGCGAGCGACTAGCGCGATCGCCCGTCGCGGGACGAGTTCATGGATGAAAACGACACCGCGCCGCCACGTGTCGGCCGATTTTCTCCTCACATAGAAACGCAAATTCACTTCTTCAAAATCGCGGTGCAGCGGAATCGGAAGCCCCAAAAGGCACGTGTCGAGAAAGAGAAATCCGACCACGCTGAGAAAGGTCTCACCATTTTCGAAATCGATTTCTGTGCCAGGCGGAAGCGAGGGCGCGAGCAGGCGAGGATCGACTGTGTAATTCAGCATCGCTATGTAACGCCAGCTAGCAGTGAGAAACCGTTGCACGTGAAGGTTCGGCGATCATAGACCGCCGCTACAGAATTAAACGCCGACCCGCCGGATGCGACGCCGCAGAGACGTTCGATCTGCGATCACTGCAACAATTTTTCCAGGGACGGGCTTGGTTCTATGCCGAGGGCAGTGGCCCTGGCATAATGCTCTCTGGCGAGTTCTTTCGAGCCCGGCTGCGTGGTGATGAGAATGACCGCGAGATTAAAATGAGCATCGGCGTCGTCAGGATTGTTGGCGATAGCCTGAAGGATCTCCTTCTCTGCTTCTTTTTGTCGCCCTTTCTGGCTGGCGGCGATACCGAGATAGTTGTGAGCGGTAGCGCTTTTCGGGTTGATCGTGATCGCCTTCGTTAATTGCACAATCGCTTCGTCAAATTTCGATTGCCGATACTGAACAATACCTAGCGTGGTAAGCAGAAAATCGTTGTCCGGCGCGATGGCCACGGCTTTTTCCAGCGTCGACTCCGCGGAGCGCAGGTTGCCGCCCCGGACATAAACGACCCCAAGGTTGGAAAGCGCGTCAAGGTTGTTTGGATCTTCGGCCAAGATTTGCTGATATTGCTTTCCGGCCGCTTTGTAGTTGCCCTGCTGAAAATTCTTTCCAGCCGCGCGTACGAGACCCTGCACTTTCGGTGGCAGATCGGTTTTCGACGGATCGGACCTGTTTAGTGTTGCATCGCTTTCACCGTCTGACCTCGCATCCGTTTGTACAGCGCTGGTTGAATTCCCCGCCGATTTTTTTTCAAACACAAAGCTCGCTTTAAATAAGCCGGCGCGCTGATCTGAAACTGAGACCACGGGCTGCCGCAGCAAAGCGAGCTCTTCGCTGTTTAATTTTGTCACTGGCTGCGCGAGAAATTCAATCTGTTTGTTCAACGTCTCCGATCTGATCTTCAGTGTATCCAGCTCCGCCACGACTAGCTTCCTTGTCTCGTCCCGACGCGCTTCTTCCTGTCGCTCGCGCACGACGATGTTTCGCAGGAGCTCGTTTTCCCTTACGAGCTGGGCTGACTCCTCGCTGTTTGCGCCGGCCAGCTTTGCAACTTGAAGCTCCGTGCCTGCGTCGTCCAACTGAACGGCAAGCTCCGCAGCTCGCGCGGTCAAATAGTCGTTTCTTTTCTGGCTTTCGCTCAGTTGCTGTTGGAGCTGCGAAATTTGCTTGTTCATCTCGGCAAACATCTTCGCGTTCACCGGATCGCTCTTGCCAAGGTTTCGTACCTTTTCCTCCGCGTTTGCCAATTTTTGTCGCAAATCCTCCTTCTCGGCCAGGAGCAGCCGGACGCCCTGTTCGGATCCTTGCACGAGCCTCAATTGGACAAAGGCTTCATCGCGCTGGTGCTCAAGCCCGGTGATTTGCTGGTTTGCCTCTGCAAATTTCGCCCGAGTATCGTCTCTTTGGTTTTCCGCTGCCACACGCGCTTCATCCGCAGCAGCAACGGCGTCTTTCAGGTGGGCAATCTCCGAGTGCAATTGCTGCTCCTCCCGGGCGCTATTTTCCTGCGAAGCCTGGGTCGCTCTTAATGATTCCTGGATCTGTACGAGTTCATCGCGCGCCTGACGTTCTGATTTTCTTGCTTTGTCGAGGTCGTCTTGCGCTTTTTCAAGCTTGGAATTTGATTCCTGCAGATGCGTGTTGACGGTTTCCTTTTCTTTCTGTGCGCTTTCGAGATCACTGTGCGCTTTGTCGAGCGCGGTTTGCAATTGGTCGGCTTTGCCGCGCAATTTTTTTGTTGCCTCATTGATCGCAGCATCGCGCGACTCCCGGGTGACAGTCCCGTCCGATTGCGGGGCCACAACTTCAGGCCCCGGCTCGGACCAATCCGCGCTCTCCGGCAGCGAAGGGGCAACTTCGGGCAACGGGCTTGCACTGGCGCTTAGCGCATTTTGCTTCGTCATCCTCTCCTCGGTGCGCAAGATTCCTTCGCTGATCTTTCGGCCACGATATTCTACGATCGCTGGCTGCCAACCGGGATGCGACCTGCGCAACTGCGCGATCAGGCTTCCAGCAAATCGATATTTAGCCAAAGCCGTGTTGAACCGGTTTTCATGTTCCAGCTTTTCGCCCTGTTGCGCGGAGAGATACGCCTTGAGAAAAATTTCGCTCGGATCATCCTGCTGCCCCACAAGAAAGTTCGTAGCTCCAAGGAAAAGGACGAGAGCGAGCAAAGCCGCACCACCTCGCCGTATGCGATGGCGAGGCGCCACAAGAAGCCAGCTGCGGGCAGATCCTTGTTCCACCAGCGGCGAGAATTAGTGGAACGACCGGGAAAAGTCCAGTCCTTTGTTTGCAAAAAGAGATTCGAATTTTAAGATCTTATTTGCCCGCCAATGATGGTGGCCGTAGCTCAATGGTAGAGCCCCAGATTGTGGTTCTGGTTGTTGCGGGTTCGAGTCCCGTCGGCCACCCTTTTTCGTAAAGCGTGAGAAGTGAGAGGTGATTTAGTGAGAAGTTTCTGAGCTCGGGTATCCGCTTCTCACGTCTCACCAATTACCTGTGTTAACAGTGCCTGTAGCTCAACTGGATAGAGCTTCTGACTTCGGATCAGAAGGTTGGGGGTTCGAATCCCTCCAGGCACGCGCTCTCATCGGTGCGTGTTGATCTGATTTTGTGCGCGTTTCAAATTGTCCCGACCCACAGCCTAGTCGGGTCTTAGGCGTATAGCAGTTGAGAAATGCAGAATGCTCTCTTCGGGCTTCCCCGACATTGCCAAAACGACTCCCAAGGCCTCGTGTTTCAGCGCCGTTGGGGTTCAATTGCAGCGCCTCATTTAGCTGTTCCATTGCTTCCGTCAGTTTGCCCTGACGCACCAGCAGCAACCCGAGATTGGTTCCGGATGTCAGCGTCGCTGACGCTCATGGCCTCCATGAAATCTGGTTTTGTCTGAAGCGCCTTCGTAAAATGTTCTGCCTCCTGGTACCTGCCGCGCTCACCCAAAACGGTGCCGAGGTTGTTTTCAAGCATACGACTGTCAGGAGTCAGTGACAGCGCGTATTGAAGCAATGTCGCACTATCGCGCCACCGGTCGATCTGCATAGTGGTAAGGCAAGTAAGAATTGAAAGTGCGGCTATGTAATCGCGCCCACGGCGCCGCGATTAATGCGAAAGGCAGTGGCAAGGTCGACAAACCGAAGACCAACGCCACGAACAGCCCAATGGAGGGAACATAGTGGTAACGATCTGCCATTGCTGCCCCACCGATCTGTGCCAAGCCTATCACCGGAACCAGAGTTCCAACAAACCACAGCCAGCCCACGAGGAGATATGGTCGTTCGCTGGCCTGGCGAAGCACCAACGTGGTGATGACCGTGAGCAGCGCAATCGCGCACACAACTTCCCACATCGGCACACCCGTACGAGAGAACGGATAATACACAGCCAGGTCGCTGGGCCACGCAGTCCGGAAAAGATATTTTGCGTAGGAAACGATGGCGTTAGCCAGGCGTAGCGAAGCCGGCACCTGTACAAAATGTACGGACTGCTCCTCCGTTCGACTCGGCAACGTACGTAATCACCATCGAAGCTACAACGAGACAGAATAGCGGCAGTTTCTCGCGAACAAGCGGCACCAGTGCTCTGAAAAACCCCGCGGTCCCAGTTCCCGGGCGCCACTGGTAATGGCGCAGCGGCCAGTAATCGAGCAGCAGCAAAACAAAAGGCCAGGTCACAAGCATTGGCTTCGCCATGAGACCCAAAGCTAACGCAACCGCGAAAGGCGTAGCGCTTCCGCAAAGACGTCTCAACATACCGAGCATAAGCCAGCAGACTCAGCAAACCGAAGAAAGTTGACGAAGTGTCCTTCCGCTCCGCAGCCCAGGCGACCGACTCCACGTGCAGCGGGGTGCAGCGCGAAAAGAGCCGCGACGATTGCGCTTTGCCACCTCGCACCAGTTATCCGTCTGAGGAATAGAAACAGAACCAAAGTATTGCACGCATGGATCAGCGCATTGACTAGCAGATGCTCACCTGCATTGAGGCCAAAGATTTGGCAGTCGAGCATGTGCGAAAGTCATGTGAGTGGATGTCTGCGAACTCAGCGACCTCTGCGGCCAAATTTTTTGCGTTTCCCACGTGCAGAGTCCATTTTGTGGGCTGCGATGAACTTCGATTACGATGTTGTGATCATTGGCGGCGCATTTTCCGGCGCGGCGACGGCGCTCATGCTCAAACGCAAACGACCCGAAGCGCGCGTCCTCATCATCGAAAAGACAGCCGCGTTCGACCGCAAGGTTGGGGAATCGACCACCGAAGTGAGCAGTTGTTACATGACGCGTATTTTGGGTCTCGCCCACTATCTCGGCCATCATCAGGTGGCCAAACAGGGATTGCGCCTGTGGTTCTCGAACCGGCCCGATCAGCGTTTTGATGATTGCGTCGAGGTCGGCACACGTTATCAGAGCCGGTTGCCGAGCTTTCAAGTGGACCGGGCAAAACTCGACTCGCACATGCTTGACCTCGCAGTGCAGGCAGGTTGCGACCTCTGGCGTCCGGCAAAGGTAACAAACCTCGAGCTAAACAATAGCAATGGCCAAAAGGTCAGCGCCGTTCTCGATGGCGACGAACGCACTGTCCGCGCGCGTTGGGCCATCGATGCCACGGGGCGCGCGGCCATGTTCGCGCGAAAACTCGGACATCTCCGTCCGAACACCGAGCACCCCATCAATGCTGTCTGGGCGCGCTTCAGCGGCGTGAAGGAGTGGGACAGCTACGAATGGCGACAACGTTTTCCAGATTATGCTAATGATTGCCGCACTGCGCGTGAATGGGCTACTAATCATCTCTTCGGCCGCGGCTGGTGGCTCTGGATCATTCCGTTGCAGGGCGGTGACGTAAGCGCCGGCATCGTTTACGACAGCCGCATTTTCAAATTGCCAGAAGGACGGAGCCTGGGGCAACGCCTGCACGACCACATTCTCAGCAATCCCATTGGTCGCGAAATTTTTGGGGCCGCCCGCGTGATCGAAGGCGACGTGCATGCTTTGTCGATGTTGCCATATCACAGCGAAAAAGTTTGCGGTGACGGCTGGGCCGCAGTGGGCGACGCCGCCGGTTTCATCGATCCACTTTACAGTCCCGGTCTCGATTTTTGTTCTTACACGTCCTATTACGTTGCCGATTTACTGGCGCGCAGTTTAGCAGGCGAAGATGTGACGGAGCGGCTTCGTCATTACAACCAGCAGTATCCGATCACGTATCGATACTGGTTCGAAAGTCTCTTCAAGGACAAATACTATTATATGGGCGACGCCGATCTGATGTCGGCTGCGCTTCTCCTCGATGTAAGCAGTTATTATCTCGGTTTGGTCCGCGCAGCTTATCGCGATCCGGAATGTGCATTTCTGGACCTGCCCTTCACAGGCATTGGCGGCAGATTCGCTCGGAACACGATGCGTTTTTATGGCCGACGTCTCGTTGCGTTGGCGAATCGGCGGTGGGCGACTGGCTACTATGGCAAAAGAAACGCCGGCTGGCGCGAGCTCTACGATGGATTCGTTCCGGACATACGGATTCGCAAACAAATTTCGCGTGGACTGCGGCGCTGGTGGAAGTGCGAGCTGATTAACATCGTGTTGATGTTGCGGAGGCGAGCAACCGTTTCGGCAGGTCAGGTTTCTGCGGCTGCAACCGAAGCGTGGTAGGGCGCGACCGCCGGGGGCGCCGTTGGAACTACGGAGTCAGCAGCGTTCCATACCAGCGCAGAAAAGTCTCGCCAAAAAACATCCAACCCACTGCGCCAAAGGCCAGATAAGGCCCGAAAGGCAATTTGGCTGACCAGACGCGTTTCCCTGCGACGAGTGTGATCAGTCCGATGACGGACCCTAGAAGGGATCCTGCAAAGAGGCTGAACAATACTGCGCGCCATCCGAGAAACGCGCCGATCGCCGCGAGAAATTTCAAGTCACCGCGTCCCATCGCCTCGCGAGGAATGACCACTTCGCGAGCCACACCTGAAATGAGCGTCACGTCATCGAGCATCAGCACGTGGCCTTCGGCTGTGACGCGATCGTAGCGAAAGTCCAGCGTTACATCTCCATACTCATGGTGATCGATCCGGGCCTCATCGCACTGGAGTAACAGCCGGTCTTTTTCGCGGGCAAAATAATCGCTCCACAGACTTTCTTCTGTGCCCACCGCAAAATCGGCATCATCCCCGCGCTTTTTCCAGGTGAAGGGCGTCGGCGCATCAAATCGAATCCGTTTCCTTCCAAAGGCGATCTTGCCCGCTTCCAAGACAATTAAAAGAATCACGTAGCCAAGCGCGGCGGCGAGAACAGCGCGAAGACCGGCCGCGAATCGCGAATCGGTGCCCATTAAAGCCGGTACAACAACACTGCAAACTACGCCGGCAATTAGGCCACCGATTGTTACCCGGTCTGGAATAATGAAATGCTCAAAATCGATGAATGTTCCTATGACAAGCAAAGAGACAAAGACCCAGTACGCGATCGCGACCTGCCACGGGAACCTTTGCCAGATCGCGAAGAAAAGGAGCGCGGTAACCAGTTCCACGGCGAAATAGCGGAACGAAATTTTGGCGCCGCAATTTGCGCAGCGACCGCGAAGGAAGAGCCAACTGATCAACGGTAAATTCTGGTGCCATGGAATTGGTTGCTTGCAGTTCGGGCAGAAAGAACGACGCGGCTTGTTAATCGAGAGATCAACAGGCCAGCGATAAATGCAGACGTTTAAAAACGAGCCGACCGCTGCGCCGAGCACAAACGCGAACGCTCCGAAGAGAAATTCGTAAGTCGGATGATGCACGCGATTACCCGGCAATCCGTTTTAGGCGGCGGCGCTCCATGAGCCATGCAATCCAGATGCAGCTTTCGTAAAGCAGGCACATCGGCAGCGCCATGGCGACCAATGTCAGGATGTCCGGCGTGGGTGTGATGATGGTCGCAAGGATAAAGATAAGAACGAGGGCATACGGCCGGGTGCGTGCCATGAATCTGTAAGTGATCAATCCAAACCGAACCAGCGCCAGCACCACTACCGGCAATTCAAAGGCCAGACCGAAACCGATGGTGAATCGCGTCACAAAAGAATAATACTGTTGCACAGTCCAGGTAGGCGCCCAGCCGAGCGACTCAGTGTCGCGAAAGAAAAAGAGAATCGTTTTGGGAAGCAACCAAAAAAAACAAACCATCACGCCGAGAAGAAACAGCGCGAAGCTCACGCCAATGGCTGGAAATAAAAAGCGTTTCTCCACGGCGGTGAGCGCGGGCAAAACAAATTCTGCCAGGAAATACAGCAGCAGCGGAAAGGAAAGAACGATTGCGGCGTAAAACGCCAGGTGAAACGAGATCACGATGGAATCGGTGATGCCGAGCGCCTTGAGCGTCCCGATTTGTGAGCCGACATCGTGCAGCGGTGCCTGCAAGACGCGCACAAGCGTCGCCCGAAACGCGAAGCAAACGACCATGGCAATTCCAAGCGTGATCGCGATCTTCACAATGGTCCATCGCAAGTCTTCCAAGTGCTCAAGAAACGGCTTGGAAGTTTCGCTCTCCGGCAGATCCCGAAATTTGAAAATGTCTCGCAGCGCCATCGGAGTAATAATTTGCTTGCGAACGACTTCAGCGTTATGGCGACTCAAGCGAAATAAAGCCGCGCGCGGCCAAGTGGGCGCAAATGCCAAGAGTATTGGCGTCGCGAATATCGTTCTCGGCGATCATGCGGCGAATTTCCGAAATCGTGAATGCGCGGCAATCTAAAATCGATTCCGATTCGTCGCGCAGATAGTTCGGGCACGCCACAACCGGACGCGCCAGAAAGAAGTAACCGCGTTCATCGGTGAACCCCGGCGATGAAAAATAATGTCCGAGCGCAATGAGTTTGCCGTCTTCGGCCAATTCATAGCCGGCCTCTTCGCGAAGCTCGCGCAACGCGACTTGTTTAATTTCGACTTGATTCGCATTGTGATTGTCAATCTGGCCGGAGGGCATTTCCCAGATGGCTTCATGGATGGGGATACGTTCCTGGCGAATGAGAACGATTTTGCCCTCCTGAGTGATCGGCGCAATGACGACGGCCGCTTTGCGATGCACGATCGTCCAAGTGCGCGGTCGGGTACGCGTGGGCGTTCGCACTCGATCGGTCACAACTTCGACGTGTGCGTTGGCGAAATGATGCTCGCTCGAAATCGTTGCCCACGCTCGCTCTTTCACGCGGGAAGTGTAGTGGTCGCTGTCCTCAGCGGCAAACGTTGTGGCGGCGTTTGTGTCAAACGCCGAAGCGCTCACCGCGCCAAAGCCCTAGGCGCTTGACACAAGCGCCTCTACAACAACTTCGCTCTCCAGCGCCTGATTTGCGCCGCGATATTCGCGGGCGACGGCGCGCCGATCGCTCGCCGCTTCTGCCGCATCAAACTTGAGCCCGTGGAAAACGCGTCGCTGAGTTCGATATACCCGAATTTAATCGTACTCCAGATGATCAAGTCCTCGCTGAGACGCGATAGACGCAAACCGATCATGGCGAGACAAAAAACGAATTCGCACACGAAATCGGGATCGCTGATCGCATCGATCCTTACGCGCGTAAAGCCGAGCGCGCGCGCCAGAAATTCCTGATCGAGTGCATGGTCGATCCGGCGAGCGCGTCCGGCCCAAGCGGAAGAACATCGGTCCGATTTAGACAATCGCGCAGCCGCTCTGCGTCGCGCTCAAACGCCTCGATTTGTCCCAGTAGCGCTGCGCGATCTCGGCGGCCGGTCGGTTGAAACGTCCCTTGTGCACGGTCAACCGACCGATGCAGCACGTGTTACGGTCGCGGAGACGTATTTCGTGTCCGGCAGCGCAAACTTGCGCACTTCGACTGTCACTTTCTGTATCGCAAAAGTCTTCAGCAAATGCCCTGCGAGCCGATGCGCTAGCGTCTCGATCAGAGACACCGATTGATCGCGCACGAAATTCTTCGCTTCCTCGGCCACGGATGAATAGTTCACGGTCTGTTGGATGTTGTCATCCAGATCTCGCGTCCGGTGATGCGGCCAGAAGGAAATGCTGACCGTTAATCTTTGGGCCGTGGCGCGCTCTTCTTCCGGCACTCCGATGCGAGCAGAAACCTCAAGTTGCTCGATGTGAATTGCGTCGGAAAAAGGGTGGGACTCGTTGGGCATCGCGGAATCTTAACCACGAATGAACACGAATCGACACGAATAAGGGCGAAAACAGGTATGCCCGCCAACCACTCGAATTAACGCCAAAAGGAAACTCTAGTGAAAGAGCCATTCCCGGGCATTCGCGTGATTCAGGGGCTTCTGGTAATCTTTGTCTGAAATGAAAACGGTCTGGCGCGTATTTGTTTATTTGAAGCGGTATCCGTGGATGGCTGCGGGCACGTTGAGCTGCGCGGTTTTGACCACGCTGATGGTGATTGTTTTTCCCAGCGCCACCAAATGGATCATCAACGACGTGGTGCGCGCGCACCGGCCGGACAAATTGCTGCCGCTTATATTGCTGGCGGCTGTGGCGTTTCTGTTGCAGCACGTTTTCAACTCGCTGCGAATCATGGTGAACAACACGTTCGAGCAAAAAGTCATCTTCGATCTGCGCAGCGATTTGTATTCACACATTCAACTGCTGCCGTTGCGCTGGTTCGACAACCGCGCCACGGGCGATTTGATGACACGGGTGATCGAGGACGTGAACTCGGTCGAGCGCGTGCTGATCGATGGAATCGAGCAGGGCGTAGTGGCGGTCTTGCAGATCGTGATCGTGCTGGCCGTAATGTTTTATTGGAACGCGAAGCTGGCGTTGCTTGCGCTGGTGCCGTTCCCGCTGCTGATCGGCGGCGCGCTAGCCTACACGCTGACGGCGCATCGCCGATATCGATTGCAGCGGCGCGCCTCATCGGACATCAACGCGCTGCTGCATGATAATCTCGCCGGGATTCGCCAGATCAAGAGTTTCGTGCGCGAGCGCGAGGAGCACGCGCGCTTTAATCGAGCGAGCGATCAACTGCGGCGCGCCACGCTGGTGGTGATGCGAGTGTGGGCGATTTACTCGCCGTCGATGTCGATGTTTGAAGCCATCGGCGCACTGCTCATCCTCGGGTTTGGCAGTTACGCAGCATTGACCGGCGCGATGCAGATCGGTGATCTGGTTGCGTTCCTAATGTTGACGGCCTTTCTTTACGATCCGGTCAGCCGGCTGCATCAACTCAATCAACTTGTACAAGCCGGACGCGCGGCAGGCGAACGCGTTTTTGAAATTCTCGATGAAGCAGTGGAGCCGGGAGTTGTACCCGGGATCGGTGATCGCGGCGCGCGATCGATAGTCGCTGCCGCTGTAGGGGAAGCTGACCGCTTCCCCTACAAAGATGACACCGCGCCTCAGCGAAGACCTACCCTCGGAGACATTCGTTATGAAAATGTCAGCTTCAGTTATGTGGAAGGTTTGCCTGCGCTTAGGCACGTTTCGTTTCATGCACCGCCGGGCGCGACAGTCGCGCTCGTGGGCGCGACAGGCGCGGGAAAATCGACCCTAGTAAATTTGCTCGTGCGTTTTTACGAATTCACCAGCGGCCAGATTCATGTCGATGGCAGACCGATTCGCGATTACGAGTTGGGTGCGCTGCGCGAAGCGATCGGCGTAGTCACACAGGAAAGTTTCCTTTTCAACGGATCGATCCGGGAAAATCTTTTGATGGGCAAACCTAGCGCCAGCGAGGCGGAATTGTGGCGCGCAGTGGATGCCGCAAACGCGCGCCAATTTATCGAGCGTTTGCCGGACGGATTAGAAAGCGTGGTGGGCGAGCGCGGCGTGAAATTAAGCGTGGGCGAAAAACAGCGGCTTTCGATTGCGCGTGCGCTCTTGAAGGACCCGCCGATTTTAATTCTTGATGAAGCCACTGCGAGCGTGGACACCGCGACGGAACGATTGATTCAGGAGGCGTTGGAGCGCCTGATGGCGAACCGGACATCGATTGTGATTGCGCATCGGCTTTCCACAATTGTGCACGCCGACCAAATTCTCGTGCTCGAGCACGGACGCATCATCGAGCGCGGCACGCACGATGAATTGGTAGCGCTCGATGGAAAATATGCGCGGCTGTGCCGGCAAAGTTTGCTCGAAGCTTCGCCGCGAGCAGCGCAGCGACAGCAACCGGCGCTCGAAGCGGTCATTCCGAGCGACGCGGGGAACCTCTCACCGGATGCCGACATCACGCTTCGCATCTAGAGTGATCCAAGCTCCATAGGTGAGATCCTTCACTTCACTCAGAATGACACGTGGGTAGGTAAGGAATTCTTCGGCACTCCCGGCCGCTGCGCAATTGTTGATCTTGTCGCGGTTATCCCTTCGGCGTTGGCGTCGGCGTGGCAGACGTTGGGATCGAGATAGTCTGCCCGGCCTGCAACTTGCGGCCGTCTTCGATGTGATTGGCCTGCTGCAATTCGTCCACGGTCACTTTGTACATTTTGGCAATTGAGGTGAGCGTCTCTCCCCGTGCGACGATGTGTGTGTTATCCGCTGCTGGATGTGGAGACCCAACCGTAACGCCAGGTATCGGGGGCGCCGGCGTACTTTCTCCGATCATTACTCCTGGCCGGATGTGCGAGATCTCTTGCTCCAACTTGAGGATTTCCTGGGAAAGCGCATCAATTTTTGAGTTTTGTTCGTCTAGTTTTTTGGCCAGCGCTTCGAGTTGGGCGGCGTCAACTGATTTTGCAGACTCCGGCGCGGGGCTCTGCGCAGAAGCAGTCGAAAGCGCCGAAACCAATGCCGCACAAAAAACAGCCGCCAGCTTCATAGGAGCGAAAACCCTGCCACCAGCGGCCTTGGATGGCAAGCAGCCTTGAAATGTCGAATGCCGAATGTCGAAGGAATGACGAAGCCCGAATGGTGAATCATCATCCTAAGCGGAGTCGAAGGACCTCGCGGAATGAGCTCAAAGCTTTCGCCACGGGATTCTTCGACTTCGCTCGGAATGACAGCCATTTGTTTCGTCATCGTCATTCGCCTGCCGCGCCGTAGCGGAGCGAAGGCGGGTGCTTCGTCATTCGCTCTGCGGCTTGCTTTCCAATATTTTGCTCTTAAATTTTTTTATGCCTGAGCGCATTCAAAAACCGGCAGAACCGGCTCCGTGGGGACCAAAACAAGGCGATGGTGGAGGCCCGCGTTCGCCGGACGTTTCGCGGCCGGACACAAAAGACCTTTTAAGAAAAATGCGCAAGGTTGATCCCAATCAATCCAAGCGCTATCGCCAGCGTACGGGTCAGTGATGGAGCGCTCCCCGGTGGCGTTTGACCAGAGTTTTTCTGGCGCAGTAAGCGATTTCCCTGCACTGCTTCGGAGCAAGGGGCTGCTGGCTCCGGCGATGGAAGCGGCGCGCCCGGCGGTCGCGCCCTACCAAGTGGCGCCGGGGCAGCAAAAAACGTGGCAGCCGACGGAGGCGACCACGATTCTGGCTTTCAAGTTTTCAGGTGGCGTGCTCGTGGCGGGCGACCGCCGTGCAACTGCTGGCAACACGGTCGTATATGATCGCGCAGACAAAGTTTTGGAAATCGATCGGCATTCGATCATGGCGATCGCCGGCGTGCCGGCGACGGCGTGGGAAATGGCGCGCGTGCTGGAACACTCGTTCCAATTTTTTCGCCGAACCCAACTGCAGGAAATGAGCGTCGATGGCAAAGTGCGCGCTCTGTCCAAGCTGTTGCGTGACAATTTCGGCTTTGTCATGCAGGGGGTGGGAGTGGTGGTGCCGATTTTTGCGACCTACAATAATCATCCAAAGCCCGAGGCGCGCCTCTATTTTTACGATGCGATGGGCGCGCAATTTGAAGCGGCCGATTACGCGGCGACAGGATCGGGCTCGCCCGCTGTGCGCGGCATTCTTTATTACGAAAACACTTGGGGGGCGAAACCATTGCAAGAATTGACCGAAGATGAGGCGGTATCGATCGCATTGCGCGCGCTGGATACTGCTGCGGAATCCGACACATCGACGGGGGGCGTGGACCGCAGCGGGAAGATTTATCCTCTCATCAAGATTGTATCGCGCGATGGCATCACCACGTTGCCGGAGAGCAAGATCGCCGCCGTGTTCAAAGAAACGGTTGCATGATCGAAGAGCCATATCGTTGGGTTGAGGCGATCGCCAACCGCCGCGAGTACATCGAAGGGCAGCTGGCTCCGGGCAGTCCGATCGCGGCGCTCGGTTATCGCGAGGGCATTCTGTTTCTCACTCTCGGTCAGATGCGGCAGAAAATTTTCGAGATCTACGATCGGATTGCGATGGGGGCAATTGGTCATCCTGGAGACATCGAGCGGTTACGAATGGCGGCGATTGAACTGGCCAGCACAGAGGGCTTCACTCGGTCGGCTACGGACGTTTCACTGCGGCGACTGGTGCATTATTCGCTCAGCCCTGTAATGAAAAGTGCGTTTGAACAGATCTATGGACCGCCTTACCTGGCGCGGATGCTCTTTGCCGAGGTGGGAGAGCGCCCCGAAGAAGATTTGTTTTTGCGGGTGGAGTACGACGGCGAGATTGCAACGAATGGCGCTACCTACGCACGCGCGCGGCAGGATTTCGCGGTACTCAGCGGGACGCAGCAATCGAGGGAACTGATGGAAGCTTTTCTCAAGGCTCAGCATGCTCCGGACGCGAGTTTTGAAGCGGCGTTCAACTGCGCGCTCGACGCATGGAGCATCGGGCACATGACTTTGCAGGCCAGCGAAGCAAAGGAACTACCGGAGCGCGCGGCCGTTGCCAAATACCGACAGGAACACTTGGCTGCTGCCGGAATCGAAGCGGCATTGCTTGAGCGCAATGCGAGCCGGGCAATTCGTTATCGATCGTTATCGGATACGGAATTGCGCTCCCTGATTAACGATTAACTTATGAAGAGAAATTTTTTCTCTGAGACCACGAATGAAACGAGCGCTTCGGAACATGCTGGCGTTGGCGGGCCTATTATTAATGATTGGGTCCTTCGCCTGGATGCAGTTTCGGCAGGCTGAGAGGCCTGCGCGCCCGAAAGAGTCGAAAACCGCGCAACCTCCAACGACTCCGAGCCCATTTGCAGTAGTTGTTCTTGATCCCGGCCACGGCGGCCAGGACTCCGGCGCCATGTGCGGCGGCGTACTGGAAAAAGGTCTGACACTGGACGTGGCGCGGCGAGTCGATCGGCTGCTGGACTCGGAAGGGATCGCCACATTGATGACTCGCGTGGGAGATACTTATGTTTCCCTGGCGGATCGCGCGGCATTCGCCAATCGAGTGAGAAATTGCATTTTTGTCAGCATTCATTTCAACGAAGATAACAAGCCGGTGGCCAGCGGAGTGGAGACCTACTACGCCGCGCATCAAATTACTGCAGGTTCGTTCCTGGCTTCGTGGTTGCCTTTTCTGTGGCGACCGCTTTCGGATTCGCCGAATGCCGAAAGCCAAAATCTCGCCGGATTTGTTCAGGAAGCGCTGGTGGCGCGCACCCGGGCTGTGGATCGCGGCATACAGGCCAGACAATTTTTTGTGATCGCAAACGTGACTGCTCCTGCTGTTTTAATCGAGGGAGGATTTCTCACGAATAAGGAAGACATTTCCAAACTGGCGAGCGAAGACTATCGCGACCAGATCGCCGCAGCTGTCGCCGACGGCATTTTGCGTTACCGCGACGCGGCTCGCCAGCGGAAGTCAACTGTCGCGGCAACGGTTCGCTAAAGCACTGAATAGGTAAAAGGGCAAAGCGTCAAAATAAGATCGGAATGAAAATCACGATCGCTGTCCTGATCTTTATTGGATCGACGATGCTGATTCGCGCCGATCAACTGGTTGAAAGTGTTCAGCAAGCATTGAAGGACCAAGGCTTCTACTATGGCGAAATCAATGGTGAAACGAATGCGAATTTGACCGCAGCCATTCGCCGTTACCAAATTCGCAACGGACTGCAAGTTAGCGGCGAGCTCAACAGCGAGACGCTTCAATCACTCGGAATTAACTCTTCTGCCTCGGCGCGATCAGCAACTAAACCTGCATCGCCCAGCCCTGCCGAGCCTGCCAAACCCGGCGAACGACCTTCCAATGACACGGCAAATGGGAGTCCGGCGACGCCGATTCAGCCTTTTGGCAGCGCACCGCAAGACCAACAGCTCTATCCATCCAATCCCGTGACACCGAGCACTTCGCCAGGAGGCGTCCTTGTCGGCACTCCATTCGAAGCCGCGCCTGCCGGCGTGCAACGGAACGTAGTGCTATCGGCGCAGATCGCGCTGGCCCGCCGTGGCCTTTACCACGAAGAAGTTAACGGAGTCTTTGGGCCGTCGATGGAATTTTCACTGCGCGCCTATCAAGCGCGAACGAGACTTCCCGTAACCGGTCGGCTGGACTTGGAAACGCTTGCGGCCTTACGTTTACTGCCGCGGCCACACGAACCATTCTACGATCCGTCGCGCAGGCGTATGCGTCCTCCGCCCGGCCCACCGGTTCGGGGTGAGTGGGTTCCCGAATAAGGTCGCGCGAGCCTGTGGCCTGGCGCAGCGTGCGCTACTCTTTGTCGAAGTGCACCGACTGGAGCTCGGCCCAAACTGTGCCAACGAAAATTTGCGCTTCGATGCGAAGCAAAAGCCGCTCCGGGTCGTCCGACACCCAAATTGCGGCACGATGAAATTTCCGGTGCGGTTCTAATTCCAAGTGCTTGCCGATGCGTTTTAGCTGCAAGTCAAGTTTGATCGCATTGTAACTGCCGGCGTGCACGGAGATTTTTTCGCGCCCGAGTACTGTCAGGGTAGCAAGATAAGCATTCGTAGCCGGGTAAACCACAATGCGATAAACACTGCGATCTCGAAGCGGCTGACTGCGCAAATAAAGCGCCGCCGAGTGCAGATCGAACAGATCTGGAAAACTAAACTGGCGAGTCTTTGTTTCGGCAGTGCCGCCCTGGGCATCTGTCCGCGTCCGAGTTACTCCGCTACTTGTGAAGGCGAGATGAGTAACGATTTTTTTCGATCGGTAACTTTCCGTCTGCTGAGTTTCGATCGGATGCAACGTTTCCGCGCTGGCAGCAGCGCGATGGTTCACATCCAGTTTCCACAGCACCCGAACTAAGCCGATGGTCCGACCCGTTCCGTCGAACTCAAACGTATCCCTGGACGGCTTTGTAAAGTGGACCTCTCCAGTAGCGGCGGTAAGTCCGGACCACCCGAAGCGATAGGACGCGCGCAGAGGACGCAACTCGGGAAAATTCCCGGCCGGATCCTTGGTCACTGTCGCCTGCCAATTCGCCGCCAGCGAGCTGGCGCAGAACGCGAACAACAGCGCGATGAAGCATTGAGTAGGAAATTTGCTTTGTGTGAACATCTTCAACGGTCCGCCGCTGTTCACGAATCGTCGTTATATGGCCGCCTGGTTCTCTGTACGCAAAAAATACACGCGAGTTTAGCCCGCGTGTATTTCCGAATGATCGAACGTAATTAGGGTTTCGCAGCTCTTGCTGGCGTAATTGAGGGACCCACGGAAGTTTTTCTCGTCGAAGCTGCTGGAGCGCGACCGGGTTTGTTTAGCGTGTCGACGATCTCGTTGGTAAAATCGACATTGTCGGGCGCGTACATTACGACAGGAACTCCATTGATGCTCATGCCCGACTTATCGAGGACAAAATCTAGATTCTTAGTTTTGACTTTCTCGATCACGACGTCGGTGATTTCCTTTACGATTCCTTCCCGGACGCGCAACAATTGCTCTTGCAGTTGTCGTTCCCGGGTTTGACGGAAATCGCTGATCTCTTGCTCCATTCTTTTGATGCTCGCGATCTTGTCGTCGCGTTCCTTTGCCGTTTGCGTTTTCTTATCCGCGCTCAGGGCCGTGGACTCCAACTGCTTGTTCAAATTATTGATTTCGTCCAGCGCCTTTTTGTAAGATTCCGCCCGGTCGTCATATTCTTTCTTGGCGGCATTCTTGGCGTCGTTAATTTTTACTTCGGCTTCCTTGGTCTTGTTATATTCCTTAAACGCGCGCTGCATATCGACCGTTCCGATTTTCAGCGTGCCCTGTGCAAAAGCCGCAATCGGAAGGACGAGCGTCAGCGTAAAGAGTATGGACAGAGACTTTTTCATAAAACAGAGGATACGGTGGCCGGAATCGCGTTAGACTGCAACCATATATTATCGTTCAAAATTGATAACCCACGCTGAAATTGAAGTGGCCGCCGCCATTGTAGCCATCGCGTTTAACCGGAAACCCATAGTCAAGACGCATTGGGCCGATAGGCAGATTGATCCGAATCCCAGCACCGACATCGGAAGCGAGGGCGCTAATGCCGAAGGCCCAAGGGGCACTATTGACAAAACCGCTGTCGTAAAAGAGCGCGCCGCGTGCTTGTGGAACAATAGGGAAAGTCCATTCAACCGTGAGCCGAGCCATTGATTGTCCGCCTATCGGTTCGCCTTGCTGCTCCGGGCCAACTTCGCGGAAGGGAAAGCCACGCAGATTATTTGCGCCCCCGAGGTATAGCCGCTCAAAGAGCGGGACAGTCGAGCCATTGCCCCATGTATCGACTGTGGCAACCTCGCCGTTAATAAGCAGGATGGTGTCCCATTTAAGAGGAAAATATTGTGACCCCTCCAGGTCCCATCCGTAAATCTGGGTATCGCCTCCCAGAAAACCGCCCGCAATAAAAGGTGTAAGGGTGATACGCTGCCCCGTATGCGTGAGCAACGCGTTGTCGCGTCGGTCAAGGACGACACTGCTCGTGATCTTGCTCTCTGTAAACGTACCTTCCTGTAACTGAATTTCCTCGGGGGCATTGAAGGGCACGTTATAAATGTCCACGTTCTGCAGCTGGTACACCAGACTCGCGTACATAAAAGAAGTAAGCGGTTTCCGGAGCTCGAATGAGAACCCGTAATTGCGTTGGTAGTAGTCGGTGCTCAAATAATCCGCCTCATTGTAAAAAAGCGAACCGCCTAGCGACAATCGCCGGTCGAGGAAGTACGGCTCGACCAAGTTAAGAAGAAAGGCTTTTGACACGTTGCCGTACTGGACGCGCAACCGGAGTTTCTGACCGCCGCCAGTAAAGCTGGGCCAGTTGAACAAATCGAAATTGCCTTGGGTCAATTCTGCGAACCCCACCAATTGATCAACGGTGCTAAAGCCCCCGCCAAAACTGAGCGAGCCGGTCCGCTTCTCCTGCACCAAAATCGTGAGGTCTTTGCGACCAGGTACACCTGTATCTTCCGGGTAGGTCTCGACTTTGGAAAAATAACCGAGATTTTCCAAACGTTTCTTCGTCGTGTCTGCCCGGACCGTGTTGAAGACATCCCCGGGCGCAACGAGAACTTCCCGGCGGATAACCTTGTCCTTCGTGCGCGTGTTCCCCTGGATATCGACCCGATTCAAATACGAGCGCTCGCCTTCCTCGATCTTGTAATGGACATCAACCAGGGCAGGACCGGCCGGGGCGCTTTCCGGCGTGATCACCAGATCGACGTATCCGCCGCTGCCATAAGCATCGGCCACCGCCTTTGCGTCGTCGTGCAACTGCTTCGGTGAATACACGCTGCCCTGCTTCATTTTTAGCAAGGGGCGAATACCTTCTTCCTTCGCCAGTTTCTCTCCTGAAATGGTGAGGTTGCGTACGTGATACTGTGGACCTTCGGCTATCACGATCGTGATGGTAAGCGCGCCCTTTGCGTTCCGCTCCCGGCGCACATCCTTGATTCCGACGTCGATGAAGCCGTGGTCTTGATAAAACTCACGGAGGCTGTCCAAGTCCTGTTGCAGTTGTGCCTCGTCGAGCCGGCCCGATTTATCAAGAAACGCGACGATCGTTTGGCGCTTCGTTTTCATCTCTTTGCGCAGCCGCCAGGTGCTGAAGTGCGCGTTCCCCTCGAAATTGACCTGCTTCACCGCGCCTTTGGCTCCTTCGTTCACGGTATAAACGACCCGCGCCGTTCCGTGCGTCGGGTCAATTGGATCCACACGGAATTGCGCGCTGACATCCGTGAAGCCGTGCGACTGATAAATTTCGATGATTTTTTCGCGCGCTTCTTCCAAGTCCTCTTCTCTGATCGGTTGGTTGAGCTTCAATTTGATTTCTTTGCGTAATTTCGCCGCTCCGATCCGCTTGGCTCCCTCGATTACGATTTCTCGCGCGATCAAACGCGTCTGCACCTGCACGATTACCTTGACGCCGTCGCCCTGCGGCTCACCGAAGATGCGAACGTTTTGGACGGCGCCGCTCTTGTAAAGCGCCTCGACATCTTGCTCCAGGGTTGCGTCGTTAAATGGCTGGCCCACCTTTGTCCGCATATAATCCAGAATCCGCTCCTTGCTCACCGTGGGTGGGCCGGTGTACTCGACATCGATTGCCCGGATGATGGGACGAGGCGGAGCCTGCTGCGGAGCTTGCGGCAGCGCTTGCGACCGGGCCGATGACACCCCAAGCAGCGCGCAAATGAATGCGACCCAGGTTGCTGATAGTGGGGGGCGCATCCATCCAGAAAAATGTCTCATAGGTTAAGAAGCGCGGTCCCACGCAAACACACCCACGCGGAACAGGCGGCTATATCGGGAAGAACACGGTAATCGTCAAGGCGAGATTTTTCTGCGTTCGCCGGTGGCGGGGTCCATTGAATGTCCGGACAAGTGTTTAATTTAAAAGTTCGTACCAATTATTCCGCCGCCGCGGTTCATAGCCGGCAGCATGAATGAGCGATTCGATCTGCTCGGCGTTCAATCGGAACGTTGTCCCGGCGCTGCTCACCACATTCTCTTCCATCATCACCGAGCCGAAATCATTGGCGCCGTATCCGAGCGCGATCTGTCCGATCTCCGGGCCTTGCGTCACCCAGGAGCTTTGCACGTTGTCGATATTGTCCAGAAAAATCCGGGCCAGTGCTTGCGTCCGCAAATATTCAGCCACCCCAGTGGGGTGCTTCACCTTTAGAACCGTATGCTGCGGCTGAAACGTCCAGCAAATGAATGCCGTGAACCCGCCGCTCCGGTCCTGCTGTTCGCGAATGCGTCGCAAATGCTCGATTCGATCTTCGAGCGTCTCCACGTGCCCGAACATCATGGTCGCGCTCGATTTCAAACCCAGCTCGTGCGCGACTTGCATCACCTCCAGCCATTCGTCGCTGTTGATTTTCAGCGGCGAAATCTTCTGCCGCACGCGGTCCACCAGAATTTCGCCGCCACCCCCCGGGATCGAACCGAGTCCCGCGGTTTTGAATTCGGAAATCACTTCGCGCAGTGGCATCCTGAAAGTTTCCGCGAAATGCTGGAACTCCGGCGGACTGAACCCGTGGATATTGATGTGCGGATACTTTTCCCGGATGTGGTGCAACAGATCGATATACCACGCGAACGGCAATTTCGGATGATGCCCGCCCTGCATCAGGATTTGCACTCCGCCCGCGGCGGAAAGTTCATCCAGCTTTTGATCGATCTGCTCAAAGCTCAGAACGTAATGATCCTCGTCGCGCTCGGTTCGATAAAACGCGCAGAATTTGCAGTAAACGTTGCAGACGTTCGTGTAGTTGATATTGCGATCCATGATGTAGGTCACGATCTTGCGCCCGCGTCCGCCGTAACTTTTCGCCTTTGCCAAATCGCGTCTGGCATTAGCAACCACACCAAGTTCTTCCAGTGGCCAGCCGTATAATTCCAGCGCGTCGTCTGTCGAAATCCGTTCGCCCGCCAGGATTTTTTCTGTCAGCCCATCTCGATTTATCGCAACCATCGCGACGCAATCTTAGACTCTCCTGGCGGATTTCGCACGCATGGAAATTATAGGGCAATCGCTTCGGTTGCCGTTTTTTGTTTGGCAGGCGGTGCGCCTTCCCTACAAGGTTCTGTCATGCCTGAATCTGTCGCAATCATTGGCGCGGGCGTGTCGGGCCTGACTTGTGGTATCGTTTTCGCCGGGTGCGGATACCGCACGGCGATCTTCGCGGAAGAAGTCGGGCAGCAAACAACGTCCGGTGCGGCCGCAGCAGTTTGGTTTCCATACGATGCGGAACCCCTCGAGAAAGTGGTCCCGTGGGCGCTGGCAACATACAATGCGCTTGTCGATCTTAGCCGCGATCCATCCGCTGGTGTCTCGATGATCGAGCTACGCCAGTTTTCTCGGACCAAAGAAATTCAAATCCCAGATTGGGCGATGCCACTCGGCGCGCGTCGGCTTTCTGTAGCAACCGGCCTGTGGCCGGTTCGGGACCGCGCACAGCGCAGTGGCGACAACTTCAAGAGCGGTTTCTCGCTGCGTGTTCCGCTGATGGACACGACGATCTATCTGGATTATTTGGCGAACCGATTTTCCAGAGCCGGCGGATCGATCACTCGAAATGTCCATTTCGAAAAACTCGAAGATGTTCCGTCCGAATTCGATCTCGTGATCAACTGCGCAGGAATTGGCGCGCGAGAACTCGTGCAGGATGTCGATCTCGAGCCGCATCGCGGCCAGGTCGCCATCGTTTCCGAGATGGACAAGCTCTCGTGCGCGATCGTGTGCGATGACGCGCCTCTGATGTACGCGATCCCGCGCGCGAACGATTGCCTTTTCGGCGGGACAAATGATCTGAGTAGCGACCTCGCCGTCGATCCAGAAACAACTGATCGAATCGTCGCTGAATGCAGCCGAGTGCTGCATATCGAGAAACCGCTCGTTCTCGCCGAGCGCGTCGGGCTGCGCCCGTTCCGCAGATCAGGCGTGCGCCTCGAGCGCGATCGATCGCGCGACGACCGCACCATCATCCACAACTACGGCCACGGGGGCTCCGGCTTCACTCTCTCCTGGGGCTGCGCGCGCGAAGCCCTCGATCTCGCAACGTAGCGGCCCTTGTATTAGGCCCGACAAGAATCGGTGTGTTCTCAATGAGGCCTAACGAGAACAAGCTGAGCGACCGCCTATGTCAACGCAATGCACTGAAACGAGCTGACCACGTCGTCCGGGCCTTTTTCGGCGAAGAAGCTCTCGTAGTAGCCCGGGCCGAGGTCCCAATACGGGCCTTTGTAATATTCGTCGCGATAAAATCGCCACACACCGCTCTCCACAATCAGGCAGCTCATCCGGTCGTTCCAGTAATCGCCGACGTAGTGAAAACTTAAGTTCGTGCGGGCGTAAGAACCTTTAAAGCCGACGTGGTCGTAAAGGACTAGTTCAGGCAGGCGAGTAATTTCCTTGCTCGGTTCAACTGTGATCTTGCCGGCACCGGAAGAGTGATAGCTCAACGGGCCGAGGCTCCATTTCATGTCGATGACGCACCCGTTATCGGGCGACAATTCAATTTTGGATAATCGTGGCATAAGCGTGTAAGGGCGATGGTTTTCACTAAGTTGAACAGATGAGAAGCGCCCTGTCGAGCAAAGAGATTAACGTCCGGAATTCCGCGTTCACGCGGCCAGGTGCTCGCACCCGCATACCCGCCGCCCCGCCTCAGAGGCGGGGCGGAACTCCAAACCATCACTGGCTTTTGGCCCGTCCGATGACGCCACACGCAATGCGCGCACCCGAGTCGCCGGCTGGCTGAGACTTCAGATCGTCCGCTTTCGCATGCACCACTACGGAGCGCCCGATCACCGACTGTTGGTCGTTCGTGAGCGAGATGTGATGGTCCAGATACTCCAACTTCGCCTTGCCGGAAGCGTCTGCTTCCACGTTTCCCATGTCGCCCACGTGCCGCTCGGTGTCGTCGGGACCAGCGTGCGGTTTGTTGGTTGGATTAAAATGAGCGCCAGCGGAACTGGCATCGGCTGCACTGCAATCGCCGAACTCATGAACATGAAAGCCATGGTTCCCCGGGGTCAGGCCCGCGATTTCTGCCTGGACCTGTACGCCATCCGCGACTTCGGTAAACGTGACAGTGCCGCTCACCTTGTTGCTCCCGGTGGGATGAAGCACGGCAATCGCCTTTAGCGGGGCCGACGATTTCTCCTCATTCTGCGCCTGCGCAATGAAACCGGGCACTAACAAAAAGATCAGGCCAATTAACGAAGCTCGAAAAGAATTCATATTAGCATCTCTATTTCGCAACGATCGAGAAGTCCGGTCGCTTCCCCGCAATCTTAGGTTCCGAGTGAGAAAGCCGTTAAGCTAGGGCGTGTGCCCACATGTCGGGACACGCCGTTGATTGCGAACCCAAAGACGGCGCGCACGGAGTGACGCCCCCTTACCGGCAGCAAGCGGCTTGGCACCATCGTCCGCCCTCGACGCTGTAGGGGAAGCTGACAGCTCCCCTACAAACACACCCAATAGGCAAGTAGAGATCACACAGGAAAGTGATACTTTCTCAGCAGAGGCGGCTATGGAAATACCAAAACGACTCATCGATTGTTTGAATGAAAACAAAGTGACCTATGAGATTCTGCGCCATCCCGAGGCAGTGACGGCGCAGCGCACCGCGCAGGCGGAGCACGTTAAAGGGCGGCACCACGCCAAGGTTGTGATGGTAGGATCGGGAGGGCAGCATTTAATGATGGTGCTGCCGGCAGATCACCAAATCGATTTGGAAAAGGTCGAGAAAGCAATCGGCAAAGGTGTCTCGCTTGATAAGGAAGCGGAATTCAAGCCGCTCTTCGCCGACTGCGCGATCGGCGGGATGCCGCCCTTTGGCAATCTCTATGATCTGCCGACCTATGTGGACAAGCATCTGGCAGAGCAGGACTACATCGTGTTCGAAGCAGGCACGCACACCGATGCGATCAAAATGAGCTACCGCGATTACGAGAAAATCGTGAAGCCGAAAGTGGAAAACCTGGCAATCAAGCTTCAGCCAATGAAAGGAGCTTGAGCTTACGAAAGGCCGCGCACCGATCTGGATCGAGCGAATGCAGCCTGCGTTGACAAGCCTGGTTCTCTGGCTGGCTTGCGCGACAGCGCCGGCAACTTTCGCAGCGGAGAAAGTTTCGCTGATCAAGATCGATGGCGCGATTGGACCTGCGACAGCTACCTACATTGCGCGCAGCATTGAAGAGGCCCGCACACAAAATGCGCAGTGCCTGATCATTCAACTCAACACGCCAGGCGGTCTGCTCGATTCGACACAAAAGATTGTGCAAAGTTTCCTCGGGTCGTCGGTCCCTGTCGTCGTTTATGTCGCTCCGACCGGTGCGACCGCCACCAGCGCAGGCTGTTTCATTTCCATTGCGGCAAGCGTGGCGGCCATGGCGCCCGCCACTACCATCGGTGCAGCGCATCCTGTTTCAATCGGCGGTTTCCCAAGCGGCGGAGAGGAAAAGACCGACGAAACGATGAAGCAAAAATTGGAGAATTTTTCTGTGAGCTACATCGAGACCATTGCCGGCAAACGCCAACGCAATATTGAATGGGCCAAGTCTGCCGTGAAAGAGAGCGCATCGATCACCGCGGAGAAAGCGCTGGAATTAAAAGTCATCGATCTGATCGCCACCGATATGCCCGATCTGCTGCAGAAATTGAACGGCCGCGTAGTGGATGGCAAACCGCTCAAGACAGCTGGCGCAGAGGTTACGGAGATCAAGATGTCGCCGGCGGAACAAATCTTTCAAAAGCTCTGGCGGCCAGAAGTAATGTTTATTCTCATGCTCATTGCCATGTACGGAATTATTGCCGAGGTGAGTACACCCGGCGCAATCCTGCCCGGCGTCGCGGGTGCGATTGCATTGCTCCTTTTCCTTTACATGGCGGCGGTCCTGCCGGTGAACGTGACCGGACTGGTATTGATCGCTCTCGCCATCATGCTCTTCATCTTTGACGTTTACGCGACCACGCACGGCGTGTTGACGGTGGGCGGAGTCATTGCGTTTCTGATCGGTTCGCTCATGCTTTTTAATCGCGCCGATCCGCTCTATCGTTTATCGCTAAACTACATTATCCCTGCAACGCTAATCACCGCGGCGTTCTTTATTTTCGTTATCGGGAAAGGCCTGCGCGCCCAACTTTTGCCGGTGAAGGTGGGCAGGGAAACGCTCATCGGAAAAACAGTGACCGCATTGACTCCAATCGATTCACGCAGTGGGCGGATCTTTGTGGAGGGCGAATATTGGAACGCGGTTAGCGAAACGCCGGTGGAAAAAGATCAGCCGGTCCAGATCGCCGGCTTGCAAGGATTGACGTTGAAAGTGAAACCAAAATGAAATCCAAAATTCGAATATCGAAGCTCGAAACAACTCAAAGAAGACAGCCATGGAATTAATTCAAACTTTGCCGCGATTGATCAGTTGGGCCGTGCCCATCATCATTCTTGCCATCATCATCCTGCCGCAGGCCATCCGGGTTCTGCGCGAATACGAGCGCGGCGTCATTTTCCGTCTCGGAAAATTGCTGGGCGCCAAAGGGCCAGGATTGATTTTTCTTATCCCGATCGTGGATCGCATGGTGCGAATGGATTTGCGCGTGGTGACTATTGATATCCCGCGGCAGGAAGTGATGACTCGTGACAACGTGCCAGTGAGCGTGGATGCGGTGCTTTACTTTCGCGTGATCGATCCGCAGGCCGCTGTAGTGAAGGTGGAAAATTTTCTCAAAGCCACGTCGCTCATTGCGCAGACTACATTACGCAGCGTGCTCGGGCAGGCAGAACTGGATGAGTTGCTGGCGCACCGGGACAAAATCAATCAGACGCTCCAGGAGATCATCGATCGCGAGACCGAGCCGTGGGGAATCAAGGTCACTGCGGTCGAGGTCAAGGATGTCGCGCTTCCCGACACCATGAAGCGTGCGATGGCTAAGCAGGCCGAAGCCGAGCGCGAGCGCCGCGCCAAGATAGTCAATGCCGAAGGCGAATTTCAAGCTGCGGAAAAAATGGTGCAGGCCGCCGCGATGATGAGCAAGGAACCGATTGCGCTGCAATTGCGCTTTCTGCAAACGATGCGCGAAATCGCCAATGAGCATAACACGACGACATTCTTACCGGTTCCCATCGATCTGTTTGGGTCATTTAAAAAAGGCGAGCCGCCGAAGTCGTAGCACACTTGTCATGTCGCCCTTTGGTCGCTGGATCAGAGATGTTTTGCTTCGCTCAGAATGGCACGGTGCGATGGCGCTAATCCAATCCGGCTATGACCTTGGCGATTTGTTGGCGAAAAAGTTTAGCCCCGCCGGAGGCTGGGTGGCGAACGTAACGCGCATCGACCGCGAGGTCTTCGAGCTGTGCAGCGGCAATTTTCCCCAAGGCAACGACTCGCTTGCACGGAAATAATTTTAGAAAAGCCTTAAGCACTGGCAGGCCCTGGGCTTGTTCTGACTTGTTAGGCGCACGGTTACTCAACATGCCACGACGTCGATCGAACGAGTGCCACGGGAACGCGTTCCAAAGGACAAATTGTTCAGGACGCAAACCAAGCTTTAACAGGATGCCCCATACAATCGTCGCAGTCGGTTCGGAAAAACCATCCGGACATTTCTTGGATTTGCTCGTGCGGCGCGGCTTGATGCTGGAAAAAACGTGGTCGGGCTCGATCCCGTCATTCTTCTTTTTTCCAAGCAGAATTCGTTCGGACGTCATCGGGATTCCGCTGAAATAGCCGCCACGATAGCCGATCGCCTCGCCAATGATTGCGACGTTTGCCTTGCGAAGCCGTTTGCGCAGATAAGCGCGCAACTGTTTGCGCCGGATAGCGGGCGCATTCCGGCCAATATCGTTTTGTCTATCGACTTCCCACCACGGATTAAACACGGCGTCGTCTGGCGACTGTTTTAGGAACCGCAGAAACTTGTCGAGTGGCGTCGTCGATGACATTCGTTCTGGCTAAGCTCCGGCACGCATGTGAAACAGGCAATCCTGCCTGCGAGAACTGCGGCGTAAATAGGAGGTCTGCTTCACTCGCTACGCGCACGACCGAGAGCGCTCTACACTGCGATAGCAGAACGTGAGCATTCGGCTCAAACGTGTTTATGACAAGCCAGCGAAATCCGACGGCTATCGCGTATTGGTTGATCGACTCTGGCCGCGGGGCGTGAAGAAAAATCAGGCGCGAATCGATCAATGGCTGAAGGACATCGCGCCCAGCACCAAATTGCGGAAATGGTTCGGACACGACCCAAGCCGATGGAAGGAATTCAAAAAGCGATACGCCGCAGAACTGGATGATCAGCGCGACCAGGTCGAGCAACTCGCGCGAGCGGCTAAAAAGCGAACCGTCACGTTGCTATTTGGCGCCAAAGACACTGAGCACAACAACGCAGTAGCTCTGAAAGAATACCTAATGTCGAAAGTGAAGTGACGCAGACAATCCTGTCTGCGACACTTGCTGGCAGGCAAGATTGCCTGCTTCACGAAATGCCCGAGCTCCCTGATGTCGAGACGTTCAAGCGATATCTTGACGCCACGTCATTGCAGCAGCGCATCGTCGATGTCGATGTGCGTAACGCTTATGTCTTGAAAGGTGTCTCAACGCGTGAGCTGGCGCGCGAACTAAAAGGGCGTCGCTTCGAGTCCAGTTGCCGCCATGGCAAAAATCTGTTCGTGCGCACCGATGGCAATCTCTGGTTGCGATTGCATTTCGGGATGACTGGCTTTCTGCGCTACTCTAAAGGCGAAGAAAAGGCGCGACGACCCACCTCCGCCAAGGCTTCGGCGGGCAGGCACGCGCGGGTGCTTTTCATCTTCGAAAAAAATCGCCGCCTCGCGTTCGACGATCAGCGCATGTTCGGCGAGATCGGTTTAGTCAAGCATGTCGATGAGTTTTTGAAAAAACGCGGCCTCGGCCCAGACGCGCTCGATGTCGATCTTGCGCAATTCAAAAACATTTTCGCGAAACATCGCGGCGCGGTGAAATCGATCTTGCTCAATCAGAAATTGATCGCCGGCATCGGCAACATTTACGCCGACGAAATTCTCTTCCGCGTCTGCATGCATCCGGCGACGCAAACTTCAGCTCTGAAAGAGAAAGCAGTTGCGAAAATATTCCGCGCCACGCGCTACATTTTGCAAAAGGCGATAGAGGCGAAAGCTGATGTCGATGGTATGCCCAAGTCGTGGCTGTTGCCGCATCGCGGCAAAGGCGGCAAATGCCCGCGTTGCGGCCGCGAATTGAAATCGGCAACGATCGGCGGCCGCACCGCCTGGTTTTGCGCGCATTGCCAAAGGCGAAGCGCGGCGGGCGGAACATAGAGCTTGAGGCTACGCCGGCGAGATTGCACGCGGTCGTCTGCTTTTGGCTTTCATTCTCTGCGTCCCCTCTCTAGTCTACGAGCTCGGTTTTTTATGGAATGAGACCTCGTGCATTGGATGTTTGTATGCGCTGTCGGAGGTTCATGTGGTTGTTTGTCGCGGCGCTTCCGCTGTGGCCGCTCTTCACGCTCGCTCAAGCGACTGAATTTCGTGACATACGGGCTTTCGCTGTCGATACTCCGAGGCCCAGTTATCCATATGAAGCCCGTGCAAGGCATCTACAGGGATCGGGAATTGCAATCGCAACCATCGATCCGGTGACCGGCAACGTCAGCAGTGTTGTGATGGCAGTAAGCACGGGGGCCAGCGTGCTCGATGACGCAACGACGGACGCGCTCCGTCACTGGCGGTTCAGACCTGGCATAGCCAAAAAGGTAAGAATTCCGATCACCTTTTCCCTCGCGTTCGGACGTGGTTCAGTCGTTATGGAAGTTCGCGTGCTCAAAGCACCGCGGATGGATCAAGTCCTGGCGCCGTTTTTGGGAAAGGAGAACGTGATCAACGCGTCGATGCCGGTTTATCCTGCAAACCCGCCTTGGACGTCGAAACAAGGCCGCGGCCTCTATGAGCTACACGTGAACAACGCTGGCACCGTTAGCGAGGTTAAAATTCTGAAGTCTTCAGGAGATCCAACGTTCGATAGTGTGACAGTAAACACACTTCGCCAATGGCGGCTGCGCCATGGCCCAAAGATAATCGAACTGCCGCTCGCGTTTGTTATGACGCCCGACAACTGCCGCGTGTGGATTCCGTAGGCGCGATGTGCTGAAATGTTAAGCGCAGCTACGCCGCGGCGGTGACCCATTTCGCTTCGCTGCGTTCGTATTCGCAAAGGAATCGAATGAATCTCGTCACCGGACTCTCAGACCAACTGATGGCCTGATCAGCGCAACATTTCCAGAAGCGTGAGCGCGTTTTTCGGGGCGGCGCCTTCGGCGTCGTTGTCGAAATAGATGTGCACGTCGCGGCTTTCTTTCAGCCAGCCTCGGATGCGCGTCGCCCATTTTTTAAGCGCAGGTTTGTTGTAGCTCGAGGCGTATTTCCGGGTGTGACCGTGCAGGCGGATATAAACTAAGTCAGTTGTCACTTTCTCCCACATCGGCCAGTCAGGCGCATCGGACATGCACACAGCCACACGGTGGGGCTTTAAGCATTCAGCTACTTCGTCATCGAACCACGATTTGTGGCGAAACTCAATGGCGTGTCGCGTGCTTTTCCAGTGCCGCAGAATTCTTACAAACTTATCCAGCCGCTCGATATCTTTTTTCAAAAATGCCGGGAGTTGCCACACCACAACAGCCAGCCGTTTTCCAAGCGGCGACGCCGATTCGCGACAACGAATCACCGGTTGTTCGGCATCCAGCAGCTTTTTGTTGTGCGTGACGTAACGATGCCCTTTGATGGCAAAGGAAAATCCGTCCGGAGTCTGGTCACGCCATTTATTAAATGTGCTTTTCTCCTGGAGTCTGTAGAAGGTGCCGTTCACCTCGATACCTGTGAAACGTTCCGCGCAGAACCGGAGCCACTCTTTTTGCGGCGTCTCTCCGTAGAAACCATCGCGCCAGCTTTTGTAATTCCAGCCGCTCGTACCGATGTATGCTTTGCCGGGCATTCCAATGAGACTTCGAATCTCAGCTTTCGCAAGCGCGTGAGTAACAATGTGGGAGGGGCCTGAGTGCCCCGACCGCTCGGACCAACTACTCGAGCAACCAAGGCCATGGGTCTGTCACTAAATCCCCTCTCTTTGCGCTGCTCGCCTCCCATTCCTCGGGTGTTGCAACCAATCCCTTAGCCATCGGGTTTTGTTCGATGCAGCGGCTGACAAACTCAAACTGTTTCGCAGTCTTTACGCGAGTGTCGTAATAGCCATCTTGCCACGCTGTTTCATGTGCTCGCAGCAGCGCAGAAGTTTTTCAGCGACATGGCTCATGAACGCATGCATGAATTTGGGGAGAAGCCATGGCTCGCGCAGCGCAAAGAGCGCATGCCAATGATCCGGCATTACGACGAACGCGCGGAGATAAATCCGTCTTTCCTGAACAGCAAAGGCAAATGCCGACAGGATAATTTCACGTGCTCGCTCATTCAGGATCGGTTTCTTCGGAAGAAGCGATTTGGTGATGAAGAACGTTGCTGGCGTGTCAGTCAGCCGATGCAGGCGCGAGTGAGGGTCCTGTTTCATCCGCGGTCGGGGCACTAAGGCCCCTCCCACATTTTTCTTTGCCTCACCCCTACACCATTGGGCGGAAACGGCCGACGACTTCCTGCAAACGCCCGGTAATTTCGCCTAACGAACAAACCTCGGCCGCTTCCAGGAGACCGGGGAAAACATTGTCACCGCGCTCGGCGGCCGCAGCCAGTTTGTCGAGCGCGCGCTTGGCTTTCTCCGCGTTTTTCTTTTTGAATTTCGCAAGCCGATCAACCTGCAACTGCTGTTTGCTGCGTGGGGTACGCGCAAGTTTCACTTCGGGAATGCCCTCGGCGCCGTCGCGATAGCGATTCAAGCCGATGATTGGGCGCGTCCCATCATAAATTTGTTGCTCGTAGCGATGGGCTGCGTTTTGGATCTGGCTGCGTTGATAGCGTTCTTCTACTGCCGCCAGCACGCCGCCGAGTCGTTCGATCTCGCGGAATTCATCGAGAATCGCCGCTTCCACCGCGCGCTCGACCGCTTTCATCCCGGGCGAACCGCTCAGCATGTTCATGGTGTGTTTAAAAATGCCGGATTCCTCGAGTAGGATTGCCTGTCCGTGCGCAGCAATCCGGATCCACTCTTCACTTGGCGTGGTGAAAGGCTCGTCGGCGCTATTCGAATGACATGAATTTGTGGCGTTCATGTAAGCCAGGACTAATTCCGCCGCGGTGCGGGTAAGATTGTTTTTGAACTCGGCGGCAATCAGCGAGCGTCCGCTGGTTTGCGTGTGCAATTTGTAAAGCTGCGATTTCGGTCCGGCGCCGAACACGTCGCGCATTCCGATCGCCCAGATCCGACGCGACACGCGCGCCAGCGCGATGTATTCAGCGTCCAGTCCGCAATCGAGAAAGAACGAAAGACGCGGGCCGAATTGATCGACAGGGATGCCGCGCCCGGCGAACATTTCTACGTACGCGAATCCGTTCGACAACGTGTAGGCAGCTTGCTGCACCGGCGTGGAGCCGGCTTCGCCGATGTGGTAGCCGCTGATCGAGATCGGATACCAGCGTGGCATCTCGCGCGTGGTGAACTCGACCATGTCAGTGAGAAAACGCAGCGACGGTTCGATGGGAAAAATGGTTTCGTTCTGCGCTTGGACTTCCTTGAAGATGTCGGCTTGAATTGTGCCGCGCAATTTCGCAACAACTTTCGGACCGAACCGACGCTTGGCCGCAGCGATGTACATGGCCATGATGATCGGTGCCGGGCCGCTAATGGTCATTGACGCGGAGAAATTCGGCGAGCCTAGATCGAATCCATCGTACAGCCGCACCATGTCCTCGACAGTGTCGATCGCCACGCCGCCTTCGCCGATCTTTCCAAAGACGCCATCGGCGTCGCTATCGATGCCGTAGAGCGTCGGGCCATCGAATGCCGTGCTGAGACGGTGGGTGCGCTGATGGCGTGTGAGATAATGAAAACGCTCGTTGGTGTCTTCGGCCAGCATTAAACCGGAGAACAATCGCGTCGGCTCTTCGGCTTGGGGAAGCGGCGCGCCCTCGCCAACGCGAGCGGGCTCTGGTCGCGCCCTACCATGGTTCTTCTCAAAGCTTTCGATCTCGCGGACCGGCTCGAGATACATCTCGCGATAGGCCGCGTTCAGATACGGAAATTCGCCGGGTAATCCTTCACCAAAGAAATAACGCGCGATTTCCCCGGGCTCGTCGATTTCCGGCAGAGCAAGCCGTGGCAATGGCAGTCCCGTTGGCGTACGCGTGACCGGAATTTTAGCTTTGATGTCGTTCCAGCGCCCTAGCAGCTCGCGCCCGAATTTGTCATCCCTACGCGCGCGTTTCACCTGATCGAGCACGAACTTGTTGTAGTTCTCAACCGATTCGACGACTTGTCCGAGCTTGCTCATTTCTTCCTCCGTTTCGTTGTAGCGGCGTTCTCTGAGCGCCGAGATGCGCGGCGGTCGGAGACCGCCGCTACAGATTTATTCAAAATTAGATCAAACAATCGATCCACGCCAGGGTCGCGATGGCGTTTTGCGACGGTGTCGATCAGTTGCTGTGATCGACGATTTTGTTCGAGACGTTGCTCGATTTCTGTATGCGCGGTGCGCGCGCGCTGAAGATCGCTTTTGTTCACCACCACGATATCGGCCAGATCAAGCATCACGATTTTTTGCAACTGCAAGCGGCTACCGTAATCCGGATTCATCACCAGCACCGTTAGATCGACAATTCCATTTTTCTGAAACGGCATCGCCTCCTGGCCAGTGCCCACCGTCTCGATAATGACATAGTCGAAATCCGATTGAGCGAGCAGCGCCAGGCAATCGTGCGTGGCTGGGGAAAGTCCGCCCGCTTGTCCACGCGTGGCCATGCTGCGCATGAAAACGTGATCATCCTGCGAGTTGATCATAGTGGCCCGATCGCCCAGCAACGCGCCTTCGCCGATCACGCTGGGATCGTGCGATAAGATTGCGATCCGACCCTTGGGATTTTGATTCAGAAAGCGCAGCACCAGTTCATCGATTAGCGTTGTCTTGCCGGCACCTCCCGGGCCGGTGAAGCCGATCACTTTGGCATTTTCGATTCTCGATTCTCGATTTTCGATTTTTCTATTCGGCGTTGGGCGTTGGACGTTCGGCGTTCGACGTTTGCCGCTCGCGTGTACGTCCTCAATTTCACTCAGCCTGTGCGCGAGTTTCTGATCGAACGATTTCGGGCGTGGTCGTTTCGCTCGCGGTTTGCCATAATGTTGATGGACAAATTTCACCATCTCTTCGAGGGACGTGCCGGCGAAAAAAACTTCCTCCACGCCTTTGCGTTTCATGATCGCGGCATCGTCGTGCGTAATGGTGCCCCCGCCGCCGCCGAAAACCTTGATGTCGTCTGCGCCTTTTTTGCGGAGAAGATTCACAACCTCAGCAAAAAACTCAATGTGTCCGCCGTTATAACTAGAGATGCCGATGGCGCGCACGTCTTCCTGGATCGCCGCGCGCACAATATCACCGACCGAACGATGATACCCGAGATAAATCACCTCAATCCCGTGCCGGATAAACTCGAGATTGATTGTATTGATCGCGCTATCGTGCCCGTCGCAAATTGGGACAGCCGTCAGAATTCGAATCGGTGAAGCCATTTGAGAATTTAACGATTTAGCGACTTAGTGAGTTAATGATTTAACCATTGCAATCGCTAAATCGCTAAATCATTAAATCGGTAAATGGCTAATCCTCTCGATTTCACTGGCAAAGTTGTGCTGGTCACCGGCAGCTCGCGCGGGATCGGCGCAGAAATGATAAAGGCTTTCGGCGCACACGGCGCGCAGTGCGTGGTCAATTACGTCGCCGATCCGCAAGGACAAAATAAGACCGACGCGATGAATGTGGCTGATGAGTTGGTCGAGCCGTTGGTGATCGAGTGCGACGTCACGCAGCCGGCGCAGGTCGAGGCCATGAAGAAGCAGATACAAGATCGACATGGCGGCCTCGACATTCTCTTGAACAATTCCGGGATCATCAGCGATCGCACGATCAAGAAAATGTCGATGGACGAATTCGAGAGCGTCATTCGCGTAAATCTCATCGGCACATTCATCGTCACTCAAAAAGCGGGCGCGATTCTGCGCAGCGGCGGACGGATCATCAACATGTCGTCCGTGAGCAGCCAAATGGGCTTGTTCGGCCAAGCGAATTATTCCTCGAGCAAAGCGGGGATTATCGCGCTTACCAAAGTCTCTGCCCGCGAGTTTGCGCGGCAGAATATCACCGTGAACGCCATCGCTCCGGGTTTCATCGACGTCGGCATGAGCAAGGGTATGCCCGATGAAGTGACGCAAAATTTCATCAAACAAATTCCGCTCGGCCGCCTTGGTGATGTGAGTGAAATTGTAAACGCGGCGCTTTTCCTCGCCTCTCCAATGGCGTCATATATCACGGGGCAGGTGTTGAACGTGAACGGCGGTTTCTACATGGGCTGAGAAGTCGCATTGGTTACTGGATGACGAATCTCTTCAGAGAAGTCGGATACCTGGTGCTGCTGTATTTGCCGGTAGGCGTTTTGGTTTTGTGGTTCTATCTCAAGAGCAGAAAACCAAAGTCAGAATCGGTCGCACCTTTCCACGAATTGAAAAGGCGACCCGCTGGAGAAAGCAATCGTCTCCGCATCGAACAACTCGACGAGAAAATCGATCCTTGGTTAATGACGATAGTAACCTTTCCAATACTGCTGGCCGTTTGGCTCATGTTAACCAAGCCTAGTTTGGCCATTGTGATTCTATTGTTTATTTTCTCGTCTATTTCCTGCGTGACCACATATGGGAGACTTCGACCGCTCCTTCGAACGCGCGCTTGTTACCACTTGGGACTTCAAGGGAGCGATATGTGGCTGAAGAGCTAAACCAGCTCATGGTGGACGGCTTTCGTGTCTTTTCACGATGTACCATTCGAGGGATACAACATGGATCACGTCTTGGTCGGCCCCACCGGCGTGTTCGTTGTCGAAACAAAGACAAGGCGAATGCCGCTTCTCACGGGTAAAAAGCAATACAGAGTGCGATTCGACGGCGAGAAGTTGCAGTTTCCCAACGGTTGGGACGCCGATGCTCTGGACCAAATAAGACGAAATAAAAAAACGCTCTCCCAATGGCTCAGTTCGGCAACTGGTGATCGGGTAATCGCTGAAGGAATTGTCACTATTCCTGGCTGGTTGGTCGAGCGAGTCGCTCAGTCCAACATTCATGTTGTGAATCCGAAAGAGATCCGAAATTTAGTTACGACCTTGTTTCGACATGCGTTGACTAGCGCAGAAATCCAGTGTGCTTCCCACCAACTCGAACAAAAATGCAAGCTAGCGGTCTGACCTTTAGCCCTTTGATCACTGACTTCCGATTGCAAAATCAGTCCTAGGCCGTCACGCCGTTTAGAAAACCGATATGCGCAAATCCCAAATCGTCGCTGCGTGCAGTGCGATCATTTTGCTCGCTGGCCCGCTGATCGCCGAAGCTGCGCAGCAATTCTCCGAGGACCGCGAACTCACCGAACTGGATCTTACCGCTTGGAATTGCGCCAGGCGGCCCGGAGGAAGCGCAAGAAAATGGGAAACGATCGAGCGCAACACGCTGAAGAATCGCTGGGCGGCCGATCTCGCCGGATTGGCGGTGACGTCGTTCGATACGGCCAGTTTCCTCAAGCATGTAGCCAATTTCGATGCCGAAACGAAAGGCAAACACCGAGAAGATTTGAATCCGGATGAAAAGCGCCGGCTCGAGATCCTTGAAGCGCCGATCGTCTCGCTCACGGGCTACCTTGTCGAAGCGTACGCCGGCCCGCAGGAAACGTGTAATTGCAGTAGTGCGGATTTTCACGATTGGCATCTCGAAATTTTCGAAGAACCGCTCAATCACCCGCCACAGCCGGGCGATCCGACGCCGATTATTTGCGAGATCACGCCTCGCACGCAAAACGCGATTTATCACGGCGGCATTCGGATTCAGGAGCTTGCAGCGTTTTTCCGGGGACCGGACATGACCTACGAATCTACGGGGCACGAAGCGCAGAGTGTGCGACTAACTGGTTATCTGTTGTGGGACGACGAGCACAACGACACGAAAGACGTGGGCGTGACCATCCGTTCGATTTCCCGGAACAAATATCACAATCCCTGGCGCGCAACCGCGTGGGAGATTCATCCGGTGATAAAAATCGAGCGCCTCGATGGTGCGATGCCGCAAGGGGAGACTGGCGGTTTACGTTCTAGTCCAACTTTTGCACCAACAACCACACCAAAGCTGAAAGCATCCCTGCGAATGTGGATAGCACGAGGGTCGCGCGTTTCGTTTGGCGTATTTTGAAAGCAGGCTTGGGAATATCGTCGTGAATATGGCTGGCCTCGAACAGTTTCATCAGTGTAAAAGCCACGACGAAACCGACAGCGCCCCATTTGAGGCATCCCAGAGTGGTCTCAAGCATCCCGCGTAGAGCCTAACGCAGGCAACCGCGCCGCTCAAGCGCGCTCTTGATCTCACGGCGCACTCAACAATGCGCCCATCAGCTGGGCAAGCAATTCCAGAATCAGAGCTTTGAAGGTCGCTCTACGGTGTCGGCGCAGGAGAAGATCCTTCTGAAGGCGAGGGAGATTCCTCGGCCTCAGCGGCCTTCTTCTTCTTCGCAGCGGTCCTCTTCTTTGCCGGGGACCTTGTCGGGGACGGAGTGGGCGAGACTTTGGCAGTTGCCGCGCCCCTAGTCGAAGTTGCGGTGGTTCCCTGTTGTGTGCAGGAAACGATAAACGCTGCCCCAATCAGAACAGTGATGAACGTTAAAACAGATTTTTTCATAGTTAGAGTTAAGTTCGAGAACCGCAGAATGTTCGATCGCCCGCTAAATGGCAAGCATTAAACAACACCCTCAAGGAAACAAAGTCCAAGGCGTGCGCCACTAGGTCGAGGAAGAATCAGCGCCCGCCATACTTTGCAGCGCATCAGCCAGCGTCTGGAACGTCGCGATTTGGATTTCGGGTCCATAATGGAATTGCGAGAGAATATTGAGACCGATGTCCTTGTGCGGATCGGGCATCACTCGCGTCACAGAGGCGACGCCTTTGTCGGCAAGCGCATCCATGATTTCGGCAATGTCAGGCGCCGCTGCCGAATCCATTGAGTCCAACCAGCGGAAATCCGCCAGAACGCGGAACCCGGGCGCGACATCCTGTAAGAGCTCTCGTACGCGTTGCGCAGCCAGCTTTGCTTGCTCGGCCGTGACTCGCTGCGAAGCGCTGATCACCAGGAGATGTTTCGATCGATCAAGCTCAACGGCATACATTCTTCGTGTTCACACGATGCGGCCGTGGCCGCAAGTCCAATGGGCTGATTATCAAAAGGAACTAACATGATTTCGTTCATAGTCGACCGATACTCGGACCTGCGACACAGCTCCGGGTTTGAATCGCCACTTCGAGACGTGTTGTTCAGGAAGATTTGCCGAAGCCGCGTCCTGCGCACGTGCTAGCGGTGCATTAGCCAACACGATACCCGTACTCGGAACGGCGAGGTTCCTCGGTGAACGCGGACGAAGAAAATATGCTACTCGTGTCCGGAACGTCACATTACCATCACTTTTTGCGGCTTGTGGCTTGAACTCTGGTGCGAAAAAGGAAGAGTGAGTTTCGTTGGGTCGTCGTTAACCTTTTCGCTTCTTTATGCTTTCGGTGACTGCGACAGACATTACCATTTGGATCACCTCTGCGCTTCTCGCGATCGGCATCGGCTTGAGCAAGTATGCGAAATGGAAAACGCGCGACAACCTGGTGCGCGAACTGGCGGCCATGGATCCGGAGCGCCGGGAAAAATTGCTCAGTCGGATGCGACCAGACATTGCTATGGAAGCGCGCCAAGAATTAATGCGGCGGTTCCACATAAGCTAATCTGTCTTTCGCTCCGGAGCTTTGCCTTCTAATTCACTTGATCGATCGATGTCCTCCGCGCCTTTCGAAATGACCGTTTCAGTTCTGCCTGAGGACATCGACGAGCAAAATCACGTGAACAACACTGTTTACCTGCGCTGGGTGCAGGAGGTTGCCACTGCGCACTGGCGGGCCATAGCCGGCCCGGAAGCCCAGGAGACTATCCGCTGGGTCGTTCTGCGGCACGAGATCGACTACAAAACTTCCGCCACGCTTGGTGACCAAATCGTGTTGCGCACGTGGGTAGGGAAAGCCTCACGGCTCACATTCGAACGATTCACCGAAATCAGGCGGAATAGCAACGGCCACCTCTTGTCAAAGGCTCGGACTCTCTGGTGCCCGATCAACGCACAAACCGGCCGGCCCATCCGCGTCCCAGCGGAAGTGCGTGCGCAGTTTTCCACCTGAGTTAGCATTTTGGAGTTACGCGTTTACCCGGCTACCGGGAAACAAAACCGCCTAAAGACGGAACTCCAAAGCAGCCGCCAGCGAAAATTACAGTTCCTGAAAGTTGAAGATTCAGCGTTGAGCATTGAGCGTTCGGCGTTGCAAGTTTCACCTTCCGAGTCACCACCGGTTATCGCTTGTTATTACGCGACGTTTCTGAAACCGGAGATGTTGCATATCTACCGGCAAATCACGGCGCTAAAACGATGCGTTCCGGTCGTGATTGCGCAGAAACGCGAACAAGCCGGGCGCTACCCGTTTGAGCCAGTCCAAGTTGTTCCCAAGCCGGCGACACATTTCCTGCGGCGCTTCTGGTTCAGGCAACTGCGCGACATGCCGTGGCAAATTTCGGACGCCGAGCTGCGTGCGTTGCTGGGGGTTTTGAACAGAATCGACGCTCGGCTTTTGCACATTTACTTCGGTCAAATAGCCGTGCATCTCCTGCCGCTGATTCGCGAATGGAAAAATCCGTCGGTCGTTTCCTTTCACGGCGCAGACGTTACCGTGGACATGAACAAGCCGGCCTATCGAGAGGCCACGCGGCAGATGCTCGAGGCAGTGAAGCTGGTTTTGGTTCGTTCCGAATCGCTGCGGCGCGCAGTTGCCGATCTTGGCTGCGACCCGGAAAAGATTGAAATTCAGCGCACCGGAATTCCGCTGGAAGAATTTCCTTTCCGCGAACGCAGCTTTCCGCAAAACGACGAATGGCGGCTCGTGCAAGCAGGCCGCTTAATTGAGAAGAAAGGTCTGCCAGTTACACTTCGAGCTTTCGAAATTCTTCGGAGACAATGTCCAAATGCGACGCTGACGATTGCCGGAGAAGGACCTTTGCTTTCCCAACTTCAGAGGCTCGCGCGCGAACTCAACGTCGACGCGCGCGTTTCATTCACAGGTTTTACTTCGCAGGTGCAATTGCGCGAGACCTATTATCGGTCGCACATTTTCCTGCACCCGAGCCAAACGGGCCACGACGGAAACCAGGAAGGCATTCCAAATTCGATGCTCGAAGCGATGGCCAGCGGCTTGCCGGTCTTCGCCACCCAGCATGGCGGGATTCCCGAAGCAATCGAAAACGGCGTGAGCGGCGTGCTCGTGCCGGAGCGTGATCACGAAGCGTTAGCGGGGGCGCTGCTCAACGCGGCGGAAGGTCCGGCCTTCCTCTCGCAGATCGCGCGCACCGGCGCTGAGGTCGTTCGCAAAAATTTCGATCTGCAAACGCAAACGCAGCGACTCGAAGATATTTATTTGCGGACGATCGGATAGCCGATTGACCCGCCAGATCTATTTTTTCGTCCAAGGCTGCGTCACGTTTTGGATGCGTGGCTTACAGACGTCACTGACCAACACAAACGTCAAAGTACTTGCGTTCGGCCGGCTAAACTTATACAGGCCGGGCCCTTTGCAATTTTTGGGGGCGGCAGTTGACCGGCGAGTCTCTTGAATTGTGATCATATCGCCGGTGACCGTATATTTGCCCCAGATCTCTGCCTTTGGTGTCGTAGCCATCACGTGAAATGTGCCGTCGGCGTTAATTGTCCAGACGGTGCCGAGCGAGTTTGTCCAGGTACCGGGCAGCGCGGCTGGACCAGAAGGTGTCATGGTTGCGCAGGCGCTCACGAGCGCGATCAACGCGCCCATAAAAATGATTCGGAGAGAGGGTTGTAGTTTCATAGCGGGCATCCTGCATGGCGAGAACTGAATGAGTCAAGCTCAGATCGCAGCGAAGAGATCGGTTGCAAAGAGCTCCCACTTCGAAGTAGAAAAGCTCTGTGGAGCAGAATCCGCCGCCGCTTTCCTCAACGCCAAGGTCGAACTGGTGGAGACAAAACTGGAAATGGTTCGTGCCACTTGGCTGCTTCAGCTTCGCGGTGTTGTTCGTAGTTTTTGTTGGCTCAGTCGTCTTGATCGTATTCAGCGCAGTGAAATCGACTGACGTTTACAAGGATGCTTTGGCCCGAGCCAAGGTGCATCCTGCGGTGATTGAAGCCCTGGGTTCGCCTATCTCAGAAGGATTTTTTGTCTCTGGAAACACGAACGTTAACGGTGCATCGGGCGAAGCCAATCTGTCTATTCCCATTGGCGGTCCAAAAGGAAAAGGGACGATTTACGCGGCAGCGAAGAAGTCACTGGGGCGGTGGAACTATTCAGGACTCGTCTTCGAAATCGCAAAAACGCATCAACGGATCGACCTTCTCCAGAATCCGACATCGGCGAATTCGCCCTGATCATTCCAGTGCAACCTTTGTTGCGAAAGCCGGCGAGCAGCCATCTCGTTTCTCTGGCGGCAGCGACTACCAAATTCGCTACAAACTGGATTATCAAGATCGCTGAAACGCGTTCTGGTTCTGCGGAGCACAGGCCGCCAGCCTGTAGTTGCCGGCAGCCCTGCGGGCAACATTTTGCGAATGCAATTCCCAGCCCACGCAGATTGCCCAGTCTCGGCAAGCTGCCGGAGACTTACAGGCTAGCAGCCTGTGCTCCTCAGACGCAAGCGGCGCAAAGCAGCGTATGGTTTACCTCCGGTCTGGCGCGGGTAAGGTTTCCGTATGTCGATTTCAGAGGAGCAAGTGAAGACCGCGTTGAAGTCGGTGAAATACCCCGGCTTCACTCGCGACATCGTTTCATTCGGCTTGGTGAAGTCGATCCAGATCGACAATGCTGAGGTCAAGGTGCAGCTCGCCCTCGCGACAACTGATCCCAACATTCCTGCGTCAATCAAGAATGATACGGAACGCGCACTGCGCGCGATCGAAGGGGTGCGCAGCGCAAAGGTTTTGATCGATATTCATGCACCGCCCGGCGGCGCAGGCGCCGGGATCGGCACGGCACGGATTCCCGGAGTCAGGCACGTGATCGCTGTAGCAAGCGGCAAAGGCGGTGTGGGCAAGTCAACTGTTGCGGCCAACCTTGCGGTGGCGCTGGAGCAAACCGGCGCGCGCGTCGGTCTGTGCGATTGCGACATCTACGGTCCGAGCATTTCGCAAATGTTCGGCACGCGCGAACGGCCAATGGCCACGGAAGAAAACAAGATCGTTCCGATCGAGCAATACGGTTTGCGGCTTATGTCGATGGGATTTCTGCTTGATGACACTTCGCCTGCGATTTTGCGCGGGCCAATGGTAACGCGCTACACGCAACAATTTTTGCGGCAGGTCGAATGGGGTGAACTGGATTATCTGGTGCTCGATCTGCCGCCTGGCACCGGCGATATTCAACTTACCATTGTGCAGACAGTCGCCCTTTCGGGAGCGATTGTCGTAACCACGCCCCAGGAAGTTGCGCTCATCGACGCGCGAAAAGCCGCCACGATGTTCGACAAGGTCAACGTGCCTGTGCTCGGTTTGATTGAGAACATGAGTTACTTCGTCTCCCCCTCGGACGGCAAACGCTACGATATCTTTGGAAGCGGCGGCGGCGAACGCGAGGCGAAACGGTTGCGTGTCCCGTTGCTCGCCCAGATCCCGATCGATATTGCCACGCGCGAGGCAGGCGACCGCGGAATTCCAATCGTGGGCGAAGATCGACGATCGCCCGTGACAGTCGAGTTTAAAAAAATCGCAGAACATCTACGTAAAACGTTGGCGTACTGATGCGTCCGCAACCGTTAGCCCAAAGGAGAGTTAAATAAATAGCGCGGCCGCCCCGTCGAATTCTGATGCGTCGATTTTGTTGACTCAACGCAAGTTTTATGAAAGAAGAACCGCCGATGCCGTCTTCGGAAAAAGATCAAGCCCAATTCGTCAAGGATTCGGCACTCTACAAAGAGTTCCTGGCCGAGCGCGCGGAGATTTTGAAGCATAAGTGGATTGAAAGCGAAAAAGCCGGCAACGACATCGGCTTTGAGAGAGCATTGCTTGATTGGATCGTGAAACATCGCTCCAACTGGCGAGAGCGACGAAGAAGGGAGACGCGCACCGAACCCCGATAGTTATCGGGGCTAAATTTTTCCTTTAACGCGATCCCGCGAGGTCGCCAAGGAAACGCATGAAACAAGAAAAACAGAATTCATCTGCCGCCGTCCCCATCATGGACGCGGAGGCAATTCGCCGGGCGCTGCGACGGATTGCGCATGAAATCATTGAGCGAAATCCGCCGCTCGAAAACATGGTGCTTGCGGGAATTCCCTCGCGCGGGGTGGAGATCGCGCGGCGAGTCGCGGCCTTCATTCGCGAGATCGAAAAGATCGACGTTGAGACTGGGGTCATTGACGTGGCGATGCATCGCGACGACGTGGGGACGCGGCCGGAACTGCCCGTCGTACACGCGTCGAAACTTCCGGTGCCACTTGAGGAGCGCACCGTCATCATTGTCGATGACGTTCTTTACACCGGACGCACTGCTCGCGCGGCGATGGACGCCATCAACTCGTTCGGGCGTCCCGCCCGCGTCCAATTGGCGGTGCTAATCGATCGCGGCCATCGTGAGCTTCCAATTCGCCCCGATTACGTCGGAAAAAATTTGCCAACCGCGACGCAAGAACAAATTCAGGTTCGCCTGCAAGGAACCGACAACGAACCCGACGCAGTGTGGCTAGAAAGGGAATCATGACCGCCCGCTGGACTCGAAAAGACCTGCTCGGCCTGCGCGAATTATCGGCTGAAGAAATCAATTTCGTTCTCGAAACTGCGGACGCATTCAAGGAAGTGGGCACTCGCCAGATCAAAAAAGTTCCCGCGCTGCGCGGCAAAACGCTGATGAACTTTTTTGTCGAACCGAGCACGCGGACGCGCACGTCATTTGAGCTGGCTGCATTTCGCTTAAGCGCGGACGTGATCAATATCTCGGCAACGACTTCCAGTCTGACCAAGGGCGAAACGCTCAAGGACACCGCGCGCAATCTCGAGGCGTTGCACGCCGATATTCTCGTGCTGCGCCACGGCTCCGCTGGCACGCCGCAGTTTCTGGCAAATCGGCTGAAAGCGAGCGTGATCAACGCCGGTGATGGCGCGCACGAGCACCCCACGCAGGCGCTTCTGGATCTTTATACGATCCGCGAGCGCAGAGGAAAAATCGCAGGGCTGCATGTGGCGATCATCGGCGACATTTTGTTCAGTCGCGTCGCGCGCTCGAACATTTTCGGCCTTCTCAAGCTCGGCGCCCGCGTGACGCTGGTCGGGCCAAGCACTCTCGTACCGCGCGAGTTTGAAAAACTGGGCGTCGAAGTTTCATACAAGATTGACGAAGTGCTGCCGAAAGCCGATGTCGTGAACCTTTTGCGGATTCAGCATGAACGCCAGCGCAGGGAATATTTTCCCGGGCTCGGTGAATACGTCCGCTTGTTTGGCCTGACGAAGGAACGCGCAAAACTTTTGAAGCCCGATTGCCTGATCATGCATCCCGGCCCAATCAACCGGGGCGTTGAGATCGACAGCGACGTCGCCGACGGATTGCAAAGCGTCATTCTTGATCAAGTCACCAACGGTCTCGCTGTTCGCATGGCCGTTCTTTATCTGTGCGGAGGAATTTCAACTCAATGAACGCTGCGATTATTCGCAACGGTCGAGTAATCGATCCCGCGAACAAGCGAGATGAAATCGCCGATCTTTACATCGCCGACGGACGAATAGCACAGAAGTCAGATGTCGGAGATCAGAAGTCTGACATCGAAGACATCGACGCCAAAGGTCTGATCGTAGCGCCCGGCTTAATCGACATGCACGTACATCTCCGGGAGCCCGGATTCAGTTACAAGGAAACCATTGAGTCTGGCGCGCGGGCAGCGGCAGCCGGCGGATTTACAACTGTCGTTTGCATGCCGAATACATCGCCGGCTGCGGATAATCCCAGCACCATCGCGTGGATAAGAGATCGCGCGGCGGCTGTCGCCTGCGTCAATGTTTTACCCACCGGCGCAATTTCAAAAAATCTGGCCGGCGAAGAACTCGCGCCGATCGGCTCACTCGCGCAGGCAGGCGTTGTGGCAATCACGGACGACGGTCACTGTGTTCAAAATCACGAGGTGATGCGGCGCGCGGTCGAGTATGCCCGCATGGTCGATCTGCCCGTGCTCGATCATTGTCAGGACTACAATCTGGTCGCCAACGGTGTCGTGCACGAAGGATACTGGAGCACGCTGCTCGGATTACCCGGTTGGCCCGAGGCGGGCGAAGAAGCGATGGTCATGCGCAACATCTTGCTCACGGAACTTTGCGATCATCACATTCATTGCCAGCACATCAGCACGGCTGGCAGTGTGCGGCTCATTCGTGAAGCGCAAACGCGCAGGGTGAAGATCAGCGGCGAAGTTTGCCCGCATCACATCGCCTTAACCGATGAAGCGATCCAAAATTTTGATACGAACTGCAAAATGAACCCGCCTTTGCGTTCGCAGAAAGATGTGGATGCGCTGCTGGAAGGAATCGCAGACGGGACACTCTCGATTTTGTGCTCCGATCACGCGCCACATGCGAATTTTGAAAAGGAAGTGGAATTCGATGCAGCGCCATTTGGGATCATCGGCTTGGAGACAGAGCTGGGATTATTCATTGATCTGCTCGTACACAAACACGGCAAGATCGATATCTCCCGATTAATCGAGATGTACACGGTCGAACCGGGGCGTTTGTTGAAGATTGATGCCGGCACGCTATCGATCGGCGCGCGAGCTGATGTGACCCTGATCGATCCAGAGTTGGAGTGGACAGTCAGAGTTGATCAGTTTCAGTCGGCCTCGCGCAATTCGCCGTTCGACGGCTGGAAACTCAAAGGCCGCGCAGTGCGGACAATCGCAGCCGGAAAAACAATTTGGAAATTGTAGGGCGTTTGACTCATTCGCTCCTGCTCACTCGGCCTGCCCGTCTGTGTCGCTGGCGTCCCCGCCGCTCCGCTCTGTGAAACGCCGCCATCGAGTAGGCGTCTGACACAGACGCCCTACAAATTTATGCGCTTATCCCAAGTAACCGCCGTGAATGTAGCTTTCCAGATGGGCGATCGCGGCGCTCTGGCAGGAAATAACGTGCTTGACCAGATCGCCGATGGAAATCACGCCTACGACTCTCTCACCCTCGAGCACTGGTAAATGGCGGATGTGTTTGTCGGTCATGAGACGGAGACATTTTTCGACCGGCTCACGAGGATGCGTCACGGTAACATTCGTTGACATAATCTCGGCGACCTTCGTTTCGCGCGAGCGCTTGCCGCGCAGAACCACTTTGCGCGTGTAGTCGCGTTCGGAAATGATGCCCACTACTCGCTCCTGCTCCATCACCAAAAGCGCGCCGACATTCTTCGCGTCCATCCGTTCGACGGCTTCGAAGACTGTCGCGTCCGGCGAGGTCGAGAAAACCTCGCGGCTTTTTTGATTCAGGATCGCGCGGATGGTGCCACTCACGTCCATAAGCGAGGATTTCAGGATAGACCCGTCATGGCCGGCCATGCAAAGCAATTCTGGCGGTCAGCGGCTCGAGCCCGCCGGCCGCCGATAGCAGAAGAATCGTAATGTTGCCACCGCGTTTGAATTCGCATTCTTGCGTTTTCAGCAGGGCAGAGAGAATAGTGCAAGGGTGCATTGGGCTTGGCGATTTAACGCGCGCGCCATCGACGATGGCAAAAAAAAGCGCCTTTTGACGAGGCATGCACAGCCCAATTTCATGTGCATCGGAGCTCACAAAAGCGGAACGACGTGGCTTTATCAGCAACTCGACTCCCATCCGGATTTCTGGATGCCGCCCGTAAAGGAACTGCAATATTTTGATCAACTGAGCAGGGTTCAACACCCGGTTCCTCCGCGCTGCAGGGATGAGCGCGATCGTCATTTTTTTGAGAGCTTGGATAGCCTCAGCTCCAAACCGCATATGGACCTCGAGAATTACGGCCGACTGTTCGAACCCAAGGGATCGCTCCTCTCCGGTGACATTTCCCCAAATTATTCGACGCTGAGTAGTAAACTCATTCGCCAAATCGTCGGATATTTCCCAAACTTAAAAGTGATCTTCCTTGCGCGCGATCCAGTGGAGAGATTCTGGTCGCACGTGTCGATGGAAGTGCATTACCGGCAGATTGAGCCGTTTGACGCGACCAATCTCGACGAAGTCCATCGGAATTTGCTCCGCCGAGGAATGCGTCTGCGCTCGTACCCGAGCGCGGTCGTCGCGCGATGGAAACGGTACGTTCATCCTGACCGATTTCACATTTATTTCTTTGATGATCTGCAACGAAACCCGACTGAACTGCGACGCTCCATTCTCGATTTCCTCGGTGCCGATCCGGACAAGCCAAGCGACCCGCTGAGGGCAAATTACAACAGCTGGGCCGGGATGGAAAAGCTGCCGCTGACGAGCCAGGTCCGATCGCATCTGGCTCATTTTTTCAAAAAGGAGCTGAAGGCATGCGCAGCGCGCTTGGGTGGACCAGCCAAAGAATGGCCGGCACGCTACGGCTTTTGATTGCACATTTTCTCGTAGGTAGCGCCAGTGCGCTGCGCCATCCGCACGTCGCAGCGCGATGTCCCTACCCTTGGCTCGCCCTCGTCCGATTCGCCTGCAATTCGGCCAGATGTTTTTCCGACCACCGACAAAGCGCATGTAACGGTTCAATCAAGGTCCGGCCCAATCTTGTCAGGGAATATTCGACTTTCGGCGGCACGACGGGATGGACTTTGCGTTGCACGAGGCCGTCGCGCTCAAGGCTGCGCAAAGTCTGCGTGAGCATTTTTTGCGAAATCCCGCCAATCGCGCGTTGCAGTTCGGCATAACGCATTGTTCCGCGCGCCAGGATTTGAATGACGAGCGCCGTCCATTTGTCCGCAATCCGATCGAGCACGAGCCGTGAGGGGCATTGCGGTTCCAGGACCGACGGAGGAGAAGACGTTTTAGACATGCGTTCTTTTAATCCAAGCACCGGCGGAGAGCAACATTCCAAATGGCGTGTATAGCTGATATTGAGCTGTAATTGACGAATGGATTGGTTCGCTCGAAATTTCCAGAGTATGACAACGACGAATCTCGAACGGACTGCGGGCCCGGAATTCTTGTTTAACGAAACAAATTCAGAAGACCCCTCGCGTGATCAAATGACAACACGGGCCGCTGACGCGGTGCTTTTAGACGAATACTCGCGCGCAGTCGTGAGCGCGGTCGAGCGCGTCGCGCCTGCGGTGGTGAACATCGAAGTCCAACAACGGAGCAAAAATCAATCGCGCGATATCGCCGGAAATGGCTCAGGTTTTATCATCACACCCGACGGTTTCATTTTGACCAACAGCCATGTCGTGCACGCTGCGACTCGCATTGTTGTGAATCTTTCTAGCGGAAGCGATTACGCGGCACAGCTCATTGGCGACGATCCAGAAACCGATCTGGCAGTGATCAGGATCGATGCGCCGCAGTTAGTTCACGTGCGCCTGGCTGATTCCGAAACCTTGCGGGTTGGCCAGATGGCGATCGCAATTGGAAATCCGTTCGGTTTCCAAGCGAGCGTGACCGCGGGCGTGATCAGCGCGCTCGGTCGCTCGATGTATTCACAATCGGGTCGTTTGATCGACAACATCATTCAGACCGATGCGGCATTGAATCCGGGCAATTCCGGCGGACCGCTGGCTAACTCCGCGGGAGACGTGATCGGCGTGAACACGGCGATGATTCGTCCGGCGCAGGGCATCTGCTTCGCCATCGCGAGCAACACAGCCAGGCTTGTCGCCGGATTGCTGATTCGCGACGGAAGAATCCGGCGCAGCTACATTGGCGTCGCCGGCCAAAATGTGCCCCTGCATCGGCGCGTGGCTCGATTTTATAATCTGTCGCTCGAAACAGGCGTGCTCGTTGTTTCGGTGGAAAAGACTAGTCCCGCCGAACGAGCAGGATTACGCGTGGGCGATCTGATTGTGGCGTTCAACGGGCAGCCAATTGGAAGCGTGCACGATCTGCACAAGGTTTTGGTCGGCGAACAAATCGGTATCAGCGCCAGCCTGACAATCATTCGGTACACCGAGAAACTGGCACTAACAATTCTGCCCGCCGAATCACGCTGATTGCTAGGGACGCCGCGCTGCGACGTCCTGGACAGCGCAGCGCGCTCTCCCTACCATTCATCGTCCCTGATGAAAATTTTGGTTATTGGCGGCGGCGGGCGTGAACACGCGCTCGCATGGAAACTGCGACAATCTCCGCATGCGGAGCGAATTTTCTGCGCGCCGGGAAACGCGGGCACTAGCGAAATCGCGGAGAATGTCGCGATTCCGGCCACCGATTTGGATGGACTGATTCGGTTCGCCAAGGAAAATCGCGTCGATTTAACGGTAGTCGGTCCGGACGATCCGCTTGCTGGGGGAATTGTCGATCTGTTTGCGGCTGAAAAATTGCGCGCGTTTGGTCCAACCAAATCGGCGGCGCGCATCGAAGCGTCCAAAATTTTCGCCAAAGAACTGATGCGCGCGCAAGAAATCCCCACTGCTGAAGCGCGCACATTTTCCGCTAGCAGCGAAGCGCTCCGCTATTGTGAGCGAGCGAAATTTCCGGTGGTAATCAAGGCAGATGGCCTGGCGCTGGGCAAGGGGGTAACCATCGCCGCCGACGCCGTCACAGCACAATCGACGATCGATGAGATGATGAATCAACGCCGGTTCGGCGACGCAGGCCGATGCATCGTGATCGAGGAATTTTTGCGCGGCACGGAATGTTCGCTGCACGCACTTGTGGACGGAGAAAGCTATCTTCTGTTGCAATCGGCCCGCGATCACAAGCGTGCGCTCGACGGCGATCAGGGTCCGAACACGGGCGGGATGGGCGCTTTTAGCCCTGCCGACAATTGGAACAACAAATTGCAATCTCAGTTCGAGACGAAAATCATGCAGCCGCTTCTGCGCGGTCTTCTCCAGGAAGGAATCAAGTTTCGCGGACTCCTTTATCCAGGCTTGATTATCACGAGCGAAAGCCCGCGCGTGCTGGAATTCAATTGCCGTTTTGGCGACCCGGAGACTCAGGTGCTCTTGCCCCGGATGAAATCAGATCTCTTGCCGTTATTGGAAGCAACGATTGATGGAACAATCGATAAGTGCGCGATTGAATGGGACACGCGGGCGGCGGTAACCGTCGTGCTCGCGTCTGCCGGTTATCCTGGCAAATACGAAACTGGAAAATCGATTTCAGGTCTCGAAGAGGCAGCGAAGCTTCAAGACGTTCAGATTTTTCACGCGGGAACCAAACGCGATGCTGGCAAAATTAAGACTGCGGGCGGCCGTGTCCTCGCAGTCACCGCGCTTGGATCAACTATTGAAGATGCGCGCGAACGCGCGTACGAAGCCGTCTCGCGCATCCATTTCGAAAACTGTCATTACAGACGCGACATTGCTCTCAGCGCGGTTCCGGTTAACATCGGCAAATCATAGTGATGTCTCGGTTGCTGCTCTGCTCGGTTGCGATTTCGATCTTCGCTGCGAATCTCGCTGCGCAATCGCTGGCGCCAACGTCGTCTCCCCTAGCGCTACCGGGAAAGGTGTCGCAGACGCAGTCGAAATCGCCTGCAGTGCCAGCGGCTTCGCCATCGGCCACACCGACTGCAGAAGATTTGGTCAATTCGTTAGGCCCAGCCGATCTGCAGGCAGCCATCACGCTGCTGAAAAGTAATTTCACAGATCCAGACGCAATCACCGACACAGAGCTGAATCGGGCAACCGTCGAAGGTCTGCTTGTGCGGCTGCCGCGTGGCGTAATGCTTTTACCCGGCAAGGAGAATTCATCGGGCGCAGCGCCAAGCGCCTTTTACAGCGAAATTATCGCAGGGCACATCGGGTACGTGCGCGTCGGGTCGTTGAACAGCGCCAATCTTCAGGCCTTAGACAAGAGTCTAAACGCTTTCGCCGGGAAAAAGGTCAATGCTCTCATCATCGATCTTCGGGCCAGTCAGGCAACGGATGATTTGGCGCTGGCTGCGGAATTTGCGAAGCGTTTTTGTCCGAAGGGGAAAGCGATCTTAACGTTGCGCAAACCAGCTGGACGTCAGGATCGCGTATTGAGTTCTGATCGTGATCCGGCATTTCGCGGCCTGGTGATGGTGTTGGCCGATGGCGATACGGCCGGCGCGGCCGAAGCGATCGCGGCTGCACTGCGGTTTTACGACAAAGCGCTAGTCATCGGACAACCGACTGCAGGTCGCGCGGCTGAATACTCCGATTTGCCATTGCCGAATGGCAAAATCCTGCGCCTTGCCGTCGCTGAAATGATTTCACCCGAAGGGCGTTCATTATTTCCCGACGGAGTAAAACCCGACTTGCCTGTCGAGATGTCGCTGGTGGATAAGCGGCAGATGTTCCAGTTAAGCAGTGAAAAAGGAATGATCCCGTTTGTTTACGAAGCGGGACGCCTGCACATGAATGAAGCGGCGCTCTTAGCCGGAACCAATCCCGAGGTGGAAGCAGCAGAAGCAGCGCAGCAACGCCGCGGGCGCGCGCCCGAAAAACCACCGCCGCACGATCCAGTCTTGCAACGCGCGCTGGATGTAATCACCTCGCTGGAAGTTTATCAAAAGCGATAGCCCGCACTGCTTCGACTACGATCTTAGTTTTCCACTAGCTTTGCCTGCTTACTCCCCCCGAGCCTGGTCTCTCGGTGAGAGAACTGCAGCAGTTATACTGAGTTGACGAGATTCCTCGACTTCGCCCAGAATGACGACAGTGATGTGACACCGCTTGAAGAACGCATCGGTTACAAATTCCGCAATTCGCTATTGCTGGCGGAAGCGCTCACGCACCCCAGCCTCGGTCATGAGGCGCAACGTTATCACTTCGATTATCAGCGCTTGGAATTTTTGGGGGATGCCGTTCTCCAGCTAGTTGTTACCGAATATTTGTTTCAACATTTTCGGGGTGAAGCCGAAGGACAACTGACCAAATTGCGTTCGCGGCTGGTTTCTCGCGAAGCATTGAGGATGCACGCCGCCGCGCTCGACCTCGGACATTACATCTTGATGGGACGCGGTGAAGAAGCCAGTGGCGGCCGGGAACGAACATCCACATTGGCTGATGCATTCGAAGCGCTAATCGGCGCCCTTTATCTCGACGGCGGCCTCGAGGTGGCCAAAAAGTTCATTTTGACGCAGACCCGCGCCGACCTCGAGGAATTGGCGGAAAAGCCGGTGGACATTAATCCCAAAGGCGAGCTCCAAGAGTTGTTGCAAAGTATTTCGCCGCACAGTCCGGCGTATGAATTGGTTTCGCAGAGTGGGCCGGAACATGAAAAGATGTTTGTCTCGCAGGTTGTCTGGGAGGGAATTGTTCTTGGCCAGGGTACAGGCCGCAGCAAAAAGCAGGCGGAGACCGCGGCTGCCCTCGAAGCGCTGAAATTGAAACGCTGGGAGAAAGAGCGCGAAAGAGAAAGCGCCTGAGATCATGTGACAGGGACGGATTGCCGAGCCGTCCGTTCCGCGTTGCGGCGCGCCCGGCGGTCGCGCCCTACCAATTCATATCGAATGCTTAAGCGCGTCGAGACTTTTGCCAGAAGGCGACGCCCATCGAAAATGTCCGGCAATCGCTTCGGTCACAAATTTCTTCGCCCGCCTGATCGCCTTTTCGAGCAACAGCCCGGACGCAATGCCAGCAGTGATCGCGGCTGAATAGGTACAGCCGGTACCGTGCGTTGCGACGCCGCGGACGAACGGCGCCGGGAATTCGACAACTTTTCCATCGATAAAAAGAAGGTCGACAGCGTCCCTGCCTCGGAGATGACCACCTTTGAGAAGAATTGCAGTCCCAAATTCTCTCTCTAGCTCTTTCCCGGCACGATGCATCGCTTGCCGATCTTTGATTTCTGTTCCAAGCAACCGCCCCGCTTCATCGAGATTTGGCGTAATCAAGGTGGCGAGCGGAAATAATTCCTTCTCGTAAGCTTCGATTGCTGCTGGTTCAAGAAGCGTATCGCCGCTCGTGGCGACAATGACCGGATCGATCACAATTGGAATCCCGGACATTCTGTCTGTGCCTCGTATCGCCTTCGCCACGGCAGAAATAATTTCCGCAGAGCAAAGCAGGCCCGTCTTAATGGCGCTGATCCGGAAATTTTTAACGAGCACTTCGATTTGCTCACGAACAATCTCCGCGCTCAATGGTTCAATTCGCGAAACCTTTCCTGGAATTTCCGCGACGATGCAGGTGACGGCGGTCAATCCATAAACACCCAGAGCGAAAAATGTTTTCAGGTCGGCCTGAATACCAGCGCCGGCGCTGCTGTCGGAGCCTGCGATCGTTAGCGCGACAAGAGGGCTTTTTGTTGGATGTTGGGCGCCTGCTCGCGATTTATCGGAGTTGGACGCCTGCCCGCCGTAGCCTCGGCGAAGGCGGGTTGGGCGTTCGGCGTTTGCTTCCGCATTCACACGCATTTGCGGCGCGCCCGGCGGTCGCGCTCTACCATTTACGCGCCGTTGCCGTCGTTGCCGATCGCTTCGACGGGGCAGCCTTCCATTGCCTCTTTGCAGAGTCCTTCTTCCTCAGGTGTCTCTGGCTGCTTATAGACGTAGGAATGGCCGCCGTCATCGTTTCGTTTGAAATTGGCGGGCGCGGTTTCGCGGCACAAATCGCAGTCGATGCATTGATCATCTACATAGAATTTGCCGGGGACGTTCTCGGCGTATTTGTTTGCGGCGTCGGCCATGATTTTTCCGTAAAAATGAAGGGGGAATGTTAGGAAGAAACGCTCCCTACGCAATCAATTTGGCCGCTGATACGCCTGCGCGCAACCCTGACGACCTATGAGCGCGTTAAATCGTTGAATCCTCAAGGCCGGCAGCCCATTATCGCCCGATTCACCGGTGATCGAACGACGTCGTGGTTGTGCCAATTCAGCCCTGAATGAAAAAGCAAACTGCCAAGAGTCTCCGAGCCTTTGCCATTGAGTTGGCGGCCTATTCGGTTCTTGTCATCGTCTACTTCTTCCTGGTTCTTCACCTTCTTGGTGATTGGCTGTACCATCTCGAAGCGCACCATCGATACACTTACGCTGGCGTCGCACTTTTGCTTATCGCCGGCCAGGCCGTCGTTCTGGACACGGTGACAACGCTTTTGTTTCGCGTCCTGCGGGGCCGCCGAAAATAACCCATGTTTTTTCCAATCTCCAACACGGACATCAACCCGATTTATCTGGTCGTTGTCGGCTTTATCATTGGAATTTTGGGCGGGTTCTTTGGGGTCGGTGGAAGTTTCATTGCCGGCCCGGCCCTGCGCCTGATGGGAGTGGATTGGAATTACGCGGTTGGAACGGACCTGGCGCATATCGTCGGCAAATCAATAGTAGCGGCGAGACAGCACCGCTCGCTGGGCAATGTGGATCTCAAGCTCGGATTGATCATGGCCCTGGGAACCATCGGGGGCGCCGAAGTCGGCGCACAGTTCATTCAGGCGCTCAAGCGCGCGGGCAACGTGAACACAGTGGTCAGCTTTGTCGCCATTGTTGTCTATTTCAGCATTTCAGTCTTCATGCTCTGGGAGAGCCACAAAACACTGAGATCAGCCAAAGGCCGATCGCCCCAAAGGCTTTCGGGTGTAAAAGAGGATCACTCCGCGTTCGGGCCAATCACCCAAAAGATTCAACGAGTGAAAATTTGGCCGATGATCTCCCTGCCCACGTCAGGCATACGGGAAATTTCTCTCTGGACCATTCTTCTGGTCGCCTTTATTGGTGGGATCTTCAGCGGTTTTCTTGGCGGCGGTGCAGGTTACATCCGTATGCCTTCGATGGTTTACGTGCTGGGCATTCCCACGCATCTGGCAGTGGGGACCGATCTTTTCGAGATCGTCATTTCCGCCAGTTATGGAACGTTTACCCACGCGATCAAGGGCAACGTGGACATTCTGATCGCGCTGGTCATGCACACCGGTGCGGTCATCGGCGCGCAGATTGGCGTGGTCGCTACGCAATATTTTGCCGGTCCAAAAATTCGTCTCGCCTTTGTCCCGTTGCCATTGATTGGCGCGGCTATTGTGATTTACACGCTGATCACCGGGCACAAGTTCTAACAATGAAAATTTTAATTTGCAGCGATGGAACGCCGTCAGCTGAAGCGGCCATCCGCCTCGAGGGATTGCTGGCTTGGCCACTCAACGCTGAGACTACGCTGCTTGGAATTGCGGAAACATCGCAGGATGAGAGTCCTTTGCGGGAGACGCTTCAAGCGCAGGCGCAATCGCTCCAAGGACGCGGCGTGTCGGTGGGTATCATTGTGCAATCTGGCGAGCCGGTGCGCCAGATTACCGACCAAACCTCAAAAGCCGCCTATGACTTGGTCGTCATCGGTGCGCGCTGGACTGGAGCGACAGGGCATTACTGGCGCTCAGCAAAGACCTACGAGGTGATCAAAGCCATCCAGCCGCCGGTGCTCGTGGCCATTGGCGAATGTAAACAATTGACACGTTTCTTAATCTGTACGGGCGGAAAAGAATTCATCGAGCCAGCGGTGCAATTCACCGGCAGACTTGCTGCGGCCGTAAATGCTTCCGTCACCTTGCTGCACGTCATGGCCGAGCCACCCGCGATGTACGCCGACCTGGTCCGCATGGAAGAGAATGTCGATCAACTACTCGAATCTAAATCGGAGCTTGGAACAAATCTGCGCCGGCAAAAAAGAGAACTAGAACGGCTCGGTGTCGCTGCGAACGTGCGGCTTCGGCATGGGATTGTGATCGATCAACTTTTCGACGAAGTGCGCGAGGGCAATTACGATTTGATCGTGACCGGCACGTCGCAAGCGCGCGGCCTATTGCGCCATTACATCATGGGCGATTTAACCCGCAGCATTTTGAATCGCGCGAGTGTTCCAGTGCTCGTCGCGCGCGCCGGGCCACCCAAAGCAGGGCGAACTCTCTGGAAGGCTATTAAGGGATTATTGGGGATGTCCTAATTCAGAGCGACGCGAGGACGCGCTCGCACTCCAAAGCTCCGCAAAATAAGTAGACGCTCGATAGATTTCGCCTTTCGCCTGAGCTTCGAGCCGTTGCGCGAACCGATTGAACGCTTCGAAGCCGCGCTGGGTAAAACTCCCGAACGCATTGCGCTTCGCGAAATCGGGGAGACATTCGTGCTGCCTCTGTAGCCGCGTCTCTGTGAGACGCGTGGCGTAGCCGTCGCGAAGACCTTACGCGGGGGTTTGCTCCAACGCTTCGCACAGCGAAGCGGCTACAGTACAGCGCTTGTGTCCAGCGCTGCTGGATGCAATGTTTTGCCCGCTTCGTGCCGACGTAGCTCAGCTGGTAGAGCAGCGGTTTCGTAAACCGCAGGTCACGGGTTCGAATCCCGTCGTCGGCTCAGCCTTCGCAATGACAGATTTGCTCAGACCAGCCGACTCCGTCTCGATCATTGTTCCCACTTTGAACGAGGAGGAAAATATCGCGCCGCTGGTTGCGCAAATTACTGCGTGCCCGGTTCCTTTTCTGGAAATTTTATTTGTTGACGATCATTCCACCGACGCCACTCGCGAAAAGATCCGCGCTCTGGAGACGAGTCAGCCAATCCGCCTGATCGAACAAGACGGCGCAGAGCTCGGACTGGCGAGCGCGATCATGTCGGGTGCCCGCGCCGCGCAAGCGGAGATTCTTCTGGTGATGGATGCAGACCTGAGTCATCCGCCTGAGCGGATCAAAGATTTATTGGCGCCGTTGTTCGCTGGCAGCGCAGATCTGGTGGTTGGAAGCCGGTATGTGAAAGGCGGGTCCACACCGGGCTGGCCGATGTGGCGCCGGATTATGTCGCGAGCAGGCGCCGCGCTCGCTTACCCGCTTACCGGTCTGCACGATTCGATGTGCGGCTTCTTCGCCATCGGCCGTTCTCGGCTGCTGGAGTTGGCGCCACACACCAGCGGTTTTAAAATTGTTTTCGAAACGATTGTGCGCGGCGGTGGAACGCTGCGCGTACAGGAAATCCCCATCGCTTTTCGCGACCGGGCACGCGGCAAGTCGAAAATGTCGTTCAGCGTCGCGCTGCGATTTTTTTTCCGCTGGCTGCGGGCGATGCTTCAGTATGTTGCGCGCGGCGTACGTCCCCGTGAAAACGGCGCAAGACTGGCTCGCACAGCGGAGGCTTTACATCCAGAGGCTCCAGGAAAGTAAGGCGGACGCGTCGCGCCAAACGTGGCTGGAGCTGTCACCCAGCACAACAACGATTACATCTTTGCCGGGGCGCGTACCGCTGGCAATTAAACATTTACCCGCGGCATCGGTATAACCAGTCTTCATGCCGTTGCAATAAGGGAGTCGTCTGAGAAGCTTGTTCGTGTTCTCAAGTTCGCGCGTGCGACCGTTGGCATACCGAAAGACAAGCTGCGGAAGGCAAACGATGGAGCGAATCGTTGGGTTCGCATAGGCCGCGCGTGCAATAATCGACAGGTCGCGCGCACTTGAGTACTGCCCTGGCACGGGCAAACCGTTCGGATTTACGAAGTGCGAATGCACCGCACCAAGTTCCTGGGCGCGTCTGTTCATGATCTCCGCAAACGCTTCGATGCTGCCTGCATTGTCCCGCGCCAGACATCGCGCAACGTCGTTGGGACTTTTCACCAGCAGCGCTCGCAGAAGATCGATCCGCTGATATGTGTCGCCCGCTTTGATGTTCAGTTTCACCGGCTCAGCCAGCGTATCCACGGGTTGCACTGTGACCGTCCGATCCAGAAAACCGCTCTCGGCCACAACGAGCGCCGTCAGCAATTTCTGTGTGCTCGCCGCCGCTCGTATCTGGTCGGGATTTTTTTCGTATAATATTTTGCCGGTATTTGCGTCCACCACGATAATAGAGGCTGCGCTGGTCTTCGGTATTCCTTCGGGAGTGTACTGCGTCGGCGCGGGAATTGGTTCTTCGGTTTCTTTCGCCTTAGCTCGTTTCCGGTGCGATGCGGCATGAGTCGATTTGGACGCCTTTGTCTTACGAGCGGGAGTGGACTCGCTATCGGCATCGTCTGTGTCATTCGCTGTGACCGCCTTCGCTTTTCGAACCGGGCCGGAGATCCCGCCCGGCCGCACGGCCTGCGAGTCAGCCGCGTCCTGACTCCAGGCGCTCAGCGCGGATACTGAAACTAATGCGCAAAGGAAGAAAAAACGTTTGCGCCACATCATAGACGGGAAATTAGCGACAAAACTTTAACCCGCGCAAGCGTCTCGACGCATTATCTGGCAACGCAGCGATTACGATTTCGGCCTGCGGTCAACCAAGTGTCATCCTGAGCGAAGCGAAGGATCTCTCGAACATTCTTTGCGTTACCCATGGTAGTTTGCGTGACCGTCGGTGCGACTGTGAGGTTCCTCGCCTCGCTCGGAATGACCACCCTTATGGTTTGCGCCCGCGCTCGATCAGTTCGATCTCGTACCCTTCCGGCGCATCGACAAAGGCAATCTTGCCAATACCGCTCGGATGCGGTCCGTCGGACAATGGATAACCTTTTGCCGCCGCCTCTTTCGCGAACTTTTCGAGGTCGTCCACTTCAAAAGCGAGATGGGTGAGATCGGGGCCGATCACCACCGGCCCGCTCTCGTCAAATTTGCAAATCTCAATTTCCTCATCGCTGCCGGGCGCCTTCAAAAAGACCAGTTGCGATCCGCGACCGGAGGTATGACGCCGAATCTCCTGGAGCCCGAGAACATCCTTGTAGAACGAGACGGTTTTCTCCAAGTCGTGCACGCGATAGCGCGTGTGCAGTAGTTTCTTAACCATGCATTAGCTTATTCTTGCTAGGGATGGGTTCAAACTCCTTGTCTGGACAAAGCCGTTGAAACGGCTTTATTGCCGCGCGTCGCGGTGATCACCGGACTGAAGTCCGGTGTTAATGAGAATCGGTAGACTCGCTTTTTGTCATGTCTAGCGAAGTCTCCCGCAGTTGCGGGATTACTGACGTTTGAGACATCCAGAGATTTCTCGACTTCACCTCCGGTTACGCTCGAAATGACAGCGAAACAGTTATGAAAAAAATCGGAATCCTTTTTGGACAGGAGCACAGTTTTCCGCCGGCGTTTGTCGAGCGGGTGAATCAGAAAACCGGCGGCAAAGATATCGCCGCCGAGTTTGTCAGAATCGACAAGGTGATTCAAGGCGAGCCTTGCGGTTACGACGTGGTGATCGATCGCATCTCTCAAGACGTGCCATTCTATCGCGCCTGGCTTAAGAATGCTGCACTAACCGGCACTGCGGTAGTCAACAATCCGTTTTGGTGGAGCGCGGACGACAAGTTCTTTAACAACGCGCTCGCGACGAAGATCGGCGTGGCCGTTCCGCGCACGGTGTTGCTTCCATCACATGAGCTCCCCGCCGACACGAGCGATAAATCGTTTCGTAACCTTGGTTATCCCCTAGATTGGGAAGCGATTTTCAATTACATCGGGTGGCCTGCGTTTTTTAAACCGTTCATTGGTGGCGGATGGAAGAACGTCTATCGGCTGCACAATCGCGAAGAGTTCTTCCGCGCTTACAACGACACCGGCCAGTTGGTGATGATGCTGCAGGAGGAAATAAAATTCGAAATGTATTTCCGCTGCTACTCGATCGACCAGCGCCATGTTCGCATCATGCCATACGAGCCGCGGCATCCGTTTCATTTGCGCTATCAAACCGAATGGGACGCACCGAAAGAGATTTTGCAAAGAGTCGAGGAGGGCGTGCTGCGGTTGAATCAATTTCTCGGTTACGATTTAAATACGGTCGAGTTCGCCGTCCGCGATGGCGTGCCGGTGGCGATCGATTTTTGTAATCCTGCGCCCGATTGCGAAGCGGCGTGGATCGGCCAGTCCAATTTCGAATGGGTCGTCGAAGCAATCTCGGAGATGGCTATCCGCAAAGCGCGCGAGCACGTTCCCGGCCGCGACAACCTGAGCTGGGGCAAATTCCTGCAAGCCGCAGTAACAAATCGCTCGCTCAGCGAGATCGGAAGATAGCCTTCCAGCCTGTCGGCCAAGTCAGCCAAGATGCCTGACTTCCGTTCGCTCAGGATGACATTCCGTGCTTTTTGAGGAACATTTCCACCTCGCCATGAGCGCGAAGAAGCACACGTTTACACTCGGCATTGAAGAGGAATTCGCGATTATCGATCCGGAGACGCGCGAGCTGCGTTCGCATATTCAGGAAATCCTCGAGGGCGGCAAGATCGTGCTCAAAGAGCAGATCAAACCGGAGATGCACCAGTCCGTCGTCGAGCTCGGCACTGAGATTTGCGATTCCATCGAGCACGCGCGCACGCATGTCATTGACCTTCGCAGCAAACTGGCTGATCTCGCGGCCAAAGCTGGGCTAAAAATCGCATCTGTCGGCACACATCCGTTTTCGCACTGGCGCGAGCAGCACATCACTGAAGGCGAACGTTACAAGCAGATCATTGAAGACATGCAGTTGCTCGCGCGCGCGAATCTCATTTTTGGTTTGCACGTGCACGTGGGCATCCCCAACCGCGAAATGGCGATCCACGTGATGAATCAGGCGCGCTATTTTTTGCCGCACCTTTATGCGCTCTCGGTCAATTCGCCTTTCTGGGTCGGGCACGACACCGGGCTCAAAGGGTATCGGCTCAAAGTCTTCGAGCGGTTTCCGCGCACCGGTATTCCCGATTCGTTCGAATCGCTGTCGGAGTACGAAGATTACTGCAAGCTGCTGGTCAAAACCGGTTGCATTGATAACGCGAAGAAAATTTGGTGGGACATTCGGTTGCATCCGTTCTTCGACACGTTGGAGGTGCGCGTGTGCGACGCCCAAACCCGCGTGGACGATACGCTCGCCATCGCGGCGCTGATCCAGGCCATCATTGCCAAGCTTTTTAAATTGTTGCGGCAAAACATCACTTTCCGGATTTACCGGCGCCGTCTTTTGGATGAGAACCGCTGGCGCGCCGCGCGCTATGGGATTAATGGCAAACTGATCGATTTCGGCAGGGAAACTGAAGTGGAGGAACGGAGTTTACTAAACGAACTACTGGAGTTTGTGACCAGTGAAGTGAACGAGTTTGGCACGCAGCGCGAGATGACCCATATCGAACGGATCATGAGCGAAGGCACAGGGGCGGACCGACAACTGGCGGTTTGGGAACGCACGCAAGATATGACGGCAGTAGTCGATCATATCGTCGCGGAAACGTACGAAGGTTTAACGGCAGCGCAGTAAGGCCGGGACTTTATTTTTGCGTCAGGCGTCACCACCATGCAAAGTGGAAGTCACAGGATAGAGCAGGCGCGTGAGCGAATCGCTCATACGAAATACGCTTTAACGGTCCAATGGTGACGAAGTCATGATCGGTACTGGCATACTCAAAGGGATGGCGGTGACGGCGCGGAACTTTGTCGGAAGTTATTTCGACAAGGAACGGCTGATCACGGTGCAGTATCCGGAGGAGCGTATTCCGCTTCCTGAGAACTATCGCAATTTTCCATTTCTGATTTACGATGGCGACGATCAGCAGGCTGGCTTGCGCTGTGTGGCGTGCAAGATTTGCGAGAAAGAATGTCCGCCGCAGTGCATCTACATCGTCAAGAGCGATGACAAGAAGCCCGATTACATGGGCAAGCCGCAGTTTTACCCGAAGGTCTTCGACATTGACATCTCGGTTTGCATGAGCTGCCAGATTTGCGTCGAAGTTTGCCCGTTCGAAGCGATCAAGATGGACAAGGAATTTGAGCTGAGCAAACGCGAACGCTTCAACCATCTGCTCTCGCGGAAGGAAGATTTGTCCAAGCCTAACGAGTATTACCACAAAATCTGCCCGACAGACGCGGCCGAAGTCGATGCAAAACTCACCGCCGCAGCCGAAGCAGCTGCGAAAAAGAAAGCTGCCACAGCTTCCGCAAAACCTGCGGCGCCCGCTGCGCCGCCGGTCTCAACCGGGCCAGCGACATCGACGCGATCATCGTAAAGGACGCTGTCTGCAGCGTCACGCACCGGCTTGGGAAACCGGCGCTCCTTGCAATCGCAAATCGCAAATCTAAAATCAGAAATCCAATTGCCAGGGTGGCGAAATTGGCAGACGCGCCAGATTTAGGATCTGGTGGAGAAATCCTTAGGGGTTCGAGTCCCCTCCCTGGCACTTTTTATAAGGCAAGCAACTCTCAACGCTCAGCTTTCGGCGTTGTGCGTTGAATGGTGCAAGACTGATCGGCACTCCCGCGCCTCACAGGCTCAGCGAGTGCGGTCGATGTGAGACAAAAGTCCCATAGCCTGCTCCCCTGTTTTGCCGCAGCTTTGTATCGTGCGAAAGTGGAGTCCCTTTGTTGTCTGCTTGCTCGATGATGATCCTTGTGTGCTAAAGGGCTTGGCGCGCCTGTTCGAGTCAGTCGATTTGCGTCGGTCAGCCTGCGACCGAACTTATCTACGATCGTGGAACGCAACGCACGTGGCGCTGATGTAGGTCTAAAGTCCAATGTTCTGGACAGCGCACGTCGGCTAGTTTAGAGCGTTTACTGAGCACCATGCCACTATCTTCGAGCGAATTCGCTGCCATCGAGCGCCCCGCGACTAATTCCAGAATCTTTGCGCACACGCGCTGGGACGCGCTTCCGGTTGCCGCCGCCGTTCTACATTGCGTTTACTTTTTCGGGCTGTTTTATCTTTTTCCGCGCGTACCCCTTTGGGGGATGCTGATTCTCGGTTTTTTCTATTCGGTAAGCATTTCCTGGAACATCAACGGGGTTTCCCACAATTTCATTCACAATCCGTACTTCCGTTCGCCGCTGCTGAATCGTCTGTTCAGCATCCTGGAATCGATCACAGTCTGCTTCAGCCAGATCTTCTACGAATGCATTCACATGCAGCATCACAAGGGAAACGCCGACCGACCGGATGGGCAGGGCGAGACCGTCGATTGGATCTCGATTTACAAACACGGCCACGACGGTGAAGCGGAAGGTCCATTGAAATATACGTTCTTGAGTTTTTTCCGTGAAGATCCCAAGACAGTCTTTAAGGAGTTGAAGCGCAAGGATCCGCGCGAGGCGTTTTGGGGAGTCTTCGAGCTCGCGTCGTTTGTCACGACGTTTGTCATCCTTGGTGTTCTCAACTGGAGTTACATCTGTTTTCTTTTGCCGTTTTGGTATTTCGGCCACTGCCTCTCTTATCTGAACGGCTACTACCGGCATTACGGCGGCAATCCGGAAGAGCCGATTGCGTGGGGCGTGAGCGCCTACGGCAAGATCTATAACTGGACTTGGTTCTACAACGGCTACCACGCCGAACATCATTTCCGGCCGAAGGTGCATTGGACGCGAATGCAAGCGCTCCACGATCAGATTTTAGACCGGCAACGCGCGGCTGGTGTCCGGGTAATCAACGTACCGCACGCGCTCGGCTTTCTCGATGCTGATCGGCCATCCACTCATCGACCACGAGAACACAACCGACTCGAGTTTGAACCTGCTTCCCCGCGTTCTTGATTAGACCGCCGTCTTTGGCAAATAACGCATTCGTTCGTTGCCCCAACACCAATCCAGCACTAACTAGGAGAACCTATGACCAAGAAAACATTCATTATAACTGCGATAGCTAGCTGCGCTTGCATCGCAACCTCATTCGCCGCTACAATCCCTGCCGGCACAACTCTGGTTGTGCGAACACTCAATACCATCCAGTCAACCGACCGAGTTGGCAGAACTTTCACCGCACAACTTGATCAGGATGTCGCGGTGAACGGAAAAGTCGTGCTCCGAGCCGGGACAAAATTCGATGGCAAGATCGAGTCGTCACAAGCGAATCCGTTCCGCTCCGGTCCGCTCGTTCTGAACCTGACCGATGTCTCAATTAACGGGCGCACAATCCCGATTAAAACAGTCAGCGGGTTTCAAGTGCAAAACCTGGCGATGCGGGGGGCGGCTCGGGCTCGCGGCATAACTGTGGGTCCTTTTGTAGCTCCACATGGGCTAAGGATGCAGTTCCGCCTCGCGCAACCAGTAAAGCTTTAAAGGCCGCTCGATCTGCGAGAGGCAGCTGCCTGCGGCATATCCGTTTGCGCTTTGTATTAGCGCTGGAACAAAGATTCAGTTCCGCTTCGCGCAGCCGGTCAGCTTGTAACCTAGGGCGATCTTCAATTAGATGAGACTAAAGTTTTTCTTTTGGCGCAACCGAGGCAACGATCTTATCGAAGTGCGGGTCGCTGCGTAGCGGATCCCAGAACGTGTGGCAAAGCAAAAGAAACAACAAAATATGAAGCAAAAACCAAGCAAACTCATTCAGCTGATCGCTACTCTGCTCTTCATGTTCGTGACAGTAGTAGCGCAGGCATCTGACCCTCCCTCTGCCAGTCCCACACCTGAGCAGAGTAAGAAGCCTAATATTCTGCTGATCGTCGCCGATGACATGGGTTACTCGGACCTGGGCTGCTTCGGCGGCGAGATCAAAACGCCCAATCTAGACGCGCTGGCCAAGCGCGGACTGCAAGCGACAAACTTCTACGTCGCGCCAACCTGCTCACCAACGCGCTCGATGCTGCTAACCGGTTGCGACCATCATGTCGCGGGCTTTGGCAACATGGAGGAATTCCTCGGACCGAAGCAGAAGGGCAAGCCGGGCTATGAAGGCCACCTCAACGACCGCGTCGTTCCGATCGCGAAAGTGCTGCACATGACTGGCTATCACACCTGCTGGGCCGGCAAGTCGCATATGGGCTACGACAAGGCGCAGTGGCCGGTGTCAATGGGTTTCGAGCGCGACTTCACCTTGCTTCAAGGCGGCGGTAGCAACTTCAGCGACATGTCGTATCCGAACCCGGCGCATCCGCACCTAAACTTCACACTCAACGGCCAGCCCCTTGATAAACTGCCCGACAATCACTTCTCGTCGCAGGCTTACGCCGACTTCATCATTAACTGCATTGAGGAGCACAAGGATGACGACAAGCCGTTCTTTGCCTACCTCAGCTTCCAAGCCCTGCACTCACCGCTTCAAGTGCCGGATGACTGGCTCGACAAGTACAAGGGCGCTTACGACAAAGGCTATGATGCCATCCGCGCCGAGCGGCTCGCGCGGATGAAGGAGTTGGGCATCGTCAGCAAGGACTCGGTCCTCGCCCCGCGGATGCCTAGCATTCCCGCATGGGATAAGCTCGCACCCGAGGAGAAAAAGCAGTCTGCGCGAAAGATGGAGATCTATGCCGCCATGGCGGAGAACATGGATTTCCATATCGGTCGCGTCCTCGATCATCTCAAGGAACTCGGGAAACTCGACAATACCCTGGTCGTTTTTCTCTCAGACAACGGCGCGGAGGCAACCGAGCTTGACGCGCTCATCGAGAAGGTCTTTTCGCCCGAGGCAAAGAAGTGGGCGGCGGCAAACTTCGATACTCGGTTTAAGAACTGGGGCCGCAAAGGCTCACTGGTCGATTACGGCCCCGCGTGGGCGCAGGTTGGCTCGACGCCATTCCGTTTCTTCAAGACTTACACTGCCGAGGGCGGCATTCACTCGCCGGTGATTATCGCTGGCCCTGGCGTAAAGCAAGGTGCGATTAGCCCCGCCGTCGTGCACGTGATCGACCTTGTCCCTACCTTCCTCGAGCTGGCTGGCGCGCAGCATCCTTCCACCACCGAGAAGAAACTCGCTCCGTTGCTAGGCAAATCGCTCGTTCCGCTGTTGGCTGGCAGCGCCTTGTCGGTGCGCACCGATAAGGACTGGATCGGCGAAGAGCTCTTCGGCAACCGCGCCATTCGCCAGGGCGACTGGAAGCTTTGCTACATCCTCAAATCGGGCGGCGGCACGGGCGACTGGCAGCTTTTCAATATCAAGACTGACCCCGGTGAGACGCATGATCTCTCGAAGGATGAGCCCGCCAAGCGCAAGGAGCTGCTCGCACTGTGGGATCAATACCTCAAGCAAAACGGCGTGTTGCTCACCAACGACGGGCCATTCAAATCCAAAACGCCCGAAGCAGAATTAGAGACAGTAGACGAGGACTGATCTCCAACCCATGAAACACGCCACTGGAAAAACATTAGACCTTGCCGTCATTGTCGTGGCACCGACACTCGTATCAAACACTCGCGCTGGGGAGATCGGCCACTTTAACGACGGCGTGATGAACATCCGGGAGTATGTCATGCCGGACCCCGGCTTGTACACAGCGATCTATAATTATTTCTACATGACCGACCAGGTCAATAACTCCAACGGCGACGCGATTAACTCCGTTATCATCAAGTCAGGCCCCGGCCTCTTTCCTACGGGTGGAATTCCCAAAGTGTCAGCGCCCACCGGCAAATGATGCAATAGGGGAAACAAGTCTAAAAGATGAAAACAAAATCAAAATTTCTGGTTGTAGCGATTCTTCTGTCGGCCTCGATTGCCTTGGGTGGAACTGAGAGCTACGACTTCAAGGACAAAGAAGCTCCGCCTCCGCCGCCAGAGTCCTGGTGCGTAACTCCACCAGATACCGAATTTCGCATCGGTATTCCGGGCTGGATGACTGGTTTGTCCGGCGAGTTTGGTGTGCTCGGCGTTGTTAGTGACCAAGACGTCAAATTCACCGATATACTGAAACGGGTGGATATGATTGCGGCAGGTTCACTTTACGCCCGCTATCATCGTTGGGAATTTTTTGCAGATGGCCAATACATCAAGCTCTCTGACACGGCAGTCCTGCCCGGCCTCCTTTTCGATACCGCCCGCGTTTCTCTCAAGTCAGCGTTCGCCGAAAGTTTTATCGGTTATCGACTGATCAACTGCCAAAAGGCATCGCTTTCTCTTATCGCGGGCGCCCGCTACATTTACATGAGCGGAGATCTCCAGATCGCGAAGGACAGCGATCCGCGCTTCCCTATCCTGCGCGAGTTACTGGGAATTCCAAGGAGCCTGAGAGTATCCGGTTCGAAAGACTGGGTCGATCCCGTGGTAGGAATGACCGGCAAAGTCCACATATGGAAAGCGGTCTCGCTCTGGGCTGAAGGCGACGTCGGCGGATTTGACGCCAACTCCGACTCGGCGTTCAAACTGGGCCGCGTGGGAAGGAGACCGGCGATAGTCCCAGCATCAAGTGACGACTGGAGCTATCAGGTACAAGGCGGTTTGGAATTCCAACTTACTCGGTGGATGTGGTCGGACGTTGGCTGGCGCTACCATAATTACGACTACACTTCCGGAGGCTTTACTAACAAGACCGAGCTGAGCGGTCCCTTCATCAACACCGGAATAAATTTTTAGACCTAGCGGTCACATTTCCCGTCTCCGCCTTCAAACAGTCAAAAACCAACCAAAAGAATAATCAAACACATGAAACCGAAACACATCCACTACGGCTTGTCACTACTGGCAGGCGCGCTGACGCTCCTCAGCACGGTTACTCCCGCACACGCAGCGGACAAAAAACCAAACATCCTCATCCTATGGGGTGACGACATCGGCTATTGGAATCTCAGCGCTTACAATCAGGGCATGATGGGGTACCAGACGCCGAACATTGACCGCATCGCCAAAGAAGGCGCGTTGTTCACCGACTGGTACGGGCAGCAAAGCTGCACAGCGGGGCGCTCGTGCTTCATCACCGGCCAGAGCGGCTTTCGCACAGGCCTGTTGAAGGTCGGCTTGCCGGGCGCGAAGGAAGGGTTGCAGGCCCGCGACGTGACCATCGCCGAGTTACTCAAGGCGCAAGGCTACAAGACAGGCCAGTTCGGCAAGAACCACCTCGGCGACCGCGACGAGCATCTGCCCACGGCCCACGGGTTCGACGAATTCTACGGCTCACTCTACCACCTCAATGCCGAACAAGAACCAGAGCATCCCGATTATTTCAAGGACCCGGAGATGCGAAAGAAATACGCGACGCGCGGCGTCCTGCATACATGGGCCAACCCAGACGGTACGCAGAAGATTGAGTTGACCGGCCCGCTCAACATCGAGCGCATGAAAACCGTGGACGACGAATTCACGAAAGAAACCCTCCGCTTCATGGAAGAATCCAAGAAAGAGAACAAACCGTTCTTTATTTGGTGGAACGCCACTCGCATGCACATCTGGACGCACCTCTCGCCTCAGTGGGAAGGCAAGACCGGGCTCGGCATTTATCCCGACGGCATGATGGAGCATGATTATGACGTCGGTCTGCTGTTGAACAAGCTCAAGGAACTCGGCTTAGAGGACAACACTGTTGTGATGTATTCGACCGACAACGGCGCGGAAAAATTCTCCTGGCCCGACGGCGGCGCATCGCCGTTCCGCAACGAGAAAGCAAGCAACTGGGAAGGCGCCTACCGGGTGCCGTGCTTCATCCGCTGGCCCGGCGTGATTAAACCCGGCACGGTGCTCAATGGCATCTTCTCACACGAAGACATGCTGCCCACGCTACTGGCGGCAGCCGGCGTGCCCGACGTAAAGGAGCAGTTGCTCAAAGGCACGAAAATCGGTAACAAGACTTTCAAAGTTCATCTCGACGGCTACAACCTCACCGACACCCTGGCCGGGAAGTCGCCCAGTCCGCGCCACGAATTCTTTTACTTTAACGACGACGGTTCGTTGGTCGGCTTGCGCTATGACCAGTGGAAGATCGTCTTTTCCGAACAGCGGGCGCACAGCCTGGATGTGTGGCAGGACCCCTTCGTGCCGCTGCGTTTTCCGAAGCTTTTCAATCTGCGCTCCGATCCGTTCGAAACCGCAGACCATGAAGCCATCGACTACGGACGCTGGCGGGTGGACCACGCTTTCGTGATGGTGCCAGCGCAGCAGTACATCGGGAGGTTCCTCGCCACGTTCAAGGAGTTCCCCCCAAGCCAAAAGCCTGGCAGCTTCTCGATTGACGACGCACTGCAGAGTCTGCAGAACGCACCGACAGCCACCGGCAACTGAAACGAAAAAGTAACCAATGAAACCAGTCAAACTGGTCGCATGGATCATCCTGGCTGCAGTCACGCTGACGTCGAGCGCGCGTGCGGACGATCCGCTTCCATCGTGGAACGACACTGCGCCTAAGAAAGCCATTGTCGATTTCATCGGACGAGTAACAAAGGAAGGTTCACCTGATTTCGTTAGGCCGGAACAGCGGATCGCGACCTTCGACAATGACGGTGCGCTCTGGGCTGAACAACCCGTCTACTTCCAGTTTTTGTTCGCTATCGATCGTGTGAAGGCACTCGCGCCGCAACATCCGGAATGGAAGAACAAGGAGCCATTCGCGAGTCTGCTGAAAGGCGACGTAAAAGCTGCGCTGGCCAGCGGAGAGCACGGGATGCTGGAAATCGTCGCGGCTACCCACTCCGGCATGACTACGGACGAATTTCAAAAGGTCGTGAAGGACTGGCTGAGTACAGCAAAGCATCCAAAAACCGGGCGACCCTATACCCAGATGGTCTATCAGCCCATGATTGAACTGCTCGCATATTTTCGCGCGAACGGGTTTAAAACTTTCATCGTCTCAGGCGGTGGCGTCGAGTTTATCCGCGCATTTGCCGAGCAGACCTATGGCATTCCACCGGAGCAGGTCATTGGCAGCACTGGCCAACTGAAGTTTGAGCTGCGCGACGGCAAACCCGTCCTCATTAAATTGCCGGAGGTTGATTTCGTCAACGATAAGGAAGGCAAACCTGTCTCCATCCAGAAATTCATTGGACGCCGGCCTATCGCCGCGTTTGGCAATTCAGACGGGGATCTGCAGATGCTGCAATGGACCGCTGGTGGATCTGGCCCGAGTTTCTGCCTGTATGTGCATCATGACGACTCCGAGCGTGAATGGGCATACGACCGCCAATCGAGCATCGGTCGTCTGGATAAAGGTCTCGATGAAGCCCGCGTCCGAGGTTGGACGGTCGTAAGTATGAAAAGCGATTGGAAACGTGTGTTTGCGTTCGAGGCGAACTGAAACAAGGAAGAAGCGGAACTGCGTTTTTCGACGACACAGCTGAGTGAAGCCGGCTAGATTTGCCTGGAATGCGACAATTGAAGAGTGATTTGAGCGCGACGCTACGATCTAAAGTCCGATCGACATGACGAATAAGGTGTTACTCGCCGTAGCCTCAACACTCGAAGCCGTCACCGGACTTGCGTTAATCATCGCTCCAACCATGGTTAGATTCTTGTTAGGGACGGACATTCCCGGTGCGACGCTCGCCATTGCTCGGATCGCAGGCTTCGGACTGTTAGCATTAGGCGTTGCTTGCTGGCCGCGCGTTGAAGCGACCGTCCCGCGCCTCCGGGCGATGCTCATCTACGATTTATTGGTAACTGTTTGCCTTGGATACCTACGCTTTGGCAGTGAATCAGTCGGAAAACTTTTGCCGTTAGCCTTTGCAGTCCACGCCGGACTGGCAATTCTCTTTATCGGGGCTCTAGTTCAAACATTTAACCACATGAAAGACGTGCGAAAATCGAGCTATGAACACTGAAATCATATCCCTCATCATATTTGGATGCGTCGTCGGCGCCGTGCTGCTCGGGAGAGCACTGAGTCGCTTCCTGCCCGAAGAGCAGCTAAGTGCCGACACCAGGGACACGGTGAAGCTAGCCATGGGCCTGCTCGCGACCATGGCGGCCCTGGTCTTGGGGTTGCTCGTGGCCTCGGCCAAAGGCTCCTACGACAAGGCGAGAAACGACGTCATCCAGATGGCAGCCAAGGTTGCGTTCCTCGATCGGGTGCTGACCGGCTATGGGCCGGAAACTGCGGAGGCCCGTACCCGGCTGCACGAGGCCGTGGAAGAAATGGCTCATCGCAGCATGCGGCCTGCAGGCGGGAATACGCCCGCTAATCTGGCGCCCAACACGAAGGCTGGCAATGCCATTTACCTGGCCATTCTGAATCTTGCTCCAAAGGACGATATGCAGCGCGCCCTCAAGGCCCAGGCGACGACACTCGCGTTGGAGTTGGGTCAGCTTCGCATATTACTGGTCGCAGAATCGATCTCTTCCATTTCAAAGCCGCTGCTGATTGTCGTGTCATTCTGGCTTGTGGTGATCTTCCTGAGTTTTAGCCTGCTCGCACCGCGCAATGCCACATCGACCCTGGCTTTGATAGTCTCGGCTGTCTCCGCCGCAACTGCCGTATTTATGATCCTGGAACTGGACCGGCCCTTTAGCGGTCTGCTTCGGATTCCCACCGAGCGGGTGCTGAATGTTTTGAGCCAACTGACAAAATCAGGACCATGACGACCAGGCTGCTACTCGCTGTAGCCGCAGCATTCGAAGCCGTCACGGGGATTGCATTAATATTCGCTCCAGGTGTCGTTAGACTTTTGTTAACAACGGATATCTCTGGTGTGGCACTTACCATTGTTCGGATTGCTGGTTTTGGATTGTTAGCCTTAGGCGTGGCTTGCTGGCCGCGCGGTGAAGCAATCATTCCGCGCCTCGGGGCGATGCTCATCTATAATTTGCTGGCGACTGCTTACGTCGGATACCTGCGCTTTGGCAGTCAATCAGTCGGGAAACTTTTACTGCCGGCCCTTGCAGTTCACACCGTGCTCACGATCCTCTTCATCGGAGCCTGGTTTAAACATCACTCCAGCAGAGCGAGCAAATGATCATCGATGTGAATCGCAGAACCCTGAAGATTACGATTGCCATCATTGTGACGATATCGTTGCAAGAGCCGTCAGCATTTTGCGGCACAGCGGAATTTCAGCCGACTATCGCGAACAAGAAGCAACCGTCGGGCAAAGCGCCGGAAGGTATGGTCTGGATTCCCGGCGGCGAATTTTCCATGGGCGCGGC
>DASYDT010000021.1:0-4159 GCA_036499425.1 Candidatus Udaeobacter sp. | reverse complement strand
TTTGAAGTTAACCAGTGCCGCGCGGCGGCGAATCTCGCTGTAACGGTAGAACAAGATCTCGCTTTGCCAGCGAATCGTTTGCTCTTTTTCCGGATCATTCGGATCAAGAACCTCAGCGCGCGGCTGCGGCACGCCGTTCTTGATCAGAATTTTTCTGGCAAGCTCGCGAAAGTCATCAGGCCGTTTCGCCGTAATGGGTTCATTACTATTCCGGACAAAGGAAACTTTTGCGCCGAGCTCACGCAAACGCGCGGCCAACAATCGCGCCACGCGTAAAGTCAGATCGCCTTCCTGGACTGGCGGGCTGTTGCCGACCTGAAACCAACGCTCCTCCATCTTTGCCCATTTGCCGCCCAGATGACCCGGATCGAGGCCGATTTTCAAACCGAAAAGAGATTTTTCCTGTCTCGGCGGCGGCAATGATTTTGCGGGCCGCCAAAGCCGGGGCACTGGTTTGGACGCGGCGGCGTCCTCCGCAAATCGCAGTGTGAAGAATGTCTGCGCCTCGCGGTTCATCAGGACTCGCGCGGTTTTCTCATTGATTTCGACCAAATCGGGAGCGAATCCGTGAGTGCAATAAACATTGTTGATCAGGTGTGCGAACTCGTCGTGTGTAATTGTTTCCTGATAATTTTCTAAGACACTCCATCGCGGCTTACTGCCGAGAATGCTGATGTTCTCGGCGGCATGAAGAGCAGGCACAAAGACCAAGAGCAGGAATGACAAATGACGAATCACGGAATCCGTAGCGGTGCGTGGCGAACGCGTCGAAATTTTGTGATTCGGGCTTCGGTATTCCTTCGTCATTCGTCATTCGAGCTTCATCATTGTTCAGCCACCGCTTTAACCTTCAACGTTTTAACGTTGCCGCCGCCAAGCCATTTAATACGATGGTCGCGGAATGCTAACCGTTCTTTTTCTTGGCGACGTTGTCGGCGAGCCCGGACGCACGGCCGTAATTGCCCGGATCCCTGAGCTAAAAAAGAAATACGCTTTGGATTTCGCCATTGTAAACGGCGAAAATGCAGCTGGCGGCCGGGGAATAACGGGAAAAATCACCATCGATCTTTTGCGGGCCGGTGCCTCGGTCATCACGACGGGCGATCATATTTGGGACCAGAAAGAGATTCTTTCATTCATCGAAACTGAACCGCGTTTGTTGCGCCCAGTGAATTATCCCGATGGCGCGCCGGGAAGCGGAGCCATCGTCCTGGAAACGCCGAAGGGGAAAATCGGTGTGATCAATGTGCAGGCGCGCACATTTATGCAGCCGATTTTGGAAAATCCGTTCCGCGCTGTTGAAGCAGCAGTGACTAAGATGCGCAGTGAGACCGCGAATATCATTGTCGATGCGCACGGCGAGACCACCAGCGAGAAAATTGCGCTGGGCCGATTTCTCGACGGAAAAGTGTCCGCTGTGATCGGTACGCACACGCATGTTCAGACAGCGGACGAGCAAATTTTCCCCGGCGGCACGGCTTTTTTGTGCGATGCAGGCATGTGCGGGCCGATCAACTCCATCCTCGGACGCACCATCGATCCGATCATGAACCGGTTCATATCGAATCTGCCGGCATCGTTCCCGGTCGCGGGTGGCGAAGTGCGCCTGCGCGGGGCGCTCATCGAAATTGATGAGACCACCGGCTGCGCCCTGCGCATTAGGCGGATCGATGAGCCTGGACCCAGTTCGCCGGCGACGCAGGAGCCCGAACCAAAGATTGACATCGAGCAGGCGCCTTCGCCTGAGCAGACGTAAAGAGTGCTTGCGGCCAACTGTTTGCCGTATCAGTTTCGAATTACCTAGAGAAAACAACGTCCAACCGAAACATGAAACGATATTCAGCTCTCACTACGATCATTGCCTTGTCGGTTTGCGTCTCGCAAGTCGCGCAGGCACAACACGGCAAAGAAGCAAAAGCGGCCAAAGGCAGCAACGAAGCAAATAAACTTGCGCTAGAAGGCGCAGAGGCCCTGAAGAGTAATGATTTTGACAAAGCCGTCGACTTGCTTCGTAAAGCGACGAGTCTCGACCACAAATACACGCCTGATCTCGCCATCGCCTATGAACGGCGCGGATATGCTCTTGCAAAGAACCAGCAGTTTCAGGATGCGGTCCAGGATTATACCGAGGCGATCAAAATCAAATCCAACGAGCCACGTATTTACGAGGAACGCGCATACGCGGAGATGAAGATCTACGCTTACGATAAAGCGCTGGACGATTACGCCGAGTTGATCAAGCTCAAACCAAAGGAAGTCCGCTACTACAACTTCCGCGCCTATATCTACGAGGCAAAAGAGGACATTCAAAATTCAATGGCTGAGACAGAGAAGACATTGCAGATCGATCCCAACAACCAGGAGGCGAAAGAGCGGAAACTGCGTTTGGAGCGGAAGCAAGCTGAAAAAATGCCGACCCCGCCACCAAATACCCCGGCGCCTAAAAAATCCCCGGCCAAGAAAAAACCTTGAGCCAAAGCGGCGAAACGGCGCCGCACTGCTAAACGTGGCCGCACTCCACGGGCGCTTGCTGCGGCGCTGCTTGGGTGGCTGTCGTGCGGATCACAGTTACGCCGGTATCGGCGAGCTGCTTTCTTCGCTCTCGTCGGGCGCTTTCGGCGGCCCCATGAATTTTCGTTTCCGGCGGTTCGCCGGCAAAGGAGCAAGCGTCATGGTGATGTTGCGACCGGTGATTTTTGGCTCCATTTCTACTTGCGACATACTGGAAAGATCGTCACGCACTTTCTCGACGAGGTGCATACCAAATTCCTGATGCGCCATTTCGCGGCCGCGAAATTGCAGCTGCACACGCACCTTATTCCCCCGATCCAAGAATTCTTCGCCGTGCCGGATTTTGGTCAGGTAATCGTGCTCGTCGATGTTCACGCGGAACTTAATTTCCTTCAGCTTTGAGCTGGCCGGCTTTTTGTCCCTGGTGTGTTTGGAAATGTCATACCGGAACTTCCCAAAATCGATGATCTTGCACACCGGTGGATTGGCGGTAGGTGCGATCTCGACCAGATCAAGTCCCAGACTTTGAGCTTTGCGCAAAGCGTCGCTCAATTTCATGACGCCGAGCTGTTCGCTGGAGGACCCCAGTATGACCCGCACTTCGCGAGCGCGAATGCGACCGTTTACACGAATTTGTGGTTGCAGATTAAATCAAGCTCCTGACCGGTGAAACGGAAGTGCGCCGCGCCACCGTGTTTACATCTATCGCAATTCCCGGCATCCGCCTCTACGAACGCCAGGGCACTCTCGCTTCGCCGCGACTGCGATTTACCGCGACGAAGTGCTCGCGTTAATAACCGCGAGCCGAAGCAAAGTTGTAGGCAACAATTTGGAACTAGCAAGGTCAATCTGTATGCAGTTTTTGCCCTCTATCTTCGGGATTCACGAAATAAACCTAACAAGATCACAAAAGTTTCTCAATCACGATCAACTTTTCGGCGGATCGCCAAAATGTGCCTTGTGCGCCGAATACGCAGCTGCGTCATCGAGCATCGAATCGAGTGTCGCTGCCAGGGGCTCAAGCTTCAACACTCCAGAAAAGACCGCGCGATCACCAATCTCGGTGTCGATCACGAAAGCTGGCCGTTGCGTGATCTGGAACGCGTGAAATTCGGCCGTCGAAGCGCGAACGCGTTTCTCGATTTGCGCCGATCTCGCGCGCTCCAGTAATTTGCTGGCATCGATACCGCCTGCTTCAGCGCCGATTTGAGCGCAGACATCCCAATCGCCGACTTTTTTTCCGTTGCGCAATGCGGCATGCGCAAGCGCAAGACGAACGCGGTCATCAGTAAAACCAAAGTCCTTTCCGGCTTCCGCGATGCAGTTCGGCGCGAGCCATTCCGGCAGACTGGGATCGTACCAGTCGGTGTTAAGCATGAATGGCGAACGCATGATCATACCGCTGCGCCGGTAGAACCACTGCTCCTGTCCGCGCGAAGTTGGCAAACCACTGGGATCCATCAACGCGATTTTCCACTGAAACTCGACGCGGCCGTCGTATCGCTTTTTCAAGTCCGCCCATGTCGGTTCGGACCAAAGACACCAGGATGAAATGACGTCGAGATAATCAGTGACAGTGATGGTCATAATCTGACTTGAACGTTCAGCGTTTCCGACTTCGAAAACAAACATCCAACGCCGAACGCCG
>DASYDT010000020.1:0-39435 GCA_036499425.1 Candidatus Udaeobacter sp. | reverse complement strand
GACCACTGTTACGCCATAACTCCAACGCTTCCTTCTTGTACTCCTCAGTGTATCTCGCCTTGCTCTGCGCAGGCTTACTTAACTGTGTCTTCATGTGGGCCTCTTTCGGGTTTTTGACCCCTTGCCCACTGTCCGTCAAATTAATGCAACCCTACTTTGATCATATCGACCTACGGGTAAAAGACATGGAAGTGGCCAAAAGGTTCTACGCAAAATTTCTACCGGAGCTTGGATTTGTTCGCGAACGGCATGAACCGGCACCCGCTGAAGTATCGGGAGAAGATTTTCATACGTTTTATTCTGCGGGTGGCGACAAGCCGGCAGAATTTTTCGGTTTCACGGAGGATAAAAACCATCAGCCAAACGGCACGCGCATCGCGTTTTGGGCGGATACGCGCGAAGAAGTGGATCGGGTGGCGAAGCTGGTGCGCGAAGCGGGCGGCAAGGCGCTCGAAGGTCCTGAAATCTGCGCCGACTACAGCCCCGGCTATTATGCGTTTTTCTTCGAGGACCCCGATGGTAACAAACTGGAAATTTGCTGCCGGGAGACTCCCATCATTGCGCAATGACCCAGTTTCGGCGAAGAGTTGGAGAATGAGTAATCCGGCGCACGTTCCTGCGATTCTGCAGGAACCGCGTCGCCATCGCTATCTCAAGCTGATCGCGCTCTTCAAAATCGGCAAAGGCGTGCTGTTGCTGTTGCTTGGTGTTTCCCTGCTTTTTCTCAACGCGCGCACCCGTTGGATGGATGCCATTTCGGATTGGACCGCCGATGAAATCCTGCTGGAACACAGCAGAGGCGTCACCTATCTGCTCAACAAACTACAAGCAGTGCTTGCAGGCGGCACGTTGCGTGCCACCGCTTTTTTAGCGCTCTTTTATACGGCAGTTCTTTTTACCGAAGGAATCGGCGTTTATATGCAGCAACGCTGGGCCGAGCTACTGATGATCTTCGCAACCGCGGCACTGATTCCACTAGAAGTCCGTCATCTCTGGCATCGCCCCGGTTTGGTGGGCGTGCTCATTCTGCTGGCGAACTGTTTCATTGTTTGGTTTTTGTATCTCGTCCTTAAACGGGACAAGCCCAAGGCGCACGTCGTGCAGCGGCGTGAATTGGTCGAGACTCGTTAGACAAATCATCGGTTTGCAAGCGGGGACACGCTCGGCAGGCGAGCGAGCGGCGAATACTTCTAGCAGGGAACCAGAGATTGACTGTCCATGCAAACGCCAAGAATTGATGACAAACTGACTTTGCAGGCGGACTTCGGAAAGACCGATGCAATCTGCGTCGAGGTGCTCGATAATCCGGCGGCCGAGGAAGGCATTTTGCTCAAGGTGATGGCCCGCGGCCCCTTCGAACAAGACCAGCAAGTCTGGATCGTTGATCGCGACGGATCAAAAGTTGGCGCGACTGTAGAAAATGTCGTTCAACAAACGGTCGACAGCGAAGTCACGCTCTCGACGGTGTTGCCGGCGTAATTGTAGCGGTGGGCGTTGACCGCTGCTGCCGGAGTCATCCGCCTTCGCTAAAGCTGCTGCGGACAAGCCGACTCCGGCTATAGTTCACCGCTCTTCAAAAGAATCGCGCCAGCGGGTTTCATTTCATTGAGTGCGCGATGGATGTCGCCCGGCTCAAGCTTAATTCCGCGGTAGCCATCGAGGATGATTCAAAGAAAGCCTGTTTCGGCGCGACGCCGAAACCAACACGCGAGACGCGTGTGCTACCCAGACACAACCGCTGCGACTTCGCAGGACGTTTCCCAGATGAATGGCGATGAAGCGAAAATCGAAATGGACCGAACACAGCTTTCCCTTTCTACAGGTTAACCAGCGCGAAGCCAAACCGCGGAAGCGCGGCTTAACGGAAATCCGCGGGCCGTACTACTCCGTAGTCGGCCGGCGATATCTCGAAGACTTGTTCGAAATGATGGGCGCGTATGTTGATTCGCTGAAATTTGCCGGCGGCTCGTTCACGCTGATGCCAGAGAAAGCGGTGCGGGAAATCATTGATCTTTGTCACAAATTTGATGTGCTTGTTTCCACGGGCGGTTTCATCGAGCGCGTGCTTGTCCAAGGGGACGATGCGGTTCGCAGATATGTCGCCGAATGCAAGAAGCTGGGCTTCGACATTATCGAAATCTCGGCCGGTTTCGTTTCTATTCCGACTGATGATTGGTTGCGGCTGATTGATTTGGTGCGCAAATCCGGATTAAAAGCAAAACCGGAAGTTGGAATTCAATTTGGTGCTGGCGGCGCCACCGCAGCAGCAGAACTAAAAGTCGAAGGCGCACGCGACCCGAACTGGGCCGTTGCTCAGGCAGAACGATTTCTCGAAGCTGGCGCGGAGATTATCATGATTGAGAGCGAAGGGATTACCGAGAATGTCGATCCCTGGCGCACCGATGTCCCGGCGAAATTCATTGACGAGCTCGGCATGGAGAAGCTGATGTTCGAAGCCGCTGACCCAGACGTGTTCGCGTGGTACATCAAAAACTACGGCGCAGACGTGAATCTCTTTGTGGATCACAGCCAGATTGTGCAACTGGAATGTCTGCGGGCTGGAATTTGGGGGACTAAGAGTTTGTGGGGAAGGGTCGTGACGTACAAAGAATGACGAATGACAAAGGAAATCCAAATGCTCAAACGACGAAGGGCGCGCGACTAAACTGTTTCATCATTCGGATTTTGTCATTCGCGAGCGAGGTGAAGCGAAAACCAATCGCTCGCGAGCTTGGCAACTTTTTCGAGTGCGCCCGGCTCCTCAAAAAGATGCGTCGCGCCGGGAACGATATCCAGTTCTACTTCGCAGCGCATTTGATCGCGCGCCGTCTCGTTTAGCTCAATCACAATGTCGTCATTTCCACCAACGATGAGCAACGTCGGCGCCTGCACTTTTGGTAATGCGTCGCCAGCCAGATCCGGACGTCCACCGCGCGAAACCACGGCGCCGACATCTTGCGGAATCTCCGCTCCTGCAACCAACGCCGCCGCCGCGCCTGTGCTCGAACCGAAGTAAGCAATGCGCAAATCGCGAGTTTCGTCTTGCTGCTTTGCCCATCTTGTGGCGTGAACGAGGCGTTCGGCCAACAAGCCAATATTGAACCGAGGCTCACGCGTGCGCATGTCGATCGCTTCCTCCTCCTGCGTGAGCAAATCAAAAAGTAACGTTGCCAGTCCCCCATCGTTCAACGTGCGTGCGACAAATTGATTGCGCGGACTGTGCCGGCTGCTCCCGCTCCCATGCGCAAAGAGCACAAGCGCAATCGCGCCATCGGGGATAGTCAGATTTCCCGAGAGAACTGCTGGCGCAGCCTGAATTTGCACTTCATTCATCTCTTACTCCTCCGCTTGCTCCTGGTCCTGATCGTTTGTCATGTCGAGCGAAGTCTCCCGCTAATGCGGGATAATCCTTGTGTTCAGAAATCAGAGATTCCTCCACTGCGGGCGGAATGACAACATGGCATGACCAACAGCAAGAGCATGAGCAAGAGTAAGATTAAGAATGTGATCTCGATTCAGCTTTGGCCCAGGTCCTGTTTTTGTGCCGCCTGGTTCAGTAATTCGCGAACATCATTGTCGCTCGTCTGCGAGAAATCTTCGTAATATTGGCCGACAGCCTGAAAAAATTCCGGTGTGCTCAGGCAGATTGTTTCGTCGGCCTCTTTCTCGATCTCACGACAGGTATCTGGCGGGCCGACCGGCACAGCGACGACAATTCTTGCGGCGCCGCTCTGTCGCAATGCCTTTACCGCAGCGCGCATGGTTGCGCCGGTGGCCAGGCCATCATCGATTAAAATTACGACGCGGTCGCGCAATTCCGGCGCCGGCCGACCATCCCGATATTCGTGTTCACGGCGCTCCAGCTCTGCCGTTTCCCTCGCGGTTACCGTCTCAATCGTCTCGTCCGCATGCGGTATGGCCCGCATGACGTCCTCGTTCAAAACGCGCACTCCGCCAGAGGCGATCGCGCCAGCAGCCAGTTCTTCGAAACCAGGAACACCGAGCTTGCGCACGATGAAAACATCGAGGGGTGCGCCCAGGCGTTTTGCAACTTCGTAGGCAACAGGCACGCCGCCTCGCGGCAGGCCAAGCACGATCACGTCAACGCGACCGGCATACTTGACGAGCTTCTCCACAAGCAGCCGGCCTGCTTCGGTTCGGTTTGCAAAAGCGCGTTCCATGCGGCGATCCGCGCCGCTTCAGCTAGTTAGCTGCAGCGACCGCGGGAAGTAACGATTGCACCTCGCAGCGAAAACTATGCATCACTTTTTCAAGTTTGCCATTGACGGTGTGACTGGCGACAATCCCAAGCACCTCTTGAATGATTCCATTGGATCGATAACGCGCGATCCCATTCGCTCTACCTGCTGAAGGAGATCCACCGGGAATCAGAATGGCGAGGATTACTAGGCTCCGCCAGCGGGGTTGCGATTTGGCCACGGCGGCGGCGACGGCAGTTCGTAGCCTTTTGTCTTGAGCTCCTCTTGGATTTCCTGAATCGCGCGGTCGAGCTGCTGGTCTTCGCCTTTGAATTCTTTCCCTGGATCATTATCGACGCGGATGTCAGGATCCACGCCGTGGCCTTCGATAATCCATTGCTTGCCGTCCGTTGAATAAACTCCGAATTCCGGTTTGAAGAATTGGCCTCCGTCAACGAGTGGCAGCGACTCGCGAATACCAATGACGCCGCCCCAGGTACGTTTGCCGATCAGTTTACCGAGTCCCAGCGTTTTAAAGCGATACGGAAAAATGTCGCCATCAGACGCGGAGAATTCATCGATCAAGGTCACCATCGGGCCTGCGAATGTTTGCGGCGGATCGGTTTGCGGCACGCCGTTGCGCGCAATCCCGATCATAACCAGCGCGCGCCGCAATCGTTCGATCACCAATGACGAGACAAACCCGCCGCCGTTGCCGCGAACATCAACGATGAGCGCGTGCTTGCGGATTTGCGGGAAGTAAAGCTTCGTGAACTCATCCAAACCGGGCCGGCCCATGTCGGGAATGTGCAGATAACCGACTTCGCCACCGGTTTTCTTGTTCACGTAATCGATGTTCTTTTGCACCCAATCAAGATAATAAAGCGGCCCCTCGTTATCGGTCGGGACCACGGTCACATCACGCGCCCCCGCATCGGTTGGTTTGGAATTTACGCGCAGGATCACTTGTTTGCCGGCGGTGCCGATGAGCGCGTCGTACAGATTTGGCAAGCTCGAGACCGGCGTGTTGTTGATCGCGAGAATGTAATCGCCCGGCTTCATGTTCACGCCGACGTCTGTCAGCGGCGAGCGTGTATCTTTGTTCCAATTCTGGCCTGGTAAAATACGCTCGATGCGATAGGCGCGCGTAGCCGGGTCACGCGAGAACTCTGCGCCGAGCAGGCCGAGCTTGATACGCGGCGTCTCGGGGCGTTCGCCGCCTCCGACGTACGTGTGACTGTTGTGTAATTCGCCGACAAGCTCTTCTAACAAGTCGGTGAGATCATTGCGATGGTTTACGAACGGCAACAACGCCGCGTACTTGTCGCGCATCGCTTTCCAATCGGTTCCGTTCATAGTGGGTGAATAGAAGAAATCGCGCATTTGCCGCCAGCACTCGAAGTAGATCTGACGCCATTCGGCCTGCCGATCCAACTTCATGTCGAGCCCTTGGATTTTGTGCTCGTGATCCTTCGTCTCGAGTTTGTCCTTCGGCACGTCGATGATGAAGTGATCCTTTTTGATCTTCAGCAGCATCTTTTTGCCGTCAAACGTGATCTCGTAATTGTTCGCATCGCCGAGCACGGTTTCCTTGCGGTCATCGACATCGTAAACACATAGGTGCGATTTCTTGTCGTTCTCAGGGAAGAGTTCTTCTTCCTCTTCCCCGACGTCGTCACCAGCGGTGCGGCGCAGGTAAAAGATCCGACCGTCATCGAGCATCCGGATATTGCGATAATTTCCTGCCGTAATTTCCAGCCCCAGGATGCGATTCTGGATTCCGTCAGTGTCCACTTTCACCACGACCGGTTTCTTTGGTTTTTCTTCCCGTTTTGTCGCGCTTGGGCTCGCCTCCGGCTTTTTCTCTTCAGCTTCTTTTGCTTTTTCCTTTTTGCGTTTCTCTTCGGCCTTGCCAACTTCATCGCTTTTCGGCGCAAGCGGGTTCGCGGTCTCCTTGGCGAGCGTGACGAGATAAACCCGTTCCATGTCGCGATAGACGTTTGCGAATTCCTCCGCGCCAAAGGTCGGCTTGAAATCGCGTGCGGAGTTGAGCAGCAGATATTTTCCGTCATCGCTGAAGACCGGTTCGCCGGAGCCATACCAGCTGTCGGTGACAGCGCTCTGCTGTTTGTTTGCGAGTGAGTAAAGGTAAACGCGCGGCATGTCGTTCTCTTCGGGCCGCGCCCACGTGATCCACTGGCTGTCTGGCGACCAGTTGTAGCCTTGGATCTCGCCGAATTTGTCCTGGTCGACGAGCGTTACGGTCTTCGTGGTAACATCGACAAAGCGCAATCGTTGCAACCGATCGCTCCAGAGCAGCTTTTTACTATCGGGCGACCATTTCGACGCGTAGTAATAAGTGTCAGCGCCGTTTGTGACTTGCTGCGGCTCGCCTTTGCCGTCTTGCGAACGCACATACAACTCGTTCTCGCCAGTCACATCGGAGTTGTAGGCGATCCATTTTCCATCCGGCGACCAAACCGCGTCACGTTCGTGCGCCCCTGAAGTTTTGGTTAAGTTGCGCGGTGTCCCATTCTTTGCCGGCACGGAGAAAAGATCACCGCGCGCGACCACAATGGTGCGTTCGCCGTCGGGCGCGAGGTTCACTGATTCGATGTGCTTCGATGCATCGACCAGCCCGCCGCGACCACTGTCGAAATCCTCCTTGATCTCGATCGGCACGGGCGTGGCTTGTCCCGTCGCGAGATCGTAGCGCCAGATGTAGCCGGCCTGCTCGAACACGATCGATTGCTTGCCGATGGATGGAAACTTGATGTCGAAATCGATGAAATGCGTGAGCTGCTTGGTCTCGTTTGTCGCGAGATCAGCAACGTACAGATTCATCCGGTTATCCCGATCGGAGATGAAATAGATTTTGTTGTCCGGCCCCCACATCGGGCAGATATCCTGCGCCGGATTGTTGGTGACATTTTCTATCGCGGCGGTCTTGAAATCGTAGATCCAAATGTCGTCCGCCATGCCGCCGCGATAATCTTTGCGGGCGCGGAACTCGCGGAAGACGCGGTTGTAAGCCATCTTGGAATCATCCGGCGAAAACGAAACAAATCCGCCGCGTGGCACCGGCAACTGCTGGGGCAATTCCGCATCGAGACCCACCGTGAACAGCGAACCGATAAAATCGTTGAATGATTTCATGCGCGAACGAAACACGATGAGCGGTTTCGTATTTTGCCATGCCATCACGATGTTGTTGGGCCCCATGCGGTCGGACACATCGTCGCGGCCGAGCGTGGCCGACGTGGTCAGCCGCTTCGGCACCCCGCCATCGGCCGGCATCACATAGACTTCTCTGTTTCCGTCGTATTCTGAAGTGAATGCGATCTGCGTTCCATCCGGCGAGAATCGCGAAAACGAAGTGTAGCCCGGTCCGCTGGTCAGGCGGCGCGCGACGCCGCCGTCCTTGCCGACAGTGTAAAGCTCGCCTGCGTAACAAAAGACAATTGCCCGATCATTGGTCGTGGGAAAACGCAGTAATCGCGTTGTGTCCGGCAATTTCTGCGCGGAGACGACCGTGATCGAGACGAAGCTGGACGCGATCAAACAGCAAAGAGCGAAAGCTCGAGAAAGTATGTTCATAGGAAAGCGATGAAGTGAGGAAGCTGCCGTTGAACAAACGGGATGCAACTCTGATTTGATTCAATAGTCGGCACTCTAAGGGGTCACACTGAAAACGCCGCCAAACGCCAATTTTGTCTGAACAAAAGTAGCAACTTGCGGGACGCTGAATTCGAGAAGGATGGCGGAAGGGGTGGGATTCGAACCCACGGTGGGTTTCCCCACGCTCGATTTCGAGTCGAGTGCCTTAAACCGGACTCAGCCACCCTTCCTTAAGTGAAGAAAACGCCGAACGCTGAACGTCCAACATCCGATGCCGAAGTATTCGCGAGTGGCCGTGGAATGCAAATTTCAACTCCAAAATTGGACGTTCGGCGTCGGGCCCTGGACGTTTCCATCCGTGGGCTAGGCACTGGCTGGAGGCAGAAAAATGTTACAATTTTATGCTTGCCATGTCTGTCGCCTGGGCTGCATATTGTGTGTCCAACGGGACAGCGACGCTATTACTTGTTGTTGACTGGTATTCACAGGTTGTTAGCGCCGCTGTTCACCAGTATTCGCATCTTATTCGAACTTTAACCCTCCCTCACCGCCATGATTCAACTAAAACCCGGAATTCCGCCCGCTTCACTTAATGGACCGCCTCGATCGGTCACAGGCCGAAAAAACAGAACGACAAAAAGGAAAAATAGCGGCCTGCACTTCAAGCGCTTGTTCAGCGACGCTGCCGTTGCGCCGTTTGATCAAATCGAATGGGAGCGGCGCACAGCGGAAATCACAGATGACGGTGGCAAAGTTATTTTTAAACAGGAGGACATTGAAGTCCCGAAGAATTGGAGTGCCCTCGCCACAAAGATAGCGGTCTCGAAATATTTTTACGGCGACATCGCCAACGGCACTGATCCGTACAAAGGCGGAAGAGAAACTTCGGTGCGGCAATTGATTCATCGGGTCACGCGCACCATCACCGACTGCGGAATCGCGGATGGCTACTTCGCGGATGAAGAAGCTGCGGAAATTTTTTACGACGAACTGACCTGGCTGTGTTTAAACCAGCACGGCGCGTTTAACTCGCCGGTGTGGTTCAATGTTGGATTGTATCATCAATACGGCGTCGGCAAGGGCGGAGGCGCCGGGAATTATTTTTACAATCGCGAGACGGGCAAAGCGGAGCGAGCGCCTTCGCAATACGAATATCCACAGGGGAGCGCCTGCTTTATCCAGAGCGTGGACGACACCATGGAAGACATCATGCGTCTGGCCATGAGTGAAGCGATGCTGTTCAAGTATGGCAGCGGCACCGGCACCGATCTTTCTTCGCTAAGATCGACAAGAGAAAAATTGAGCGGTGGCGGCAAACCGAGCGGGCCGCTTTCATTTCTAAAAGTTTACGACCAAGTCGCGAACGTGGTGAAGAGCGGCGGTAAAACGCGGCGCGCGGCGAAGATGAACACGCTCAAAGACTGGCATCCGGACATCGAGGAGTTCATCGACGCGAAGCAAAAGGAAGAGAAAAAAGCGTGGGCGCTCATCGAGCAGGGCTACGATGGCAGCTACAATGGCGACGCGTACGGCTCGGTGATGTATCAAAACGAAAACGTCAGCGTGCGGGTAAGCGACGAATTCATGGAAGCGGCGCAGGAGGGGCGGGAATGGTGGACGCGCCGCGTGACCGACGGCCAGCCTTGCGAGAAAAAAGATGCGCGCACGTTGCTGCACAAAATCGCCCAAGGCACATGGGTCTGCGGCGATCCCGGAATGCAATTCGATACGACGATCCACAAATGGCATACCTGCAAAGGCACAGACCGGCAACATTCCACGAATCCGTGCAGCGAGTATCTCTTCCTCGACAACACCGCCTGCAATCTCGCGTCCCTTAATTTGATGAAGTTCAAGACCGCGGACGGCGATTTCGATGTCGAGCGATTCAAAGCTGCGGTGCGCCTTTTCATCACTGCGCAGGAGATCATCGTCGATAACGCGAGCTACCCGATCAAAGAAATCGCCGAGAACTCGCATATTTTCCGCACCCTCGGGCTGGGTTACGCAAATCTCGGCTCGCTCATTATGAGCTACGGTTACGGGTACGACAGCGTGGAAGGCCGCGCGCTTTGTGGCGCGGTCACCGCGATAATGACCGGCGAAGCTTACGAGCAAAGCGCGCGCATGGCACAAGCGCTGGGACCATTCCCTGGATATCGCGACGCGCACGCCGCCGGCGTCCCGAAGCCGGTCGCAAAGGACAACGTCGCGTCGATGTTGGAAGTGATCGAGCTGCATCGCTGTGCGGTGCGCGAAATTTCCGATGCAAAAGAGTTCGCTCATCTGAAAGAGGAAGCCGCGAAAGTCTGGGACAGCGCGGTGGAACTTGGAAAGCGCCACGGTTATCGCAATGCGCAAGTCACAGTGCTGGCGCCGACAGGTACGATCAGTTTTCTGATGGATTGCGACACGACCGGAATCGAACCGGACATTGCGCTGGTGAAATACAAGCTGCTTGCGGGGGGCGGCATGCTCAAAATTGTCAATCAGACCGTCAAACCTGCGCTGGAGAAACTCGGTTACAACGCCGACAAGATCGAACGCATCATCGCGCATATCGACGCGTTCGACACGATTGAAGATGTCACCGACACCGACGGATCCAAGGTCTCATCCGGCTTGAGGCGCGAGCACTTGCCGATCTTTGATTGCGCATTCAAGCCGTTCAAAGGCGAACGCTCGCTGCATTACTTGGCGCACCTGAAAATGATGGCGGCAGCGCAGCCATTCCTGAGCGGAGCCATTTCGAAAACCGTTAACATGCCGCAGTCGGCGAAGGTGGACGACATCATCAACACGTACATCGAAGGTTGGCGGCTGGGATTAAAATCGATCGCGATCTATCGCGATGGCTCGAAACGCTCGGCGCCTCTAAACACGCGCAAAACGAAAGACATGGGCACTGTAGCGGACGTCCCCACCGGCACGGACATGCTTCAAAAGCGCATTCTCGAACTGGAGAAAGAACTTGCCACGCTGCGCTCGCAGCTCAATCAACCGGTCCGGCATCGCATGCCGGACACGCGCTCGTCGATGACCCACCGGTTCGAGATCGCGGGTCACGAAGGTTACATCACCGTCGGCTTGTACGAAGACAGTCAACCGGGTGAGCTTTTCATCACCATGTCGAAGGAAGGCAGCACCATCGGCGGGCTCATGGACACGGTCGGCACGCTCACTTCAATTGCGTTGCAGTACGGTGTGCCGCTCGAAAGTCTCGTAAAAAAATTCGCGTATCAGCGATTTGAGCCGAGCGGGTTCACAAAAAATTCAGATATCCGCCACGCAACCAGCATCACCGATTACGTTTTCCGCTGGCTGGCCTGCCAGTTCATCAAAGGCTACAAGGAAGCGACTGCGCCGAACCGCGCGCAACCGGACCTGCCGCTGAAAGAAATTGTTGAGATCGAGAAGAAAGCTCTTAACCGGCCGGTCACTGATTTACCGCGCACCGGCGACAAAGAAGTAATCGACGTGATCACGAATAAGTCGTCCAATCCTGCGAATGGCGGGACCGTCGAAGGAAATGGTAACGGCACGAGCAATTCGGCGGATCGCGTAATGGTGGCGCTCGGCAGCGTCTTCATGGGAATTATCTGTTCGGTGTGCGGCAGTGACAAAGTCATCCGCGCCGGCGCCTGCGGCGTCTGCATCGAATGCGGCACCAGCCAGGGCTGTAGCTGAGACACCCCGCGAATGACGCGAATCGACGCGAAACCAGCATAATTACCCATTCGGCTGGATAATCGAACTGAAGCGCGCTTGATTGGACATGCGCGCGTGCACGGCTACAATGCGTGGCCTATTTTCCAGAGACAGATTGAATGGACAAACTCGACGCGCAGAGACAGAAAGAAATTCAGCAGGCTGAGGAACTGCTTTTTGCGGGGCCGCAGGCGCTCGGTTTTGCCAAGGGGCTTTTCCAAGGCCACTTCGTCTCCGATTGGGTAATGCCATATCCGCGCATCCCGGCTGCGCAACAGATGGAGTTGGACGAAACGCTGCGCGAACTTCGGCAATTTCTCGATGAACATCTCGATGCGGCGGAGATCGATCGGCAGGCAGATATTCCGCGCGAGGTGATTAATGGTTTAGGCCGCGTCGGCGTGCTCGGCATGACCGCGCCGAAGGAATATGGCGGACGCGGTTTCTCGCAAATGGCCAACTGCAAAGTTCTGGAAGAAATAGGCCGCCGTTGCGCATCGACATCGGTCTTCGTCAACGCGCATCACTCGATCGGAATTCGCGCGTTGCTTTTGTTTGGCACGCACGAGCAAAACCAGCAATGGCTACCAAAACTTGTGAACGGCGAACAGCTGGGCGCATTCGCGCTCACTGAGAAAGAAGCCGGATCTGATGCGGCAAATGTGCAGATGCAGGCGCGTCCCAGCGAGGATGGGTCGCACTTTATTTTGAACGGCGAAAAACGTTACATCACAAACGCGGCGATCGCGCACGAGCTCACCGTGATGGCGCGCACACCGGTGCCGGGCAAAGAGGGAAAGACCGCGATCACGGCATTTCTCGTCACACCGGACATGCCGGGATTCGAAATTCTCGAAGCGCGCATGCCGAAGATGGGGATTCGCGGAACCGCCACGGGTCGATTCGCGATGCGCGACGTCAAAGTGCCCAGGGAAAATATCCTCGGCCAGATGGGCAAGGGATTGAAGGTGGCCCTTACGGTCCTGGATTTCGGGCGGACAACTTTCGGCGCCTGTTGCACCGGCGCAGCCAAGACCTGTTTGGAACTCGCCGTTCAGCACGCGAACAGGCGCAAACAATTCAACAAAACGCTGGGCAATTTCGAGCTGGTGAAAAAGAAAATCGCGCGCATTGCAGCGGATGCTTACGCGATGGAAGCGATGACTACGGTTACCGGATCGTTCATCGACCGCGGGCTGGAAGATTACATGCTTGAGACCGCCATGCTGAAGGTGTTTACGACCGAGCGGCTTTGGGAATGTATTAACGACGTGTTCCAGATCCATGGCGGTGCGGCCTACATGGCCGACCTTCCACTGGAGCGAATGCTGCGCGATGCGCGCATTAATCAGATCGGCGAAGGCGCGAACGAAGTGCTCACTTCATTCATTGCGCTGGTCGGGATGCGCGGACCCGGGATGGAGTTCAAGGAAATTTACGACACGATGATGAAGCCGTCCCGCGATCAGATGAGCAAAGCGTGGGCCGCCGGAAAGAACCGCCTGGGCGCGACGATTCGCGTGCCTGATGTGTCCGTGCAAAGCGAAGAGCTTCGCGCACACGCGCGGCAACTCGGCCGCTTGATCTGGCGTTTTAACTTCGCCGTCAACCGCGCATTGATCACCTATCGCGAACCGATTCTCGACATGCAGCTTGTTCAGGAACGGATTGCGAATGCTGCGATGGATCTTTTCGCCTCGACGTGTGTTCTCAGCCGCCTGGACAGCGAAATTCGTTTCGCTCGTCGAAATGGCGATGCGACAGCGCCCGATCACTCCGCTGCCGAACTGTTTTTGCGACAATCATTTCGACGGATTCGCGGTTTCCTTGGAGCACTGACGGACAACGACGACAAAGCGCTCCTCGCAGCCGCAAAATCCTGCTTAGCCAATTCGCCCAGCTAACTCCGACAGGTTTCGTCAGTAAAATTTGGCCGCAAGAAATAGAAAACAAAAAGCAGCCCTAGCTGCCGGGTGAGGCAGCGTTACCGCTCTCCAAACTTCGGTCTTATGGCGAATTAAAATTCGCGCCCGTAAACTTCTAACGGGTTGGCGGTGGTCGGAAAAGCTCCTCCCAACCGTGTGCATCGCATAGGAATGCCGGAAGCGACGGTCTTTATGTAGCAGACTTTTACGACCGCCGGATTAGCAGACTGCTGCGTTGGCCGCCCAACTACGTTCTTGCTCGGATCTTTAGCAAATGCCGATGCGCAAAATGCGAGCGCGAGCACGATACCTACATATGTTTTCATGCCATGATTGTGAGCCCGCTGCGAACTTTGCGCAAGATAATTCGGAGTGCGAAGAAACGACAACTTCGGCCACCGCGTCTTCGCTGAAACTTCGGCGGCGAATCGGCGTGCGGCGCAAGCATCAATCCGCCCAGAGAAAGTGTTCCAGGCGCAGATGATTCAGCCGGGCCTTGGCTTCATCACTTCGGTTGCCACCCGCCGCCGCCAGGCGCTCGTAAATCGCAGCTGCAGACTCCCATTTCGAATCTTCCTCCAGCAGCCGCGCGGCATTAAATCCGGCCTTGTAGTACCAAAAGAGTTCACGTTGTCCGTATGGGCGTCCGGCGGCCGCCGGATCGTCTAGAATTTTGTAAAACGTCTCGAGCGTGCCGGCGCGGTCATTTTTCTTTTCAAGGCAGAGCGCCTTTTTGAATAGCGCCTGGTTGCGCCAGTGGCTCGGCTCGCTCTTGTTCGACGCCAGTTGGTTATAAATTTCGATGGCCTGCTGGTAATTTTCGCTTCCTCCCATCTCAAAAAAAATGTCGCCCTTGCCGCAAAGCGCTTCCCGTTTTTCAGACTGCGGAGCGTCGCTTTTCAGCACTTCATCGTACAACGCGATAGCATCTTTAGTCTTGCCAAGCTTGCGCTCGATAAGGGCTTGTTCATTGCGCGCGGACCACCGCATCGCGCCGTTTTTCTGTACGACCTGATCGAAGAGAACAATCGCCCGATCCAATGAATGCTCGCTCATACTCGACATGGCCGATTCGGCCGCAAAAAAAAGTGCTTTTTCCGCGAGAGCGTTATCCGTATTTTGTTGCGCGATAATTTCAAACTGCGTCTGCGCGTTTGCGAAATCCTGACGCCGATAATAAAGCTCGGCTAATTTCATTCGAACTTCCGGAGCGAAGGGTGAGAGCGCATGTTGCTCCAGAAATCGCTTTGCAAGCTCTATGACTTTCGTGTCGTTTCCACCCGCTGACTCTTCTACCCAGATACTGAGATAATCGGCGCGCTCCACGGCTGCGGCGGTCGGCGCCGACTCGGCTGCGTGGGCCAGATTTTTGCGCGCTTCATCCACGCGCGGCTGCGACGAGTGAAAGGCCAGCTCGGCCAGGGCAACCCATGCTTCAGACACCCGCGGATTCTTGGGAAAATCGCGAATGAACTGCTGCAACGATGCCTCCGCCTTTTTGTCGCCTTTCGCGGCCTGCATCAGACCTTCCTCCAATCGCAAATTGGCGCGCGCCTCGTTGTCGCCTCCCTGCTGCTCCAGTTCGGTGTAGTCAACCAGGAAACGGGCGTGGTTGCCAAGTTGCAACCAGCCGCTGGAGGCATTGAAGAGCGCAGCTTTCGCCCAGGGCGAATTGGAATGCGCGATTTGTTCGAAAGCCGCCGCCGCGGTATCAAATCGGTTCGCCAGATAGTGCGCTTGCGCGGAAAAAAAATCGATTCGAGCCAGCAAAGCCGGTTCGGGATGCAGCAGACGCGCATCATCCAAGATCGCAATTGCCTCATCGAAATGGCGGTCTTGCATTTCAAATTGTGCAAACTCAAGGAAGGCACGTGCGATCACGGCGGATTTGATGCTAGTGTGCCTCATGTCGGAAAATAATTGTCGGGCTCGTTCCCTCCGCCCGGCGCGAATTTCCAGCCGAGCAAGATACCATCGCGCAAATGTTCGCCGCGGGTCTTCCGGTCTGCGCACCCATTTCTCCAGCTCATTGCGCGACGGTCTGTGCTCGGCGCGATACAAATCATCTAATTTTGCGAAGAGAAGAGGCAGATCCGGGTCTGCCGGGTGAAGATCGATAAATTGTTCTAGGACATCATCTCCAGCTTCCGGCGTTTTTAATTGCAGGTGTGCTTCGGCTACGCCGAAAAGTGCCGCGATCAGCGTGGCGTGATCGGCTTTCTCCGGCCTTTTCAGGAGCGCTTGAAACGCACCGATTGCTCTTTCGGGTCGCTGCAAAATCAGCTCCAGCCGTCCGCGCAACAGGCGCTGTTCTCTCCGCTCGGCAACCGATGTGGGCTTCATTTCTTCCAAGAGACGCTGTGCATCAGGAGCATCGCCCATTTCAATGTATAGTTCTGCCGCTCGTAACTGCGCTCGGATAGCCCATTCTTTGTTATGGAAGAGAAGATTAAGCTTTCTCAAAGCTTCTTCTCGTTTTCCTAACGCGCGCAGCATCTCCGCCGCCCCAAAAGTGGCTGCTCCGCGAAACGGTGAAGCTTCGTCCATAGCCAATTCCGCATAGAGCGGCAGCGCATCGGCCCATCGATTCAGACCCGCGAAGGCTTGGGCACGCCAGAACTTTGCCCATGGGAGTTTGCGTACTCGAGCATCTGCCAACAAGACGAGAGTATCTTCCGGCTCTTTTGCAGCCACTTGGGCTTCGGCAAGCTTTTCGGCGACGGAGCGCCATTCGGCATCGGGCAGATTCCTGTTTAGCAAGGTTTGCAACCGCTCGACAGCCACCTCGGGCACGCCTTCTGAAAGCGGCGCGCTCGCTTGGGCGAGTTCAGCGGAAATGTCGGCCCGCGCGAATGGCGCCAGTATGCCCATGAGACCAATGAGACCTATGTGTCTTATGAGCATCATGTTTTGTCCAGGATCCGCCGCAGGTGTTTGCCCGTATGACTCTGCGAGACATCGGCAATTTCTTCCGGCGAACCTGCTACCACTACCTCGCCGCCACCTTCGCCACCTTCAGGTCCCAGATCGATGATCCAGTCGGCGCACTTGATCATTTCCAGATTATGTTCAATCACAATCACTGTATTACCCGCATTGCGCAGCTTCATTAATACTTGCAGCAGTTTCTCAATGTCTGCGAAATGCAATCCGGTCGTCGGTTCATCGAGAATGTAAAGGGTGCGGCCGGTTGCCTTTTTCGCAAGCTCGGTGGCGAGTTTTACCCGCTGGGCTTCTCCGCCGGAAAGAGTTGTCCCAGCCTGGCCAAGCCGCAGATAGCCAAGACCGACATCCAGCAGTGAGTTTAACTTTTCTGAAATGCTGGGCAAATTGCGGAAAAAGCGCGCTGCCTCATCCACGGTCAGATCGAGCACATCGGCGATATTCTTGCCTTTGTAAGTAATCTCGAGCGTCTCACGATTGTACCGCCTGCCATGGCACACTTCGCATTCGACATACACGTCCGGTAAAAAGTGCATCTCGATTTTGATCAACCCGTCCCCTTCGCAGTTTTCGCAACGGCCGCCTTTGACATTGAAACTGAAACGGCCGGCGTCATACCCACGCACACGCGCCGCCGGCAGTTGCGCGAACAGCTCGCGTATGGGCGTAAATGCGCCCGTGTACGTGACGGGATTTGATCGCGGAGTTCGGCCAATCGCGCTCTGATCAATCACGATCGCCTTATCGATCTGTTCCACTCCTCGAAGCGCCCGATGGCTGCCCGGTTTTTCTTTCGCGTTGTAGAAACGTCGGAACAACGCGCGCCTCAGAATGTCGTCCACCAGAGTGGATTTGCCGCTACCGGAGACGCCGGTCACACAGGTGAGACAGCCAAGAGGAAAGGATACGTCGATTTTCTTGAGGTTGTTTTCAGTTGCACCGAGCACTGTAAGCCAGCCATCGGGTCGCGGCGGAATGCGCTGCTTTGGAATGGGAATGCGCGCGCGTCTGGAAAGATAATCGCCGGTTAAAGAATTCTTCGCGCGCAGGACATCGTTAAGTTTCCCTTGCGCCACAATTTCGCCGCCGCGCGGGCCGGCGCCCGGACCAAGATCGATAATGTGGTCGGCAGCCCGGATCGTTTCCTCGTCGTGCTCAACTACGATGACGGAATTACCCAAATCACGAAGACGCCGCAGTGTCCCCAGCAATCGCGCATTGTCGCGCTGATGCAACCCGATGCTGGGTTCATCCAAAATGTAAAGAACCCCAGCAAGCCCGGAGCCGATCTGCGTCGCCAATCGGATTCGCTGTGCCTCGCCACCGGACAGCGTCCCACTTTGCCGATTGAGCGTGAGATAACCAAGCCCGACTTCAACAAGGAATTGCAAGCGCGATTGAATTTCGCGCACCACATCGGTCACAATGGTTTGTTGTTGCGAAGTCAGCTCCAGCGCACCAATAAACTGGGCGGCCGCTTCGATCGTCAACTCACTGAACTGGTGAATGTTCAGTTCGCATCCGTGTCGATCCTTTATGGTAACGGCAAGAACTTCCGGTTTGAGCCTTGCTCCATTACATACCTTGCATGTTTCGCGTGCCATAAACGAGCGAATGCGATTACGGGTGAATTCGCTCTGAGTTTGTTCGTAAAGCCGCTGCATTTGCGGCACGAGCCCTTCGAATGGTTTCGCGACTTTCCGTTCGCCATCGTCGCCGAAATTCATTTCAATCGGCGTCCCGTTCGTGCCGAAGTAAAGCGCTTGTTTAAATTGCTGTGGCAAATCGCGAAAGGGAACATCTTCACTGACGTGAAAGTGTTTCACCAGCGCCGTCTGCAAATGGCGGTAGTATGCCTGCATCCGCTTTGTCCCGCGTCGCCACGGCGTGATTGCTCCTTTGGCCAGCGTTTTGTCGGGATCGGAAATCATCAGGTCTGGATCGCAGACCAATTGCGTGCCAAGCCCATGGCACGCCGGGCATGCCCCAAGGTGGCTGTTGAAAGAAAAATGTTTGGGAGTCAGCTCGCCCAACGTGAATCCGGTCTCTGCATTTCCGTAATCAGTGGAGTAACGCCGTTCTTCCCACTGCTCTGATTCATCGTTCGACGTTCGACGTTCAGCGTTCGGTGTTTTCGGCATCGATCGCAAGATTGAGATCGTGTTGCCGCCCCATTTGAGCGCTGTCTCGATTGAATCTGTCAGGCGCACACGAATCCCATCGCGCATGACCAACCGATCGACCACCGCCTCGATGGTGTGCCGATTTTTCTTGTTGAGTCGGATCGGCTCGCGGCGGTCCAGCTCGATAATCTCACCGTCAATCCGCGCGCGAACGAATCCTTCACGTCTAATCTTTTCGATCACATCCCGGAATTCGCCCGTTTGATTCTCGATCAGGGGCGCTAGCGCAATAATTTTCGCCCCTGGCCCATATGTAAGGATCTGATCGACAATTTGCTGAGGTGTTTGGCGACTCAGCGGCCGGCCAGTCAGCGGATCGTGTGGCTGACCCACGGCGGAAAAAAAGACCCGGAGATAATCGTAAATTTCGGTCGTGGTCGCAATTGTGGATCTTGGGTTGGCGCCGGCGCTCCGCTGTTCGATGGCAATCGCTGGCGAAAGCCCCTGGATAAAATCAACATTCGGCTTTTCCATCTGATCGAGGAATTGCCGCGCATAAGCAGAGAGGCTTTCGACATACCGACGTTGTCCCTCGGCGTAAAGAGTATCGAAAGCCAGCGAGGACTTCCCCGAGCCACTCAGGCCGGTAATGACGATGAGCTTCTCCCGTGGAATCTCCACATGAAGGTTCTTGAGATTGTGCTGGCGGGCCCCACTAATTTTGATAACTTGCGCAGGCATTCTGACGAGGAATGTCGAACCTATCAGTCAAGCACAGCCATTCCTTTTCTCCAGCGAAATTGCGATATCGAGAGTACGACAGGATGCCTGCCGCAGCGAAATTCCGCTGGGGTTGCAAAGATGAAAGTCTCAATCGTAATCCCCTGTTACAATGAAAGGGACACGATCGAGAAGATCGTTGAGGCCGTTTGCAACGCGCCGCTTGAAAGCAGAGAGATCATCGTGGTAGATGATTGTTCCCAGGACGGGACGCAGACTCTGCTCCGGGAGAAGGTTTCGCAGATGGTTGATCGCGTTATTTATCATCCGGTAAATCAGGGCAAGGGAGCGGCCTTGCGCAGCGGATTCGCAGCCGCGACTGGCGATTTTATTGTGGTGCAGGACGCAGATCTCGAATACAGCCCCGAAGATTACCCCGTGCTCCTTCAGCCGCTTGTCTCAGGGAAAGCCGACGCGGTAATTGGATCGCGGTTCATGGGTGCGCGGCCACATCGGGTCCTTTTTTTCTGGCACATGGTCGGCAACAAATTTTTGACGCTGCTCTCCAACATGTTGACCAATATCAATCTGACCGACGTGGAAACAGGCTACAAAGCCTTCAAAGCCCCACTTATCAAATCGATTCAGATAGAAGAAAATCGTTTTGGCGTCGAGCCTGAAATCATCGCCAAACTCGCCCGTACAGGCTGCAGGATTTACGAAGTGGGCATTTCATACAGCGGACGGACTTATGCCGAGGGCAAGAAGATCAATTGGAAAGACGGTTTTAGGGCGATTTACGCGATCTTCAAGTACAACCTTGAGCGGCGCTAGCTATGAAAGAAGCTGTTGTACCAAACTCTGCTGCGGGTTCGGCGAATATCAATTCGCCATTAAATGATAGCGACGGAGTGGGCGATGTTCTAAAGCAGCACAAAACGAACTCGCAGACGTGGGGGCCAGCCGCGCTTGAACAAAGACGCGAGCGCACGCGAGATCATCTCGCTAAAATTGCTGCTCGGCGGGAGACGTGGATCAGCCGCAACAGATACTATTATGAGCTGCTAAACCGGCTTCTCCGCTTTTCGGTGGAGCCCCAGAAAAAAGTTCTCTCAGTTCGCTGCGACATCGGCAACCTCTTGGCCGTCGTTGGGCCAAGTAAGGGCAAAGGTATCGACATCTGTAGTGAGATCGTGGCCATCGCGCAGCAACGAAATCCGTCTTTTGAATTCGCGGTCGCCTTTCCAGACAAGGAGGAATTCCAGCAGGCTTTCAAGCCGGGCGAGAAATTCGATTACATCCTCTTTAACGACATTGGCGACACGGTGGATGTGCTTCAAGCCCTGCGCAATCTAAAGCCTCTTTGCCAGAGGCATACTCGCGTGTTGGTGACAACTTATAACCATCTTTGGGAACCACTCGTCACCTTCGCCGAGTGGTCCGGGATGAAGGTGCCGCGCAGTGAGCAGAACTGGCTTTCCACCACGGATATCCGAAATCTATTGAAGCTCGCTGGCTTTGAAGCGCTTGAGACGCATCGAGTCGTCATCTTGCCGAAATATTTGCCGTTGCTGTCGAGTTTTCTAAATCGTTTTTGTGCGCGCCTGCCATTTCTGAACAAACTTTGCATGACGCAGGTGGTCGTCGCACGAGTGGTACCACCGCCGGTTTTGCCGGAAAGGCTTTCAGTATCAGTCGTTATTCCATGCAAGAATGAGAAAGGGAATGTGGAGGAGGCCGTTCGCCGCATTCCGCTTTTAGCAGACCAGGTGGAGATAATTTTCTGCGACGATCAATCGACCGATGGCACGGCTGAAGAAGTGTTGCGGGTGCAGGCGCTCTATCCGAAAAAGAATATTCGTCTCGAGCACGGGCCGGGAGTCTGTAAGTCGCGAAACGTCTGGACCGGTTTCAACGCTGCCACAGGCGATATTTTGATGATCCTAGATGCCGATCTTACGACGATCCCCGAGGAGCTGCCTTATTTCATTGATGTTATCATTTCGGGGCAAGCGGAGTTTGTTAACGGATCGCGCCTCGTTTATCCCGTGCCAAAAGGAGCAATGAACGGAGCAAACATGCTGGGCAACAAATTTTTCAGCGTCGCTTTCACCTATTTGCTCGGGCAACGAGTGAAAGACACTTTATGCGGCACAAAAGTCCTTTGGAGAAGCGACTGGGAGCGAATTAGGCCAATGCTTGGAAGCTGGGGAACCGAAGACCGATGGGGAGACTATGAACTGTTATTCGGCGCCGCAAAGTTGAACCTTAAAATTCTGGATCTGCCGGTCCATTACCAGGAACGGATTTACGGTTCCACGAAGATGACCAAGGTCTTTCGAAACGGGCTTGTGATGTTGAGAATGTGCTGGCATGGATTTCTGAAATTAAAACTCGGCTACTAGTTCGGTATCTCAAATCTTCGGCCTAGCGACCAACGCATGGGAGTTGCAAATTCGGTCATCTAAAAATTCTCCAATGCAGGAGCGCATTGCCAAAGAGATTCAACACGGCCGCTTCTTGGCCGAGCACGGGGCGGGCGCGATTTGGAATTGGGAGAGTCCCGCTGGCAAACTGCGCTGGGCGCGCCGGGTGAAGATGCTTATCAGGCATCTTGGGCCAGGAATGAAAGTGCTTGAGTTGGGGTGCGGTACTGGCTATTTCACTCGGGAACTGGCGCGCTCCGGAGCAGACGTTGTCGCCATTGACGTCTCACCTGAGCTTCTGGAAATCGCGAAGGCAAATTGTTCTGCGCCAAATGTTCGTTATGAAATCCAGAACGCCTATGAATTAAGCTATCCTGATGCTGTGTTTCATTCCGTTGTGGGCAGCTCGGTTTTACACCACCTCGAAATCGAAGAGGCAATTCGCGAGATTTATCGGGTATTGAAACCCAGCGGTGCTATTTACTTTACAGAGCCAAACATGCTGAACCCTCAGATCGCGATACAAAAGAATGTGCCCTGGGTGAAGCGGAAACTCGGCGACTCACCGGATGAGACGGCATTCTTCCGATGGCGGCTCCGGCGCTTGCTCGAGCAAAAAGGCTATCGTGATGTTCGAATCGTTCCCTTTGATTTCCTCCACCCCAAAACACCGGTTCCTCTAGTGGATCGCTTGGACGCCGTGGGCCGGTTTCTCGAGGACGTGCCGGTGATCTCGGAGTTTGCCGGCTCGCTGTACATCCGCGCTATCAAATGAGCAACCCAACAACGGTTTTGCGGAGTGAACAGGCAAAAGATCGTGCCGCAACACTGCGTAACCGCGCGGGGCTCGGCGCTAATAAAAATCTTCTTTTCTGGTATCGCGAACTTTACCATGACCAGTTTAAGCAGTTTTCCAATCCGGCGGCGCTCTCGATATTGGAGATAGGAAGCGGCACTTCGCCGCTGAAACAATTTCTCCCAAACGTTGTTACCAGTGACGTGCTCGACTTAGATTACCTCGACCTTGTGTTTGACTGCCATGAAATCGACAATTTGGACGTAATCGAGGACAACAGCCTTGATGTTATTACGGTTACCAATGTGTTGCATCACCTGAAAAGCCCAATCGCCTTTCTGAACCGTGCGGCCAGCAAGTTGAAATCAGGTGGCAAGCTAATCGCGACTGAGCCCTTTTTCTCAGTCCTATCAACGATCATTTTCAAGTATCTCCACCACGAACCGGTCGATTTCCGGATTTCCGAGCCGGAGTTGGGCCAAGTGCAGGGGCCGCTGGCATCGGCTAACATCGCGTTGCCCTGGCTAATTTTCTTTCAGAAGCCCGAATGGCTACAACGCTTAAATGATCACTTTGACCTTGGACGTCTTTTGGTTCGCCCTTTTAGCGCCCTCTCGTACATGGTTACTGGTGGAATATCGCACAGACTGCCAGTTCCGCGTTTGCTTTATCGCATGTTGTTCCTCGTGGATCTCGCCCTCAGTCGCCGTTTTCCGAATTTCTGTGCAGCTTTCTGTACTGTAACGCTGACGCGACGCTGATGCCTCCGATCTCGGTCCTTCGCGGAATTGGAAATAGGGTTTACGAACACGCCTTTCCCTTCTACTGCCTGTGTTATCGCACTTTTAAAGCCTATGCTGATCGCGCGGAGCGGCAGCTCTTGAAAAGGGTCTTGTCTGTGGGGGATGTCGTGGTGGACGCCGGTGCGAATATTGGTGTCTATTCGCAGTTTCTCGCGCGTTGTGTTGGTGCGACTGGCATCGTTCATTCATTCGAGCCTTCGCCGGAAAATTTTAAGCACTTGCAATCTGCTACGCGCAAGCTCGCAAACGTGCGCTTGTCTCAGGCTGCCTTGGGAGAATGCAGCAGGAGATCCAGGCTCTATCTTTCAGATAAACTCAACGTCGATCACAGGACATATGCGACCGAGGAAGATTCGCGCCGTACCGTGCCGATCGATATCATAGCGCTGGATGATTACTTCAAACCCGGCCAACGCGTTGATCTGATCAAAATGGACATCCAGGGCTATGAGCTTCATGCTTTGCGAGGTGCCAATCGCGTCCTAGCGGATAACCCCTCTGCAAAGGTGCTCCTAGAATTTTGGCCATACGGCCTGAAACAGGCCGGAGCGAACTGGATTGAGCTCATCGCGACTTTGGAAAGCAAAAACATGGCCGTCCATCGGATAACGAAGCGTGGCCCGGTACCGTTACGCCCCGAGTCAGTCAGTGAGAGCCCGGATTGGTATGTGAATGTGTTCGCGTCATCGAAGTGACCATCCCGCGATGCTGGCGCACAGTCGCGTTCCAGGTTCTGTTGCCGGCCGCTGCTAATTATTTAGCTGGTAAGAGCAAGGTTAATCCGCCAGCTTCCAAAACGCAGTGCCCATTGGTCGATCTATTTTCCCATCTCTGCATGCAAATTGCGCCTGACCTTAAAGATTGGTTTCTTGACTCGCTCCAAGTCGGTATTCATCTTACACGTAAGATGGACGCGGCGCGAGACTCCTGCAATGGAGTCGAAAGTAGGATAGCATCATGACACGGTCTGAGTTAAGTATTGTTATTCCTTTCCTTAACGAGGACCGCGTCTTGCCTTTGTTACGCCAGCGATTGGAGAATGTTCAGAACCGTCCATCACATTGGGAACTGCTATTTGTGAGCGATGGATCAACTGACGCGAGTTCAAGATTCATTGAGGCATGGGCGAGCAAAGATCCGTCTGTCAAATTGATTGTGTTGACCCGGAACTTCGGCCACCAAAGTGCCGTCTCGGCGGGTTTGTCTTTCGCGTCAGGAGATTGTGTCGGAATTATGGACGCAGATTTGCAGGACGAGCCGGAAATCCTTTTGGACATGTATCGAACGTTAAGAAGCGATAATGTTGACATAGTTTATGCGGTCCGAACCGCTCGGCGCGAGACCAAACTCAAGCGTTTCTTTTACTTCGTGTTTTACCGGCTTTACGTTTACCTGGCTGATACCCCGGTCCAAGCCGACAGCGGCGATTTTTGTGTGATGAGTCGCCGTGCGGTTCGGGTGCTACTGAGTCTTCCAGAAAAACTGCGTTTCGTACGGGGATTACGTGCCTGGACCGGGCTGCCATCGAAGCCATTTTCTATCTCGCGCCCTGCTCGCGCAGCAGGGCGTCCGCAGTATTCGTTACTGAAACTAACGCGACTGGCGTTCTCGGGGCTGACCTCGTTCTCGACCAGACCATTGAGGCTCGGCTTGATATGCGGCACCCTACTTTGCCTTGGCGCAGTGGTCGGGGCGCTCACCTACCTTGGGATTGCATTGTTTACCGACATCCATCTTACAGCACCTGGTTTTTCAACGCTGGTCATTGTTCTGCTTTTCTCCAATGGGTTGGTCTTCCTATATCTTGGGGTGCTTGGAGAGTACATTGGCCAGATGTTTATGGAAGTGAAAGGTCGCCCATCCTTCATCGTTGAGCGCACGATCAATATCGAAACGACGCAGAGATCCAATGAGCGCGATTGAAACTCTTTCCCAGCCTCAAGCAGTTTCCATGGCGGACGAGTGGTTTCAGTTTGCGACGGCAGATCATTTTTGGATCCAATGGCGACACCATCTGATCGTCCAAGCCGTTAAGTGTTCCGGTATCGTGTTGCAGCGAGCGCTGGAGGTTGGCTGCGGGAACGGCGTCGCCCGCCAAATGCTCGAGAGCGATCTCGGAATCGCGATAGACGGATGCGACCTGAATCAACCAGTCTTGGAGACGGCTAAGCCGGGCAGGGGACGGCTTTTCGTTTACAATATATTCGACCAGGAACCTTCACTATTGGAACATTACGATGCTGTCTTCTTGCTCGATGTGATCGAACACATCCGCGACGATTCAGCCTTTCTTACTGCCGCTCTGCGACACTTGCGGCAGGGCGGCTTTCTAGTTGTTAATGTGCCGGCGGGTATGTTGCTTTTCAGCGATTACGACCGAGTGCAAGGCCATGTGAAACGATATACAAAAAGGAGCTTAGTGACCTTGTTTGACCAGTGCGGAGTGGAGACTGAGGGCGTCCAGCCGTGGGGCCTGCTGATGGTCCCGTTTCTGCTTGCTCGCAAAGCGCTCCTCACGTGCACGAAACCAAAAGCGGCTGAGACTATCATGCGACGCGGTTTCATGCCGCCAAACGCCATAGCGCGACGGTTGCTGCACAGTATGAAGAACGTCGAGACGGTACTTCCATTTCGGATGCCCTTCGGTACGTCGATCCTCGCTTGGGGACGGTTGCGTACCTCCCTTATTGCCTAGCGCCGATCTATTCAGCGAAGCCGCAATTGTTCGCGGTCGCGTTGCGGTTGCAGAAAGCAGCCCTATTTTATGGTTACCGATCACCCTCACACCGGTGGCGGCTAATGCTGCACAGAGATCGCTTCATCCGAAAGCGTAAGATTATCGGCGCTCCGTACTACATATCGTAGTTCGGGGTTGTAATCTCGAATGTAGCCGACAAATCCAATCTTCGCTGTAAATTTGCCTTGGTAAAAGGTGCGATTAACAAAGGGGCTAATCCGCGCCGACCTCGCCACTCCGTGAATAACTCCGTTTGAATCGGCTATTACCAGTGTCCGCGGAATCGACTGCTCGTGTTTGAATGCTTGCCCGCTCACACGCGCTGCGGGGGCACCGTTATCGCACTGGCCTAAAGCATCAATACTGCACTGCCCGCTAAGACCTTCTCGCCTATATCGTCCCCCAAAGACATCCGCTTCCCTAAGCCCAATCCAATCTTGTAAGCCATCAGCGAACACATCCACGCGACGCGCCCGCAACTCCGACGCCAGGTGAAGCCTTTCTTCAAAAATTTGTTTAAAGTGAGCAGGAACCTTTTGTATCCTTTGAGTCTCAACAGCTCCGTTGATCAGGGCGGTAGCATCTCTGTCATACAGAATTTGCGCGTCTTTGCACGAGAACCACGCTTGATAATGTGCCGGCCAGGCGAAGATGGCGATTAGAAAAGGGAGAAGGAGAGCCGGCCACCGTCCCCACGGTAGGCGCTCCGCTCGCTCGATCCCGAGCAAGATCAGACTCGTCCAAAAAAGTGAACTCCAGAATAAATAACGCGGAGCGAAAGGCACCAGATTAAACGATCTGAGTCGTCCGACGGTAATAAGCGCCAGAGCAAATACGATGAAAATCAAAAGCGATATTCCAGTGGTTTCGAGCCCGCTTTTTCCAAGGTCACGGCGAAGCATGCGAGGTATGACAACAATTCCCGCAAACGTCAATCCCGCTACGCCGGTCAAAGCGATGCTAAAGGATTGACTCAAGTCTGTGAGCGTCTTTGGCCCGCGCCAAGCCGCGATGGTATATAACACCGGACTGCCGACGAGTCTGCAGAACTCGGTTAAAATCCCCATGGGATTCAGAGAGACCTCCGATTCCTTTTGCACGATGTAAGACGTCGGAAGCACTGGAAGCTCTTCGTAGATAATGGCTGCTGCAAGAGCGCTGATACCGAGTAAGACAATCGTTCGCCGCGGAAGACGCATGCACCAAGCCAGAAGTAACAGAGTAGGCCAAATTGCCCATCCCGTGCCAAAGCTAAAGGAGGCGAGAAACCCGGCGCACACTACAATTGCCGTTACCGTCCAGGAGCAACGCGTCTTGGTTATCAGAAGAAAAACGAGTGCCGCTCCGGTCATCGCCAGAGAGTTGTCACAGTTATATTCGCCGTCCGCGGTAATACTGGCTCGGGCCATCCAAAAATTGCCCATGAGCATAACAAGTGTGGCCAATGTCTTTACAGTCAGGCTTACGGTCTTATCGCGCCAAACTGGGACCAGAAGCAGCGAGACGGTTATAAAAAGTAGCCCCAACCCCACAAAGAAGAGCATTTGCACGTTGCCATGAAAAAAGCGCAAATTGGCTAGACCAATGAAGCTGGGAAATAACGTAACGTGACCAGCCTGTTTAAGCAGGGCACTTTGAAGCCATGTGTGATTCCAGGCAAAAGCGTAAATGCTCCAGAAATTGCCTGCCCACAGGCAGGTTACGCGGCCCAAATAAAGATAGACAACTCCCGAAAGTAGGAAAACTGTGCCAATTAAAATGGCAAAGACTTGGACGGCGCGTTCGGCTGCGGGGGCAAAGACATGCATTCGATGGTGTGCGCTGTTAGCGCAACTGGTTAACTCAGTCGGAACCACGAATCGCAATCCGAATTTCAACTCCTTGGCCCTCGGTCACCAGGAATCATCAAGACCAGCCCGCCAGCTTCCAACACGCGATGCCATCCCGGGTTAATCGACTTCAGTGTCGCCAATACTCTCTCGCTTTCAGATTCCGGAGTGGCAACCGCATTTGCGCGACCGGTTTCGATCACTTGGCGAAATTTCGCCTCTAGCAGTTCAAGGCGCCTGGCATTCTGAGGAGGGTTTTCCTCGATAAAAGCCTGCGCCTGTTGGCGCAGTATCCCTTCCTCAGCATTGCCGGCGTTGGCGAAATAATGGGTGACGAACCGGGGAGCTACAACCTTCATTTCTGGAAAGAGAAGTGGCAACTCACAACCTGCTGTCCAAGTCGGTACGAGCAGTTTGGCATGCGCTACGTATGGACCGGCGGCTTTAGCAAAAGCAAGGTTAGCGGGTAGCAACTGGACTTCGCCCGGTGATTTCCACCCGATGCCAAGCCGTGCATCTCTTGGCAATATCGACAGTCCATGGTAGCTGCCAACGAACGAGACAACAATCGCCGACAGCGCCAGCATGGTTTGTGTTCGGGCATTCATAACCCTGCCTTTTGTGCCAGCTGCGAACCGGCAGCCGCTATCAACGTGCATAACAAAGGCAATTGTAGAAGGTAGACGAGGCGAAAATAAGCCGCAGCAAGAATATTTGTCATCCACATGTGCGCTAGCAATGGGTTCAAGCAAAACAGCCATACAGCACAAAGATAAAAAAAGAGAAAAAATCCGCTTCGTCCTCTCATGATTAGCAGCGGGACAGCAATCATTAGCACAACGTCACGCAAGTAATCAGCTGGACCTCCGAAGGCATAGTCCACCGCTTCCCGCCACGGTATGTATCTTGGCCCTACTATCTTAATATCGACCGGCTTTGGAATTATGTCCATCTTCAGCAGGGCCAGTATCGCGATTGGATACGCGACTGGGATTACGAGAAGCAAACCGCGGCGGACTTGCAACCATAGGTCAGCGCGCTTCTTGCCTTCGAGTAGCTCAAGGGCAAAAAATGCTACCCAGGAGCAGCCAATGACCGCCGGCAGCAAGTAAAGGGCCGGATTGCTCAGACCGACTCCGGCGATATCCAAAAGCGTGAGCCACACCAGATCACTTAGGTTACCTCGGCTGAGGAACCGGTAACTGAGCGCCAGTCCGAGCGGTAAAAATAAGATCAAAACGACAGGCTTGCCTTGCCACATGTAGCCGGACACGGTCGAAAATCCGACCCATCCAGCCGGATCGGCTGACTGTAGTGACTTAGCAGCTCCAAGCAAAGCGCCGAAGGATGACTTGTCGGCGAGAAGGAGAAATCCCACTCCGAGGGCGGCCCCGAACGACGCAGCCCAGCGATGCAATCGAAATCTTTGGGCGCACCAGTAGAAAACAAACGGAAGGGCCAATGCGACAAATACGTGGCCAACTACTTGGTAAAAGTACAGTGGATCTATCCCAAGATAATGCCCGAGGAAAGCCATCAGCATCTCATAACTGGTTGCCAAATGGACTGGAGAAAATGCTGCGGCGTCCATATCGACGCTTGTCTGACGGAGACTTATGGGCTGGTTAAGAGCCAACAATTGAGTGAGAGCTCTATGGAAATAGACTACATCATCTTGGTTCGGCCTCCGCACGAATAGAATCGTAGTTGCATAAACTACTCCCAGGACCAGTAGAAGGATGTGAGAGGGGTGGAACCGATAGTCTTTGCCAGGGATTGCAATTGTTTTCTTCCATAAGCGTCCCAGCAAAACGAAACCGACAATGGCCATAGCTAAGAAGCACCACGTGATCGTTTTCGCTGGCCACCTGGCGATAAGCACCAGCTGGTAAGCGAGGGTCCAAAATGCGACTGCGGCTATCGGCACTAACAGAACATCGCCCGCACGGGATTCGGCGGATCTTTCAGAGATCAGCATGGATTCATCCTGGAATTCTTTGGGATTCCGACTCCTTGCAGCGCCTGTGGGTGGTCGGGGTGGTCAAGGGCTCTCCAATCAACCGGCGGTCAGGCTCACGTTGGTGTTCTAGCCCGGAAAAGCAGGATCGTTGGGAAAGGGTAGGTCATGTCTTGAGGAAAGCGTACCAGTTTGAACTCGTGTCCAAAAATCTTTACAGGAACGCTGTAGCTTCTTTCAAACTTAAACTTTCCTTGTGCTTCAACCTGTCTCACAGTTGCGTTCATTACTGCAGGTAGAATCTGGCTTGGGAACCCAACGAGAAAGAAGTCAGCATCCTGTCCTGGGTCCTGTAACTTAACTGTTACCTTTTCGCTGTTCAACGGCCTGGCGGCAGGCATTGCCGTGTAAAAATAAGGTCCATAGTGCAAGATGCCAATGCTCGCTGGCGCCTCGTCAGTGAGCTTTTGGAGGTCTTCCCGAAGAGCCTGGCGGGCGTCCTTTTGCTGCATGGCGCGATCGTATGCTACGTCGAACGCGACAGACGGTGCCATAAGGAGTAGGAATGCAGTGGTCAAAACGGCGGCAAGTATCGGCTTGTTTCTTAGCTTCGACTGGAGATCGCTGAAGGCTATGCCAACGAGGATGCAAAGTCCAGGAAACAACAGCATGGTTATGCGGGCGAAATATGGTTCAAGGTAGCCTTTCCCCATGAAGTACAGATACAAGAGGGAGAAAATCAGTAGTGGAATGGACACACTGTAAAGGCTACGCCTAAAAACAAGATATAGGATCGCGCAGTAAGGAACCAGCCAGAGCAAGGGATACATTGCAAACGGAATCACGTATGTGATATACCTCCAGACAAAGCCCAGATTAAGCAACTGGGCTCCGCTGAATTGGTGTAGCGACGCGTATTTTAATGTCTCGCCGGTGATTGCTTTTGTGACGCTCGATGGATCTAAAAACAGCATTGGATGCCCCAGGAACAATCCAATGATGAATCCCACTGCAATCAGCCACAGCGGACCGGCAACGAGAACTCTGGCTCGCTCCAGAAACCAGCTGTTCGAGTTTGGTAAGTTACCACCGTTGTTGAACAGCAAGTAGAGGCATGGAATCACCGCGATGATGCCAACAGGATAGCGAGTCGCTGCCCCCAAACCAGAAGTTAGACCCACAGTAAAGAGTAGCTGCCATCGTTGGGATTGCCGGAGCTTTAGAGACATCCAAATGACCAAGGCGCACAATAAATTGCTCAGAATGTGAGTTCTCATAAAGTGGGCGTAGATCACCTGCATTGGGATGACAGTGTAACAAAGCGCACCCACGAGAGATGGGTAGAACTTCTGAGTCGCTTCTCTGATCGCGAGAAATACAACAGAGATTGTGCAGAGATCAAACAGAACCGACATCCATCGACAGATATATAGAAGGCTAGAATACTTGGTCATGCTCGTTGAGTGGCCAAGTGGCACGCCTTCGGTAGCGGTGACCCTGAGCACTGCTTGCGGTACGGCCCACAGGTAATAATTGAATGTACCTTCAAAATATGCGCCGGGCGTCTTAATGCGGCCCGCTAATAAATCTAGCTGTAGGACACCCCTAAGACTGACAAATTCGTCCGGCTGAAAGTTCAGATCATGGCCATATCCACTGCTAAGGCCCCAGCTCAAGCCGGTTATCCGAAGGTAGGCTGCTAACAATAGTAGTCCTGAGAATAGGGCAGGTCGACGAGCTTTCTGGACAAGGCAAGTCAAGGGCGCAACACTTCGCAACATGCCTGTGGGTCGCATTAGTCCGGTGGCGATGGTTCGGTCGATCCAATGGGAACAAGCTTTAGAATTGCCGCCTTGCCGTGGGAGTTATCGAGAAGATGCCAGTCGTATCCAGGGACAGCCGGCAGGCGCGACAGTTTAGTGGCGCTTTCGTCGCTCGAAACGAATAGCGCGTAAACCGGAACGGAGCGCTCCAACGCGTGTTTGACTAAGGCCAGAGCCTGCGGCCGCTCATATCTCCAGGTGTAGCTCCACTTATAATGATGCTCTCCATCGATCGGAGCAGCTACGAAGGAGTGTGGCAATAGGGCATTTAAATAAACAGGATCGATATCGGAGAGAACGATTCCAGGTTGGCTTCGCAGCCGTCTGGCCAAATCCCTCTGTGCGACAAATTGAGTCGCTTGGCCAGGTGAAGGGGTGAAATGCAGAGCGTCCCACGTTTGGCATCGATCAATGCCCGGTTTGTTGTAGCCGGAACGCGAAGGATAGCCGAGGCAGGCGCCGGCGAACAAGACAAAAACACTCACGGCGATAATAATCCGTTTTCCGGCAAAAAGGTTCTTTGCAGCCCATGTGATGGGCAGAACGGCGACCCCGACCAGAAGGATAAGAAGCGGTAAGTAGAAACGACTGTCGCTGCCAAATAGGTAGCACAACGCCGCCACGAAAGAGCTCAAGCCCGCCAAGAAAGCGCACACGATGAACCAATTGAATCGGATCAAAAACAACCCGGCGCAAGTTAGAAGGAGGAAGACGGGTACAAAGGAGGTACCTGTGCCAAACATGTGTGCAACATTGTACCCATGTGGCTGTAAAGTGGATTCCTTCCACAAGGCGAGGGCATTCTTCGGAACCCAGCGAAGACAAAAAAGAAGGTGGTGTCGGCTAAAATATGAGGCCCACAGATCGTAGCCTGTTTTGAGGGGCGAATGGAACTGGATTGTGTTCAATATGAGCATAGGGCTAGCCGCTAAAACGAAAACGAACGGAAGTGCAACGCAATGAAGGAACCAGCGGCAGCGCATCCCCTTTACCTGGAAGATGACCATGATCAGCAATAACGGTGCAAAAAAAAGCGACTGGAGTCGAACGTTCAATGAAAGACCAAGAAGAATTGCGGACAGATAGATTTTCCAGCGCCGTTCTTCCTTAAGTCCCAGGTAGGCGAACATAAAGGCCAGCACAATCAGCAGGGAGGCACTTATCTCACTGAGTGATGAACGACAGAAAGTGAAGAATCCTGGTAGTGTCGCGAGTAAAAGGGTCGCAAACCCGCCTGTTAACGGCATCGCCAGATATGTGTAAAAAGCAAATACGGCTACAAGCAGGAGCAGCCCCATCGTTTGGCTCGTGCGAAACGGTGCCAGGATAGCGTCTGATTCCGGCAGGATCTTCAACCAGGGAACCATGAGCGCCGGATAGCCAAAAGGGTACCTTGATGGCAGTTTCTCGTATCCGATCTGTATGGAAGGCCAGTCGTCCGTGCGCAATGCTTGCGCTTGTGCAAAATATTCCGTGGCATCCGGATGTGGACCGAGGTCGAGCAGCATTGTCTTGCTGTAATCAATTCCAAGAACGGCGAAATAATAGAACGTTAGCGCGGCCAATAGAAGCAATATGCCCGCTAGAAATTGCGCGTTCGCAAATTTTGTGAGCCTCATCGTTTTGTGATGATTGTCCGTGGCGCCCCTTGGTCGATTCACGGCTGCGCGAGCAGATAAATTGCAACGAGGGTGAGCAGAAAATATGGAACAAGCACCGCGGCTCCAGCGTAATCTTTGGCCATCCGTTGGCCAAAGAATAGCGCAATGATCGCAACCGCGGAAATCAACGCGCCGTAGAATGCCACAGTTGAATCGCGCCAAACGATGAGTGCCAGGCAGCCAACGCCGCTCAATACTCCTGCTGCAAGTTCGAGAATGGTGATGGCAGTTACCAGAGCGGGCACAACGCCCGCTAACGGACTTTTCACGAAATGTCCCTTTAGCCATTCGAGGTTTCCGCTGCGATCGACAACTTTATCAACTCCTGATTGAAGGAAAAGAATCGCGAGAAAAGCAGCGGTAAAGATCTGTATGAGATAAGTTGCTTGGGAAAATGTGTGCAAAACTGACATGGCGAAGAGACCTTAGCTGGAATAACCCAGCTTTGTCGATGTTTCCGTGGTAAGAACATCGCAAAAAAAAGGACGGGACGACCCGCGTCCGACGGTCACATCATCCGTGAATTGCATCCTCAGTCGCCTTGGGCGACTGCATCGGCAAAGGCGACATCGCCGCCTTTTAAATCCAACTCGGCTTCGGCCGCCGTCCCAAAAACTCGCGCGCGGCTTTCATCGAATTCTTTTTCCCAGCGCGCAACGATCACCGTCGCGAGACAATTGCCGATGACATTCACGCATGTCCGACCCATGTCCATCAATTCATCCACGCCGAAAATAATGGCCACACCGATCGGTCCCAGTCCTGACGGAACAAACGAATTCAGCGCTCCGAGCAAGATGACAAGCGATGCCCGCGGGACGCCGGCCACACCCTTGGAAGTCAGCATCAACGTCAACATCATTGTGATCTGTTGGCCTAACGACATGTGCCATCCTATTGTCGTCTCCGCCGCTTGCGCCACGAACACCGAAGCCATTGCCAGATATAATGTTGATCCTGTGAGGTTGAACGAATAGCCGGTCGGCATAACGAAGCCCACGATGTGCGGCGGCACACCGAAACGCTCCATCGATTCCATCGCTTTCGGCAACGCCGATTCGCTGCTCGTAGTCGCGAATGCGAGGGCCGCAGGCTCGCGCACCGCCCGAACAAATTGACGCAACGGAATCCGCGCGATCCAAATCACTAATCCAAAGATCAACAAGATGAAAATCACGAGAGCCAGATAAAGCGACCCGATCAATTTGCCGAGATTCACCAGCACGCCCGGACCCTGTGTGCCGATCGTGTGCGCCATCGCTGCGCCGACACCAATCGGCGCAAACATCATCACGTAGTTTGTAAACTTGAACATGATTTGCGCGAGGCTCTCCATCGCGCGGATAATCGGTTTTCCCCTTTCTCCAATCGCTGAGACGGCGAGTGCGAAAAGCACGCTGAAGGCGACGATCTGCAAAACATCGCCGCGCACCATCGCTTCGATGATGCTGGATGGAAAAACGTGCACGATGGTTTCGACGAAAGTTTTCGGGTGACTTTGGCCGATGGCGTTTAAGATGTCCGTGTTCGTGGCGGCGAGAGTCACGCCAGCTCCGGGCTTGGTGAGATTCACAACGGCCAGTCCGATGAACAGCGCCGCGGTCGTGACAATCTCGAAATAGATAAGCGCTTTGATTCCCATGCGCCCCACTTTCCGAAGCGCGCCTGCGCCAGCGATACCAACTATAATTGTCGAGAACACGAGCGGCGCGATGATGGATTTGATCAGGTTGATGAAGATGTCGCGCAGGAAATAAACTGCGTTCCCCCAATCCGGCCGGAGCCAGCCGATCACACCGCCGACAACCAGTCCAATCATGATCTGTGTCGTCAAAGACGGCCGATACCACGGCCGGCGCGTCCGTTGAGAAACTCTCGCGGTCATCGTGCTCGTATTAGCACAAAGCGCGCGAGCAGGCCGCGCGAAAAATCAGTCGATTAGCCGGCGGTCGAGCCCACTGTAAGCATCAACGCGTCGGTCGCGCAGGAATGGCCAGTGCGTCCGATGCTCGTTAACGCGGCTCCAATCGATATCGGCCATCACAATCTCCTCCTGATCAACCGACGCTTTGGTGACGATTTCGCCGTCTGGCCCGCAAACGAAACTTTGTCCCCAGAACTCAATGCCAGCGCCACCGGCAGGCGCTTCATGACCGACCCTATTTGCCACGGCGACGTAGCACCCATTCGCAATGGCGTGGCTGCGTTGAATGGTTTCCCACGCCGAATGCTGCGCTTTGCCAAACTCCTTCTTCTCACTCGGATGCCAGCCAATTGCCGTCGGATAAATAATGATTTCTGCGCCGCGCAATGCAGTTAACCGCGCCGCCTCCGGATACCATTGGTCCCAGCAAACACAGACTCCGATTTTGCCGTGCTCCGTGTTCCACGATTGGAACCCAAGGTCGCCCGGCGCAAAATAAAATTTTTCGTGATACAGCGGATCGTCCGGAACATGCATCTTGCGGTATTTGCCTAGCAACTTTCCATCCCTGTCGATGATCGCCGCGGTGTTGTGATAAACGCCCGCGCTGCGCCTCTCGAAAAGTGAAGCAATGATTACTGTGCCGGTTTCGCGTGCGACTTCTCCCAATGCTGCTGTCGATTTTCCCGGCACTTCCTCGGCCAAATCAAAATTCTTGTGGTCTTCTGTCTGGCAGAAATATTGCGACCGAAAAAGTTCGGGCAGACAGACGATCTGCGCGCCTTCTCCCGCCGCCTCGCGAATGAATTCAATCGCGCGCGAGAAATTCTTTTTAGGCTCCGGGCCGCAACGCATCTGGATGAGAGCAACCTTGGTCATGTCGAGCGAAGTCTCCCGCCATTGCGGGATAGCCATTTCAACAATGAGAGATTCCTCGACTTCGCTCGGAATGACAAGGGTGACAGCTACTTCACCGAGCTCGCCGGCACGATGTCGATCTTGTTAATCACGATGCGTTTCGTCGGCTTGCTCATTTCACCCTGTGCATTTCGCTCGACCGGCGTGTTGCCAATTTTCTCGAGCACATCGTCGCCTTTAATCAGTTTGCCGAACGTCGTGTATTGATGATCGAGCCGGTGTATTGGTGCGAGACAGATGAAGAACTGCGAGCCGGCCGAATCCGGATCAGGTTCGCGCGCCATCGAGATCACGCCGCGCTCATGCGGATGATCGTTAAACTCGGCTTTGATCTTGTAACCCGGACCACCTGCTCCGTAGCTGTTTTCTTTTGCCGGATCTTTCGAATTCGGGTCGCCGCCTTGGATTATGAACCCTTTGACGATCCGGTGGAAAATGGTGCCGTTGTAGAAACCCGAGCGCGCCAACTTCTTGAAATTCTCGATCGTTTTTGGCGCGGCATCAGCCCAGAACTGCACCACCATATCGCCTTCGCTGGTTTTGATCACAGCGACTTCGTCTGATGTGTTCATCGGTTTATCCTTTTCAGCAAAAATATTTGTGGCGCCGACCATCAAGCTCAACATGCAGTACAACGTGAATTTCATGCCGGAATCATAAACGCCCAACACTCAACGCTCAACGCTCAACGCTCAACGCCCAACGTCCAATAACAGAATCAAGCAGTGCGCATTGTCCCCTTCGTTGGGCGTTGGACGTTGGATGTTGGACGTTGAGCGTTGCCGCCAATGGCGGAATGGTACTCCTGCAAACTGCGCACCTGCACTTTTCGTTTTTGTAGTGACCGAATTCCATTCGCGCTCGCCAGCGCGGCGCGGACGGTCGTCATGATCGGAATTTTTGCAGCCAGCGCGGCATTGCGAATGCCCACTTCGTGCTCCCGCGGAATTTTCCCGCTGGGCGTGTTGATGATAAAATTGATGTCGCCATTCTTAATGCGGTCGAGAACGTTCGGGCGTCCCTCATGAATTTTGAAAACCTTCGTCACTTTGATTTTTGCTTTCGCCAGCGCTTCCGCGGTGCCGCTTGTAGAAATAATTTCAAAACCGAGCTTCACGAACTCGCGCGCGACCGGAATTACCGCTTCCTTGTCGGCGTCCTTAACGCTGACAAAGACTTTTCCTGTCTTCGGCAACGGTGGCGGCGCAGCCATCTGCGATTTTGCGTATGCAAGGCCGAGATCGACGTCCATGCCCATTACTTCGCCGGTCGATTTCATTTCCGGACCAAGTGAAATATCCAAGCCTTCATAGCGCAGGAAGGGGAACACGGCTTCCTTTACAGAAAAATGTTTCGGCACGATTTCCCGGGTAAATCCGAGTTCTCGTAACGATTTTCCGGTCATGACTTTGGCAGCGAGTTTCGCCAGCGGAGCGCCGATTGCCTTGCTGACAAAAGGAACCGTACGCGACGCGCGCGGGTTCACTTCCAAAACATAAACGTCGTCGCCTTTCACCGCGAACTGGACATTCATTAGCCCACGCACGTTCAGTTCACGCGCCATCGATCTTGTCGCTGCGGAAATCTCATCCAGAACATTTTGCGGCAGTGAGAATGTCGGAATCACGCAGGCACTGTCGCCACTGTGAATGCCCGCTTCCTCGATGTGCTCCATGATTGCACCGATTACGGCCGTTTCGCCATCGGAGATGCAATCGACATCGACTTCGATTGCATCTTCAAGAAACCGATCGATGAGCACTGGACGATCGGGCGTCACTTCAATGGCGCTTGCCATATAGCGCCTAAGATCTCCCTCATTATAGACAAGTTCCATGGCACGCCCACCGAGAACGAACGAGGGTCGCACCAAAACTGGGTAACCAACTTTCTTCGCGATCGCGACAGCCTCCTCGGTGCTTATCGCCGACCCATTTGGAGTTTGACGCAAGCCGAGTTTATCCAGCATCGCGGCGAACAGTTGCCGGTCTTCCGCAGTCTCGATGCTTTCAGGTTGCGTCCCTAAAATGGGCACCCCTGCCGCCTTCAATCCGCTGGCCAGATTCAACGGCGTTTGTCCACCGAACTGGACGAACACTCCTTCGGGTTTCTCTTGATCGTAAATGTTGAGCACGTCCTCTAAAGTAAGCGGCTCAAAATAAAGTTTATCGCTTGTGTCGTAATCGGTGGAGACAGTTTCCGGGTTTGAATTGACCATGATGGTTTCGAACCCGAGTTCGCGCAGGGCGAACGCAGCATGCACGCAGCAATAGTCAAACTCAATACCCTGACCGATCCGGTTGGGTCCGCCGCCCAAAATCATGATCTTGCGCTTAGCACTCTCTCGCCGCTCGTTCTCGTCACCGTAGGTTGAGTAGTAATACGGCGTATAAGCTTCAAACTCCGCCGCGCATGTATCGACCAGCCGGTACGTGGGCAAAGTGCCTAACGACTTCCGCCTCGCCCGGACTTCACTCTCGGTCACGCCATTTGCGACCGCCAGTTGCCGATCGGAAAACCCGAGCTTTTTCGCGTGGAGCAAATCTTTCGTTTTCAAACATCGCGTTTCCTCCGCAATCTGCGCGACGTTCCTTAAAAACCACCTGTCAATCTTCGTCAGGTCATAAACCTCATCAATCGACGCGCCTTTGTGGAATGCTTGAGCGATGTAGAAGATTCGCTCGGCATTTGGGATCGCCAATTTCAAACGCAGCGTTTCAAGATCGATGTCTTTGTCCACACCGTCGCCTAATAGACCGAAGCGCTTGATTTCCAGACTGCGCAGCGCTTTTTGCAATGCTTCCTTGAACGTGCGCCCGATGGCCATCGCTTCGCCGACGCTTTTCATTCGCGTCGTAAGCGTCGCGTCTGCCTGCGGAAATTTTTCGAAGGTAAAGCGGGGCACTTTGACTACGCAGTAATCGATGGTCGGCTCGAAGCAGGCCGGCGTTTCGCGCGTGATATCGTTTTTGATTTCATCGAGCGCGTAGCCGACCGCGAGTTTTGCCGCGATTTTCGCAATTGGAAAACCGGTCGCCTTCGATGCGAGCGCGCTGGAACGCGAGACGCGCGGATTCATTTCGATTACGACCATGCGGCCATTATCGGGATGCACAGCGAACTGAATGTTGGATCCGCCGGTCTCGACGCCGATCTCGCGAATGACCGCGAACGCGGCGTCGCGCATCATTTGGTATTCCTTGTCGGTGAGCGTTTGCGTGGGTGCAACAGTGATGGAGTCGCCGGTGTGCACGCCCATGGGATCGAAATTCTCGATGGAACAGACGACCACGCAGTTGTCCATCCGGTCGCGCATCACTTCCAT
>DASYDT010000019.1:0-12574 GCA_036499425.1 Candidatus Udaeobacter sp. | reverse complement strand
AGCCCGTATCCCATCAGTTCACCGAAACCCGCCACAAAGCCAATGATCGCCGCGCTTGCACCTAACGAGCCTAGAAACGGCCCCACGATCGCACGCGCACCCTCGTAAGTGAAATCCGCGAAGAAGTTCGCAACACCAATGATGACAACGAACTGAAGCGCCGATCTGCTTTTCATTTAACCACAAATGAACACTAATTGACACGAATAGGTAGGGCGCGTCACTCCGTGCGCGCCGCACGCTCGTACAATTCAGCTCAATCGGATTTCGTCATTTCATTCAATTCGTGTTTATTCGTCGCATTGACTGGTAGGGCGCGACCGCCGGGCGCGCCGCGACTCGTAAGAAATGAAAACTCTCGGAATCATTGGTGGCCTAGGGCCGGAAAGCACGATCGATTATTATCAAAAGATTATTGGCCTTTATCGCGAGCGCACCGGCGACGGGAGTTATCCGGAGTTCATCATCAGCAGTGTTGATCTGAGGAAGGGACTCGACTTCATGGCTGCAAACAAGCTTGCTGGCATGGCTGATTATTTGCTTGAGGCAATCGGCAAACTTGCTCGTGCGGGCGCCGATTTCGGATTGATCGCCGCGAATACGCCTCACATCGTGTTCGATGACATTACGCCAAAGTCACCTATTCCACTGATCAGCATTGTCGAAGTAACATGCGTAACTGCGAAGCTGCGGAAACTGAAACGGCTCGCTTTATTTGGGACGCGCTACACGATGCAGTCGAGTTTTTATCCGAAAGTTTTCTCGCGCGAAGGCATCGAGCTTCTCGTGCCGGAACCGAACGATCAGGATTACATTCACGACAAATACATGAACGAATTGGTTCCCGGGAAATTTCTGCCCCAGACCCGGGCCGGTTTGCTCGCTATTGTCGATCGCATGAAAGCAACGAGCGACGTGCATTCGCAGCGCTACGGCGAGGCAGGCATCGACGGCGTGATTCTCGCCGGAACGGAGCTGCCGCTGATTTTATGCGATCCCGACTACAACGGGATTCCGTTTTTGAACACAACAAAAATTCACGTCGAAGCGGCAGTAGCGGAAATGCTATCGTGACGCGGTACCTTCAAAACGACTCACTCGTCACTGAAAAGAATGGGCGGTGAGGGTTTCGAACCCCCGACCCTCTCGGTGTAAACGAGATGCTCTACCACTGAGCTAACCGCCCGCGCTGCAAAGCCAGCGTCGCAGTTTACACGGTGCTCTATCGTCGGCAATAGTTCGGCGAGATCGTAACGCTCAGCGGCGACGTGCCTCTATAGCATCGAGCGTTTCGCGGGCTACGGGTTCGTTAGGCACCATCTGCAATGTGGCCCGCAGATGGGGGATCGCTTCGTCGTAGCGGCCAAGATGGGCCAGAAGCATGCCAAGATTGCGATGGATCGCGGGCTGCTGCGGATCGATCTCGAGCGCTTCCTCATATTGGCGAATCGCTTCGTCATAACGGCGCATCGCTTCCTCTGGGATCGTGGGAGCTGATTCGCTCAAATGGTTTGCGGTGATCGCCAACGCGTTTGCCAGGTTGGCCCGGATTTTTGCGACTCCGGCGCTCCTGGCGGTGGATGGCTTCGCCTCTTTCAACTGCAACGCCTTACGATACTCGGCGATTCCGTCCTCAAATCGCTCCAGCCGGCAATAAGCCAGGCCAAGTTGGTTATGAATATCGGCCAACTCCGGTTTCAATTCCGCCGCGCGACGGGCATGATAAGCGGCCTCGGCGTACCTTTCCTGCTTGAAGCGTCGTTGCGCCATCATGATGTGAGCCTGCCACGCATCAGGATTTTTGGAGAGGTTATCCTGCCAAAGCGTCTCTTCATTGCGATAAACCTCCGCGCGGTCGAAGGCATATGTGCCGATCGCGCCAACCAGCAACGTGACAACGGCCGCGGTGGCAATTTTAGTCGCGCGTTGTCGATGGTTCCACTCGTATGCGACGCCCGCGCTGAAAAGTGCGAGCAAAGGAACGTCTGCAAAATACTGGAGATGATCGGCCACAAGCGTGCCGCTGCGTACATAAGCCATTCGAACTAATCCCAGCACCGGGAGAAGCGCGACAACGAAACAGACAACCGCAAAAAGAGCGCCGCGTGTCCCATGGTTCCGCCAGTGCCAGAGGCCAACCAAAATTCCGATAAGGACAATCAGAGGCAGCCATTCCAAAAGGCGTGGGGAATCGAATCGCCAGTTTGGATAAATCGCCATCAATCGGACCGGAGCGAAGAGATGCCCCGCGTACCACCAGATCGCCATAGCGGCGTTTGCCACGCGGCGCGGGATCGACCCGATAACGATCTCCTCTTCACCAATGCCGCGACTTTGAAACCACATCGTGACCGAGCCGAAAACAATCGCCAGCGCGAAAAATGGCCACACCTGAATGACGGTCTTTGCTAGGGAGGGATCGCCGAGGCGTCCACCGCGTGCGTTCGGCGCGCTCGGCGGTCGCGCCCTACCAGTTCCAGTCGATTTTTTGTCCCGCCACCAGGCGCACAAGAGCAGAATGAAGGGTAAAAACACGACTTGCGTTTTTGAGAACAGCGCTAAGGCGAAGAAAACCAGAGACGCGGCATATTGGTAGGGCGCGACCGCCGGGCGCGCCGAGTTAGACGGACGGCCCGGCGGTCCGTCCCTACCACGGGAATTAAGAAAACAGAGGACCGACAACAGCGCGAAGAACATCGCGAGCAGATTTTTCAACTCGGAGATCCACGCCACTGATGCCACATGAACTGGATGGATCCCGAAGATAAGGCCGGCCAGCCACGCGCCGGGAATATTCAGGCGCTTTAATAACCGCCAGACGAGCAACGCATTTGCAATTTGCAGGAGGATATTGACGGCGTGATAGCCGGTTGCGTTCGCGCCGAAAAGATGATGCTCGATCCAGAATATCGTATTCGTGAGCGGAAAGTAATCTGCCGTTCTGCCGCCTGACCAGATTTCCAGCAGACCCGAGAAGTTTTGCAGCAACGGGTTGCCGGTTATCAAAAGAAAATCGTCCCACACAAAATCTCCCCGAAGCGCCGGCAAGTAAACCACCGCAACGCCTATGATTATTGCCGCAATAAGTGCCGGTTGCCGCCAGATGGTGAATTTCGCGGGCGCGACCCGTGCGTGCGGTTCCGCTCGTGGTTTCATGATCGATAAAGCCAAGTAACCACGAATAGACACGAATCGACACGAATTTATAAGAGGGCTACGGCGGACTTCGCAACGCGGCTACGCCGGAACTGAAGGCGCGCAGACTTCGAAGCCTACTATGTCGCGGGTTTCCAACCCCGCACGCTGATGCCTTCTGGCGGACTGCCGATCTGCTCGGATCAGACCTGCGCGAGGATTGTGACCCAGTAGCGAAGCTGGTTGATGTTCGCGCTGGCTCCTCCACTCGCACTAAGGAAGACTTCAACGCGCACTTCAACCCTTCCGGATTCATCATCCCAATCTGCTTCGACGGAGCTGATGTTTGCTTGGAAGCTCCCGGGCGCCGTTTGTATGTTTACATTCTGAGCCGACACGGAGGCTGCGCCTATTGCGCGATAAAGTTGCCCGCGTGTAAATGTTGGTCCCACCAGGAAAGTCCATGTCTGGGTCTGCTGTTGACCTGCCTGCACAAAGATGCTTACGCTGGCCGCTCCAGTAACTGTGAACAGTCGATTCGCTTCATCCGGCCCGGCTACAACTGCTTCCAGAACTTGTTCTCCGGTCGTATTCGCTGCGGGCATTGCGTCGGCTCCTCGTTGTTTCCATTAAGTGTGACGCTTTCGAAAATAGCTGTCAATGCATTCCGCCGTGCTTCATTCTGATTAAGTGAATCCGCCGAACTACAGATTGCTCAATCCCGAGCGATGGCGCATGAATGTGGTTTCACCTTCACCGCGATGAAAGAGCATTACTTCGATAATTTGAAAGTAGGTGATCGGTTCAAATCTGAGCCGTTAAACGTAACGGAGAAGCAGCTCATCGAGTTCGCCCACAAGTTTGACCCGCAGATGTTTCATCTCAGCCGCAAAACCGCTGAGCGAACAATTTTCAAGGGCTTGATCGCCAGCGGCTGGCACACCGCGGCGATGACCATGCGGTTGTTCGTGCAAACTTTGAATTTCGCCGAAGGTGCGATCGGCCTGGGCGTCGGTGAACTGCGTTGGCCCAATGTGGTGCGGCCTGGCGATGTGCTCACCGTTGAGACAAAGATTGTCCATCTGCGGCCGTCGCGTTCCCGTCCGGGCTACGGAATCATTCGCCTACGCAATGTGACAACAAACCAACACGGCGAAGTTGTGCAGACAATGGTAGCCAGCGCTATGGTACCGAAGCGGGAACGTAGAGAAACAAAGTAAGTACGTGGCGTGACGGCATTGATACTCACATGCCGACAGCCCTAACAGCTTGCTGGAAATCCGCAGGCAACGGCGCTTCAAAATTTTTCCATTCGCCGATGCGCGGATGATAGAAGCCCAGCTTCCATGCGTGCAATATTTGGCGCGGAAAATTTTCCGCGAAGCGCGCCGCATAAACTTTATCCCCGAGCACGGGATGACCGAGATGATGAAGGTGCACGCGAATTTGATGGGTGCGCCCGGTGTGCAGCCGGCATTCAACTAAACTTGCCTGATCGCTCGAGCGGATGACGCGATACTCGGTTTTGGCTGCACGACCACGCAGGGAGGTCACCCGCATTCGCTGTCGATGCACCGGATGTCGTCCGATGTTCTCTTCGATTACGCCGGCCGCCTTGCGCAGTTTCCCGGCGACAAGCGCGAGGTAGATCTTTTCCGCTGTGCGCGCGGCGAACTGTTTGGATAATTCCCGATGCGCCACGTCATTTTTGGCCACCACGAGACAGCCGCTTGTTTCCTTGTCGAGACGATGAACGATACCGGGCCGTTCTTTTCCACCGATCCCTGACAACGTAATGCAGTGGCTGAGCAACGCGTTGACCAAAGTATGTTGGCGCTGACCTGCGCCCGGATGAACCGTGAGGCCAGCCGGTTTATTGATAACGATAAGATCATCATCTTCGAACAGTATCTCGAGTGGAATCGGCTCCGGCTGGACATCGATCTTCTCCACCGGCGGCTCCGTCAAACTAATTGTGTCGCCGCCTCGAACGATCTGCCGTGGTCGGGTCGTTTGCTCGTTGAGCCGAATGAACCCGCCGCGGATCAATTGCTGAAGGCGCGACCGGGAGTATTCCGGAAGTCGCTTCGCCAAAAACTGATCAAGGCGCAACTTCGCGTCGTTTTCGGTTACAACAAACTCGATCGGCTTAGAATCGTTCAACGCTTCGGAAGTAGATCAGAGCAAGAGCATGAGCAAGAGTAAGGGCAGGAATAGGAAGCCGAGGGTTGAACGAATCCCGCGCCTGAGAGTCAGATTTTAGACGAACCGTTGCCACGGAGCCTCTTTGGCGCGATGTTTTTCTGCGCATGGCACAAGACCCGCCACCACCACCGTTTCCTTCACCGGAAGAGCTCAAGACCAAGATCACGGAGTTCATGAAACAGAACTTCGGCGATCGGGTCTCAGTGGCTACTTTTGCCGAGCCGGAGCCAGCGACAGCGGAAGAAGGTGAAAAGCCGGAGAAGGCCGATCACCAGGAATTCGAATTCAATCTCCTGCCTCGCGACATCAAAGCGCATCTTGATCGCTTCGTGATCAAGCAAGATGAGGCGAAGAAGGTTCTGGCGATTGCCGTTTGCGATCATTACAACCACGCCAATTATCTGCGCCGGCTTGAGAAAGAAGACGCCAGGCGCGCGCAAGAGATCGAATACATCAAGCAAAATGTGATCCTGGTCGGGCCGACCGGGGTCGGCAAAACTTATCTGATCAAACACATCGCCGATCTGATCAAAGTGCCGTTCGTGAAGGCGGATGCTACGAAGTTCAGCGAGACCGGTTACGTCGGTGGTGACGTGGAAGATTTGGTGCGCGAGCTGGTGCACAAAGCCGACGGCGACGTGAACCTCGCGCAATTCGGTATCATTTATATTGATGAGATCGACAAGATCGCCGCGGCCGGAAATTTGATCGGCCGCGACGTCAGTGGCCGCGGCGTGCAGACCACGCTGCTGAAATTGATGGAGGAAACGGAAGTGCCTGTGCGCAGCATGAACGATCTTCAGGCGCAATTACAGGCTGCGTTCGAGTTTCAACGGCGCGGCAAGGCAAAACGCGAGACGATCAATACCCTGCACATTCTCTTCGTTGTGAGCGGCGCGTTTGAGAAGTTGAAGGAGCAAGTGGCGCGGCGCGTCCGGCAGGCACAGATAGGATTTCGGGCCGAGCCGGTTCAGGTGATGGACAACGAGCTCTTCCAGCATGTGACGACGCAGGATTTCATCGAGTACGGGTTCGAGCCGGAGTTTATCGGCCGGTTGCCGGTGCGCGTGGTTTGTGAGGACCTCGATGCCGATGATCTGTTCAGCATCATGAAGCATTCCGAGGGGAGTTTGCTACGGCAATATGAGCGCGCGTTTCGCGCTTATGGAATCGAAATCAGTTTCGAGGACGAAGCGCTGCGGCTGCTTGCACAGTCTGCCGCAAAGGAAAAAACCGGCGCGCGTGGATTACTGACCGTGTTTGAGAAGCTGTTCCGCGATTACAAGTATTATCTGGCTGGATCGGGCCTGACCCAGTTGCGTGTCACAGCCGCGCTGGTGCGCGAGCCGCAGCACGTGCTTGATCGCTTAAAGGTTGAGGGACACAAACTGGAGACGCAAATGCTCGAAAACGGTGCGCGTCAATTTGCCGAGCACTTCAGCAACGAGCACGGATTGGAACTTGTTTTCGATGAAGCGGCAGTTCGGCGCCTGGTCGAGCGCGCGCAAACGGAGCGCATGACCATGAGCGATCTGTGCGCTCATTTATTCAAGGATTACCAATTCGGCTTGAACCTGATCAAAAAGAACACGGGCCGAACGAATTTTATTCTTAATGCCGAGACAATTGATGCTCCCGACAAGTTCCTGAGCGAGCTCGTGGTGCAATCCTATTACCCGGGTGCAATCGCACAAAAAGCTTGATTGCTGATGAAGCGGTTGTTGATCACAACGCTCCTCATCGGAGCCGCCGTCGCTGCCGGCGTCGGCGCGCTGCACGCCAGTAAGGCCACAGCAGGCTTGGAGGCGGTCGCTCCTCAGCTTGTCTCCGACTATGCGGGCGCGACGCGAATCGTCAGTGAAAAATGGCAATACGTCTTTATCCTGCTGATTGCTCTTGGTGTCTCCTGGCTCTCTTTAAGCAAGGTTCCACGATGGCGAAGCCGTCTGTTACTTGGTTTATTTTTGGTAGAGCTATTTGGACTGTCCTGGGTCTGCTATCTTTATCGGATATTTTTTCAGCCGATTCCCTCCGTTCTTGCACTGGTATTTGCATTGGCGATTGCGGAAGGCTGGTCGGCTTTCCTACGGAGGGACCGCGCGCATCTGGTGCGAACGTTTTTTGCCGATCGCCTTTCGAAAAAGGAATTTCGTGGTCTTAGCGACGGCACAACTTCATTCGATGCTGAGGCGAAAGCATACGACGTAAGCGTTGTGGTGTGCGATCTCGGTAACAAATTTGCATTCGCGGAAGATTCTGAGCCGGCCGCCTTCGCTGAAGCCACCTCAAAATTTATTCGCGAGACTGCCGCGCACCTCACTAAAGAAGGCGCTTACCTGCACGCTGCCGACGGGGAAGGCGTGGTTGCGGTCTTTGGCTTTCCAATTCCCAGCACTGAGCATGCTCAGAAAGCAGTCCGCGTTGTTCTCGATTTGATGAAGACTTTTCGCGAGAGCAGGAAACCAAACGAAAATATTTCTCGCAATTGGAATATCGGTGCCGGGATTAGCTCCGGCGTGATAATTGCCGGCGCGTTGAAGGACAGCGAGCGCCCCCTGCTGTTGGCGAGCGGCGAACCGATCGAGCTTGCCCGCAGATTCTGCGCTCTGAATCATCTCTACGGGTCAAACGCGCTAATTGACACGCCCACATTCGATCGAGTGAGCGAGACTGTTGTCGCGCGCCCGATCGATTTTGTGAGCGGGCTAAATTCACATGATCGCCTTGAAATCTACCAGCCGCTTTGGCTTGCCGGAGACGCCACCCCGGAACACATCGCGCGCCGGGATTCTTTCTGGAGTGCTGTCGTTCTTTATCGCGAAAAGCGCTGGGCTGAAGCCTACAGCGAATTTCAAAAGGCGCGGGGCTCCGAGGAGGAAGAGGATCCGCCATTGCAATTTTATTTGCGCAGGCTGGAGCCGCTTGTTCTTCAGTTGACGGAATCGCCATTCGAATCAATCTGAGCGAGTGTTGAGAAGGACAGAGTATCCGGCGGCAATCCGGAATTTAATTACACAACTGCGACAGATGCCGGGAATCGGCCCCCGCTCTGCGGAGCGAATTGCGCTCTGGATGGTGCGGGCGCGCAACGATCAGTCTGAGCAAATTGCGCGCGCCGTCATTGAAACGCGCCAGTCAATTCGAGCCTGCAGTCTTTGCGGATTTTTTGCTGCCGGCGAGATCTGCGAAATATGTGCCGATTCCTCGCGCGCGACGGAGTTGCTCTGCGTTGTGGAACAGCCAACCGACATCCTGCCTCTGGAAAAAACCGGCGTCTTTCGCGGCCGATACCATTCTCTCGGAGGAAAAATTTCGCCACTCGATCACATCGGGCCCGAAGATTTGCGGATCAAAGAATTGTTTGAGCGCATTGATCGCGAAAAAATTTCCGAAATTATTTTCGCGCTGCCTGCCGACGTGGAAGGCGAATCAACCACAAATTACATTGTCGATCTTTTGAAGGACAAACCGATCAGCCTTACGCGGATTGCTCGCGGTATTCCAGCAGGCGGCGGACTTGAATCGGCTGATGAATTGACGCTTTCTGCCGCGCTTTCTGGGCGGACAAAGCTGTAGGGGAAGCGGTTCGCTTCCCTGGGACGCCAACGGCGTCCCCTACAGATCTTCAAGCTTTGCTACTTGTCACTCGTCCCTTGTCACTCTTAATTTGAATTGATGTCATGCGCGAAGACAGATCCGACGTTGCACCAGGCGCAGAAGCCGCCTTGGATCAAAGTGCGGCTGCCGTCGAACCCCGTTTTCTTTTCAACCAAGGCGCTCATTTCCGATTTGCGGTTGCACACGGTTTGTGAGAGCGCGCAATGCCCGAACCGCTGGGAATGCTGGAGCCAGGGCACGGCCACTTTCATGATCGCGGGCGATCGTTGCACACGGGCGTGCGGGTTTTGCGCCGTCACAACTGCGAAACCGTTCGCGTTGGAACAAGACGAACCGCAGCGGGTAGCCGAGGCGGTGCGCCGAATGAAATTAAAGCACGTCGTGATCACGGCGGTTGCGCGCGACGATCTCAAGGACGGTGGCGCCGATCATTTTGCCCGCACGATCTCAGCGATCCGCGAGATGGATCCATCCATCATTGTCGAAGTGCTCGTTCCGGATTTTCACGCGCAGAATTGGTGCATCCAGATCGTGCTCGATGCTGGCCCTGACATTTACAATCACAACATGGAAACGGTCGAACGCCTGACACCGCTGGTGCGCTCCCGCGCAAAGTATCGGACGTCCTTGCGAGTTTTGCGCCAGGCAAAAGAACTATCCTCGAGCGTCGTAACAAAGAGTGGCGTGATGCTCGGCCTCGGCGAAAAAGAGACGGAACTTTTTCAGACGATGGACGACTTGCGCGAGGTCGGCTGCGAAGTTCTGACAATGGGTCAATACTTGCGTCCCAGTCCGAAACATTTGCCCATCGTTGAATACATCACGCCCGAGCAGTTCAATTATTACGGCGACATCGCACGTAGAAAGGGTTTTCTCTATGTCGCGTCCGGTCCGTTGGTTCGCAGTTCATACCACGCGTCCGACTTTCATCCGGTCGTGCGCCTGCCCGCCGTAGCCTTGGCAGAGGCGGGGCGATGACACAAACCGAGCGTGATCTGCTCGCTCAGATCCGTTCGCGAATAGCCGCGGTCATCCCTGCCTATCAGGACGAAAAGCATATCGGGGACATCGTCAGCCGGACTCGCCAGCGACTCGACCGCGTTCTTGTTATTGATGATGGCTCGAGCGATCAGACCGCACACTGCGCGCGCGAAGCCGGCGCTGAAGTTATTGTCCATGGCGAGAACCGTGGCAAAGGCGAAGCGATCAAAACAGGATTAGGGCACTGGCTCGATCGGGAAGTCACCTGGGCGATCCTTCTTGATTCCGACGGCCAGCATCTTCCGGAAGAAATTGACCGGTTTATAGCGGCGGCAGCCTCGGCGACGCGGCCGACCTTTTTCATTGGCAATCGCATGAACAATGTTGCCGACATGCCATTTATCCGACGCGTCGTTAACCGTTATATGAGCAGGCGCATCAGCCGCATTTGCGCACAAGAAATTCCCGACACCCAATGCGGTTTTCGCATGTTGGATCGACAATTGATTCCGGAGCTGCTTGGCGGCGGGCACAGATTCGATTACGAAACGGAAGTGCTCATCATCGCCAGCCGCAAAGGCTACCAGATCGAGTCCGTCCCAATTACTACCGTTTACACCGATCAAGTGAGCAAGATCCATCCCCTGCGGGACGCAATTGGTTTTTTCAAAATGATGTGGCGCTACAGAGCGATTGGCAGCTAACTGATTCTGCCCAAATCGGGGCTTTTCCAAAAATTCAAAAAAGCGTCCCGAAGTGCTGAAACGAGCGTCAGCAAAATCCCTTAAGAAATTCCTTAAAAAGTCTTGCAGGGCTTAAGTGTTCTCCTTAAGAAGAGACTGCATTTGTAATCAACCCCCAATCCGCCCATGAAAAAAAGCTCCACTAATCAATCTGTACCTGCCCGCCATAGCGCTCGCGAAGGCGGGTTTTTAATGTCCGTGTTTTAATCGGGCTATCCACAGTCCTGGCTGGCGTATGTCTGGCGCTGCTGGGCTCGGGCGCGTTGTCCGCGTCTGCGGCGAGCTCCGCAAAAGGACAGCAGAAGTATAGCCCCATCATCAACTCGGTTGATCTCAGCGTGCTGTCGCCTGGCTTCGATTGTTCCAAGGTTCACGAACTAAGCATCGACAAGCAAGACAACATGCGGGCCGGCGCTATCATGATTGCTTGCGGCCTCGCAGAAGGCGGTTCAGCTTCCCGCGGCAGAGCAGTGTCAATGGCGCGACCGGTTATCGGTTGGACGTATCCACAACCAACACGTTCACCACTTATGTACCCGGTTATCAGGATTTGGACGTCGGAAACATGACCAGCTACCGCGTGACCGGGTTAAGTGCGCATACGACTTACTATTACCGGGTGCGAGCCTACAATGGGTGTGCTACAAGCCGCAATTCCAGTGTCAAGAATGTACAGACGCTGGCCTGCGCACCTTCGGCTCCGAGCGCGCAAAGCGCAACCATTGTAACTTTTAACAGTTTTACCGCGCACTGGGGCAGCGTAAGCGGTGCGATCGATTATCGGTTGGATGTCTCCATAAGCAACACGTTCGCTACTTACGTACCTGGTTATCAGGATTTGGAAGTTGGAAACGTGACCAGCTACTCGGTGACCGGGTTAAATGCGCACACGACTTACTATTACCGGGTGCGAGCCTACAATGGGTGTGCTACGAGTTCCAATTCCAGCAGCAAAAATGTAACGACGCTAGCGTGCGCGCCTGCGGCTCCGAGCGCACAAAATGCAACCAATGTGACTTCCAGCAGCTTTACCGCGCACTGGAACAGCGTAAGCGGCGCGATCGATTACCGGTTGGACGTATCCACAAGCAGCTCTTTCACCACTTACGTACCTGGTTATCAGGACTTGGACGCCGGAAACGTGACCAGCTACTTCGTCACCGGATTAAGTGCGAATACGACTTACTATTACCGAGTGCGGTCCTACAATGGGTGTGCTACAAGTCCCAATTCGAGCGTCAAAAGTGTACAGACGTCGCCATAAGATCAGAAGGCTAGCGAGGCTCTACTTAGTCTTTGTCCATCTAATCCCGGACCGGCGGCGACCTTAGCGCTAACGGCCGCGGTCCACGCCCGCGGCTACAGAGATGAGCGCTCTCATTAAACTCGTCGAGAATCTCAAGTTGTAGCGCCGCAAGCGCAATGTCTCTTCTTCCGGCGCAACATTCCGTGACTGAGTGTTAGGTCTGTGTTTAACAAACTCAGGCCGGCACGGTGGATTTCTCACTAGCAGGCGGGGAACCGCAGGACCTTCCCCGCACCCAAAGGGCTGTTGGAAGAACAATTCTAACGCAACGGCAAAAATTGTTTGCTGTAATGCTTGACAAGCAGGCGGCGCGTTGTGGTAAAAGGTAGCGCGGGCTGATCGATCGCGGGCGTATGAAATCCTCAATTTCTATTTTCTCAGTCGTCGTTGCTAGTTTGTGGAGTGCAGTCTTCCCAACCAACGCGCAGGTCAACGTGACGCAGGAGCACAACAATCTTTCCCGTGATGGCGTTTACATCGATGCGGCTTTTACACCTTCCGCTGCGGCGAATCTTACACGCGATCTTGGTTTCGACGGCACGATCGTCGGCAATGTTTATGCGCAGCCGCTGTACATCGAGGGCGG
>DASYDT010000018.1:0-4080 GCA_036499425.1 Candidatus Udaeobacter sp. | reverse complement strand
TAACGAGGGTGAAAATGTTCGCGCGGCTGCAAATGTAAATAGAGTTTTCTTTCGGGTTGCATCGAATCTATTTTTTTGCGGGCGCATTAATAGTCCCGTGTACCGCCGCTTTTTTAGCTGATTCAGACCGCTGGGGGATGCGGTATTATGGCGCAAACGCCACAAGGCTAACGGCCTAGGCTTTGCATCCTAATCCCGCTCATTCAGAAAGGAATGAGTGATGTTACCGGGACTGGCGGCTGTGGCCGCGTCAATCGTAGCGGTTTCCTGCTTCGCAGGCGGTCATCATGCCGTCCTCTCTGATCCCGTATGGCCCCCCAAAGCCGAATCTAAACTCGCCAGTTTGGGTCTTGCCGAAAATATCCACATAGCTGATGGAGCCAACGCCGTAGATCACTGCGACACCGCTTTTAAGATCGGCGTCAATCTTCTCGTCGATATCGCTTCCATCAGTGAAGCTTTCAGTAAAATCGTCCGGGCCGAGGCTGTAGACGGACTGCTTGATCGTTTGTTTTCGGCTCCAAAACTCATCAGTCGGGGGATATGTCCGCAATCGGTATCCGAGCCATATCTTCAATTCATGGGCGGGAGTTTGGCCGTAGTTTTGGACTTTTACTCTGAGTTTCGACTTCCCATTCTCTCGCGTGACTTTGCAATTTTTGGCAAGGACATAGGCCCTGAGTTGCCTGCTCGCAGTATCCTCAGCGCCCTTAACGAGCCTGTCGGTGGACCGCCAGAGCTTCCAGGTAGCCAAGCCAAGAATACCAGTAACCAACCCCAAGATGACGGTGAAGGCGGCGATTACGCGCTCAGCGTCGATCCATTCAAGCGTGCGGCACCAAGAAAACGCGCCCCATTCCTTCCAGTTTTTGGGGCTGGAGCACTCACTTTCCTCGCCAGCATGTTTGGCGGTGTATACGTTTATGAACGTGGAGGAAGACTGCGTGGATGGCGGCAACAAATGCTGAAAGCTTTGGCTTGCCTTCTGTTCGTGCTTGGCAGCTTCAGTTTTGTGTTCGGGTTCCCGTGGGCCGCTCTCTTGTGAAAGAGCGGGACCCGCCAGAAGTATTCCGACCATCAAAAACAACTTGAGCAATGCCGCCCCCGGCTAAATCTCCTCCAAGGCTACGCCATCGAGTTCCAAGGCCGCAAGGCACGCCAGAAAGAACGTGGCCTGAAACGTGCCCCGTTTGAGCTTGGCCGTTATCGAGTTCTCAGTCTCGGCCTTAAACCCGTGCTTTTTGAGTCGTTTAGCCAACTCGGCATAAGTGACTTCGCCTTCCTGTAGCTTGTGCTTCAGGAACGCGGCGGCACGCTCCGCCCATTCCGCTTCTGTGGCGACCATAAGCCCTCCTGTCATATTCGACACCTGTCACATACGACAGATTGCTGTTGACGGCAAGTCTGCGACCTGTCATAAGTGACAGGTACTCAGAACACAGGTTTTACCCGATGGCCCAACACTTCCTCCTCTCCAAAGCCGCAAAGACCCTTTCGCTGGCGTCCATCTTCACGATGAAGGACGCTGACGCGGAAATGGCTTTCCGTCGTGTTCGCTGGGCCGATACCGATGGCGCTCCGGTCTGCCCGCACTGCGGCGGTGTAGACGCCTACGATTGCCGCCGCTTGAAGGGTGCGCCCCGGTTCCGCTGCCGGGCCTGCGTGAAGGACTTCACGATTACCTCGGGCACCCTTTTTGCCAGCCACAAGCTGCCCCTGCGGGCCTACCTCGCTGCCATTGCCATCTTCTGCAATGAAGTGAAGGGCAAGAGCGCCTTGGCCCTCAGCCGCGATCTAAACGTCTCCTACAAGTGCGCCTTCGTTCTCCTCCACAAACTCCGGGAAGCGATGGCGGCGGAACTGAAGGGCCGCACGGTCGGCGGTGAAGGCAAGATCGCGGAAGTCGATGGCGGCTATTTCGGCGGCTACGTGAAGCCTGCCAACCGGAAAGAATATCGCCGGGACCGTCGTCTCCATGAAAACCAGAACGGCAAGCGCAAGGCCGTCGTCATCATTCGCGAGCGCAACGGCAACTCAGTTCCGGCGGTGTTTAAAACCGAGTCTCAGGCAATCGAGTTCATCAAGGCTCACGTCGCCAAGGGCACGGTCGTCAATGCTGACTCCGCCGCCGGTTGGGACCCATTGCACGCCAAGTTTGAAATGAAGCGGGTGAACCACGATCAGGCTTATTCGATGGACGGTGCTTGCACGAATTGGGCGGAAGAATTTTTCTCCCGTATGCGCCGCGCCGAAATCGGCCACCATCATCACATCGCGGGCCAATACCTCCTGCGGTACGCGCAGGAAGCCTCTTGGCGCGAAGATAACCGCCGCGTTCCGAATGGTGCGCAAATCGAGCGCCTGACCGGCCTAGGCCTTTCCAGCGGCAAGTCTGCCGAGTTCACCGGATACTGGCAGCGCCATGACAAATAGCCCGCTCATGTACGGCCTCATCAAACTGCACCGGCAGATTGAGGGAGAGGCGAAGCGAGCCAAAAAGAACCTTGCTCACGTCCGCGCGGTCATCAAAATCGTGTCGCCGGATTTTGACGTTTCCACCATCAAGCCAAAGAAGCCCTATCGGGTTAACCCGTGGTTTGAGCGTGGGGAGGTTTTCCGTGAGGCTTTGGCGGTCCTACGAGAGGCAGGGAAGCCGCTATCTCAAACCGACATAGTTCGGCACATGCTGGCAAAGCGCGGCGTTCCTGAGCCTTCCCCAGCGGCCCTGAAGGACATGCGAAACGCCATCCATGCCACGCTGCCGCGCTACGAGGGGAAGGTTATAAAATCGACCGGCAAGCGTGAGGCGCGGCGCTGGTCATTGTTGGATTAAGTCGGAAACGGCTGCAAGCCGACCTTCATATTGACCCAGCTCGGCCTTCGTAACGTCGCGCCTTTGTGGCCACACTTCGTACAGCGAGCACATTGCCGCAGTTTGTTACTCGATACGTCCGACCCCCAGCGGATAATCAGCGGCGCATACGCCATCGGCGCGGAATGATTGCAGCCGATAGCCGCGCAACACACAAAGCCCCACTTGGCGTCGCCGCTCTGTAGCTGTCTCAGCGTCGGGACCGGACCGGGCTTTTCAGGGGGTGTTCGGTATCTCGCCATCCCGGCATGGCATCTCGATTCCTGGTGCCGGACATTCCGCTAGGAATAGCTGTCGATCAGCCCGGCACCCACAACGCTAAATCTGACTCGCCAGCGTCACAGAAAAGTTCCAGAATATTCCCCTGAACGGGGGGTCGTTCAATGCCTGAACTTCGTCAGCCAGTTGATCCTAAAACAGAAGGGCTAGAAAGCCCTCTGTGCCCGTCGTGCAATCTGCCCATGTGGCTCATGCGTGTTGAGATGGCACCGTCAAAGGTCGAGCACGTCTTTCAGTGCGCGGTTTGCGACGTAGGCAAAGCTATCAACACTGAGTCCTGACAAGCGATTCGCATCGCTGCCATATTTTACCGGCGAAGCTGAGGCTTTTTGCCCTTCTCCGCCTGAATCTATTTTCGGGTAAATCTGAAATTCTTGCCCTCTGACTACTCTGAGTTCGGCAAACTGCGAGCGTCGCTTCGTAAAGAAGCCCGGAGAGGAGGCCACGCTAGTGGTGTCGAGCCCTGTGCGGCGGCTCTCCCTCCGGTTATTTCGCTCGCTTACTGATCCAAGTTAGACCGGGTGGCTCGAATGGTTTAGGCAGCACCCTTGAAAAGTGACTAAAGCCGGTTCGATTCCGGCCCCGGTCTTCCCTTGAATCAATCTCCCTAAGTCTCCTCCGATTTGACAGGCTGTCAACCCGTCCGTTTCCTTGTGGCGTTTGCGCCATAATACCGGACCGGTCGGCGATCACGTTCCGGACGCTGACGGTTGCGGCGCTCTGCGTCTTGATATTGGCGCCGGCTTCCGTCGTGCATCCGAGTTTCCAGATGTCGTTTGCGGCGACATTGGCGCTGGTGGCCGGCTATCAATTCAGCCTGCCGTGGCGCGCCGACGCCGACACGTCGCTCGGCGCGCGTGTCGCGCTGTGGGGGGGCCGCGAGATCGCCGGGTTGATATTGGCGTCGATGGTCGCAGGGCTCGCAACGA
>DASYDT010000017.1:0-4144 GCA_036499425.1 Candidatus Udaeobacter sp. | reverse complement strand
CATAGACGGGAAGCCCATCTGGGCGAGAGAGCGGGAGCGAACGAGTCAAACGCCCTACAACTATCGCGCCATTTCATCTGGCTTCACGCAAGGCGTGAACGCCGCAACCAATCACAATTTTGAAAATCTATTTGAAAACATCTCAATGAAAAAATTTCTGATCGCATCGATTGCAGTGTCGCTGATGCGGAGCATTGCTTTAAGTCAAGACGCCGTCCCGGCATCAGCCAGTCCAAGCCCCTCGGCTGCGGGCACGGAAGAAGCTGAGCGCGTGATTGTCCAAAGTCAGGAGATGGACCTCTCACGTGAAGAAATTGTGCCGAGTCTCGGCGCGACGCGCTACACGGTCGGGCCTGACCGTATTGATTCGCAGGCGCAAGGTGAAAGCGCGCCATTTAATCAAACGATGTTGCGTTTCCCCGGTGTCTCCCAGGATTCGTTCGGACAGCTTCACGTCCGCGGCGAACATGCAAACTTGCAATACCGCATCGACGACGTGCTTATTCCGGAAAGTATTCCGGGGTTTGGCCAGGTACTGGAGACCCGCTTCGCGGATAACATTTCGCTGATCACCGGCGCGCTCCCAGCGCAATTTGGATTTCGCAACACCGGGATCGTCGATATCCATACCAAGAGCGGCGCCGTTTTCCAACAGGGCGACGCAACGGTGTACGGCGGCAGTTTCGACACAATCATGCCGAGCTTTGAGTACGGCGGTGTGACTGGGAACCTGAATTATTATTGGACGGGGAGTTACCTGCACGATGGCATCGGGATCGAGAATCCAACGGGCAGTGCCAACCCTCTCCACGACGACACCGATCAATACAGGATGTTTGGGTATTCGTCTTACATTATCGACGACACCAGCCGATTCGTGTTGCTCACCAGCGGCTACCACGGTGATTTCGAAATTCCGAATAGTCCCGGCCAAGCGCCGCAGTTCATCGACATGGGAAGATCGAAATTCAACTCGGCAGCGCTCGATGAGACCCAGGTCGAGCAAGATGCCTATGCCATCCTCGCCTATCAAAAGAAGGCCGGCGATTTCAATATGCAGGCGTCGGTTTCCACCCTTTATAGTTCGGTCCTGTTTCGGCCTGATAATACAGGCGACCTTATTTTCAACGGAGTTGCCTCACGCGTCGATCGCGACATTTTCTCAAATGGCCTCGCGTTGGACGCGAGCTACAAAATCACCGATCAGCACACGCTCCGCGGCGGATTCTTTTTTGAGGAGCAGCATGCCACGGTCGGAACGGCGACACTGGTTTTCCCGGTCGACGCCAATGGCAACCAGACTAGCGACGTTCCTCTGCGTATCGTCGATAACAGCGGCAAATATGGCTATTTTTATGGATTATATTTGCAGGACGAATGGAAGCCATTCGAGCAACTCACCATCAATTTCGGCGGTAGGTTCGATATCGTGGACGCGTTCGCGCACGAGAACCAGCTCAGTCCGCGCATCAACATCGTTTACGAACCGTGGAAGGGCACTGTGCTGCATGGCGGCTTCGCCCGTTATTTCACACCGCCGCCGTTGGAGAATGTCGATCAGAGCACGATCGCGAAGTTCGCCGGCACGACTAACGAATCCGCCATTACCAAGGACTCTGTGGTGAAATCGGAGCGTGCTTATTACTTCGACGCAGGCGCAACGCAGACAATCGCCAAAGGTTTCAATGTGGGCATCGACGGTTTCTATAAAAGCGCGCACTCGGTCCTGGACGAAGGGCAATTTGGAGAGGCGCTTATCCTTTCATCATTCAATTACAAACGCGGCGAGATTTATGGCGGCGAATTCACGGCGAACTATAACACCGGCGGATTCGTCGCCTACCTGAACGCGGCCTACGAATGGGCGCGTGGAACGAACGTCAGCTCGGCGCAATTTCTTTTCGATCCTGATGAATTCGCCTATATCAAAAAGAACTGGGTCTTCCTCGACCACGATCAGCGCTTCACCGGTTCTGCTGGCATATCCTACACGTGGAACGATTGGAGAGCGGGGATTGACGGCCTTTATGGTAACGGCTTGCGCCAGGGTTTTGCCAATACTCAAAAGCTCAGTCCCTACGAGACGTTCAACGTCAACCTGTCGCGTCGGATCCAGATCACGGCAAAGACAGCCGTCAAAATCCGCTTCGATGTCGTCAACCTCTTGGATAAAGTCTACCAGTTGCGCAGCGGCAGTGGCATCGGTGTCGGCGCGTCGCAATATGGCCAACGCCGCGGTTTCTACGGCACAGTGGCCTACGAGTTCTGAGACGCGAGGGTAATGTCTTGGTCCCGCGGGTGAGATGATTTCGTCCAATAAAATCCATCGTGCCTACGCAGCCACATAATATGATACGCCTTCCTCTTTTCGCACTCGCGCTCCTTCTAATTCTGCCGAGAGTTGCCAGCGCGCAAAACACAGCCGCTCCACCGCCCAGCGCAAGTGTTACAGAGAAAATCACCTTTACCGACGTAAACGTCGATGGGCCGTACATCGCGATGACCTTCGATGATGGTCCGCATGCAACCAACACCGCGAAGCTGCTTGAGATGGCCGCGAAGAAACACATCAGGCTCACGTTCTTTGTTCTCGGCGAATGCGTTCAGCAAAACCCGACGGTTCTTCAACGCGAGGTCGCAGAAGGACACGAAATCGGCAATCACTCCTGGTCGCATCCCAATCTTGCGAAGCTTTCAGACGAAGCCGTCCGCAGTCAGCTTCAAAGAACCGAAGACATCATCGTGAAAACGGCCGGCGTAAAACCGAAGCTGATGCGCCCACCTTATGGCGAACTGACGAAACGGCAGCGCGTATGGGTGCATCACGTCTTCGGCTACAAAGTCATCTTGTGGGATGTTGATCCTCTGGATTGGAAGCGGCCCGGACCAGATGTCGTCGCACGCCGCATTATCGCGGGCGCACGTCCCGGCTCGATTATTTTGTCCCACGACATCCATCCGCCCACGATCGAAGCGATGCCGCAAGTCTTTGATGCTCTTCTGGCAAAAGGCTTCAAGTTTGTGACCGTTTCCGAGCTGCTCGCAATGAACAAGGGCGGAGAGCGACCCGAAGCAGTGAATTCTCCCGAGGGTCAGCCCAGGCCGAAACAGCATCTCACGCCGTCGGCGACGACTGTCCCGGCAGGTGCGCCCACGAAGCCGCCAGCTTCCGCGATTTCGCCCAAAGAACAAAATCGATGAGTTGGTTCACATTTAATTTACAAGATTTTTCAATCTCGTTTTTGAGCATCCTGTTTGAAGGAGTGCCCTTCATGTTCATCGGCACGCTTCTTTCTGGGGTCATTGACGCTTTCGTTCCGTCGGAAACGATGAAGAAAATTCTCCCGCGAAACCAAATCGCGGCGATCGCGTTGAGCGGAGTTCTCGGTGTGGTCTTTCCGATGTGCGAATGCGGTGTCGTCCCGGTGATCCGGCGGCTAATTCGCAAAGGACTACCAGTGTCCTGCGCGCTGACCTATCTGCTCGCCGCGCCGATCGTTAATCCGATCGTCGCGCTCAGTACCTTTGCAGCCTTCCGAGGCCAACATCCTGGGATGGTGACATCCATGCGGCTATTGATGGGTTTCGGAGTCGCGTTGGTGTGCGGAATGATTGTCCAACGAATTCCATCTCGCGCGCTGCTTAACCGGCCCATGCTGGCTTCGCTGCAAAAACGTCCGTCCGCGACCCGCGCACGTGCTCAACATGTGCATCAACCGGCATCTGCCCTGGCCTACGCAGGAGTGTCGAGCGAAAGGAATGTTGCCTTTCCAATAGTTTCCGCGGAGGAGATTGTTCATCTGCATGATGAAGCGCATGCGGGAAAGAGCTTCGGCCAGAAGGTAGTCGGCGCAATCCGTTGCGCGGCTTTCGATTTCCTAGACGTTGGGTTCTATCTGATCATTGGCGCGGCGATTGCCAGCGTTTTCAACACCGCGATCAACAAAGAGGTTCTGCTGCCGCTGGCGGGCAATCATCTCTTTGCGACAACCGGAATGATGGTGCTGGCGCTGTTGCTTTCGCTTTGCAGCACCTCAGACGCATTCATCGCCGCGAACTTTCTGACGTTTCCTGTCACCGCCAAACTCGCTTTCATGGTCTTCGGGCCGATGATGGACATGAAATTGCTCTTCATGTACGGACT
>DASYDT010000016.1:0-25680 GCA_036499425.1 Candidatus Udaeobacter sp. | reverse complement strand
CAAATTGTCGGGCCGAAAGGAAAAGTGATCGGCGTCGATATGACAGATGAGATGCTCGAGGTCGCGCGGCGTAACGCGCCTATCGTCGCGGAACGCATCGGCTATGCGAATGTGGAATTCCGTAAGGGTCGCATTCAGGACCTGGCGCTCGACCTCGAATTGTTAGACCGAGAATTGAAACAAAACCTAATCACGAACGCGGTCTCATTTCTTGCGGCCGACGCTCTCGCCGAAGAATTGCGCGTGAAACATCCGTTAGTTGCCAGCGACTCCATTGACGTAGTTGTTTCCAATTGCGTCCTGAATCTGGTCGAGCCGAAATCGAAACAGCAACTCTTCGATGAAATTTTCCGCGTTTCGAAAAAGGGCGGGCGCGCCGTGATTTCTGACATCGTGAGCGATCAAGAGGTGCCGGAGGAAATGCAAAACGATCCTGAGCTTTGGAGCGGGTGCATCTCGGGCGCGTTCACGGAAGAAGGTTTTTTCGCCGCGTTCGAAAGAGCTGGCTTTTATGGAATCCAAATCTTGAACCGCTATGCCGATCCGTGGCGCACCGTTCAGGGGATCGAGTTTCGCCCAGTCACGATCCAGGCATTCAAAGGAAAACAAGGCGAGCATTACAACGCGACCACAGAAGCGAATAACAAATGCTGCGACGGCGGCGGGAGTTGTTCGTGAGGATGTGTGTTCGGTTTCTCCTTGGCGAGACTCGCCTTGCCACCGCTCAATCCTTGCCGCTTTTTTGAACTCATGAAAAAGAAAGTGCTCTTCATCTGTGTCCATAACAGCGCGCGCAGCCAGATGGCCTGTGCGCTCACCAATAAAATGTGCGGAGAATTTTTCGAAGCGTACAGCGCGGGGATCGAGCCTGGCACGCTCAATCCGCTGGCGATCGAAGCTCTGCAGGAGATTGGAATCGACATCTCGCAAAACAAGACGCAGGCCGTATTCGATGTCTGGAAATCAGGCCAGATGTTCGCATTTGTCATCACTGTTTGCAGCGAAGCCGAAGCAGAAAGCTGTCCAATCTTTCCGGGACTGGCGACCAGATTGCACTGGCCGTTTCCCGATCCGTCTAAGTTCACTGGCACGCACGAAGAGCAGCTTGAAAAAACCCGCCAACTGCTCGAGCGCATCCGCGCCAAGATCGACAGTTTTTGCGAAGAACATTGTGCGACCGAAACTGTCTCGTGAAGAAACTATGCGCAGAATTCATCGGTACGTTTGCGCTCGTTTTCGCCGGCACGGGCGCAATCGTGATTGATGAGGTAAGCAGCGGCATCGTCTCTCACGTAGGCGTTGCGCTCACTTTTGGTCTGATCGTGCTGGCGATGATTTACACGCTCGGCGATATTTCCGGCGCGCATATTAATCCTGCCGTGACGATTGGCTTTTGCGTTGCGAGACGTTTCGAGGTTCGTCAAGCGGCACCTTACATCGCAAGCCAATGCGCTGGAGCGCTCGTGGCCAGCGGCGCATTGCACTTGCTCTTCCCGCAGAATGCGCTGCTTGGCACAACTCTTCCGGCAGGCTCCGCGATGCAATCATTCATACTTGAAACAATTCTGACGGCGATCCTCATGTTCGTCATTCTTGGCGTATCGACTGGCTCTCAAGAGAAAGGGATCACCGCGGGCATTGTCGTTGGTGCGGTGATCGCACTCGAGGCAATGTTTGCGGGTCCGATCTGCGGCGCATCAATGAATCCGGCACGTTCTCTCGGGCCCGCAATTGTGTCGGGACATTTCAGAGCCATTTGGGTTTATCTTTTCGCGCCAGTACTCGGCGTAATTATTGGAGTCCTCGGTTGCCGCTGCGTACGCGAGCATGGGTGTTGCCGCGATCAAGATGCAATCTGTTCCTCACGATTGGGTGCCAGCAGACCAGCCTGACGACACAGCCGGCGCCGTTTTTTGATGGTCTCACGCATGTCATGAACCGTTTTTCCGATCGACTCGCGACGGAAGGTCTGCAGTTGCGCCGCGTCCGTCCTGAAATTCTTCAGGTGAACGTAGGCAAACTTTGCAATCTCATCTGCGTGCATTGTCACGTGAACGCCGGACCGAAGCGCAAGGAAATCATGACGCGCGAGACGATTGATCGCATCATTGATTGGCTCGCAAACACTGACATCGCAATTGTGGATCTTACCGGGGGCGCGCCGGAAATGGTTCCGGATTTTCGCTATTTCATTGAACGAGTAAAAGAGCTCGAGCCCGCCCGGCATGTGATCGATCGTTGCAATCTGACAATCTTGCTCGAGCCCGGCTATGAAGATCTCGGAAAATTTCTCGCGACGAACAAGGTCGAGATTATTGCGTCGATGCCGTGCTATTCTGCGGAAAATGTGAACGCGCAGCGAGGTGAAAACGTTTTCGAAGGAAGCATCGTTGCTTTGCAGTTGCTGAACTCATTAGGCTACGGAATCGATGGCGCCTTGCCGCTGCATCTCGTTTACAATCCGCTTGGCGCGTCTTTGCCGCCGTCGCAAGCGGAGCTTGAAGCGGATTACAAGCGGGAGCTTAAAAAGCATTTCGGCATTGTGTTTAACAGCCTGTATACGCTGACGAATCTTCCAATCGGCCGGTTCGCCAGTTACCTGCACCATAACAACAAGCTAGATGAATACATGGAACTGCTGGCTCAGGCGTTTAACCCGGTAACCATCGATGGTTTAATGTGCCGCAACACCATCAGCGTCGGGTGGCGCGGAGAAGTTTACGATTGCGATTTTAATCAGCAGCTCGGAATGCAATGGTCGAGCAATGGCGGGAGCAAGCCTCTCTTTCTTTGGGACATCGATCCCGAGTCACTCGAAAGTCGGGAGATCATGACCGGTAATCACTGTTTCGGTTGCACTGCTGGCGCAGGATCAAGCTGCGGCGGAGCATTGTATGAAGGGTAATTCACGACCGCGAAAGGTGTTCTCCTTTACTTAGCGCGATGGAGAATCACTCCGAATTCTTTCCAAGTTCTACTACGTAATTGTAGAACACGTGTCGCCCAACTGGATTGCGCACTTCGCTTTCCGTCCCACCCGGATAACGCTCACGAACCATCTGTTGGTACTGCTCACTTCCTGGGAAGAACAGAAACGCCAAACCCTTCCCAGAGATGGGACTCAACGAGAGCTCCCGAAGCGGGTTGCGTATCGTGATGTATTCCTGCCCCGATACAAGATACCGCGTCGTCTCTGGGTCATAAGGATACGGCGACTGACCCACGACTACAACTCGGCAGGCTGGGCCAAGCGAAGCCATGTACCTGCTTTGAACCGTCTGCACCTCGTACAGTCTCTGCGCTCTCTTGTAGCGCTCGTTCTTCAAACTCTCCGGGTCCGCGTAATACCTGTAAAAATAGAAGTTGATATTGGCATAGGCCAGTGTCAGCAGGCCGACGACTACGACCGCGATCGTCATCCATCGCTGTCTTCCGCGCAGCCAAACCTCTGTAGATCCGGCCCATGCTCCGATCGGCACCGCAATCGCCGCGTAGAAAGCTGGAAAAGCTGGTGTCCAATGTGCCAGCATCGGCGGTGCGCTGTTTGGGTACAGCACCAGTGTGCCTCCAACGAAGAGTACCCCCAGACCGGATAGCAGCATCAGAAATGCTGCCGGGTGTCGCCAACGCCACGCTAGCAGCGCTACGCCAAGCACCAGCAGTGCTGCCTCTGCTGGCAGCAACAGCGGAGCGTAGTACATGATGTCCTGCGCACTTTGAGTGCTAATGCCCAGGAGGTTCTGAGACACGATCGGCCACAGCGTGCTGCACATCTGTTGTAGCTCGTGCCAGCTTGCGGGTATCCGGTTCCAAGTCATTAGACCTGCGCCCCGTCCGTAGTATAAGCCAGGATGCGTTATGAAGTAACTCAGCAGCGGTCCGAACCCAATGAGGTAGCCAACCACCAGCCATCCGAATTGCGTCACGTAGCGCCGGGCGCGACACCAATGTACGATGCGCAGATACGCCACGAAAGCTACGAGAATGAATGGCAGCAGGCGCGTCCCGTAGTAAAAATGTTCGCTCACACCTGCGGCCAGCCCGGCTAGCGCCCAGTCTGTCGGCCTGCGGCTGCGCAGCCCCCGTATTAGGAAGAAAAAGCACACCGTCCAAAAGAACGGCGTGGTAATATTGTTCAGCGCCATGCGGCTGTAGTGCACATTCGCAGCGCTGAACGCCAAAATGCTCGCTCCTGCGATCGCTGCAATTCTCCCCCATACACCGCGCACCAACCCATAGAATGGCAGCACCGTTGCCGCGCCGAACAAGGCCGCAGGCAGCCTGATCGTTGCCAGACCTATTCCGCCAAGCTTGAGCGCTAACGCAACAATGGCAGACCATAGCGCTGGAAGCTCGACGTCACTCCACATCGTGCTGAACAGGCTAGGCGCAGGGCTTCCGCCACTAACATAGGCTTGCTCGACTACCGACCCGGTCATGATTTCGTCGGGGTAGATATTGAAAGGCACATCTCTCAAGTCCCATACCCGCAGTGCCAGCGCCAACACTGCAATTGACGCAACCACAGCAACCTCCCACCATGTCCATGCAGGCGAACCATCGGCTTCGCCATTGTTCTGTCTTGCATGGCCAACCGGACGAAGTGCGGCCGCAGCTATCACTACGGCGATCCCACCCAGCCACAGCCAGCCCGCCGCACCAAATGTCTCATGAGGTGCAGCTAGGAAAGCGACATGTGAGAATGCTGATAAGAGCACCGCGCCGACCAGCGTTGCCAGAGCCAGCCGACTTCTCCACGCTCGCGGATGCGCTTCAGTGAGCGTACACGAACCTACAGGGAATGCCGCCGACCATCGGGCGTCGCTCCAAGCCAGCACTGCTAATCCACCCGCTGCCAGTAGCAAGAGCACAGCCCAGGGTCGCAAAGACTCGTAGCGCAGCAGTTCCGTGCCCAACAGCGATAACACAAATGCTACCGACCCGAGCCATACACCGCGCGCGGACCACCGCCATGACCAACTTCTCGCAAGAGCGGGATCACTCATCTTTGTTAGGTCTGTGACAATGGGTGAACCACCCTTAGGCCTTCGACACGACAACAACGCGCGCAGCTATCGGCAGTACGATTCCGCTTCCTCTGGCATATTGGCGGAGGCCATTTTCAATCGTGACGCGAATCGCGTCTAACCTTTCTGACGACTGGCGCGCGAGAAGTCCGGCCGTGCGAACGCCAGCATCGCGTTCTGCTTCGAAAAAATAAGATGCACTCGGAACACGCCACTCGACGGTGCGCGTGTTATAGTTCATCGAATTGCCATCAAAGCCTGCCTGTTCCAAAACTTTTTGGCATTCTTGCCTGTCGCCGTACAAATAGTGCGGCGGGCCTTCGGGCAGTCCGACATCCAAGTCCGCGTGAGCTTCAATTGCATCATTGACGACCTTGGCCCCAGGATTCTCCTCCGGCCCAGCCCAAACAGTGAAACCAAATTTGCCGCCAGATTTCAAAACACGGCACGCTTCCGCGCACCCCTTTTTGGGATGCGAGAGATGCAGCAAACCGAAATTGATCAGCACACGATCAAAACCGGCGTCTTCAAATGGCAGATTCTGAGCGTCGCCTTGGACAAACGAAAGATCAGGAAATGTTGTTTTTGCGATCGCGATCATTTTCTCGGAAAAATCGATCCCTTTGGGAATAGCGCCTGCCTTCCCGACCGCATCGGACACGTAACCAGGACCGCATGCGACATCCAACACGGACATGCCGGCTTTAACCTCCGCGGCATCTATTAAATAAGGAATGAACTGCCGTGTGAGCGACGACCAAACGGAGTTATATTTGTCCGCCACCCGTTCCCAGCCTTCATGCTCGAAGCAAGCAAAGTCATCATTCATTTGCGACGTCAATTGTAGGGCAGGCGCTTCGCCTGCAAAACCTTTCACACGGCCACCGATGCGGTTGCCCTACAATTTTATTCCAGAGGAAATTCAATCGGCTCTTCTTCCTCGCGCGGAAGCAGTTTATTTCGCTCGATGATTCTCGCGCAGGTATTCCAGCGCAGGATCGCATCATCATGGCCGGGCGGGTGAAGCGGTTCGGCCTTTTCGAACCAGCTCATGGCCTCACGTAAAAGATCATACGCTTGAAACCGGCAGCCCGGCGTGTGTTGTCGCAGTTTCATTTTCGCGCGACGCTCCGCTACGATTCCGGAATAATATGCGCGGTCGTATTCCGAATTGAGCCGCGCCAGCAATTCCTTTGTTTGTGAATCGCTGACTCCATAGCCTTTCTCGAAACGATCCGTCAACGCGAGCAACAGCACAATGATCGCCTGCTGGTTCTCCGGATCGACATGGAGAACGTCGAGGCAAATACTCTCGGCTTCGCCCGGTTCGTTCAGCAGACGGTAGCGCTCTGCCTTTTCCAGCGCAGCGGGGATGGCGTCTTTGTGCAGCTGTTTCAGTTCGCTCATGGCGACAGTGTCGTTGAACTGTTAAAGTGTTGAAGCGTTAAACCGATTTCCTTCCTATGTCATGTTGAGCGGAGCGAAACATCTCTGATTGTGTGCTTCAGACAAATGGACCTGCAGAAAAGATCAGAGATTCTTCGCTTCCCTCAGAATGACAAAGAACAACACCTTGACGCTTCAACCGTTTAACGATTTAACAATCTCTTAAGTCCTTTCCAAAACCATCCCAGCGGATCGTAAAACTCATCCACCACGCGTTCTTTCAGCGGAATGATTCCGTTGTCCGTGATCTGAATGCTTTCCGGGCAAACCTTCGTGCAGCATTTCGTGATGTTGCAGTAACCGATTCCCTGCGTGCTTCGCAATTCTTCCATGCGATCCTCGGTGTCGAGTGGATGCATCTCCAAGGCGGCGACATGAATCAGGAAACGTGGTCCGATAAATTTTTCGTGCATCTGATGATCGCGCAGCACGTGGCAAACGTCCTGACAAAGAAAACATTCGATGCACTTCCGAAATTCCTGCACACGATCGATGTCCTCCTGTTGCATTCGCCAGGTGCCATCCGGCGCGTCGGGCGGTCGCGGCTTGAATGGTTTGATCTTTTTCTTTACCCGAAAATTCCACGAAACATCCGTCACCAAATCCTTGATGACTGGGAACGCCTTTATGGGTTCGATCGTGACAGGTTTTTCCAACGGGACTTCGCTCAGCCGTGTCATGCACATGAGCTTCGGCATCCCGTTCACTTCAGCCGAGCACGACCCGCACTTGCCGGCCTTGCAATTCCATCGGCAGGCGAGGTCTGGCGCTTGCGTGCGTTGGATGTCGTGCACGGCGTCTAGCACGACCATGCCTTCCGCTACTTCGGCCGTGTAATCACGAAACTCACCATCCTTTGCGTCGCCGCGCCAGATTCTGAAAGTGGCGTTCATACCAGAATTTCAACCACGAATAACACGGATTACACTGATCAAAAAGGGACGAGCTATTTGTTTCATCCGTGCAATCCGTGGTTCAAAACTCATCCCATCTCCCGAATGATTTGCTTCAAATGATCCGGCATTTCCGGCAACGGCTCCAATCGGATTTCCATCGAGCCGTCTGATGCTTTTGAAATAATCGTGTTAACTTTACCAAAGGCGTCGTCTTTGTTGGGATAATCTTCTCGGAACTGCGCGCCGCGACTTTCCTTGCGCTCAAGCGCCGCGCGCGTAATCGCTTCCGAGACGGTAACCAGATTTTTTAAATCGAGCGTGGTATGCCAACCCGGATTGTATTCTCGATTGCCGGTCACTGCGGCCTTTTCAGCGCGCGACTTGAATTTGCCGACTCTTTCCAGCGCCTCGCGCATTTCAGTTTCATTGCGGACGATCCCGACCAAATCCTGCATGGTCTCCTGTAGATCTTTCTGGATAGCATAAGGGTTTTCGCTCCCGTGGCCGCGGGACTCAAACGGGGTGAGCGCCTCGCGAGCGACCGTATCGATTTTTTCTCTTTCGATCGGACCGTGCTGAGTGTCTTTCGCAAATTTTGCCGCGAATTCGCCGGCGCGTTTTCCAAACACCAAGAGATCGGAGAGCGAATTGCCACCGAGACGATTCGCGCCATTGATCCCGGCTGCGCATTCTCCGGCAGCAAATAGCCCGGGCAGACGCGTCATTTGCGTGTCGGGATCAACTCGTACGCCACCCATGATGTAATGCGTCGTTGGTCCGACTTCCATTGGTTGCTCTGTGATGTCTATGTCGGCCAGTTGCTTAAACTGGTGATACATGCTCGGCAGTTTCCGCTTAATGTGTTCGGCGGCGTTCGGCAGTTTTTGTTTGATCCATGAGATATCCAAAAACACGCCGCCGTGCGGGCTTCCCCTGCCCTCTTTGATCTCGCGCACGATACAACGCGAGACGTGGTCACGCGTTAGCAGCTCCGGTGGACGGCGCGCGTCTTTGTGCCCCTGGCAATAGCGCCAGCCTTCCTCCTCACTGTCCGCAGTCTGGGCCCGATAATTTTCCGGGATCGCCTCGAACATGAAACGCTTGCCCCCTTTGTTCGTTAGGATTCCGCCTTCGCCCCGCACGCCTTCGGTCACCAAAATTCCCATCACACTCGGTGGCCATACCATGCCGGTGGGATGAAATTGAACGAACTCCATGTCGATGAGTTCCGCTCCGGCGTCGTATGCAAGAGCATGACCGTCACCCGTGTATTCCCAACTGTTACTCGTGATTTTGTAAGCGCGACCGATTCCGCCGGTTGCCAGTACAATTGCTTTGGCACGAAAAATTTTGAAACGGCCCCGCTCGCGTTCGTATCCAAACGCGCCAACCACGCGGTCACCATCCTTCAGCAGCGAAAGAATGGTGTGCTCCATGTGCACTTCGATGCCTTGGTGAACGCCATGATCCTGTAGCGTGCGAATCATTTCCAAGCCGGTGCGATCACCCACGTGCGCAAGCCGCGGATATTTGTGGCCACCGAAATGTCTTTGCAGAATTCGTCCGTCTTTGGTGCGATCGAAAACGGCGCCCCACGCCTCAAGCTCGCGCACGCGATCAGGCGCTTCCTTGGCATGCAGCTCAGCCATGCGCCATTGGTTCACATATTGACCGCCGCGCATGGTATCAGCGAAATGCACTTTCCAATTGTCGCGCTCATCTACGTTGGCTAGAGCCGCAGCGATTCCGCCCTCGGCCATCACCGTGTGCGCCTTGCCTAACAACGATTTGCAAACGAGTCCGACGCGAACGCCCACAGCCGAGGCTTCGATCGCGGCGCGCAGGCCCGCGCCACCCGCGCCGATCACAAGAACGTCGTGCTCGAAAGTTTCGTAGTCGGACATGGTTAGACAATTAAAAACGTTAAAAGAGTTACAATGTTATAAAGGCGGACTGTTTTAACTTTGTAACATTTTAACGAATCACTCGCGTTACAAAATCCGCCAATCTGTCCAGACCCCCATTGCACAGAGCCGCACGTAGAGATCGGCGAAACCGACCCAAAACAGACTCAGCCAAGCCCAAAGCATGTGGCGTCGATTGAAACAGGTCACGCACGCGTAGGCGCGATAGCATGTTTGCGATCTGGAAAATTGATCCAGGAATCCGCCAGCAAGATGTCGCAGCGAGTGACAGCCAAAGGTATAGCCGCCGAGCAAAACAACGTTGATTGCAAGCACAATGGTCCCGGTTCCAATCCCAAATCCATCGGGAAACCAGAGCGCTTTCCAAACGTCGATCAACAGCACGATCAGGAAAAAAAGCGCGAGATAGAGAAAATATCGATGCACATTTTGCATGATGAGCGGGAACGATCGTTCGCCCCAGTAACTTTTGCGCGGCTCGCCCACGGTGCATGCGGGCGGATCGGCCCAGAACGCCTTGTAGTACGCGCCGCGGTAATAGTAACAGGTGAGGCGAAATCCAGCGGGCGCCCAAAGAACCAGCAGCGCAGGCGAGAAAAGGAGCAAACTGGGCCACCACGCAGGCCTGGGCCCAAACCAGCTGTGCGGCGAATCACCAAAAATTTCCGGCGAATAAAACGGCGAGACATAATTGCCAACGAAATAATTCTTCCCCTGAAACGCCGCCCACGTGGAATAGACGATGAATGTCGATAAGCCGAGAAAGACGAGCAGCGGCTGCAACCACCAAACGTCGGCGCGCATTGTCTCGCCGAATGAGCGGCGGGGTAACGCTGTCGCGCCGTTCATTCGTTGTCGGCTCCTTCCACTGGCAGCTTCGCCTTTTTCCACGCTTCCCAACTGCCGGGAACATTCCAAAGCTCGCTGAACCCTTGCGGTTTCAAAATACTCGTGGCGATACTTGCGCGATAGCCGCTGCCACAATAAACCGCCGTCGGTTTGCTGCGATCGAGCTCACTCATTCGCTTGCCAAGCTCCGGTACGTATATGTGATGCGCGCCAGGCACATGACCCTTTTTCCATTCACCGGGTGAGCGCACATCGATAACCTGCAGCGAGGATTTCCGCTCATTCAGCTCGTGGACGCTCATCTGCCCAATTCGTTCCAGCGGAAATCCCGCTGCATGCCACGCTTTCATTCCCCCGATTAAATAACCGGCGAATTTCGTGTAGCCGGTTCGAACAAACAAACGCACGATTTTTTCAAGATCGTCGTCATCTTCGAGCACGAGAAGAACCGGCTTTTCCGGATCGAGCATCCAACCCGCCCAAATGGATAGAATCGGCGTGCCGCCGATGTTGAATGCCCCAGCGATATGACCGCCGCCAAAGGCGAGCATGTTGCGCACATCGACGAGGACGCCAGCTTTTTTGTCGATCACTTCTTTAAAAGCTTTCGGAGGAAGACCCGGAACGCGCGGCAGACTTCCCAACACTTTTGGTCCCGTCGCGTTCACACGTTTCATAACCGGATAATAATGCGGCACCGGCGGCGCGGTTTTGATCGCGTAATCAGTGAAGCTTTTGGCGTCAGCGAATTGCAAAAAGCTATTGAATTTCCGCTCGTAACCGATCGTGCTGCTCAACCGCGCACCGATGTCTGCGCCGCACGGCGAGCCGGCGCCATGATTCGGATAAATCATCACGTGATCAGGCAGGTTTAGATAAAAATCGCGCAACGTATGGAACTGTTGTTCCGCAAGTTGTTTTGTGTGTGTTTCGCCTAACAAGTCCGGCCTGCCCGCGGAGGAAACAAAAAGAGAATCGCCGGTGAGGACTGCCCATGGCTCGTCGGGATGCTCGGCTTCAGCCAGCAAATACGACATGTGCTCCGGCGTATGTCCGGGAGTATGCCGCGCGGTCACGAGCACTTCGCCGAACGTGAATCGATCGCCATCTTTTACTTTCTCAGGCTCAAAGCCGTACTCCGCGCCACCTTCGCCGCTGGCATAAATCTTCGCCGATTCCAGCCGCGCGCGCAGCTCGCGCGACCCGCTTACAAGATCGGCATGGATATGCGTTTCGAAAATATGCGTGATCGCCAAGCCGGCTTCGCGCGCCATGTCCACATAAACATCGACATCTGCTCTTGGGTCGAAGATTGCTCCCACTCCTTCGTCATCATCTCCGATAAGATAGGAAAGCTCGGCGATCCCCTCGGTCTGGATGGTTTTAAATACAAGCGACATCTCATCCAGTTAAGACGAGACGCTCGTGAAGTTCAACAACATCGCGTTCGGAATTCTGGGGAGCGCGCGCGTCTCGCGTGCTGGTTTCAGCGTTACGCCGAAACGGACTTCTTTCGACATCGTTTCCGGCGCATGATGAAAAGGCTTCACAAAAGTTCGCGATTGAGAGGACGCGCTCGCCAGCACGCGAGACGCGTGCGCTCCCCAGAATCATCGCACTTCGACCGTAATCGGCAGCAGATGATTGATCATGTAAGTGCCGCGATCAGAATCATGGATGACCGGTTGAGTTCGACCGAGCGAATCGGTCGCGCGAGCGATTAACGTTTGCTTTCCCGGCGCGGCGGGCGTTTGCCAATTGAACTCCCAAAGCCGCCACGCGTTTGGTTTCGGTTCGCCGAGCAAATTCGTCTCGCTCCACGTTGATCCGCCATCCGTGCTCAGTTCCACCTTTCTGATTTCGCCATCGCTCGTCCATGCAGCACCGTGAACACGCACGCTGGAATTTGCGGGAACCGTTTCGCCTTCAGCGGGCTTCGCGATTTCTGCTTTGATTTGCATTTCGGTAAGCGGCGTGAGCTCAGCCACTTCCGCTCGCCTCTTCCAGTAGGCGTAATCAATCGTTTGATAATAACCGGTGAACGGTTGGTCTGTGACGATGATGCGCTGCAGCCATTTGATCGACGCCATGGCATACCAGCCCGGCACAATCGCACGCACTGGAAACCCGTGTTCCGGCGGAAGCTTGGTGCCATTTATTTTGTAAGCGAGCAAAACGTCCGCACGCGCTTTCTTTAAAGGAATGCTCCTGGCAAAGTGCAACTTACCCGGCGGACTCTTCGGGTCCTCGAGCATGCCGCCATCCGTTCCCTCCAAAATTACCTCAGACGCGTTTGCTTCCACACCCGCGCGGTCAAGCAAGCTCGCCAATGGCACGCCAGTCCATTCCGCCGTGCCGACCGCGCCAAGTCCCCATTGCACGCCTTTGACTTTCGGTTCGAGAAAACTGCGATTATTGCCCGCGCATTCCAGCGTCACCGGGATTGTCATCGATTCGAATTCGAGCAGCTGTTCGTAATTTATCGCGAACGGTTTTTCGACTTCGCCTTCCACACGCAGCCACCAAGCATCTCGATCGATCGCCGGAATCGGAAAATGTGTGCGGACGTAAAACGATTCGGTAGGCGTGAGGAAGCCCTCCAGCTTTTCAAACGGCATCTCAAGATTCAGCGGGTTTTCGCCTCGAACGAGCCTACCGTCCCGCAATTTGGTATCGCTCCCTTGCATGGATTTATCACCAGAGGACTTTCGTCGCGTCCGCGACCTTATCGAGTGCAGAGTCAAAGCTACTCTGGAGAAGCTCTAATAGTCTGAGGCGTTCTCTGGATTCTGATCTGGATTCTGATATAGCCCGAGCGTCTCGACTGTCGCTTCGTCAATCGCTCCCGTCATTTCCAAGCCGTAATCGCGCTGAAAATTCGCAAGAGCAGCGCGCGTCCCCACATCTAGCGAACCCGTTATTTGCCCAAGGTAATAACCTGCATCTTGCAAGGCGACCTGGACGTTCGCGATCACCTCGTCCGGGAGCAGATTACTGTAGGTATAAACCGGCCCGTCGTAGTCGTAGTAGCTCTGCGATGGATCGTAACCCCAGGCCGGGTACCAATAGCTTCCGTCCAGAAAATAATATCCGGTGCTAACGAAAACGATCGTGTCACAATGGCCGTGCCACCAGTTCCGATCATGCCACTCGTGCCGATGACGGTGGAACGCGTTGAAATAGCTGCGATCATTTGTGTTGCGCCATTTTGTTTTCGCCAAGTCTCCTGCGGATTCGGGCGCCTCCAACTGAGGTCGCGTCGCCGGATCGTGGGTCATGACGGGGCGTTGAGCATTTATCGCTGCGAGCGTTCGATTCTCAGTTCCGATGGCACGCCGTTCACGCATTGCCGCCAAAGTGCGCAATTCGTTTTGACGCGTTGCTGGATCAAGCGTGATCGGTTCCTGGCCGGCGATCCGTCGAATCCGCTGCGCATTAATCGCTGCGACAGTAGGATTCAATGACCGCGCAACGACTGGATAATTCGGCAGAAGATTCGGAGCAGATTGCGCGACAGTGCGAGGTGCGTATGAGCTGACAGTTCGCGGGACGACGTTCGCTGGCCTGGGAGCGACATGCGGTGCGATTCCTGGGTTCACAATCGGCCTCCCCGCCGGCGCGGCGCGCCTGGGGGCCGGGCGCGAAGAGACATTTTGCACGCTTGCGTGGATTGCTTGTCCAGATGCAATGTGGATGCTTGCGAAGAGCGCCGCGATCAAGCAGAGCGCCGAAAATTTGAATTCCTTCATAAATCGCTCCGCCTATTGAACATCACAAAAGTTTCTTTGTTGCAAGCTTCGACTGAAACGCCTTCAAAATTGTTCCTGTAGCCGCGTCTCTGTGAGACGCGCAGCGCACGCGCTGAAACCATCCCTTTATGACGCTTCCCACAGCGAAGCGGTTACAGAAAAACTGCATGCGAGTTGCAATGGGCAGTTTGAAATTTACAATCTAAAAATCTTTGGCCGGGGTCTTAGCTCAGTTCGCAGAGCGCTCAATGGCATCAATGCCCGGCAGGTTTTCTCAAATTATTCTGACGCGCTCAACGCTAGGTGAATCGTCAAATCCGCCTAATCTCAAATCGCGCCCAACGACGCCGAAATTTTTCCACGGGTGGATAAAACAGTGGGTAAAGCTACAATCATTTTACGAGTAATCAGCCTTGGACTTGCCCATTTTGCAATCGAGACGCGGTTTTTTGGCCAGGCGACGAAAACATGACATGGTTCAGTTCTACCGTCCGCTCACGAACGAACGGAGAGCCGTTGTCGTTCATTTGGAATTTTGTCCGAACCAAAAATGCAAAAAGACTGTTCCCGCCGTCGAGCTGTGTTCGATGCGACGTGTGGCCGGAACGGCGCGTTTCACCATCCGCCTATCATCGGCGATTCTCGCGCGATGCTGTGAAGCGATCCGTTCGCGTATGTCATCGACGATTCCTGCACGTTTAACTGGCGCGATTGACGTTTTGCCAAATGCCGCGCTTCACATTCCCGGCCTTTTCTGATTGAATATCTAAGCCCGATGCAATCGAAGATTCCTGCGCGAATTTGCAAAGTTGCCGTAACGATTTTGCTGCTCTCCGCAGCTGCGTCGTTGGCAGAGCCGACTCGGGCGAAGGTGGCCATCGCAACTTATGCTCCACGTCCTAAGGTTCCATGGCCGCCAGCGGAAGTGATTATGATGCACCTTTCCGCAACTCTTTACTTTTCGGCGATTGGCGGGGGCGCGTCTTGGCAGCTGCTCCCCTAAGCAGATCCTTTTAACTCCTAACAAAATGACCGAAAAGTAAAGAAACTGGGCCGATGAATGGAAAACTACCACTGCGCGACGATACGTTGGCAACCACTTGGCAACGGTTGATCGACAAGCACGTTAACAACGGATTGACAGTCCGTCGGCTTTCATGTGGGAGGAACGCCGGCATAGCTCAGTTGGTTCAGAGCCGCTGATTCGTAATTCAAGCCTAACGAGTTGCGCATGATTTCATTGATTTGCATAGCATTGCCGACGCTAAGTATTTGGCGATTCAGCGTTCGCGGTGTGTTGCGCAGAATTGCGTAGTTTTGCAGCAAAAAGTTAGCAGACCGTAGAAACGACCGTGAAGGGCGAGTCGCGCGCGCGTTACACGTAACATTCGTCGACGAGTCCCTGTGAAGAATTGAATCTGAAAGCTTGAAATCAACCAAACAAAAAACGAAAGCCGCGGCGGCTAAATCCCTGCCACGATCTCAGCGCCGGAAACAGGAACGCAGCGCTGCGAAACAGAAAAGGTCCGCGCGAACTGCTGCCCTAATCGCTGGACCACTCCTGCCCGGAACGCGGCAGACGAACGCTGCGACTTTTGTGGCTTTGACGATCGCAAGCGCCTTCCTCTATATCGGCATGCTTCGCGTTGGCTTCCTTGGTCTCGATGATCCGCAGTACGTCGTTAGTAATCCGTGGATTCGCAGCTTCACTCTGCAAAATCTGCAACACATTTTCACCCAGCCTTACTATGCCAACTATTCGCCGGTTCATCTGCTTTCCTACATGCTCGATTACGCCTTCGCTGGCGCGAGTCCATTTGTCTTTCATCTTTCGAGCAACATCTGGGGCGGCATAGTTGCGGGATTTGTCTTTCTTGTTGCATTGGCGCTAACTGGAAACCGAATTGTTTCAGTCGCTGCGTCTCTCCTGTTCATTGTTCATCCTGCGCACGTGGAGGCGATCGCGTGGGTTGCCAGTCGCAAGGATCTGGTTGCGGCAGCTTTCGCTCTACCTTCGTTCCTTGCATATCTTCGATACCGTCAAGGAGGAGCAAACGCGCACTGGTGGTACATCTCTTCGCTTGCGCTGTTCCTATTTGCGGTGGCGGGAAAGCTTTCAGTCGCGACTTTTCCGGCAGTGTTTGTGGCACGCGATTTTTTTGTGGAGAAACGTCCGCTAGCCCGTTCGCTACCGGACAAAGTGCCATTTCTGTTTCTCGCGATAATCGTTGCATGGGTTGCCGCAGGGGTGCAGCCGCCAACGGGGCGCCACCCCGAACCATATGTGCTCATTGCCGCACTGGTACAGAGCGTCTGGCTCCTCACAGGGTTTGGTAGCTACGTTATTTTCCGGGTCGCGCCTGAATCTCCGCCGAATGCTGCGATGCAAGTTGGCGCTGCGATCTTGTTGCTCGCGATCTTCGGCGTTCCCTTACTACTGCGACGCCGTGCCCCCCTTGTGATGCTGCTCATTTATTGGATTCTGTTTGCTTTCATTCCGACGCAGGCCCTCTCCTTTCTTCATCCTGTAGCCGATCGATATCTGTTCTTTCCTTCAGTCGCGGCGGTGATTTTGCTGGCGTGGGGAATAATCGTCTGCGGCGAACGTTTTGGGCGTAGAGGTTTAATCGGGGCTGCCGCAGTGCTTGGCATAATCGCAATGTTATGGGCATGGGCTACACTCACTTACCTGCGGGAATGGCATGATCCGCGCTCCGTTTGGTATCTTGCCGCGCAGAAGTCGTCGGACCCCTATGGCTATTGGAACCTAGGCATCTATTACCAGGATATTGCGGATGGTTTGGGCACGATGCGTCGGGCTGCGCGACTTTCCGGCCAAGAAGCACGGCGCGTAGCTTTAGGAATCTGGGCTGGCGATCCACGACTGCCTGCATTGCTTGCGGAATGGAACGAAGGCCAGCAGCATGGCGGGCCAATTGAAGGTCAGTTTCAAGACCATCTCCGCGCGCTGGCGTGGGCTGCGTTCGATCGGGCGTTGATTACCAGAGGCAACCTGATCCTGCCGGGCCTCTACTTGCGGCGCGGTCTCATCCTGTTCGACCGCGGCGACTTGGCGGCAGCACGTAGTGAGTTTACGTCGGCATTGAATGACGCAGCGCGTTATCCATACGTCGAATATCGTGAAGAGATGACGGTCAGGAGTCAGAACGCACTTGGTGCTATCGCTTTGGCAGAGGGCCAGTACACGGAAGCGACGCGTTGGTTGACAATGGCGGAAGAAGAGCAAACTCGCGCTGGCGGAAACTGGGTACCTGATCTCACCGCGAACCGCAAACGGCTTGAGGCAATCATGGATTCCTCGGACCTCCGGTAAGCGGGTCTGCTGCTAGTGATACCTCAAGGTCGTGGGGACCACAGGACCCAGACTGTCTCTTACGGGGGGAATGACGCGTCGCTTCTCCGGGGCTGAGACCAATTTGAATTATTAATCTGCAACACCAACACCGACCCCATGCACTGGGAGATGTTCACCGACGCCGAGGCCCACTCCGCCGCCTCGTCTAACACCGCCGCCCACGCTTACTGGTTCGCCGCGCTCCACTCCGGCTCCGCGGCCCTAGTGCTTCAAAGGCCATTTTCCCCTTACACGTTTACCAAGTCCGCCCGCGCAATGATCATCGCGTCGTCGGGTCGAATTTCCGATGCACTGCCATCCGGTGGCTTGTGGTACACCAAAGTCAGCGATGCCGTCGATTACGCGAAATTCTATAGCCGTTCACATGATGCTGTGATCCGCGTTTACGATGATGGTGGCAACGTGATCGAAACGCACGAGCACAAGGGAGATTTCAAAGAGTGGTAGCGTTTCGCCGTCCCACTCCACTAAGATTCATATCGTCGGTTCGACCAGCGCACGCGCAAAGTTGACATTGGTCTGATTTATTCCGAGACTGCGCGCGCATCAAATAGCCCACAAATGTCTTCTCCGATCCTGCTTCAGAAAGCAACGACTCCGACGGTACAAAATAACACGCCTAAATGGGGCTCCAAAATCACGCTCGGCATTAGCGTGTTCGCTCTGACACTGATAGGCGTTCTGCCCCGAGTGCATGCCCAATCGGCTGCCGACGTTATGGCGGTGCCGGGGGTGGTCTCGCATCCGGACATTTTGGCAATTATGGGTGGCCAACAGAATGCTCCTTATGCAGCTTTTGTTAAGACGGGTGGCGCTGTAGAGATGTTATCCGGCCTGCCTCCAACGGGACTGACGTATCGGGTTGCTCTCAATTCTCATGACACGGGACTCATTGGGGGTACGAGTGGCGTAAATGCCTATGCTGCCTTGGTTGGGCCTAACGGAATATTGCGACCGATCGAGCACTTGATAGCACCCGGTGAGATCTATTCTGTCGCGCTAAGCGATTCTGGAAGAGGGATGATCGGAGGGGGGCATTTTGCATCTAACATTCCATATGCCGCCCTTGTCTCTCCTACGGGTAAAGCACATGCGCTCGATGTCCCTGCGAGCGGGCTTATTTATAGTGTCGCAATTGATAAATCAAATCAGGGAATCATTGGCGGGACAGGCCCATCAAACTCTGCATACGCTGCTTTTGTCTCACCTCGCGGCGTTGTAGAACCTATACAAGGCCTGCCTGTTCCCGGTGCCATTTACTGGGTTGCGGTTGCAGATTCTCAATGGCGATTCATTGGAGGCCAGGATCACGATTCGCTATATGCTGCATTCGTCTCTCGCCAGGGCGATGTCAGGCCCATTGCTAATCTTCCACAAGGAATTAACTATAGCGTTGCAATAAATAAGAACCGAGCGGCGATTATGGGAGGTACTTCCCAGTCACTTCCTTTTGCCGCGCTCGTGTCTCCGCAGGGTCATGTAACCCCTATAAGCAATCTGCCGTCGACCAACGGAATAATATATACGGTTGCGATCGACGATTCTGGAACGGGACTTATCGCTGGCTTTTCAACAGCGGGTCCGTACGGCGCATTTGTCGCTCCTGATGGTACTCTGACTCCACTGAAAGGTCTGCCAACTGGTGATGGATTTTTGGATGGTATTGCGCTGGATTCTTCCGGGTCCGCAATTGTTGGGGGAGAATCGAACGGCGCGCCTTTCGCAGCTCTAGCTTCTCCAACCGGGGACTTGATGTATCTCCAGGGGCTTCCTGCGAATGGCGCGATCAATTCTATCTCCCCGGCCATGACTAATAAAATTCATGGATCTCCGCAGTAATCGCTCAGTTATGCCGAGGCACGTGCCCGACGCTACATCCTCGCCCATAATTTTCGTAGCGAAGCGTGATCACGAAGCAAGCACGCCCTGATTTCAAAGAACACTAGGTGCTCGGCTGCTTTTACTGATTATTGAGAACCGTTTGCGGTGCAGGTTTGCTCACTTCAAGCTGTGCGCTCACTTTCTGGATTTGCGCTGCCTGCTCTCTCACCGTCGCGGCCAGAGTGGCGACTGTGCCTTCCAATGCCTCGACCTTTTTGTGCTCTTTGAGAAACTCATTGAGCAACATCGCGTTTACCTGATCGTAGCGCACGCTGTAAGGTTTTCCTTCTTTATCACGGACAACCAGGTCGCGATTCACCTTTTCCACGTCCTCAGCTACCAAGCCGGACTGCAATGTGCCATCCGGGTCAATATTCCTTTTGTAACGGAACGACACAGGTGTAAGCGCATAGAGCACTTCGCTGGCGTTGCCCATGGGTTTGATGTTTTCCTTGAAGCGCTGGGATGAAGTCATCGTTCCGAGTTGGCCATTCGAATTAATCAAAACAGCGACTCCATTGGAAGATGTCGAGCCGAATATGTTCCCGATAAAGCAGCTGTTGTCCATGTTCGCACCCATGCTGCCGATAGAGATGACGTTACTAGCCGTAGTGACGTTGCTGCCGGCTCCATCGCCCAAAGCCGTATTGCCGTGGCCGATGGTGTTGATCCCAAGCGCACCATCACCGATGGCCGTATTACCGCTGCCGCTGATGTTGGCGGCGAGCGCTCCTAGACCGGTGGCCGTGTTGGCCTGGCCCATGGTGTTGGCAGCGAGTGCTCCTAGACCGGTGGCCGTGTTTCCGTTGCCTGTGGTATTGCCCAAGAGCGCCCCAGTACCGATGGCCGTGTTTTGGTTGCCTGTGGTGTTGCTAAAGAGGGCTTGATAGCCGTGGGCCGCGTTGGTGACACCGCCGGTGTTGCTAAAGAGGGCGAACGCTCCATTGGCTGTGTTGCCGAAGCCGACAGTGTTGAAGAGAAGCGCTCCCGCCCCAATGGCCGTATTACTGTCTGCCGTGTTCAAAAACAGTGTCCCAGCGCCGAGCGCCGTGTTGAAGCTGGCGGTGGTGTTGCTCAAGAGCGTGAAAAAACCAACTGCCGTATTGAACCCGCCGCTGCTGAGACTCAGAAGTGCGTTGTCTCCTTCCGCGGTATTACCACCGGGATAACCTCCGTCCGGTGATGGACTGACCGCTTGCGCTTTTGGTAAAAGCCCAAAACAAGCGAGCGCAAGTATCAGCGCGATGAGAAATGAGGGAATTAGTATTTTAATCGATGTTTTCATAGTCGCCGAGTCTTGAACTATTTTGGTCAGCTTGGCGAGAGAAAAAAACGCTGCCCGCGCCCGCCTGACTTCACAGCCTTCGCAGAAGCGCGTTCGATGCAAAAAACCACCTCACAGGTTGCAATCCGCAATCTGAAATTTACAATCTGAGATCTTTCCGGGGTCTTAGCTCAGTTGGTAGAGCGCCTCAATGGCATTGAGGAGGTCACGGGTTCGAATCCCGTAGGCTCCATTTTCCTCTTTCCGATAATGGTGGTCGCTGTGAATTCAGGCGGTGCCATATCGAGAATTGGGCAATGTGCTAACGCTGAATTTAGGCAGGTAACAAACACGTAACTTTTCCAGCGACGATTTTCCGCTTTCACGAAAATGATTTTTCGAAGAAGGATTCTATATTCCAAAGCTGCGCAACATCGTTAAACTGCGCGGTTTGAATCTTATCATCAACCGCAACCAGAATGCACAAGACAAATTCCCTGCTCATGCACGCGCCGAAGATGACGATCTTCGAAACGGCGGCAAACCTGGAACTGTGGCCAAAAATCCTCCCGCATTATCGCTATATCCGCTTTCTGGAGCGCAGCAGCGATCGCAACGTTGTGGTGATGGCGGCGGAGCGTTCCGGGATTCCGATCTCCTGGACCTCAGAGCAAATCATCGATCGCAGCAGGCTCGAAATTCATTTTCATCATCTGAAAGCCTGGACAAAAGGGATGCGCGTGGTCTGGACGTTTTCCGATACCCGCGATGGCGTGCTGGTAACGATCTCACACGACTTGCAATTTCGCATTCCCATCTTGGCACCAATTGTCGATTCAATCATTGGCGATTTTTTTATTCATAGCATTGCTAACGAAACCTTGCGCTGTATGAAGGCTTATGTGGAAGCAAGGACAAACAAAGTGACCGCATGAGCCCGCCTACGCCAAAGGCTACGGCGCGGCAGGCTCGGCGACGCGCGGTCATCACTGGCATCGGCCCTATCACATGCATCGGCACCGGCGTCGATCATTTTTGGAACGGAATCCTCGCGGAAAGAGGTGGCATTACCGCGATCACAAGCTTCGATCCGAGCGTTTTCCGCGTGCGTTGCGCCGGCGAGATTCGCGATTGGAATCCAGAAGAGTTTTTTTCACCGCACCGTTTGAAGCGGCTCGACCGCTACGCGCAGTTTGCGGTCGTATCTGCAAAGCTCGCGCTCGAAGACGCGCGGATCGAGTATTCCCACGAAGAACCGCAAGATCGCATCGGAGTCAGCTTCGGCACCGCGCTGGGCGGTGTCTGCAAAGCCGAAGAGCAATACATCAGATATTTGAAAAAGGGCGCGCGCGGCGTTCAACCCACACTTGCTGTCCAGGTGTTCGGTGGGTCGGCCCATTCAAACATCGCAATCGAATTCGGGTTTCGCGGCGTGGGCACGACAAATTCAAACAGTTGCGCCAGTGGCACGGTGTCCGTTGGGGAAGCGCTCCGTTACATTCGAGATGATTTTGCAGATGTGATCGTAGCCGGAGGAGCCGAAGCGCCACTGACCGCGATAACAATCGGTGCATTCGACATCATTAAGACGATGAGCCGATGGACCGGCGACTCCGCTCTGGCTTGTCGTCCATTCGACCTGCTGCGCGATGGATTTGTCATGGGCGAAGGCGGCGCTTCGCTGGTCGTCGAGGAACTCGAACACGCGCGAGCGCGTGGGGCTCGCATATACGCGGAAGTCCTTGGCTACAGCTTAAACAATGACGCGTTCCACATGACCGCACCACTGCCGAACGGCGAATCGTGCATCCGTGCGATGCGCGAAGCACTCGCGGACGCGCAATTGGCACCCGAACAAATTGATTACGTTAATGCACACGCCAGTTCGACGCAGCTCAATGACAGCGCGGAAACGGCGTCGATCAAACAAGTGTTTGGTGATCATGCGCAGCGAATTCCTGTCAGCGGAACGAAAGGTTATTACGCACATCCACTGGGCGCGACCGGCGCCATCGAGGCGGCGCTTTGCGCGCTTGCATTGGATCGGCAATGGATTCCGCCGACGATCAACTATGAAAATCCCGATCCGGCGTGCGATCTCCACATTGTGCCGAATCATGGTCGCGCAGCGGAGTTAAATTACGTCATGAGTAATTCATTCGGTTTTGGCGGGATCAACGGCTCCATCGTGCTGGGGAGAGTGCGTCACTAACAATCCGGCTGTCATCCCGAGTGGAGCGAGGACCTCGCACAGGCTGATTGATCACCCTCATTACTAGAAGATGCGCCCTGCGATTGTGAGGTCACTCACCGTCTTCGCGGTTCGGGATGACACCGCGAAGTTAATGCCCCAACAAATCCGGGCGATTCTCGCGCGTGCGCTTGAGTGCTTGTTCTTTGCGCCATTTCGCAATCTCTGCGTGATTTCCCGAGAGGAGAATCTCCGGGACTTCCCAGCCGCGAAACTCAGCGGGCCGCGTGTACTGTGGAGCTTCTAGTCCGGAGCTTTCGTGGCTGAAGCTATCATCAATTGCGGATTGCTCATGACCGAGCGTGCCCGGCAGCAGACGCACGATTGCATCAACAAGTACGACTGCGGCGATCGCGCCGTTGGTCAGCACGTAATCGCCAATTGAAATCTCAAGGTCCACAAGATGCTCGATCACGCGGTGATCGACGCCTTCGTAATGGCCGCAAACGACGATCAGATGCGATTCCTGTGAAAGCCTTCTCGCGATTTCTTGATCGAAACGCCCACCCGCCGGAGACATCAGAATGATTTTCGATTGGGCATTGAGCGTTGGGCGTTGAACGCCTGCCACGCCGTAGCCTGGCGAAGGCGGGTTGGACGTTTTCTTTAGATCTTCCACGGCCGCAAAAATCGGCTCCGGCTTCATCACCATCCCCTGCCCTCCGCCAAACGGCGCGTCATCCACCACGTGATGTTTATCCGTCGTCCAATCGCGCAGATTATGAATGTGGAGCTGCACGATTCCCTTTTCCTGCGCGCGTTTCATGATGCTCTCGCTCAATGGCGCGCGGCAGATTTCAGGGAACAACGTGACGATGTCGATCTTCATCGAGAAAGAAACATCGAACGCCCAACATCCAACGTCCAACGCCGAAATTATGCAAACGCCGCGGCGTCTGACACAGACGCCCTACAATTATTCTACAATTTCTAAAACTGCCCGCTGGCCATGGCGCGCCGCAGAACTGGCCAGCAACGCGCGAATAGCCTGAACGGTCTGGCCGCCTCGGCCAATGATACGGCCAACATCCCCGCGTCGAAGTTGCAATTTAAAGATAGTCGTCCTGCCGCTTGGAATTTCCGTCAGCACCATATCGTCAGGAAATTCAATCAGCTGCCGAATGACGAACTCCAGAAACTCCCTCATGCGTCAAGAGCCTAACCATGAATGTACACGAATAAACACGAATTTTTGAGCGGTTGTCGCTTCGCTGTGCGAAGCGATGCGCCGATGGCTTCGAGAGACGCCGCTCGATTTCGCGGCGATAGGATAAAGCAAAAACGTGTAATGCAACGCTCAGAGAGCGCCGCTACAACAAGCGAGCAACCATCGCGCTAGCTGGACTCTTCAACCGGCGGCGACGCAGGTGAAACTACGTCCTGGGTCGATTGCGAGGTCTCTCGTTCTGGTTGCGATGACGGCTCGCCGACCGTTGTCGTTTTCTTGTTCTTCTTGATCAGGCTGCGAACCGTGTCTGACGGTTGGGCGCCTTTGCTAATCCAGTATTCTGCGCGGTCGAGCTTCAAGGAGCTATTGTGACCAGTTTTTTTCGGATCGTACGTGCCGATGACCTCGATAAATTTCCCGTCGCGCGGGCTGCGGCTGTCGGCCACTACCACCTTGTAATACGGGCGATTTTTCGCGCCCTCTCTACGTAATCTGATTGAAACTGCCATATTAACTTTTCATTCGCGCCAGTTGCGCCATCATCTTCTTCATCTTGCCCGCGCTTTTCATCATCTTGCGCATCTGATCAAAGCGCCGCAGCAAATCGTTCACCTCCGTGACGGTGCAGCCGCTGCCGCGCGCGATGCGCTGACGCCGCCGTGCATTCAGAATGTCGGGGCGCGCCCGCTCTTCGTTTGTCATCGAAAGCACGATGGCTTCCGTGCGCTTAAGCTGCTTCTCGTCAATCGAGAGGCCTTGCACATTACTCATGCCGGGCAACATGCCAAGAATATTCTCCAGCGGTCCCATCTTTCGCATCATCTTGAACTGCTCCAGGAAATCATTGAAGTCGAACGACGCCGTGCGCAATTTACGTTCAAGCCGAGCAGCGTCTTCCGCTTCCACTGCTTCGGCAGCTTTCTCGACGAGACCAACCACGTCGCCCATTCCCAGAATCCGGCCGGCGAGCCGCTCCGGAACAAAAAGCTCGAACTGTTCGAGTTTTTCACCGGTGCCGACGAATTTGATTGGCCGGCGCGTCACTTCCCGCATCGACAAAGCTGCGCCGCCTCGCGCGTCGCCATCGAGCTTTGTTAGAATAATTCCCGTGATTGACAAAGCATCGTTGAAACGGGTCGCCACGCTGACCGCTTGCTGGCCGGTGGCCGCATCAACGACCAGCAAAGTTTCCTGCGGCTGCAAAAATTCCTTCAGGTCTTTGAGTTCCCGTATCAACGCTTCGTCGATTTCCTGGCGGCCTGCTGTGTCGAAGATGTAAATGCTTGGCGCAGCTCCTTCGACTTCGCTCAGGACAGACTCCGGTCGCGCCCTGCCAAGTGCTGTTGCCGCGGCGCGTTGAACATTTTTCTCGCCCGGATCAGGAGCAACGACCGCCGCACCAATCTGTTTGCCGAGCGTTACGAGTTGCTCGACGGCTGCGGGCCGCTGCAAATCGCACGGGACGAGCACCGGTGCATAATCCTGTTTCTGTAAAAAGCGCGCCAGCTTGGCCGAGGAAGTCGTCTTGCCGGAACCATTGAGACCGACCATCAAAATACGGCCCTGATCCTCCAGATGGAGTGGCGCCGAATCGTCTCCGAGCAGCGCAGTCAATTCGTCGTGGAAAATTTTTACGATCTGCTGTCCGGGAGTAATACTGCGAACAACTGCTTCACCCAGCGCTTTTTCCCTTACCTGAGCAATGAATTTTCTGGCGACCTGAAAATCGACATCCGCTTCGAGCAGCGCCAGACGCACCTGACGCAAAGCGGCGTCGATATTCGACTCGCTGATAATGCCATGCCCACGGAGCTCCTTGAAAATTTCCTGAAGCTTGTCGCTAAGTTG
>DASYDT010000015.1:0-48059 GCA_036499425.1 Candidatus Udaeobacter sp. | reverse complement strand
TCGAATTTTACCGAATTGACGCCTGGACAGAAGTAATCAGTCTGACTTGGGCCGGCTTGCCGGCGGGAGAGCGTAAAAGCTCCATTGGAGCCACGCACCCTTACAGAGTTGAGAGATGGAGGTTCGCCACGGCCAGTCCGTCCTTTGGCGGACAGGAACCGAGGAAAGGGATTTCCGAGATAGAAGGTAAAGCTGCGAGGGTAGGAGCGAGTGAGCGTGGGAAGCGAACGAGTTTCAATCGAGGAAATGGGTTTTCTGAGATAGAACACGCGCGCTTGGGAAATCGCGAGGGTAGACGGCAACGCAGCTAGGGTAGCTGGCGCAAGCACGAGGCAGTGCGAGTGATCAAAGGCAAAGCTGCGATTCGGAAATTTGGCAGGTAAGTCTTTTGCTGCGGAACGCCGACAAATTACCGGCTTCGGTTCAGGATTCACTCCGTCAACCGCAGCACGAGTAAAACGCGTAGAATTGCGCCTTACGGTTTACCGGCCGATTGGTCTCTTCCCTCTAACTTCGAAATCAATTGCCGGGCTGCCGCCGCGCGGTCGCCTTGTGGAAAGCGCTTCAGAAATTCGCGTGCAGTTGCTAAAGCGCGTTGATCATCGTGTAACACTTCGGCATAAAGTCCCGCCTGATTGAACAAGCTGTTCTCGTGCATTGGATTCTCGGTCTGGGCAATCTGATATTGCTCAAGCGCTCTGTGGGATTCGCCAATGAATCGAAAGCAATTGCCAAGATCGGTGCGCACATCCGGATTGTCGGCGCCGTCCGCGATTGCCTCCTGGTAATGGTCGATCGCGTGTGCCCAGTCATGCCGGTCGTAGTTCCAGTCCCCGAGTATTTTTGCGGCGTCGGCAGGCGCAAGCTGTGAGACATCGGGGGGCTCCGTTGCCGGCGACGGAGAAAAACGTTCCACTGGCCGCGGTCCCGGGCGACCCGGCGCGGACGAACGCATGATCAGCCACATGCCGCCGGCACCCAGAAAGAACGCGCCTAAGATCAGGAGCGGGACATGCAGTTCGGACAATAATGAGGATGCCTTGGTCGTTTTCGATCGCCGCGTCATGGCCGGGATTGGATTTATATCAGACAAGCACGTTTAGCGAGCGGCTTCCCAAGCTGAGGGAAAGAAACCATTTGAGCGCTCCCGCGGACAAACCCAGGCGGCTTCGGACGTGACTGCTTTACGCAGTCAAGTTACCAGAAGAGATCGGAATTTCAGAATTCAGAGGGAAAGCTGAGCGTCGAATTTTACGGCAGCTGCGCGTGCAGGTTCCGTAACTTTTCTTGAGTGAACGCGGGTGAATACCGAGGTACTCCGGTTCCTGGCGCAAAGAACCGAAGACTTACGGCTGTTCAATGCCGGATGTCCTCGGCCGCGTTTGGCAGAGGAGTAAAAGCGATAAAACGAGGTTGATCGACCTCTACACCGCCGTCAACGACCTTATAACCTTTCGCTTGAAGGTTCGCGATTTCCTGGCCGGTAAGTTTATAAACAGCGGAAGCGCCGGCTTGCGTGTCTTGTTTGAAGTAGTAACGAACGCTTTCTACAAAGACGGCGTTCTGTACGACGACAAATTGGCCCTTGCGAAGTGCCGTCAGCGCCGACTCATCCATGTCTTTGGCTGCCGTCTTGAGCGCGTGATGCAACTCACCTTCGCTTTTCGGGTTGGCCAGCCAAGCTTTGCCGAATTGAATATCCACGTTGGTCACACTCTTGAGTTCAATGGCGCCCGCGATTTGATTGACTGCATCGAGTGACCAACCTCCTTTGCCGTCAAAGTCGTAGCCGGAAACGCGCTTATCGCTAAAGAGGCTAATGGGTGAGGCGTTTTGCGGATTCATTGCATCTCTCACGCCTTGATCGCCAATCACTGTTTTGGCCGGGTAATAATAGGTTTGCATTTTGCTGCGGAGAACAGCTCCCGGTCCAAATTTATTCCAGTCATTGGGGTTATGCGGGTCGCCAATTGGTTGATTAAAAGAAGCGAAACCTTGATTCCGAATTTCCTTCTGGAATGCTCCTGGAACTGCAGTCGTGATGCAGCCGCAGCCGAGCAGCGCCAAAAGAGTAGTCACAAAATTCGTGGCTACTATCTTAAATGAACAATGAAACATTCTGGGTTGGACGTTTTGTAATGCGCGAGGTCAGGGCACTTCAAGCTTTTTTCTGAACAAACAAATCATGGGGCAAAACCGGGGAAAACCGGGGGTCGCGTCTAATTTAACATTGGGACGTTTGTCGCAGACGTAATTTGTGAATCGTTCTGCCTTCGAGAGGCTCCGGGCGCGACAAGTGGATCGTTACATCGGAAGCGGGTGAAAACAGTGACTCACTGCGGAGCGATCGCAGGGCGCTGCGTTCTCAAAACATATTTCTGAATTTTGCCGGTTGCAGTTTTGGGTAGCTCGTTGACGAATGTCACACTGTGCGGCGCTTTGAAGTGCGCGAGGTTCGCCCGCGCGAAGTCGCACAGCTCGCGCTCATCGGTCCGCGCGCCTTCGTGCAGAACAACAAAGGCATGCGGCGCTTCGCCCCATTTTTCATGCGGGAATCCAACGATCGCCACCTCCTGCACGGCCGGGTGTCGCAAAAGCACGCCTTCGACTTCAACGGAAGAGATGTTTTCGCCGCCGCTGATGATAACGTCTTTCAGTCTGTCGCGAATTTCGACGTAGCCATCCGGATGCACGACGGCGGCGTCGCCTGTATGAAACCATCCGCCGCGTAAAGCCTTCTCGGTCGCCTCCGGATCGTTGTAGTAGCCAGCCATGACCACGTTGCCGCGGGCGACGATTTCACCCTGACTAAGGCCATCGTGCGGCACGTCATTGCCCTGTGTGTCCACTACACGCAACTCGCCCGATGTGATTAACTCGACTCCCTGACGCGCTTTGATCGCGGCTCGTTCGGCGATGGGGAGGGGCGCGTGTTCTGCTCGCGACTCGCAGACGGTGATGAATGGCGCTGTCTCGGTCAGTCCGTAAACGTGCGTGATGGTCCAGCCCAAATCTTCTTCCAATCGCTGAATGGTGGAAGCTGCGGGCGGCGCACCGGCTGTGACAACGTGAATTCCTTTCGGCGCGAGGCGACGAAGATTTTCCGGCGCATTCGCTAACGAAATCAAAACCGTCGGGGCTGCGCACAACGTGGTGACTTGCTCGGTCGCCATCAACCCGAAGACAGCGCGCGGCTCGCATTTGCGCAGGCAGATGTGAGTCGCACCGGCTGCCGTTACGGTCCAGACGAAAGTCCAGCCGTTGGCGTGAAACATCGGCAGCGTCCACAGATAACGATCGGCACAGCTCATCGGGGCGTAGAGGAGCGTGCCGATGGAATTCATCCAGGCATTGCGATGGGTGATCATCACGCCCTTCGGACGCGAGGTCGTGCCGCTGGTGTAATTGATTGTGAGCAGGTCGGTCTCGTGAATTTCCGGACGCGCGAATTCAGCCGGGCTCGCGTCGACCATTGCTTCATAGTTGAGCCAGGCCTCGCCTTCTCCGGTGAGAGCGACAAAGTATTCAACGCCTGGAAGGCGGCACCGAATGCTATCGATCGTGCCAAGATAATCGCGGTCTGCGCAGATCATGCGCGAACCACTATGGTTGATCAGGTAAACGAAGTCGTCTGCGGTCAGGCGATAGTTTAACGGCACCAGTACGGCGCCGATTTGCGGGACTGCGTAGAACGATTCGAGCTGCGTGTGAGTGTTCGGTGAGAGATAGGCGACGCGGTCCCCCGGGGCGATTCCAAGCTTCTGCAAAACAGCCGACCAACGATCGCATCGATCAAGAAACTGCGCATAGCTCCAGCGCGAGTCGCTATCAATAACGGCGACGCGTTCGGGATAGAGCTTCCGCGCGCGACGAGCGAATTCGAGAGGCGTCAGCGGCGTTTCCATCGGGCTCCTGAGACGGTCAGTGTTTCGAGGAGCGCGATTTTTGTCAAACATCGCACTCAGTCTGACTAAGCCCGGCTTGCGGCGTGAGAGCGTAAAATCTCCGTTGGAGCCACGCACCTTTACCGCGTAAAGCTGCGCCACGCGGCCTATCGGCAGTGACGGATGACGAGTGAAGATCGGAAGTGATCGGTGATTAGTGATCAGTGATCCGAATCCTAGCAAAACGCTGGACGCCCAAGGCCCAACTCCCATAAATCGCCTGCCGCGGCGGGTAAACTGCCCGGGCGTCCAACATCGCAAGCGGGACGCATGTCGCTACCTTCGAAGTCAGCAATCGAAGGCACAAACAATCCACGAGCAACTCGCGCTCGTTCATTCAGCGCGGGCAAGCTCGAGATGGCGGCGCAGCAAGCGTTCTACATCCGCGGGATCTTCTCCCGGATGGTCGCGACGAATTGCTTCGCGAGCTACTTCGCAGGACAATTCGTGCAGGCCGAGCGCCACAGCGAGCCGTTCTTCACCGGTCATCTGCCGGTAACGCGCGATCTGTTTCTCTAGGGCCGCGGCTGCAGTCATGAGGCTTGAATAACCCAATCACTCTTTGTTGACAACTGCAGTGACTGGTTCCGTTAGTCAGAGGCGGGAGATCAGAAGTCGGACGGAGATTCAGGACCTTTTCCGTCGTTCGCGCCTGCGCGCAGCGCGCTTACACTGTACGATGCGCGCGGGTTGGAAAAAGATTCGCTACCGTCTGGAGTGGCTGGCGCTCAAAGCCCCACCAAATTGGTTCCACTTTTGTCGCGCAAAGCTTGTTATCGGCTGGCCCTTTTACTCGGCTCGCTCGCGCGTCTGTCGAATGATCCTCTCGTGTCTATCAGCTGGCGTGCGATATTGCAGAGATGCCTCACGCGTACCTTCCAACTATGGGAGCGACACTCATCGCGCTCTTTTCCATGACAGCCGTGGCAGAAACGCCGCCTCCCGGCACGAGCGGAATAGAAGGCACGATTGTCGTCTCGCCGACCCGCCCCGGACCGATCAGGAAAGATGAGGAGCGGAGTGTCGCGCCTGTGCGTAACGCGCAGTTCGCGATCAAAGCCGGCGATGCGACGGTCAAGACGTTCACGACAGATGGCGAGGGTCGCTTCCAAGTCGCGTTACCACCTGGTCATTACGTCATCGTGAGAGAAGGCGTACCTCCGCGGATTGGCCGCTGGCGTTTCGAGGCTGATGTCGTCGCTGGCCAGGTGACCCGGGTGAACTGGACTGCCGACAGCGGCATGCGCTAAACCGCTGCCTACAGGAGGCTCCTTCCAGAATAAGAGTTTTCATGTGCCCGCCGGAAAGAGATACAACCGGATAGTTGCCCGAAAACGAAGGGGAGACGTTCGGCGTCTCACATGACGGGTGGGTTATCGGCGGGCGACCGGTTTGTGTCTCGTCTCCCGATATCACCACTATGAAAATAAAAACTCAACGCCTCGCAGCTTTCTTTAACTTCCGAGTCCTCGCCGCATCTCTCCTGTTCCTCACGGCAGGGATGCTTACGTTGTTCGCCTTCGCAGGCGCGCAGCCCGACAACAACGCACAGACGATTCGTTCGTCCAGTTGGCTGACGCGGCTAGCATCGACCCTCGGGATAATGTCACAATCACAACCAGGTGGCGCGGTCAAACTGGACAAGTATCCGGCAGAGCGACCGCCAGGAGCAACTCAACCGCCTGCAGGCCCCTACACCGGCCCGGTGCGCAATCTGCGACCGGCCACGGCAGTTCGCAGCGGGAATCTGCGGGACATGCGGCCGATCGATCCGGCGAGCGTGCCGAAGATTTATTATCGGGAACCGATTCCTCCCAAGACTCCGACGCGAAGTGGCGGCCCAGCGGGTCCATTGCAAACCATTGAGGGATCGCTTGCCTCGGCGCCGAGCCCGACCGGCCTGAGCTTCGAGGGTATCGGCGTGGGCTTCGCTGGATTTATGGTCGGCAGTAATCCCCCGGACGTGAATGGCCACGTGGGCTCGACGCAATATGTGCAATGGAACAACACCAGCTTCGCCGTCTTTGACAAAACCACCGGCGCCCTCCTGTACGGTCCCGCTGCTGGTAATACTCTCTTCCAGGCCTTGGGCGGCCTCTGCGCGTCGCACAATGACGGCGACCCCGTCGTCTCTTACGACATCCTCGCTGGTCGCTGGGTGCTCTCGCAGTTCGTTGTCGGAGGCGGGCAAACCGATTACTCACACCAATGCGTCGCTGTTTCCGCCACATCGGACGCGACGGGAGAATACTACCTCTACGACTTCCAGACCGATCCGGTGAACTTCGTCGATTATCCGCACATGGGCGTATGGCCGGACGGCTACTACATGAGTACGCATGTGTTCAATCCCGGTGGGACGTTCACGTCGGGACGCATCTACGTGTTCGAGCGGGCGAAAATGATCGCTGGTCTCCCGGCCCGCATGCAGAGCCATGATCTCGGAGCGGAGTTCGGATTTCTGCCCGCCGATCTCGACAGTTTGACTCCTCCACCTGCGGGCGAGGCAGAATTTATTCTTGGCCCTGATTTCACGCTCACGGAGTTGACTGACTCGTTTCGAGTGGCAGTCACTTGGGACCCAACGCCCACGCTAGTTGTGACCCCTGGTCCTACCATCATGGGAGGCATCGGCAATGCGCCGTGCATCAGCGGCGTCAACAATCCAGCTCGCGACTGCGTGCCGGAACCTGGACCAGCCCTCCCAACGGACTATCTCGACAGCATTGGAGGCCACTTCATGCATCGGTTGGCTTACCGCAACAACGGCACGCAAGCCGCCCCGCAGGAATCGCTGCTCGCCAGCGGTCCGTCCGACGGCAGCGACAGCAACCACGGATCTGTTGAATGGTTCGAATTCCGAAACGCTGGAAGCTCGACGACTACCCCGACGCTTTTCCAATCGGGCCACTACGATATAGACACCAACTACCGCTGGCTGCCGTCAATTGCGATGGACAAAGATGGCAACATCGCGCTGGGCTACAGTAAATCGAGCACGTCGGTTTTCCCTGGCATCTACGTTACCGGCCGCCTGGCGGGTGATACTGCCGGCACAATGGGCGCCGAGATTGAAATGCAGGCCGGCATCGGCGTCCAGTTAGGCGCCGGGAACCGCTGGGGCGACTACAGCTCCATGACCCTCGATCCCATCGACCAATGCACGTTCTATTATACGAACGAGTACTTAAAGACGAACGGCGGCTTCAACTGGTCGACCCGGATCGCCTCTTTCAAGTTCCCATCCTGCGTCTCGGCTGCGGGTTTGTGGGGCACAGTTACTGGCACAATCACTTCATCGGAAACAGGGGCTCCGATTTCTGGAGTGACCGTGACGTTGAGCAACGGCTACGCGGGCGCGAGCAACGCAAGCGGCGTTTACAGCATTCTCGTCCCAGCCGGCAGCTACACCGCCACAGCCGCAGACCCCACGCGCAACTGTGCCTCGGCGACGCCTGCTTCGGCAACCGTCGCACCGCCGGGTGGCGGAACCGTTAGCCAGAACTTCCAAATGACGGGTACATCGAAGCTCGAGGCGAACGGCTTCACCATTGACGATTCGCTGGGCAACAACAACGGCATCGTCAACCGGGCCGAATGCGTGAAGCTGAATCTCGGCGTCAAAAACAACGGCTGCGCGAAAGAGACGGGGATCTCGGCCACGCTCACGACAACGACCCCGGGCGTCACAGTTGTCGACGGTAACTCCGCTTATCCGGACATGGTGATCGACGCGAGCGGCACGAACGCGACGCCGTTCAAGATTTCCGTCGCGGATTCTTTCGTCTGCGGCACTACGATCGCGCTTTCACTCAATCTCACCTACGCGGGTGGATCAAAGTCCATTCCGTTCACCGTTCCGACCTGCGCCGGCGGTCCGGATCAAACGATCCCGACCAGCCAGCTGACGACGAGTGATGCCACGCAGGCCGATCGTATCGGCCGCGACAGCCGCCCGAGCACCTGTGGTGGTAAGGCGAGCCCGGGAGGTGGTTTCCCCGGAACGCACTATTACAAGACCTTCAACTTCACTAACACGAGCGGCGCGGCGCGTTGTTACACCGTGACAATTAACGCGGCACTCGGCGGTCCGGCCGACATCGAAAGTGTCGGCTACGATCAAGTATACGATCCGACTAACATCAGCACAAACTACCTCGGCGACAGTGGCATCAGCGGCCTTGGGACAACCGTCGGCACAGCGACTTACTCGTTCACGGTGTCCGCCGGTCATAACTTCGTTGTGGTAGTAAATACGACGGGTGGGGAACCGACCTCAGGGGCAGTGTCCTCGCCGTTCAGCGGCACGGTCTCCGGCTTCGTCAATAACACCGCCGGACCTGGCGACTGCTCGAATTTGCCAACGCCGACACCGACGGCAACAGCTACGGCGACAGCAACAGCTACACCAACGCCTACGTCGACACCTTGTCGGACGATTAGCCTCAGTCCATCGACGCTCCCCAACGGAACCGTCGGCCACTCTTACAGCAAAACTATTAAAGCGAACGGCGGTACTTCTCCCTATTCATTCATTGTCATAAGCGGCAGCCCGCCGCCCGGATTGACGCTTTCTTCCGGCGGGGTCCTCTCTGGGACGCCGACGTCGACCGGCACCTTTACATTCACGATTCAGGCGACAGACAGGAACGGGTGTACCGGCACGCGATCGTACGGCCTCACGGTCGCTTGTGCGACGATTAGCCTCAGTCCATCGACGCTCCCCAACGGAACCGTCGGCCACTCTTACAGCAAGACTATTTCAGCGAGCGGCGGTACTTCTCCCTATTCATTCATTGTCATAAGCGGCAGCCTGCCGCCCGGATTGAGCCTTTCTTCCGGTGGGGTCCTCTCTGGGACGCCGACGTCGTCCGGCACCTTTACATTCGCGATTCAGGCGACAGACAGAAACGGTTGTACTGGCACGCGATCGTATTCTCTTTTGATTAAATCCCATTAGCGCGCGCTAATTGCCCTGCGCCTGCGCTCCTGTCGCGCATCGACACCGCGCCCGACGCCACGACCTCATTATGGGAAATGGAGAAATGGGGTCAGATCTCAATCCGGAAGCTTTCGCGAGCAGGCCAATTAACATTCGCGAAGAGAAGTGCGGAAGGAGTGTTATCGAGCGATAGTGGTTTTGTTATGCCATTTCGCCCGCTGCAGCTCGCTCCGCAAATTCACAAGGCCATTGAGGAAGCTGGTTATGCCGAGCCGACTCCGATTCAGCTGGCCGCCATACCCGAGGTGTTGGCGGGACACGATGTCATCGGTATTGCGCAGACAGGCACGGGTAAGACGGCGGCATTCGTTTGGCCAATCTTGACCAAGCTGATGGCGAGCCACCGGAACAGTCATCGTCGCGACATGCGCGCCCTGGTTGTTGCGCCCACCCGGGAGCTGGTCGTGCAGATCGAGGAGAATATCCGGACGTATGCAAGACATCTTCCGTTGCGCATGGCCACCATTTTCGGTGGAGTGAGCGAGCGTCCGCAGATCGAAGCGCTTCGTTCCGGTGTCGATCTTGTCGTCGCGACGCCGGGCCGTCTCATCGATCTCATGGGCCAACGGCACACGAATTTTTCGGGAATTGAATTCCTGGTGCTCGATGAGGCCGATCGCATGCTCGACATGGGATTTCTCCCGCCCATCCGGCAAATCGTGAAGGCGTTGCCGAAGAAACGGCAGACCCTGATGTTCTCGGCCTCGCTCTCGCGCGAGATCGAGAAGCTGACGCACGAGTTTCAACGATCGCCCAAAATTATCGAGATCGGCCGCCGCGCGAACCCGGCCGAAACCGTTACGCAATTTGTTTACGACGTGCGCCCTCACCTGAAATCAGATCTTCTCCTCCATTTGCTGGCCGATCCGCAGTTTGACACTGTGCTCGTGTTCACCCGGACTAAGCGCGGCGCCGACAGGATTGCGCGCAAGCTCGCCGCTGGCGGGGTCACGACCGGCACGATTCACTCGAACCGTTCGCAAAATCAGCGGCTGCGCGCATTGGAAGATTTCAAATCGGGCGCGGTGCGCGTGCTGGTCGCGACTGACGTAGCCGCGCGCGGCATCGATGTGGATGGTATCTCGCACGTGGTGAACTACGACTTTCCGATGCACCCGGAGGATTATGTCCACCGGATTGGCCGAACGGGTCGCGCCCGCGCGGTCGGGGACGCGATTAGTTTTGTGACAGGCGACGACCAGGATCATCTGCGTTCGCTCGAAAAGTTTATCGGGCGCGGGATCGTGCGAAAGAAAGCGGAAGGTTTTGATTACAATGCGGCCGCTCCGCCACACGAACAACGGAGGAGGGGAGAAGCACGCGCTTTCCGGCCCGGGAAAATCGAGCCACGGTTGCCCGGAAATTCTGCGCATGGCAGCGGTGAGGCGTCGCACCGCCGCGGAGGGCATTCTCCTCGTAGCTTTTCGTCGACGAACTTTCGCCCGCGACGAAGGTCTTACCGAAGGCATCGGTAAACTGCGCGCGTGGACGGAAGCACTCGTCTGACTTAGGCCGGCTCGCCGGTTGGACGATGCCGTTCATGCGCAGATACTCGACCACGGAAATTGAGAAGGCAAAAGGCAGAAGGAAGAAGTAAGAAGTCCACACAACTGCCGAGTGGCGGGCCATCTCGGAAAACGCTGAACGCCTAACGTCCAACGCCCAATGTCGAAGTCAGCATGCATCGCGAGCATTCTGCATCACGACGGAAAACAACGTTTAAATGCCAGCAGCCACTTCGGATTTCCTTGCAGCCGGACGCGACAGGTGAGGAGTGCCCATGCAAGATTCCGTTCGCCGGCCAGAAAGCCCAACCATGTTTCCGAATCAGCAACGACCTTAATGTTCGCCTTCCCGAGCAAGCCGTTCTCGACGGTCAGTTTTCCTTCACGAATCGTCACCGTCGCCTCGGCTGGCTCATTGCCGGTGAAAACGAAATGGTAAGTGGCCTGCAGTTTGCCAGCGGCGTGACGCTGAAACGACAGCGGCATTCCGAGCAGCAAGGATGCAATACTCCGCGGACGCAATGAACCGCGCACATGTCGCACGGTCTTGTGCGGAAAACGCTTCTGCACGTGCGTCTCGGCGTCCGAGCCGCGCACGACATACACCGGCTCGCGTTTCGCCTGCAACGGGCGCATCACGTCATCGAGAAAATCCTTCTTCGACGCGAGGTAAGGGCCAATCACGTCTTCGCCCGCCGGACAAACCGCCATGCAATATGCGGCCTTGTAATTCGCACCGAAGGCGAGGCTTTGCCAGGTCGAAACCGTTTCCGAATCCTTCACACGGCTCCGGTAATCTTTTCCATCGCGACTGTCGGCAACGGTTTCAACCCAATCTGCAAATCCGCCCATGAACTCCCGGTAATTATGCGTGTAGCAAGCGGAGAAATTGAACGCGCCGTCCGCGCTGATGGCACCGACCGGACACGCTGCCACGCACAGCTTACATTCGAGACAGGGATTGTAGTCGAGTTCCTGTGAACCTGTGCTGATCTCCGCGCCAACGAGAATTGTGCCGAGCAAAATGAAATTGCCAAAGCGCGGATGAATCACGTTGCGATGAATGCCCATGTGGCCTAGCCCAGCCGCGACCGCGATCGGTTTGTGGGCTACGACCCACATTCGCTCGGTCATCCAGCGATCCGCTTCCATGGGAAACCCCATCGGCGGATTCAGCGCGCGAATTCCCGCGCGTTCCAGCGCCGCCGTGATGCGTCTCGCCACGTCGTTGACCTCGTCGCCCGTGTGATGAAATTCCGAGTTGGCGATCGACCGCGCCGGACTGCGTACATCCTCCCGGTTCATCCGGAGCACAAAACTGATGAGGCTGCGGGTATGTGGAAAAGCGCGCTGAATGTGCGGCCGTTCCTCCGCCAACGCCGGCCGGTCAATTTCCACAAAGCCGACATCATCCGCGCCGGCGTCGAGACACAACTGCCGCAGCCAAGCGGCATCCAGCGGCTTGGAGATTTTTTCCGGGACAGCTTTTCGTCGGTACGCTTCCACCGTGGGATGCTCCTTGACTGGCGTGTTCATAGATCAGGCACTCCTTCCGTCAGCCGGGGTCACCGCCCCCGGCTACAGCGCGCAATTGAAATTGTTTGCGGAAACTCCGCGAGCAGTTGCGCGATTTCCCGATCGATGCCGGACGAGAATCCGGTGACCAATGTTGTTTTGTTTGTTATTGTGTGCATATACACAATTTAATCTTTAGTCTGTCGCTTTTAAGGGGATTAAGGGTTTGTTTTACTTGTCCAGAGCCAACGCGGCGGCTTCGAGATCGGAGAGAATGGCGGACCAACGTTTTTTGCCGAGAGTTTTGACCGCGGCCCTTTGAGCGGACCTCCAGGCCGGCGCAAGTTTCTCAATTTGTTTTCGGCCTTTGGACGTGATGGCCAGTTCCACACGGTTGCCGCGCCCGCCGCCAACCGCCTGCACTAAACCATCCCGCTGCAACGGCCGGAGATTGCGCACGAGTGTCGTGCGATCCACCCCCAGCCAGTCGCTTAAATCGGCCATGTTCCAACTCTCCCTGGCATTCAGTGACGTCAAAATCGTTCCCTGTGTGGGACGGATTCCATGTCGCCGCATTTCCGTGTCATAAAACTGCGTCACTTTCCGCGTCACCCAACGCAAGTTGAAGCACACGCAGTTTTCCATCGTCGCCATATCCAGTTCTTTGGACATGTGTGTATATGCACTACATGGATGCCTGAGTCAAACTTTTTATTTTGGATCGATTGCGGGCCGTTGCGGCACTCCCGAAGAAGGTAAGAAGGCAGAAGGAAAAATTAAGAAGTTCTGATCAGCAGATTTCACCGCAGAGCACATGGAGTTCGCAGAGTTTTCGACAGAGATTCGTCTCTGTGATCTCCGCGTCCTCCGCGGTTAATGTCTTGCGTTTCTGATTCGGTATTAGCGCGAAGATCGGCTAGATTCACGCATGTACGACGTTTCTAATCTAGAAAGCCATCCGTCTCCCACCGTGACACCGCAGGCGCTGGCGTGGGATGGGAAGCGGCTTTGGATGAGCTCGCGTGATCTTGGCACGCTTTACAGGGTCGACCCCGACGCGTTGGAAATTGTCGAGGAAATCGATCCGCCCGGAATCGTCTGGGCGGCGGTATCAACGGCTGACGGTTGTCATCTTACTCTCGGCAAAGGGCTGAATGACGATCGCCACGTCTATCGCTACACAGCGAGAGAAGGATTCACGAAGTTGTTTGCTTGCCCGGAGCTCACTGGCTCCTATCTCAGCTTCGATGGCGAGCACCTTTACCTGAGTCAATGGTACAAAGAGCGCATCCTAAAGTTCGACGCGCGGGGAAATGTCCTGCGCGAGATAACGGTCGGCGCGGAAATCTGCGGTCACACTTTTGTCGATGGAATGATCTATGTCTTGCGGGGCAGGGAGAACAAAGATATCCCGGGCAAAGCCGAGCAGTGGCGCATCGCGCGCCTCGATCCACGCGAGGCGACGCCGAAGGCGGAGGACTTGGCGGCCATTCCCTTTGCCTCGCGCTCGCTTACCTTCGATGGCGAGAAATTTTGGTCAAACCATCGCGCGGCCAACGAGGTCGTTTCATTCACCCTGACGACGTGATGGCGACGGACCAAGTGAAATAACAAGATGAAAGCGCTTCGAGGGCACTATCTCATCAAGCCGGAAGACCCGAGGTGCTTTCCAGGATGTGCGGCAGACCGCTGAGTATCATGCGATCTGCCGCCGTGTCCTAAGTTCACGCTGCCTTTTGCGCCGTGGAGCGGCTGAGCCACTCCTCAAAATGCGTCGGGGCGAGGCGCGCGTTATCGCCGGGGGTAAGGCTTCGATCGTTCAGCTCTGTGCCGAAGTAGCGGGCGTGGACGTCCGTGGTTACTTTCCGTGTGTCTCGCGTTGCGCTCAAGAAACGCCGGGCGAGTGCATCCATTCGGATTGGTTCGGGACCGGCAATCTCGACTGTACCGTTTAGTGGCTCGGCGAGTGCGAAGCCAGTCAGGGCGGCGGCGACGTCATCTGCCGCGATAGGCTGCATGAGTGCTGGTGATAACCGAACCGTTTGCCCTTCGGTGGCCGATTGGACGATGCCCTTCACGAACTCGAAGAACTGCGTAGAGCGAACGATGGTGAATGGAATCCCTGATGCCTTGATCAGGTTTTCCTGAGCCACCTTCGCGCGCAAATACCCGCTCGCAGGAAGCCGGTCAGCGCCGACGATTGAGAGCGTTACGTGGTGCCGTACGCCGGCGGCCGCTTCCGCAGCAAGCAAGTTACGCCCTGCCGTCTGGAAGAATTCCATTACAGCCTTGTCCTCCCACGATGGCGCATTCGCGACATCAACAACGACCTGAGCTCCTGTTAGCACTTCAGCCAGTCCCTCACCAGTAATGGTGTTGACGCCCGAGGAAGGTGATGCGGCCACGACCTCCTGGCCGCGGTGGCGAAGATTGTTTACGACTTTTCTTCCGATGAGGCCACTCCCTCCGATGACCACGATTTTTATTTTCTTATTCATATATTTTTCACTTTTTGTTTTTAATTGGTGTACTTCACAATAGGGAATGCCCGTTCGAGGTCAGGGTAACTTAAGTTACCATTTTCCCGCTCTTGTGCGGGTCCGTTCGAGGACGCGACCCGCATAAAGATCGGGCCGATCGGGCGATTGTCACGGCTTCTGTATTGTCATGACACAATGCGGTGCCAACTTCCGGCTGCGCGTGAGACACCCGCATCCGGTGGCGCGTGCCACTTCCACGCAATTTCTTCGTGTAGGCGTTCGACGGCACAACGGTGGTCGACATTAAGTTAGCGTCGACGCGTTCCGATGGATGACAAGCCTCCCGTCGGACAGGGTCTGGCGCCGTGAGGCATTACATCCTTCGAGTGCTTACAATTCCGATTCTGAGCGCAGCCTAACGAATTGAAGAAAATCGCGCAGCCCGGATCTCTGCGCCTTCAACGCTTTTCCTCTCGCTCATCGGCAAGACTTTTGGCTACGGTCTTGCCTGAGAAGTGGTACGCTGTCGCCGGCTTTCGGGAATAGCGTGTCGCGGAAACCATGCACACTGTCTTGAAACGCATAAGCGGCGTCCTGATCATGGTCTTTGCCGTTCTGATATTGCTGTCCAGCGTGGGCGGAGTGTATGGCCTATGGGTTCTCAAAGACCGGGCGCACCGCTTAACGACGGCGGTTTTCGCGCCGCTGGAGTCGGGGTTGGATACGGCCGATGAGGCATTGGGAAAGGTGAACACGCGCATCAGTAATGCCAGAGGAAGAGTGAGCAATGCGCAGGAGCTTGTAGGACAATTGGACCAGGAGCCTGTCGCCAACGGTGCCGTGCTTAGTGCGATCTCCGAAACCATCGGCACGCGGCTGGAACCAGCGATCGATCAGGTACAGGCTTCGATCAGCAATGCACTTGGCTTGGTCATCGGAGTGAACAATTCCATCGCCGCTATAAACGACCTGTTCGGAGTCAACCTGCCTACGCTGACGGATGAGCTTCAGACGTTGGATGCGCGCATCACGGCCTTACGGGAGCGGATCCAGGAGGTGCGGACGGATCTCGCGGCGACGATTCAGGGAAAGCTACAAATGCCGGCGGCACGTATGAACTCGCGGCTGGCAAATCTGGCTAGCGGCTTGCAGGATATTCAGGCGGTCGTCAGCAAGTACGTCGGGAAGGTTCAGCAGATCAAGGCCCGACTCACGAATTTAAGGAGCAACATCTCCAGCGCGATTACCATCGGCTTCGTCGTCGGGACCATATTTCTGGTCTGGATTGCGATCTCGCAAGTAGCGATGCTCGTCTACGGCTGGTCGCTGCTAAAGCGCGAAACGGAGCGAATCCGTTAACCGAAACTATCCGACTACGGATCCGAAAAATCGCCTCCCAAGCCGCGCGGGTTGCCGAGCTTTTGCTCGCCTTTAGGATGGCGGCCGCTACGCTTCCAGGAATTCAGACGCTATGAAAGAAATTTCAATCACCCGCGTGACTGTTGTTCTATCGATTTTTCTTCTTTTGGGTCATGCAGCCTTTAGCGAACCAATACCTTCGTCAGCGTCGTCCGCGACAGAGGAAACAAATTCTCTCCCGCCCGAGGTCAGAAAGAAAATCGACGACGCAGGGACGAAAATGCTAAGCGAGAGCGGCGTTCCGAGTGCCTCGATCGCGGTGGTGAAGGATGGAAAACTGGCTTACACCAAAGCTTACGGTTTGGCCGACATCGCATCGCATCGGCCCGCGACGACTTCAATGATTTACAGTATTGGATCGATCAGCAAACAATTCACCGCCGCATCCATTCTTCTCCTGGCCGAGGAAGGGAAACTCTCGCTTGATGATCCCGTCGGACGCTGGCTACCCAATCTTACACGAGCGAACGAAGTTACGATCCGCCAAGTGCTCTCGATGACTTCCGGTTACCAGGATTACTGGCCACAAGATTATGTCATGCCGTCGATGATGAAACCAGCTTTGCCCGAGGAAATCTTGAAAGGCTGGGCGCAAAAGCCGCTCGATTTCGAGCCGGGAATGAAATCGCAATACAGTAACACCAACTATATCGCCGCCGGTGCAATCGTGGAGCAACTTAGCGGGATGTCTGTGCTCAACTTCTTGCATCTCCACGTCTTTGATCCGCTCGGAATGAAGAGTGTGTTTGATTGCGATAGCTCGGCTCTGCAACCCGGAGCGCCGACTCGCTACCATCGCTACGGGCTCGGCCCGGCGCGTCCGGCTCCGAAGGAAGGAAAAGGCTGGATGTTTGCCGCAGGCGAGCTGGCGATGACGGCTTCCGATTTGGCCAAATGGGATATCTCGATGATCGACCAGGCGATCCTGAAACCACAGTCTTACCGCGAGATGGAAAGAGCGGAGTTGCTCAAGAATGGCGCGAGCACTCAATACGGCTTGGGCGTCGGTGTAAGTTTGGTCAACGCTCGCCGGGTGCTTGCTCATGGCGGGGAAGTCTCAGGGTTCACGGCGCAGAACGCCGTGTATCCCGACGATCGCGCCGCGGTCATCGTGTTGACTAACATGGATGCAAATCGAGCAGCCGTGAATCTCGCGAATAAGATCGGCGAAATAATCTTCGCTCCGACTGGCAATCGTGACTCGCTGGCAAAGGCCAAAACGATCCTGGTTGGTCTCCAAAAAGGTAAGATCGATCGCTCACTTTTTACCGACAACGCCAACGCTTATTTTGATAAACAATGTTTGCATGACCTTGCGAGTAGCCTCGCACCTCTCGGCGCTCCCACTGACTTCGAATTGGTCAGCGAAGGATTGCGCGGTGGAATGACTGCGGATCGTTACCGGGCAAAATTTCAAAAGAAAACCTTGGAAGTTAGCACCTACGCGATGCCGGACGGAAAACTTGAGCAATACATTGTCTCCGCCGAGTGACATTCACGGCGAGTTCCGCAGGGTCGATGCTTCAAAGGATTTCCGTTAGTTAAGAGTCGTTGGTTGACAGCTGAGAGGGAGCCGGAAAGGCAGAGATCAGAAGTCAGGAGCGAACTCGTTAGTTGAAAGTGTCCGACTGCGGATCCCAAAAATCGCCTTCCAAGCCGAGGCCGGCGAAGATGGAACGCATTTCGTCGGGCTGAGGACGCCGCGAGTCTTCTTGTAATCGCGTCGAATACCAGGTCGTCGCGAGCCTCCATAGCTGGTCCATCGTGACGAGCGGCCGCATGGGATAACCATGCGCAGCGCACCACTCGCGAACCCATTCTTCCGACCGGAAGAAAAGCATGTTGCTTCACGTGAAAACGATGTCGTCCCACCATTTGGCCGCGGGAACAAGACAATGGAAAAGCCAACTGCAAGGCGACGGACCGTCCAAGCCAATCTCCAGATTGAGCGGTTCACCGGATTGTTCGCAGCGGGAATGAACCCGACCCGGGCGATGGAGCGCCGCCGGTATCCCAAATGAATCCCAGGCACAGTTAGCAAAATACTTTGTGTCATCGACGATGACTGCGTGTTGCGTCGGGACGCCGGAAAATGGCGGAGCCATCCGAATGGACGCTCCATCGGGTTCCAAAACCAACACTCGCTGGGCGCGCAACCTGAGATAGGCTTCGCGAATGCTGCTCACATCGGAGCCAACACTTTCAGCGATTACTTCCAGTGACGGCCTCTGCCCGGTCGCGGCAAAGTGCCGGTAGATAGCCAGTTTCGTCTGTGTATCGAAACTCATGCCTTAACTGAGGTTAACCGAGAACCGGAAATCTGAGAATCCCTAATTGACGAGCTGCGATTAGCTAGTCACTGCATCGCCGTTCACAGATGCAGGCTCGCATGGCCCTACTGAGACTGAGCTAGCTCTCCTGTAGGTTCGTGACCAGGTCTCGGACGCGATCTGCGTGAGCGATGTTGACGAAAATGACTTCAGCTCGATCGGTCGCCGCAGAAGAGAACTCGACGCTGCCAATGCCGATAAATCCGGCGAGGCCATGCTTGGTTACATTGATGCTCCGAATGTCTTTCACCCGAATTTCGTTGCTGCTCTTAACAAGTAGCCCGCTCCGAATTTCTACTTTTCGGTTCGTTACCAGGTACAACTGGCGCGCTCTCCTGATGTAAATGTAGAGCAGAATGACAATGCCGATCGCGCCGGGGATGAGCAACAATGGATTGCTGTTGCCGTTGAGGTAGATCCAAACACAAAACGCGCCGGCTCCAACAAACACAAGCGCAAGCAGCCAGGAAAAAAAGAAATTCCAATGAGACGGTCTGCCTGACCACATCCGTTGTTCCGCGGCGGTAGTTGCTGCCTCGCCGGCGGGTCGTGCGAGGGGCGGCGCGGTGGCGGGAGGAGCAAACAAGGTTCGCAATGGCTTCCAATCAGTCCAGCCGTCGCGCAGCGCCAGATCGTCGTATGAGAATGTTCCCTGCTGGAGCGAGGCGAGCAACTGAGCATCCTCAAAGGGCCCTAGCTTCTCGCCATTTCGTCGAACGTAGGTTGCCATGGCTCCGTTATACTGCGGAAGATATTCACCTGTTCAAGCGCGCGCTTTAGATCACAATTCACAGTTGAGAATTCGATTTTTCTCTCGATTTAGATTGCCAGGTGAACCGGCGGTCGAAAAGATCATTTCATGAAAGAGTTTGAAGGTAAGGTGGCGTTAGTGACCGGAGGAGGTTCAGGAATCGGGCGTGCGACGGCGGTGGCTTTTGCTCGCGATGGGGCGCAGGTCGTGATCGGTAATCGCAACGTTGAGCGTGGCGAGGAAACAGTCTCAACGATCCGTGAGGCGGGCGGGACGGCGAGCTTCCAGCGGACTGATGTCCTGGGCGCGGCCGATATTGAGGCGCTGGTCAAGCATGCGGTCAGCGAATACGGAGGATTGGATTTGGCTTTTAACAACGCCGGCATCGAGGGCGACGTGCGACCGCTGGTGGAGCAGACCGAATCCAACTACGACGCGGTGATGGACATTAATGTGAAGGGCGTCTGGCTCTCAATGAAGTACGAGATTCCGAGAATGCTGGAGCGCGGTGGTGGCGCCATCGTAAACTGTTCGTCTGTCGCGGGCGTAATCGGATTCCCTGGAATTGGGATTTACAGTACGTCGAAACACGCGGTCATCGGACTTACGAAAGCCGCTGCGTTGGAATATTCCGCGCAAGGGATTCGCATTAACGCGGTCAACCCCGCGGTGATCGACACAGAGATGGTCGACCGCCTCGCTGAAGGCATGAATGTGAAAAAGGATGATCTTACGACTTTTCATCCCATCGGACGCCTCGGTCGGGTCGAGGAGGTTGCAGAAGCTGTCTTGTGGCTCTGTTCCAGCAAGGCATCTTTTGTGACGGGACACAGTTTGATGGTCGACGGCGCTTTCACTGCCCGGTGATGAAGGGGTTACAAAGTAGAATGGAAGCCGGCAGGACGCTGGTTTGGATATATAACGGGACTGTTATTCCCTTCTCCCTCTGTTTGGTGATTTACCATCGCGCGCGCAAACCTTTTTTTTAGCTCGTTCATTCCAAGGCCTTCAACTTGCCGAGCGTGAACGAAGTAAGAAGTAAGATTAACGGTAGTGACGAGTGACCGCGTAAAGCTACACCACGCGGCCTATCGGCAGTGATGAGTGACCGGCCTTCGTCCCGCGGTCGCTGGACTACTCCGAAACCTTTCGCGATCTGGCTATTTAACATTTGCGTCTCGCGAGCTCGTTCTCTCCGATCAGGCTAGACTTTGCGGCACCACGCGCCGACAGATCCGAACAAACAGGCGACAGTGTTTGATTCTGCGACCTCGGCTTGCAGCCTCTGCACGAGGGTGTCAAGGGCGCCCAGCGACCTGGTGGACAGATGCAACTGCTCGATCCGCGGTCGCAAAGTGCATAAGAGATCGTAATACCATTGTGCCAGGTCGGGTTCCTTGCCTAACGACAATTCCATGCGCATGGCAGGTGTGGGCAACCCAGCCTCTACGAATGTACGGTAAAGCTCCATTCCCATTTCCTGATTGGCATAGGCGCGCATTGTCTTATCAATGAGAGAGACCGTTGCGAACCAAAGAGGCAGACGTGCCAAATGCGCAAGGGCCGGGACCCAGGATGGCTCGTGAAAAACAAGCACTCCTCCCTGCCGTACCAATTGTGAAATTGAGCGCAACGCTGCAACCGGATCGGGAAGGTACATCAGAATAAAACGGCCCACCGCTGCATCAAAGGGCTTCCCGTCCCGGATATTACCTACGTCCGATTCGTTGAAGCTTACGTTGTGGAGGCCGGCCTCGTTTATGCGCGCACGGGCTTTGGCAATGGATTTCGGGTCCCGCTCGATGCCCACAACCTCGCCCGAAGAAGTTACCAGCTGGGCTGCTAGCATAGCCACGTCTCCTACCCCCGACCCGATATCCAAAACACGTTGCCCCGGTCCGATACCCGCCTCACGAAAGAACCTTTCGGTTGTGGGAGCGACAAGCGCGGCTTGCCGAATCAGGCGCTCGTGCTCGGCGTCAGTGTTGCCCAGCGGGTAATCAGCGGAGGGATCGCTCGTTGTCATCTTAGGGGAGGGGATGTTGCCAACTTCGATTTCATTTCGCTGTATCCGGCTAACGAGAACACATCAGACTGCCCGAGACTGGACGCAAATTTGAAAATGCAATGGAAGCAATAGCTGAAGCCTGATTTTCGGAAAACGCCGAACATCCAACGTCCAACGCCCAACGTCGAATGAAAAAGTCGCTCGCCACGGAGCCCTTCAGGCGCGGCGCTCAAAGAGGCATACGAAAAAACCTGATTGTCGTGGCGCGATCGAACGTGGTTGCGTCTCGCGGGTCGAAATTAGAGGAGATTATCTCACCCGGAGCACCGGTCGGGCGTCATTTGGGGAGAGATAGACAGGATTGTTCCGGGCGTCCCCGGAATGGCGTGGCGATTTGGTGCGCACCACACCAACAAAATAGTTATGAGAACATTACCTCGACGAAATTATTGGATCCCAATAACAGTCGGATTCGCGCTGGTCACGAGCGTTTGCCTTGCAGCCGATCCAAACAGTCCCGCGCCGTCTCCGGGCGAGTCCAGCGCAGGTTCGGAAAACACTTCGCCAGTTCCGATGATGTCGCCGCTCAACACGGCATCTCCTTTTGGTGACGTGCAATTGCGACTGCGCGACCTGCAATCACAGATGGACAAGATTTTTGCGCAAACATTCCACGATTTCGGATCGTCGTTTGGCCAGAGCGGTTTGGCGTCGTCGGTGGATCTACGCGAGCGGAACGACAAGTATGTTGCTCGAATTTACCTGCCGAATGGCGATACATCCAAGGTGAATGCGACAATCAAAGATGGAAACCTGGATATCAAGATGAACGGCGGTGCGGGCAAGAACGAAAACTTTGAACAGGTGATCACACTTCCGCAACCGGTGCGGGCCGATCAAATGCACATTGACCGGAAGCCAAACATGGTGGTCATCACAGTTCCCAAGCAAAATCCGAACGCAATCGCGCAAAGCTCACCGAGCCCTGCGTCTTCGCCCCTCGCAAGCGATTGGGACCAGCGAATGATCGATGACATGCGGCAGATGGAACAGCGAATGGACTCTGTTTTTGAGAACGGATTCTCAAATAACATCTTCAACGGCAAAAATGTGCTCCAACTCGGTTCGGCGGTGAACGTGGAAGATCAAAAGGACAAGTACGTCGTCCATTTCACATTGCCGACGCGCGATATCTCGAACGTGAATGTGGATTTTAAAGACGGCGAGCTGCGCCTGACTGCGCGTGAACAAAAAGAAACGCCTAACAGCCCTTCACCGGCTGCGCCAACAGCGATCGAACGCGGACGTTATGAAGAAATGATCACGCTGCCCGGTCCGGTGAAGGAAGATCAAATACAGGTAAACCGACAGGCGAACGCCGTGATCGTGACGTTGCCGAAAGCCTAACGAATTTGGATTGAAGTGATTGGCTATAATGGGGATTGAAGCAGAACATAAAAGATGAAGCATTGGGCATGGATGCAGAACGCCACCCCCGGCTTATGACGAGCCTTGATTCATTCGCTCATCTGTCGGTTGGCGTGACTGCAGAAACAAGCAAATGTAATTTTATGCGCGCTCCGCTGCGGTAACTCAGTCAATTACGACACGATCTGATAACTGGCGGCGCACCCAAAGCGCTATGATTTTGTGTTTCAATCTAAAGGAGGAATTCAAATGCCTGAGCAACAATCCAACAAAATCTCCCGCGACCAGCTTGCGGAGTTATTAAACGAAGACCTGGCCCGCGAATATCAAGCGATCATCGCGTACGTGGTCTATTCGCAGGTGCTCAAGGGCGCCGAATACATGGACATCGCCGCTCAGCTCGAAGGCCATGCCAAGCAAGAGCTCGGGCATGCGCTGACCCTCTCGCGGCAGATCGATTATCTCGGCAAAATGCCGGTCGTTAGCCCGAAGCCGGTCCGCACATCAAATAACGCAAGAGACATGCTCCGCTACGATCTCGATAATGAAAACGAAACGATTCGCAATTACCGCGACCGCATCCCACAGTGTGAAGCGCTTGGAGAATATGCGATGGCTGAACAGATTCGCGAGATCCTCGTGCAAGAGCAGGATCATCAAATCGATTTAGCCACTGCTCTCGGCGAAGAGGTCCCAAACGTGAACGCCGGTCCCCGCCGCCGTAATTTGCGCAAGGGTCGGTAGCCTTCGCCGAGGCTACGGCTTGGCAAGCAAGATTCAGAGCTTGCGAGCGACAATTACCAACCAAAGGCTGGCATCATGTTGACTTGATGCGCTAGTCGCGCGTGGCAGTTCGTAGAGGTTTTCAATTACAAATCCTGATTCGTTCAACTGCGAACTCATCGCAGTCAGGCTCCAGTGCGCATCAACGATGTGAAGCTCGCGCTTCGCGTCGTAGATCGTGACATTGAACAATGTACCATCATTAAAATAATCGCGGTTGTCGAAGTCCGTGAAATAATTCGAAAACTTGCAGGTCCGAAAGCATGGATGCGTCACCGATGCGACCAGACTGCCATTCGAGCGAAGAAGTCTGGCGATTCCCGACAAGGTGTCCAAGCAAGCTTCGCGACTAGTAAGGCACATCCAGACTGCATTAAAGGTTACGACATCAAATATTCCGGACTGAATTTCCTCTATCGCCTCGGTCACGCGGATTTGTTTGAAATTCGCACATAGAGACCGCGCGAGAGATGTCATCCTTGGTGCCGGGTCATAGGTAACTATTTCTTGCAGCGACAAGCTCTCCGCGCATAGGACAGCAAATTTTCCATCGCCGCCGCCGTAATCTAACAATCGTTTCGGTTGAAGCGTCGTTAGTTTCTCTCGAATGAAAGCAAGGACAGCCCGCTCTTGCGGATCATCCATGTCAAAATACGCGTCTGCAATCGCATTCCAGTCAGTGACGTTCATTCAGGCGGTACGATGTGCTGGCGAAGAAAATCCATTGACGATTTTCCACCGACCAAACCGTGAAAGGGAAATGGGGTCAAATCTAAACTCCGAAAGATTTCGCGAGCAGGCTATTTAACGTTCAGGAAAACGATCTGGAGCGGGGGAGCGAAAGAGTAGAAGACGACGGATCGGATTGGCTGGCAGTGCAAACCGAGAGAGTCCGTTGACCGAAACTATCCGACTGCGGAATCTAAAAGTCGCCTTCATCGGCCCAGACGAACAACCTCCAGACTTCGCGACGGCGAGCTTGACAGCGCGCATCCGAATTGCTCAGCCTCTTAGGCATGAAACTTTCCTCCAGATGCAGAGCGCCACTGCTGGCATTGGCGGCAGGTATCTTCCTGGCCTGCAGCGTCGCGGCGAAAGAGAAAGACCTCACTGCCGCAAGTCCGACGGCGGAGAGGCAGGCCCCACCCCTGCTGCTTGCGAATGTTTGGAGCCAGTCCGTTGATCCGACCGGCTGGTGGATGAGCGAGAAATACGATGGCCTGCGAGGTTATTGGGATGGCCGGAATTTATGGAGCCGGAAAGGCAATCTGATTCACGCGCCGGATTATTTTCTTGCGGAGTTGCCTCGCGACATCGCGTTGGACGGAGAGTTATGGATTGGCTACGGAAAGTTCGAAGACACCATCAGTATCGTGCGTTCGGACACGCCAGATGATGGTTGGAAACGCGTTCGCTTTATGGTTTTCGATGCCCCGCAGGCTAAGGGAACCTTCGAAGAGCGAATGCAATTCTTGCGCGTGACTTTACCCGAAGGAAACCGCTTCGTCACAGTCGTGGCGCAAAAGCGTTGCGAGGGGGCAGCCCAACTCTTGGCTGAGCGCGACCGCGTCGTTCGGCTGGGTGGTGAAGGATTAATGTTACGCCAGCCGGGATCGGCCTACGAAGGGGGGCGCTCGTCCACGTTACTCAAGGTCAAGCCTTACGACGATGCGGAAGCCACCGTGATTGCGCACGAACCGGGGCAGGGAAAATTCGCGGGCAAATTGGGGGCGCTCCGGGTGCGGACGGATGATGGCAGGGAATTCTCCATCGGGAGCGGCTTCACCGACGCACAGCGCGAATCGCCGCCGCCGGTGGGAACGGTCATCACCTATCGGTTCCGCGGATTAACTGCGAAAGGTCTGCCGCGGTTCCCTTCCTATCTCCGTGTTCGCCAGGATTACTAGGAGACTGTTGAAATACTCATTTCGCTGTGGTGGCCTACTTAACCGGGGCACCGGAACAGAGGCTTAATACCTTGTGCGCCCGACGGGTTTGAAAGCCGCTATCTCCCTCGTTGCAGCGGAATGCAACTCCGCTGGGCACACAGACCTGGAGGTCTAGTAAATGTTGCCGGTCGCAGTTTTGGGTTGCTCGCCTAAGGTAAGTAAGAAGGGAAAAGTAAGAGGTGAAGAAGTTGCACCAGAAGTGACGGGCAACCTCGAAAACGCTGAACGCCCAACGTCCAACGCCCAATGTCGAAGTCAGCATGCCCCGTAGCCTCCTTCGCCAACCAGCCTTCGCGTAAAGCTACGGCGTGTCGAAAGGCTTCGGCGTGTCAGGAGCGGCTTATGATCACGGTCGGCTCCTCACCCGCCCCCTCTCCTCCATCGTAGAGTAGAGGCGACCCACTCGTCGCTCTGTGATTGATGCGCTTATCTCCCGATGCGCGAACCCTTGCGGGGCCTCCCATCCCTTCGGCTCGGCAGACTTATTGACACTCACTTCGACGGCGATATGATCGGCTCCGTGCCGGAGGAGAAGGCGACGCGCGCGGCCAGTCGATACGACGCAGTCATTGCGACCCTTATAGGATTGCTGGCTGTGTCTGTTGCTGCTTACACCGCTTACATGCAGCGCCAGCAGGTGCGCGCCGCGGTATGGCCAATTCTCGAGTATCAGACCGGCAATGCTCCCGACATTCATTTCACCCTGGCTAACAAAGGAGTCGGCCCGGCCATCATCAAAAATGTCATCGTAAAGGTAGACGACCAACCGGTGAAGAATTGGGCTGAGGTATTTGAGAAATTGTTGGGACCGGGCCAATATCACGGCGCCGAGAACGACATGAGCGGCCATGTATTCGCGGCTGGTGAATCGATGACCGTGTACACTCCATACGGTCCCGACGGCAATCCGTTGGCGTTCGACAAATCGAACCCGTTCTGGGTAAAGATGAATAAGGCACGGGATCGGGTTACGGTCGAGATCTGTTACAGTTCCACGCTGGGCGAATGCTGGACCTTACAGGGTGGGCCGGGGCCCGGCATCATCACCGAGTTTCGCCGTTGTCCGACTTCGTCGGTGATTAGTTTTCAGCAGTGATCAGCGGAATTAAAAGTCTTAGGAAAGAGATCGTAGAATCGATGTCTTCTTTGTAAACCAAGGCGGAATTACCTGCTGCACGTTTCCATTATGAATCTGCGTTCCATTGCCATCAGCATGATGGTTCTGACATTTGTCAGCGCCTCAGTTCACGGGCAGTCTTCGAGCGCAACGCCTCCACCAGAGCTGAAGAAATGGGATGTTTGGATCGGAGACTGGAAATTGTCAGGACTAGCGAAGGACACGCCGACCGGACCCGAGTACAAGGTGAACTGGCATTTGCACGAACACTGGATTCTGGGCGGCTTTTTCGTGCAGGTCGATCAAACTTGGAAAGCCAATAATCAGGAACTGCATAGCATGGAGATCCTCTCCTACGATCCGGTTAAGAAGATTCATACTGTGTCCGGATTCTCGAGTGACGGATGGACCTGGGCTCTGACCGCAACTTTCGATAAGACAACGACGACCGAAGAAGGTGTAGCAACAGGTCCAGACGGCGTGATCGTAACATCCCGCACAGATTGGGAATTCAGCAGCGACGGAAAGGCGTTGTCCGGCACACAGCAATCCGAGCAGAACGGAGTGCGATGGACAGCTTTCACGGTCAAAGGAACCAAATCGAAGATGATGCATTAAACCGTCGTAGAGTGGGCGTGGACTCCGGGACGATGAATGCGATTGCTAACTTCCAATTGCCGATTTTAAGCCGAGGTTCAGAAGATGGACATTAAGAGAGCGGGATCACAAGCTTCAACGAAAGGGCCAGCTGATTGGTTTACCGGCACCGTGCGGATTGACCCGCTGTTTGAGGCGCCGCCGCCGGCGCGGGTGCGTGGCGCGAGCGTGACGTTCGAGCCGGGCGCACGCACCGCGTGGCATACGCATCCACTCGGTCAGACGTTAATCGCCGCCTCTGGTCTCGGATGGGCGCAGCGCGAGGGCGGGCCGATAGAGGAAATCCGGCCGGGCGATATCGTGTGGTTTGCGCCTAACGAGAAGCATTGGCACGGCGCGACGCCGACAACCGCAATGACGCATATCGCCATTCAAGAGGCGCTCGATGGAAAAGTGGTCGAGTGGCTGGAACACGTTACTGGTGAAGAGTACGGCGGAAAACGCTGAACGCTCAACGTCCAACGCCCAACATCGAAGTCAGAAGAACAGAATTATCGAACAGAAGACAACAAAGAGAACAAAGGGTTGGTTTTAATCTTTACTTTGCCATCGACATGGCGTCGCTGAAAGCAGAGTGAGGACTGAAAAAGCCCAAGTAAGAACTAAGAAGGAAAAAGTAAGAAATCGGTTGTTGAATTCCTGAGTTCCTGGGTTCCTGATTTAGTTAGAGGTCTCAAAATGAAGACGCGAAAACTTGGAAAGAGCGGCCTGGTAGTATCGGGGATCGGACTCGGCTGCATGGGAATGAGTTCTGGCTACGGCCCACCGAAAGATAAGGACGAGATGATCTCGTTGCTTCGCGCAGCGGTGGAACGCAGCGTCACATTTTTTGATACCGCTGAAATTTATGGACCGTTCACCAATGAGGAACTTGTGGGCGAAGCGCTGGCTTCGATGCGTGAGCGCGTGGTAATCGCTACTAAGTTCGGATTCAAAATTGGTCCTAAAGGCGAGCAGATCGGCCTCGATAGCCGGCCGGCGCACATCAGAGAAGTTGCTGAAGCTTCGCTGAAACGGCTCAGGACAGATGTGATCGATTTGTTCTATCAACATCGTGTTGATCCCAATGTGCCGATTGAAGATGTGGCCGGTGCCGTGAAGGAACTGATTCAGGAGGGCAAGGTGAAGCACTTTGGTCTTTCCGAGCCAGGAGTGCAGACGATCCGTCGCGCGCATGCAGTTCAGCTGGTCACTGCAGTCCAGAATGAGTACTCGCTCTGGTGGAGAAAGGCTGAAGAGGAAGTTTTGCCGACGCTCAAGGAACTCGGAATCGGTTTGGTTCCATATAGCCCTCTGGGCCGCGGTTTTCTCACGGGAAAGATGGACGAGAACACTACGTTCGACAGTTCCGATTTCCGCAGCAAACTCCCGCGGTTCACGCCAGAAGCGCGCAAGGCGAATCAGGCGTTAATTGATTTGCTCCACGAGATTGCAAAACGCAAGAAAGCGACACCTGCTCAGATCGCGCTCGCGTGGTTGCTCGCGCAAAGCCCGTGGATTGTTCCGATACCTGGCACGACGAAACTGAAGCGGCTTGAAGAAAACATTGGAGCGACTGAAATCGAGCTGACGTCTGTCGATCTTCGCGAGATCGAAAACGCCGCATCAAAGATCACGGTGCAAGGTGCGCGATATCCGGAACACCTGGAGCAGATGACGGGTCGATGAAGAAGAGTGATCCGCCTTCGCACGAGGCTACGGTGTGACAGGCGAGTGACGAGTGACGAGCAGGAAACAAGAAGCAAGAAATTACCGATCCAACATGAGCAATAAGATCAAAGGAAAAATCGTGGTTATCACAGGCGCGAGCAGCGGACTGGGCGAGGCAGCCGCCCGGCTTCTCTCCGCGCAGGGCGCGAGCGTTGTGCTGGGCGCACGGCGCTCCGATCGTCTCAAATCATTAGCCGATGAATTGAATCGCAACGGCGGCAAGGCAGTCGCTGTTGCGACAGACGTCACTCATCGTAACCAGGTGAAAAAATTGGTCGATACAGCCGTGCAGAAGTTTGGGCGTATCGATGTCATGATTAACAATGCCGGGATTATGCCGCGCGCGCCGATCGAGCGCTTCACGATCGACGATTGGGACCGGACGATCGACGTCAACATCAAAGGCGTCCTGTACGGCGTCGCGGCCGCGCTGCCGCATATGATGCAGCAGAAATCCGGGCACATGATCTTTGTCTCGTCAGTGGCCGGCCATAAGATCGGTCCCGATTTCGCCGTCTATGCGGCAACGAAACATGCCGTGCGCGCCTTGGCCGAGGGATTTCGCCAGGAAATTAAGCCCCATAACATTCGCACAACGATCATCTCGCCGGGTGCGGTGGCGACGGAACTTCCGGACAGTGTTACCGAACCGGACATCGCCGAAAAAATCCGCGCGTATTACGAAGACATCGCCATCCCGGCCGAGTCGTTCGCGAACGCTGTTGTCTTCGCGATGAGCCAGCCGGACGAAGTGGACGTGAACGAAATTCTATTCCGGCCCACGCGCCAGATGCTGTAGATATCGATTTAGCGTTCGAATCTTCCAACGCCGCGTTCCGGGGGGTACATCGCTGCCGGTAACGCGATTAGGATAATCTCCACGTGTCTTAATCAGTACTGGTTTGCGCCGTCCATTCACACCGCTCTGTTGAACGAGCTCCTCAATTTTCGGCGTGATAGTGATGAATTCGCGGCGATTCGACACTTCGAACCAAATATGTTCTGTGAGCGATTTCAGTGACCAGACCTGTGCCGGTAAAAGTGAATGACAAAATGCGCGGGTTCGCACGAGAACAAAATTATCGAATTTCTTGCCGATAGTCCCGCAATGGCGAAAGTGAAGTGGTGCCCGTTTCTGGCGCGCCACATGCAATGTCTGGTCTCAAGACTTCACCGACTTTACTTGGCGACTTTCGAACCGACTCGCGCATGCTCGTTCTCATCGGGCTTGCATTGCCCGTGGGAGCGATCAGCGCTGTCGTTGCGAAGGCACTGCTGTGGCTGATTGCCGAAATTACGAACGTTGTTTTCTTCCAGCGATTTTCATCGCAACTCGGATCGCTGCAGCACAATCATCTCGGACCGTGGGTCATTCTCGCGCCGGTTGCGGGCGCGCTTGTAGTTGGTGTAATGGCTCGCTACGGATCGGAAAAGATCCGCGGTCACGGGATTCCAGAAGCATTGGAAGCGATTCTGCTGGGCGGCAGCTCGATTGAACCCAAAGTGGCGGTGCTTAAGCCGATATCGTCGGCGATTTCGATCGGGACGGGCGGTCCCTTCGGCGCAGAAGGCCCTATTATCATGACCGGAGGTGCTTTTGGCTCCATTCTCGCACAGCTCTTCCATCTCACCGCGGCCGAGCGAAAAACTTTGTTGGTTGCAGGCGCCGCCGGCGGAATGTCGGCTGTCTTCGCCACACCGATAGCGGCAACATTGCTAGCGGTCGAACTTCTTCTTTTTGAATGGCGCCCGCGCAGTTTCGTCCCGGTTGCCACCGCATCGGTGGTAGCGTGGCTTTTGCGTGTTCCTCTTATGGGTGCAGGCCCGATCTTTCCGGTAGCGCCACATACTTCGTTAGGTTGGCAAGCAATACTGATAGCTGTCGTCATCGGCATAGTGGCCGGATTTGGTTCCGGTTTGCTCACCGCGCTTGTTTATCGGTGCGAGGATGCCTTTCTAAAATTGCCAATTCACTGGATGTGGTGGCCGGCCATTGGCGCAGTCTTCGTCGGTATTGGCGGCTGGTTTGATCCACGCGTACTCGGTGTCGGATATGATCTGATCCACGGCCTTTTGCGAGGAGAAATCCTTGGTGGCGCACTCATCGGATTACTGATTGGGAAGTCGTTAGTCTGGTCGATCGCGCTTGGCTCAGGAACATCCGGTGGTGTGCTGGCGCCGCTCTTAATCATCGGCGGCGCACTAGGTGCCGGTCTGGGACAATTCGTTCACGTCGGGGACGTCGGCCTATGGGCCGGCGTAGGAATGGCAGCGATGATGAGCGGGACAATGCGTTCGCCGTTAACCGGAATGTTCTTTCTGCTTGAGCTCACGCATGATCTGAAAGTTCTACCAGCTTTGCTATGCGGGTCTATTGCAGCCCTCGCCGTGACAGTACTTCTGCTACGCCGTTCCATCCTCACCGAGAAACTTGCCCGCCGCGGTCAACATATCGCCCGCGAATATAGCGTCGATCTCTTCGAGCTGATGCGGGTGGTCGAGGTGATGGATAAAGATGTGCCATTGATTCCCGCAACTACTCCGTTACAGCGATTCTCAGCACGGGTAGCCAGCGGCGATCCGCTGATTTGCACGCGACAAGGAACGCTGCTGGGTAACGAAGGTGGCGAGCTGGTAGGAATTATCACTCGAGGCGACGTCGTCCGAGCGTTTGAGCGCTCCCGCGATCCAAGTGTGACCGTTCTCGACGTGGGCTCGACAAATCTAATTGTCGCCTATGAGGATGAAACATTGCACGACGTCGTTGCGCGAATGCTCAGACACGATATTGGGCGTTTGCCGGTAGTGGATCGTGCAAACGGGAAGAGAGTCGTCGGGTATCTTGGCCGCGCCGGTATCCTGGCAGCACGCGAACGTTATCACCGCGATGAGCAACACCGCGAGCGGGGACTTCGTAAAGCGGAATTAACTGAACTCGAGAGCGTCTGACGTGATTAGAAATTGCCATCCTAGTTGAGAGCATTCTGTGCTAAGAGCACATCTGACTAATCCAATTTAATGCTCTTATGCTGTCCAAGCATCGCCACGATTTTCTCCATCGTCTTCCAATTATTAGTGGACGATTTGAACGTTCCGAGGTCCCAGAACTAAAATCACTTCGCAACAGAAGGTAATATATGGACATTAAACTTCGTTCGGGCACACCTGCGGATGCGGAGATTTGCGGCAGGATTTGTTACAAGGCGTTCAAGACGATTTCGGAAGCGCACGGTTTCGCGCCGGATTTTCCGGCACCCGAGGTGGCAATTGGTGTATTAACGTCGCTGCTCGAAAATCCGAAATTTTATTCTGTGGTTGCCGAAATCGACGGCCGGATTGTCGGCAGCAATTTTCTCGACGAACGAAACAGCATCGCTGGTGTCGGGCCGATTACGGTCGATCCGGCAACGCAGAATCGCGCAGTTGGTCGGCGGTTGATGGACGCGGTGCATGAGCGCGCGGCGGAGAAGAATTTCGCCGGTGTCCGGCTCATTCAGGCCGGCTTTCATACGCGATCACTCTCTCTGTATGCCAAGCTTGGCTACGACGTGCGCGAACATCTCACGTGCATGCAAGGCAAGCCTCTCGGAATTTCTATCGAAGGTCATATGGTCAGGCCGGCGACCGCAGCGGACCTTGAGTATTGCAATCGTCTTTGCCGAGAAGTACACGGCCACGATCGCGGCGGAGAATTGCGAGACGCAATCGCGCGGGGTTCCGCAATCGTGGTGGAGCACGATGGACGAATCACCGGTTACGCGACCATCATCGGCTTCTTTGGTCACGCCGTGGGTGAGACAAACAAAGATGTAAAGGCGCTGATCGGCACAGCTAAGGAATTCGCCGGTCCGGGGTTTCTTCTTCCTACTCGTAACGGGGACCTATTTCGCTGGTGCTTGAGCAATGGGTTACGAATTACGCAGCCAATGACTTTGATGAGCAAAGGGCTGTACAACGAACCAGCCGGCGCATTCCTGCCATCGATCTTGTACTAGATCGTGTTGCCGAATCTTCGAAACTTCTAAAGATCTAACCACAGAGATCGCAGAGTTCACAGAGAAAAACTATTACTAAATCCGTGCGTCGCCTCGGCATATTCTGTGGTTGATCTTCATTCGAGATTCGCAAGGATTAGAGCTAGATTTGTGCTTCACAATGTGAAACCTCTCTGGCTAATTCTTTCGATCTTGGTGTTGATGGCAGCGGCCGCCGATGCCGTTCCGGTTATCGTCGTCGTTCGTCATGCGGAGAAAGCCAGCGCTGGCGGTAATGATCCTGAGTTGTCTGTTGCCGGTCAGAAACGCGCGGAGGCGCTCGCGCGTATTCTGAAAGTCTCGCAGATTACCTCAGTGTTCGTTACCGAGTTCAAGCGTACGCAGCAAACTGCGGCGCCGACGGCGAGAGCGGCACACCTTACTCCCACGGTGGTTCCGGCAGGTGATACTCCCGCACTCGTTGCGAAATTACGCGCGCTAAACGGAAACGCGCTGGTCGTTGGCCATGGCAACACGATCCCCGATTTGATGAAAGCCCTCGGGATCGCAACCCCGATCACCATTCCTGAGGACGATTACACGGAAATATTTCTCGTGTCGCTTGGCGATCCGCCACAGCTGCTCCGGTTGCATTATCCGTTCTGACAAGACGCTATCGATCGGTAAAAAATACGAGAAGTCCTTGGCCGCAGAGAAAATGTTCTTCTCTTAGGCCCAAATTCTAGCGGATAATCACAGGTTCACATTGAAAGCCGACAACTTAATTAATCGCCTTGTTCGTTTGCGCTGCATTTCCTTGCTGGTTGCCGCGCTGTTCCTTTTGTGCGGGCACGGGGCAAACGCCGATCCAGTAGGAGACTTTTTCAAGAAACTTGGCCAATCCATGTCGAAGGCTTTCCAACCTCAGTCTACGCCCCGTCCAACCAGGAAGACTACGCGGTCCGAAGCGACGCCGACTTCGCTCGGGGAGCCGTCAAAGCCTGCTAAGGAAGAGATTACTCGCACTGTGCTGCCGGCTTCGGCCGCGCCTGCGGACAAAGCAAAAGGGGATATGCCCTATGGAATTCCCGTCCCAGGCCAGAAAGGCATGGTAACCAGTCCTTATCTACCTGAGGCAAATTACATCGACGTCAGCGCTTTTGTCCCCGGGGCCGCTGTGAAAGATCCATATACAGGAAAGATTTTCCGGGTGCCGTAATTCATTTTTTCGGTCGGACTGCATTTCAATCGACAAAGTCTGGTGATGCAATTTGGATTGACATCCAAGCGGCGTTTTGATAGACGGGCTGCGTTCAGCGCCTTATTGTAAGAAGGATTTTCCTATGATCGATTTTGTGCGGGCCTTGCGCGCTCAATCTGCTTATGGCCGACGACTACTTGAGTTTATTCCTGCGCTCGTCGTTACAGAGATGTTCTACAAGTTTCACAGTTTCAGTCTCGAATGCATGGCTTTCCTTGCGACGTGGCTCTTATTCGATGTGTTGATAGAGTGGATCATGGGATGCGTGAACGCCAAGGTTGTGTCCAATCCTCCCGATCGGGTTGCTACATCAAATGGAAACAACATCAATCGATGAGAAGACGCTCGGGAAAAAGCAAAGATTCGGAAAACGTGCCGCCAGGCGGCCGCGCTTTTCAGCGAATTCAGCAGGACCGCACGGCGCGCGGACTAGATAAACTCTCCGAGCCGGGGACGTCGGGCCCTTTACCTAACAAGCGTGCGCCTAACGAACGTATGGGTGAGACACGCAAAAAGAAATAGCTCAATCTTCCGAAAACTAGCTTCCTTTTTTATGCCATCTCTTTGCGGGCGCATCGGTTTGGCGCACCACTATCCAAACACAGCACCATGAATATTCCCAAAGGCAAAAAGAGCGCGAGCATCCGTCGAAAGCTCGTATTGGCAAAACAACGTTTCATCGGCGGAAAAGCGTTGAAGAGGATCGAATATTTTGAAACCCAGCGTGCGCTATCAAAAACAACTTTGGTCCGCGGCTTTGTTACCTCAGAATCAGCCCAGAGCCTCCGGATTTCCAAGAAGTCTCCGACGAGCCGTGGTCCGAGGCCGATTGCTGAATATTCGAAAGCGGATAAAGCGAAAGCGCGTCTGATTCCGACAAAGTTTGCCGCTAACGTGCAGCTTCCGGTTTGGCGATCGTTGGGGCCAAACCTTATTCCAAAAGGTCAAACGTACGGGACCGGTGGTAACAACAAGCCGCCCGTCTCAGGGCGGTGCTCAGGCATCCTTATTTCGCCCGCGAATCCAAACCACCTGGTGCTTTGCTCTGCCGGCGGCGGACTTTGGGAAACTCTGGATCAGGGAAAAACATGGCGACCACTAACGGACCAACAGCCAACGTTGTCGATGGGAGCAATTTGTGGCGCACCCAGTTCACCGAACATCGTTTATGCGGGAACTGGAGAAGGGGACACCTACAGTCAACTCGGCGTGGGGCTGCTTCGATCGTCGGATGGCGGTCAGACTTGGGAACATGCTCCTTCGAATGATCTTTCAGGCATCGGAGTTTTCGATATCGCCGTTGATCCAGCTAACCCGCTCCATGTTTGGGTAGGCACAACTAAGAAGCTACTTGAAAGCAATAATGGCGGTGCGACCTGGCGCGCCGTTCAAAACGTTACCACTTGGGATATTTCCATTAACCCGAATGATCCTCAGGAGGTCTTTGCTGCTACTGTCCTGGGCTTGATTCGCTCAACCAACGGCGGCGCCAACTGGACGCAAGTGGGACTTCCCGGAGCGACGCCGGGTTCGCATTTTAGTCGCATGGAAGTTTGCCACGCGCCTTCGAGGCCGGCGGTCGTTTACGTTGGTGCCGTCCAGGGCGACAGTGGAATGCTTTGGCGACGTGCCTCTAGCGGCGGCGCGTTCTCCTCTGAAAGGACGCCGTCACTTGATCCAAAGTCCGACATCGATCAAGCGTGGTATGACTGGTGCCTCGCCGTGTCTCCAACAGATCCTGACGTTCTTTATTGGGGAGCGGTTCAACTGTACAAAGGCACACGTGGAGTGGCAGGTTGGACCTGGCGTAACATCTCGTCTCGATCCAGCGGCGATTCTATTCATCCGGATCAACACCATCTGGCGTTTGATTCCTCTAATCCCACCGTGCTTTACGCTTGTAATGATGGCGGCATCTTTCGTTCGCCTGACGGGGGAACGAGCTGGACTTCGCTAAATCCCGGGCTCGGGATTACCGAGTTCGAATTCATCATTCACCTGGAGAGCGAGGACACCTGGCTCATTGGTGGCACCCAGGACAACGGTACGCTGGGCAATCCTCACAATACTCCTCGCGACGGAACGTGGGACCAGATTGCGCCAGGTGACGGTGGTGACTGTGGGGCCGACGATACTAACAAACTCTGTTACCATTCTTACTACGGCATCGAGATCGAGCGTGCTCCGGCAACTGGCGCCAACGCATTCAAATGGATCGATGTATCGCCGCCGGCGGCGGACGACTATGACGCGCTCTTCTATCCTCCAATGGACGTAGCTGAAAAGATTGTCGCCAAGGCAGGTGTTACACTTTGGGTGTCGGACGATAGTGGAGATAATTGGGAGGAAGTTGATTTCGGTGGTGAGGCCGATGAGAAAGCTTCGGCCGTAAGCATTGTAAGCCGTAGAACGATATTTCTGGGAACCGAAAAAGGCCGGCTGGTTCGGATTGATCGCACTAGTTCGGGATGGGCTAAGAGTAACGTTACTCAGCTAACGAGTCCACGAAGCGAATTCGTTAGTGATATTGTTGTCCTTGGGGCTTCGAAGCAGGTTGCATGGACAAGTTGCTCAGCCTTTGGGGGCGGTCACGTCTTTCGATCGACAAACAGCGGCAAGAGTTGGAGCGACCGCACCGGCAACCTGCCCGACATTCCAGTTAACGCCATCGTCATCGACCCGAAGAATCACCGGCGGATTTTTGCCGCAACCGATCACGGCGTGTATCAGAGCAAAAACTCCGGGACCAAATGGAGTGACTTCAGCAACGGACTTCCCAACGCCGTTGTTGGCGACATGATCTTGCATGAACGCCGACGAGTGCTGCGCATCGGCACCCACAATCGCGGGGCGTGGGAAATTGATATTTAGGGCCTGGGAATCACTCGGGTATATAAACTGCATAGCCCCGGGGCGGCGCCCAGAGATCGACCCAGCCAGAGTCGTTAGTCCGTTTTTCTTGCGGCGTGCCAAAGTCGTCGCGCCCGCGCCAGGCGACCGGAACAAGCTGAGTGTTATCCCATCTCGTTTGAATCCACGCTCCGTTCCAAGCACCGCTATTATTTAAGACAAAGACTAGCCCGCTTTGGTTAGCGTCGCCTGGGCGCTGCATGATGTAGAGATCGTCGTTCACAAAGAGAACCCGTGCTGGGCCAGCGGCATTTTTTTCGTGAACTGTGATGAGCGCGTCAATGCCGCTTTGATTGTTCGGCTGTGCGAGGTCCCAGTTAAAATAATCCTGCCAGAAAACACACGGATAACCCTCGTGCGTGAGGATCAATGCGTAGGCCAGGAGCTTGTCGTTAATGATGGGACTGTCGCGCACGACGTCGTGGTTCTCCACGAAAGTGACAGCTTGCGCTGGCCGGTCCCACATCAAAACTCCGGGCTCCGTGAGATTACGCAGACCGAACTCGTAGCTGTCGCACAAATCGCGCAGGCGCCAGCGCAGTGGAAAATCGAACGCGCCTACTGGATTGTCCGACCACGCATTCGTTTCATCGAGCCAATCATCGATTCTGCGTTCGCTGTCCCAGCATTCTCCGACCGCATAAGGCTTGAAACTCGTGCCGCCGCGCAGGGCGCGCATTTCTTGAATCGAACGAACCATCCAGCCGCCATAACCCTTGACCATGTCATAGCGGAATCCGTCAAAACCGATTTCTTCCAAAAGCCAGCGCGCGTAGTTGATGAGCTCGGTGTAAACGAGGGGAGCGCGATGGCACAGATCCGGCATGTCGCCGAATGTTGCGCCGTCCCAAGTCTCGTATTGGCTCGGATGAAAACATTTCCAGTCGCGCGGAAACTTGCTGCTCATCGGCGCGAACTTTGTCCAGCGCCATTGGCCGTCGGTCGGATTCAGTTCCTGAGCGTCAGCGCCGCTATTATGATTGAATACCAGGTCCGCGTATACTTGCAATCCCGCCGCATGAGCGGACTGGATCAGGTCGAGCAATTCGGCTTTTGAACCGAACCACGTAGGCACGCCGCCTTTTTGATCAAACTCTCCGAGGTCATAGTAATCGTAAGGATCGTAGCCCATGGATTTCCAACTCGCTGCCTTGTTTGCAGGCGGAAGCCACAACGTCGTAAAACCGGCCTGCGTGATCGCCGGTAATTTTGATTTGATGAAGGTCCACCATTGATGTTCGCGATTTTCAGACTGGGGACAGTCCCAATAAAACGCTTGCAACATGACACCCATAATGCACCCTCCTTTTCGACGTATGAGAGCATTGCCATGCTACATGCCGCGCAATGACTAACAAGCAGCGAATCAGGATCGAGATTGAGTAAGAGCTAAACTCGCGTAAAACTCCGGTTCGCTGTCAGACACTCAACCAGTGATGGAGAGCGGCTAGTCGGGCGAGTTCGGCTCGGCTGCGGAGATTGAGTTTTTTCATCGCGGCGGTCCTGTGCCTCTCCACTACCGCAGGCGTAAGCTTTAAGTCAGTGGCAATTTCGGCATTGGTCTGGCCATTGGCGAGGCGTTTTATTACGGCTAGTTCGTCTGCGCTTAACTGTTCGATTACAGGCCGGTCTTGCGCAGCTGCAGAGGCGCGACGCGGAACGTCCTTGTCAAAGTAAGTCCTGCCCGCGGCGACAGCACGGATCGCATCGACCACTTTCGTGGGTGCGCCAGTCTTTACGACGTAACCTTTGGCACCCGCGGCTATCATTTCTTCCAGATACGTGGACTCCTCATACAAGGTCAGACCAACAATCCGCGCGGCAGCCTGAACTTGCCTGAGTTGGCGCGTAGCCTCGATTCCGTTCATTTCAGGCATGGAGCCGTCCATTAAGACTATGTCCGGCCCCGTGCGCCTGAATAGGTCGAGCGCATTGTGGCCGCTGTCCGCTTCGGCGACGACGGCCAGATCCGGCTCCGCATTGATGATCGTTCGCAACGCCTCACGCATTCCTGCGTGATCGTCTACTAACATCACACGAATTTTCGTTTCACCTTGGTTGTTATTTTTCTTCACGTGCTCTTCGGAATTGGGACACGCACAATCAGTGTAGCTCCGTGCGCGGGAGCGGATTCAAGGTTGAGGCTGCCACCAACCATGCCGAGGCGTTCCTGAATTCCGAGCAGCCCCAATTGGCCGTTGGCTTTTCCCGCCTGGGGCACTCTGTCAACGTCGAAGCCACGCCCGTTATCCTCGATAATTGCTTGTACGTGATCCGGCGTGCGGCCCAAAATAAGGCCCACTCGCGTTGCCCTAGAATGTTTTGCGACGTTGTTAAGCGCTTCCTGAATTACTCGGTAAAGCGTCGTTTCAACTTCCGAGGAGATGCCGGCGGGCTCGTATTGTCCCGCCTCGAAGTCCACGTCGATGCAGCAGCGCTTCGACCAGGTTTCGGCCAAGCTGCGAATCGCTTTGACAAGCCCGAGGTCATCGAGCGCAGCTGGACGCAATTCCAGCGCCACACGATGAAGATCGCGTGCGGTTTGCGTGGCCAACTCCTGGAGGTGTTGCACCCGACCGTGGAGGTCTGAGCCTGGGTGGCTGTCGAGCAACGATTTGAGGCCGAGATTAAGCGCAGTCAGATTTTGTCCCATTTGGTCGTGCAACTCGCGAGCGATGCGGCGACGCTCCTCTTCTTGCGCGTGAAGCAACTTGCGACGCAGTGCTTCGCGAGCAATCTCAGCTTGCTCGCGTTCGGCGATCTCACGCCGAAGCCGTTCGTTGGACTGCGCCAGTTTCGCAGTGCGTAACTCAACAATAGTTTCAAGCTGCCGGGCTCGATCGGCCAGTTGCTCGTGCGCCAGCCGCAGTTGACGCTCGTTGCGACGTTGCTCTTCCAAAAGATCGCGCACCTGGTATTGTCGGCGCCGCGAATTTAACGCAACCTCCAGAGTACGTAGCAACGTGGTGCTGCCGATAGGCCGTTCCAGCAAAGTCACACTGCCCGCTGCTGTCGCAGCTAACTCAAGTAATCGGGCCAAACGAGATTCACCGCCTGTCGTTAGTATGATTAGCGGTAACTCAGACCATGCTGGCTGCGTCCCGAGCTCTTGCAGCAATTCGGAAACGTTAGCCAGTTCGAGAGCCTCCTCGGTAAGCACGAGCGCATCGGAACCGGATTTCAGCTGCGCGCAGCATTCTGCGATCGAACCGCAAATTTGTGCGCCAAATCCGTGCCGGACCAGTAGCTGGGCCATTGCCTGAGCGTCTCCCCCAACTGGTGCAAGGATGAGGAACCGCTCCTTCGAATTATTCTTTTCCATCAGAAGCTGACATTGTTTCCCCTATGCCGCCGTGAAATACAGGCACGCCGGTCAGAACGCCTTGGAATTGTTTTAAGGGCTGACCGATACGCAGGCCTTGGCCAGCCTTCAGCTCAAATTCACGAATGGTTTTCTCGTGGGGTCCGCTTCTCTTTTTGATCACGGCTATCGATTGCTTCACCTCGCCTGCGGCTTCAAAGAACCGCAGACGCACTACGGTATCGGACAGATAGCTAAGGTCTACCGGCGCTTCCGCGGCGGCGACCAGCCCGTGCTGTGCCAGGATGAGGATGGTCACAACGCCCTTGTGATTGAGATAAGTGACAAGCTCGTGCAGTTGATTATTAAGATACTTCTCGCCCGGCATGGCGTTGAGATAGCCATTGAGACTATCGATGACTACCAGCTTACAGCCGCCGTCCACCGTCTGCCGGATGCGAGTGGCGAATTCTCCGGGCGAAAGCTCCGCGGGGTCCACTTGCTGCACGGTGATAACTCCGTTTTGAACGTGCTCTTCCAAATCGAGCCCCAACGCTTTGGCGCGGGCGAGCAGGATCGCACGCGTTTCATCGAAGGCGAAAAATATCCCCGGATCGTGCTTCGACGCCATTTGTTTGGCATACTGCAAGGCAAGCGTGGATTTGCCGGTGCCGGCGGTGCCAAGCATTAGGGTCGTGGTGCCACGATCCAAACCGCCACCAAGTAAATCGTCCAGCTCCTTGATACCGCTCGAAACGGGCTCGAGCGCGATTGGTGTGTAGTGCTCCGCTGCCACGAGACGAGGAAACACGCGCAAGCCACCGGTCTCGATCGCGTAATCGTGATAGCCTTCACGAAACTTAACTCCTCGCAGTTTGAGCACGCGCAGCCGCCGGCGAGACATGCCGTAGTCTGGAGAAAGCTGTTCCATTTCAATGACTCCATGGCTCAGGCTCAGCACATGTGGATCAGCGCCAATCACGCTCCCCTCCATTTTGTCGTCCAGCAACAACACCGTGCTGTTGTACTGCGCAAAATGTCGTTTTAAATTCAGCAATTCGCGTCGATAGCGTAAGGCCGTCTCCGCCAGCAACCGAAATTCGGAGAGTGAGTCAAACACGACGCGTGCCGGGCGTGTTTTGCTCGCTTCGTCGATCAATAATTTGCTGATCTTATTCAACTCGAGCTCGGAGGGATGAAAAACCGTCGTTTGCGCTTCCGGACGCAAGAACTGCTCGATAGCGGACAATTCCAGCAGCGGGATGTTCTCCAGCGACCAGCCATGTGAGCGCGTCACCTTCAGCAATTCTTCGCGCGTCTCCGAAAGTGTTACATAAAAAACCGGTTCCCCGCGGCGCACTCCTTCAAGCAAGAATTGCAATGCCAGGGTCGTTTTGCCGGAACCGGGATCGCCTTGGATCAAATAAAAACAATCGCGCGGTAGACCGCCTGCCAGAATGTCATCCAGTCCTTCAACTCCACTCGAGCAGCGGTCATCGTTCACTCCCACGGAGGCCTTTACCTTAGATGGATCGTTTTTCATTTTTGTTCAGCACAAAGGAAGGCCGGATAGATCTGCGCACAAGAATTTGAGGAATATTATTTAAACCGTGAATTAATCGTGCGTGATTAGATCGCACCTTGGCCCATCAGCGGGCGTTTTTTTGTTAGCCACGCCCGCCGCCGGATTTGCTGAGGGTCTCACCGCCGCACTGAGACTTGCGGATCTGTTCTTGCGATTGGTTCATAGAATCGTAGTCCCTCAATGTCGCTGCCAAGTTCGCGCAGCGGATAAAGTCCCTTCGCTGCGCCCGCGCCGGGATCGCGAACGAGGTAATCGAATCCGTCTTTGCCTGCGATAACGACAAAGTGCGTGACGCCGCCCCTTAATCGTACTCGGACGATTACCGGATTTCCGTGGGCAAGGTTGGAATCGATGAGCTGGTACGACGGCAAGTCTTCGTACACGTGCCGAACGCGATCCGGCGCGAACCATGCTGCGCGGTCCCAATAAATCCAGCCCTCGTCCGTGTATCCGCCCGCGGCAGTTAGAAACCAGTTCAACTGCTGCGGATCGACTTCGATCCCATAGAAGTTGAACACCATCGCCGCTGCCGCCACTGCGCAGCCTTCACCGCCGAGGGTGCCGTTCTCTGGCACTCCGCCCAGAGGATCATCGCGCCATTTTTCTTCGGCCTGACGGAAAGACGGCACCGCGAGCTCGACGCGATGGAAAAAATAACGCCCGCCGCGCGGCGAAAGTTTTCGTTTCCACGTCCAGTCGACGTGCACCGCGAGCGCGGCAACGAGCAGAACAACAACGACAATTATGAAAGGCAAGCCGCGCTTCACACTGCGAACTTAAACGCGTCCCGATTATCCTTTCAACGTGCAAGGTCAAAACAAGTTGCGCCACTGCTCTGATAATGCTGATTTCAATCTGATGACTAAGGGACATGAACTTCGTCTCGCAAAGCGCATGGCGCGTCTCGGCACCGAGACCGCCTTCGAAGTGTTGGTGAAGGCAAAAGCGCTGGAGGCAAAAGGCCGCGACATTATCCATCTGGAAATCGGCGAGCCAGATTTCGATACACCGCCGAACATCATCGACGCGGGATGCGCCGCGTTGCACAAGGGCTACACGCATTACGGGCCGTCGGCCGGGTTAATGGAGCTGCGGGAGGTCATTGCGCAACACGTGAGCGAGACGCGCCGAGTAAACGTCACCCCAGACGAAGTGGTCGTTGTTCCCGGCGGCAAGCCGATCATTTTTTTCTCCATTCTTGCGTTCGCCGAAGAAGGCGATGAAGTCATCTATCCAAATCCCGGGTTCCCGATTTACGAGTCGATGATCAATTACGTCGGCGCGAAAGCGGTGCCGATCCGGTTGCGGGAGGAGCTCGATTTCCGGCTCGATGTCGATGAGCTCTCCAGTTTGATCAACGATCGCACGAAATTAATCATCGTGAATTCGCCGCAGAATCCGACTGGCGGCGTACTCGAGAAAGAGGACATCGATCGCATCGCGCACGCCATCGCCGATCGCAACATCATGGTTCTCTCAGACGAAATCTACAGCCGGCTCATCTTCGAAGGTGAAGAGCATTCCATTATGTCAGTGGACGGCATGAAGGAGCGCACGATTTTGCTCGATGGTTTTTCCAAAACCTATGCCATGACTGGTTGGCGCATGGGCTACGGTGTGATGCGTCCTGATCTGGCGGCGCACCTAGCGCGACTGATGACCAACTCCGCTTCATGCACCGCAAGCTTCACGCAGATCGCCGGTATCGAAGCGTTGCGTGGGCCGCAGGACTTGGTCGATCAAATGCGCGTCGAGTTCCAGAAGCGTCGGGACGTGATGGTCGCCCGTCTCAACAAGATCAAAGGTTTCTCCTGCCGCTTGCCGAAGGGCGCGTTCTATGTTTTCCCCAATATCACGCAGACTGGTTGGCCATCGAAAAAACTGGCCGACGCGTTGCTCGACGACGCTGGCGTGGCCGCGCTTTCCGGTACCGCGTTCGGCGCTTTCGGCGAAGGTTATTTACGCTTCAGCGTCGCCAACTCGATCAAGAACATCGAGAAAGCGCTCGATCGCATCGCCACTTGGGTGAGCAAAAATCTGTAGGACAACCGCTCCGGTTGCCGATTCGAAGGTTCGGCAGGCGACGCGCCTGCCCTACAACAGAAAAATTTCTGCGTTTCTGATTTCCTGATTAGATTGTTCTGCAACGATGCCTGAGAAAAAACGTCTCCGCGTATTTGCAACGGCGCACATCGGCGATGCGGCTGAGAACCGTCTGCGCGAGCGCGGGTACGATCTCGAAGTGTTTGAAGGACCCGAGGCGCCGCCGAAGAAGCTGATCGTCGAGAAGGTGAAGAGCGACATCGATGCGTTGATTACCACCCTCCGCGATCCGATCGACGCCGAAGTTCTCGAAGCAGGGAAGGGGACGCTCAAGGTCGTGGCGCAGATCGCCGTCGGATTCGACAACATCAATCGCGCCGACGCGAACCAGTACAAAATCCCGTTCACGAACACAGCTGACGTGCTCACTGAAGCGACCGCCGAGTTCGCGTTTTTCATGATGGGCATGCTGGCGCGCAAAATGTGGCAGAGCGAGCGCCTCGTGCGCGAACAGAAGTGGCCGTCTTGGCATCCGCTTCTGCCGTTCCTCGGCGATGAAGTCACCGGGAAAACCATCGCCGTCATCGGCACCGGCCGCATCGGCCTGGCGATGATCAAGAAATGTTCGGGGTTCGACATGAACATTCTTTGCTACGACCCGGCCTATCAGAACGACAAGTTCGTCGCTGCCATTCAAGAATTGATGGACTTGCGCCACGCGCGCGGCATTCAGAACGAGAAGACCTGGATCAAATACGTGGAGTTCGAGGAAGCGCTCCGTGGCGCCGATTATGTAACGATCCACGTGCCACTGTTGCGCGAAGGCGAAACCGATAAACCGACGTATCACCTCATCAATGAGCGAACGCTCAAGCTGATGAAACCAACCGCGTACTTGATCAATAGTTCACGCGGCCCGGTCGTGGACGAAAAAGCGCTGGCGACAGCGTTGAAAGAAAAAATCATTGCAGGCGCCGCGCTCGACGTTTTTGAAAAGGAACCACTCCCGCCGGGCTCGCCATTGCTCAATCCTGAGATCGCGGATCGCTGCCGCGTATTCCATCACTTCGCCAGCGGCGCGCGAATTACGCGGCTCGATGTCGATCCCGACAAGGGCATGGCCGGCCGCTGCGTCCAGGGATTGATCGACGTGCTCGAAGGCAACTATGGCGGTGACCCGACCAAAATGCCGTACGTCGTGAACAAGGAAGCGTTCGCGAAATAGGCGGAAAACGTCGAACGCTCGATCGTAATGCTTGCGGATTTCGCGAAGATCGACATCGAATCGCGGCGAACGCCTGTGACAGTGTCGGTGCTCATTGTGCGGGCGCACTGAGGCGATTTAGCTCGACGGAATAGAGATGATTATCCGGGAAACGATTGTGCAACTCCGACAGAATTTCGCGCGCCTTGTCCTTTTGATTGTCGCGTAAGGCGGCGACCGCGAGCAAAAGCTTGGCGAACGGCTCCAAATAGTAGCCATGAAGCGCGGTGCTCCGCAGGTTCTGCAATCCTTTCTCGCGATCGACCTGAGAACCGCTCAATCGCAGCAAAACGCGGAACGCGATTGGCTTGAGACTGAGCAGATAATTTTCAATTCCCGGAGCGAGATAAGCGTCGAAGGCTTCCGGATCAGCATGCATGAGCCGTTCCGCGTAAACGCGACCGGCCTTTGTGTAGCTCAACGCACGAACGCCGTGCCCATCGATCAGCGCGATGTAATCCGCGCGCAGGCCGTTCGTAATTGTTTTAGCAAACAGGGCGCGTACATCATCGCTCGATTGTTGCAGCGCTACATCTGCGAGGCGGTCGGCTTCAGAAATACATTGATCGAATAAAGTCTTGATCGAGGGATCGGGATCGAAGGTCCTACGGTTTTTGAATTGCTCGTCGTCAACGAAAAGCTGGGATTCGAGCACTCCAAGCCGGGCCAACTCTGAAAACAAATACCCACCGGCGTCGGATGCGGGACCGAGAGGATCTTGCGGATGCGTTTGCCGCCAGCGTTTCAGGATTTCATGCGCCTGATCGAATTTGAGATCGTACATTTTCAGCCAAGCGGAGTAAACCTGTTCCGATTTCAGGTCAGACGCGTAGCAATTGGTGCAAGCGATAAGGCCAGCGGAAATCGCCGCGACGTGCAACAAGCGCATGATCGGTCAGGTATGATAAGTATAAACGCGCCGGAGGTTACGCTCAATCAGCGCCGACGGCAGTTCCTGCGGGCCCGGCAATTTACCGGGTAGAAAGTGCGAGACCGCACCTTACATCGCAACAGCGTGCAACCATCAACACTCGTGCGAACGTGCCGGATGAGCGATCGCCGCCACGGTGTAGACCGGACACTGGCAAAGCCGAGTTATCGCAATCCGCGAGTTCGCCGGTGGGTGTCCTATCTCTGGCGTGAGGCGATCGTGAAGAGCTGGAGACCGATTGCGCCCGCGTTCACGAAGCCGAATCCCTCGGGATGGAGCGACTCAAATCTCACCGCAGCATGGCTCGGGCACTCGACTGTGCTGATCAATTTCTTCGGCGTGAAGATTGTCACCGATCCAGTGCTCTTCCCGCGAATTGGAGCTCGCGTGCCTTTTCTTTTTACGATTGGGCCGAAGCGTCTGACCGCGCCGGCATTGAAGATCGATGAGTTGCCAAGAATCGACATTGTCGTCGTGTCGCACGCCCACTTCGATCATCTCGACTGGAGAACATTGACTCACTTCGACCAAAGCACGCGAGTTGTTCTGCCGCCAAACACTCGCGATTTACTTCGCTGGACGAGATTACACGAAATCACCGAACTGCATTGGGGCGAAGCCACACCGATTCACACCAACGCTGGCACCACAAGAATCACCGCGGTCCGCGTGAAGCACTGGGGCGCGCGTATGCAAACCGACGATCATCGCGGGTACAACGGTTACTTGATCGAACGAAATGAACATCGGATCCTTTTCGCCGGCGATACCGCATTCACCGACGACTTCAAAGAATTGCGAAGCCATGGACGCATTGATCTCGCGATCTTTTCGATTGCCGCCTACAATCCGTGGATCCAATCGCATGGCACTCCGGAGCAAGCAATCCAGATGGCGAATGATGCCGGCGCACGATTTATCATGCCGGTGCATCATCAAACTTTCCGGCTGAGCTTCGAACCGATGCGCGAGCCGATTGAAAGATTCGAAGCGGCGTTGAAAAATGAAACAGAGCGCATCGCGCTGCGGGAGGTCGGCGAAACGTTCGTGCTGCCAGGCTGAACTGGCGCTGAGAAACCAGCCGCGCATTGCGTCTGGCGCCCTTGCAGAAGAGAATGGTCACGTTCTATGAATTTTTCTCGAAACACGATCGCAATCATTTCGCTCATCATTTTCGGAATCGTTCAATCGCAAGGGGGCGAATTCGATTCGACTTTGCGCTGGCGAAACATCGGACCGTATCGCGGCGGGCGCACTCGCGCGGTCGCAGGCGTTCCTTCGCAGCCGAATGTCTTCTACATGGCGCCCGTGGATGGCGGCGTTTTTAAGTCCACCGACTACGGCCGAACGTGGCAACCAATCTTTGACGATCAACCGACGGCGTCGGTCGGCGCGATCGCGGTTGCGCCTGCAAATCCGAATGTCGTTTACGCCGGCAGCGGTGAAGGACTACATCGGCCGGATCTTTCGATCGGCGATGGAATTTACAAATCGGTCGATGCTGGCAAGACGTGGACGCACCTGGGATTGCGCGACGGTCAGCAGATCGCGCAACTGGCTGTCGATCCAAAGAATGCCGACCGACTTTTCGTAGCCGTGGCTGGGCATCCGTACGGGCCTAACGAGGATCGCGGTGTGTTCCGATCGCTCGATGGCGGCAAAACAGTCGAAAAGGTGCTTTATCGAGATGAAAACGTTGGGGCCAGTGACGTGCAGATCGATCCGAGCGATCCTGCGATTGTTTATGCCGCGATGTGGGAATCGCGCGAGGGCCCGTGGGAAAACGGTGTCTTCAATGGAGACAAAGGCGGCATTTTCAAATCGATCGACGGCGGGAAAACGTGGCGGCAGTTAATGAAAGGGCTGCCGGGCAACATCGTGCAGGCGAACATCGCGATCGCGCCAAGCTCGCCGAATTCTCTTTTCGCCGCCGTGCGGACCAAAACGATTTCGAAACTTTATCGCTCCGACGACGGTGGCGAAACCTGGAGAGGGACCACCGACGATCCGCGCCCGGGGCTCGGCATCGGCGGTGGCGATCTGCCGGTGGTGCGGTTCGATCCGAAAAATCCGCAGATCGTTTACTCGACGAGCGTGGTCTGTTGGAAATCGACCGATGGCGGCAAAAGCTGGGAAGGTTGGCGCGGCGCGCCCGGCGGCGACGATTATCAAAACATTTGGATTAATCCGAC
>DASYDT010000014.1:0-9470 GCA_036499425.1 Candidatus Udaeobacter sp. | reverse complement strand
AAGTTTTCGCGGCGCTCGAGCCGGTTCCTGCGGTATCAATGAAACGCGTGTGACGCGAACGCACTGGGATAGCGCGATTGCGCATCGCCTCGGCCATGCCCGCGAGTTCTTCGACCGTTTCACCCTTAGAAGCCAGCACAGCCAACGCGCCCGCTACCTGCGCATCTGTCGCAGCCGGATCAAGTAGCGCGCTGAGAAAATTCGCGGCTTCGCTGCGGGAAAGATTTTCTCCGCGCATAAGACGCATCGTCATTTGGCGAAGTTCGAGATTGCCGGTTTCGCTTCTGAAGCACTCTGGATTCATACGGCTTTCATCTGGCTCGCCATTGCCAGCGCCTTCATCATTGCACGCGCTTTGCTGATCGTTTCTTCGTATTCCCGCTCCGGATCCGAATCGGCGACGATGCCTGCGCCAGCTTGGAAATACGCCTGCGCGTCTTTCAATACCGCGCATCGTAGCGCGATGCAGGAATCGATGTTGCCATCGAATCCGAAATAGCCAACCGCGCCTGCATAACAGCCGCGTCGGGTGTTCTCCAGTTCGCTAATGATTTGCATTGCGCGGATCTTTGGTGCGCCGGAAACGGTTCCCGCGGGAAACGTCGCTCGGACTACATCGAACGCGCTACAGCCGCTGCGTAAATGGCCGGTTACGTTGGAAACGATGTGCATCACATGGCTGTAACGCTCGATCTCCATGAATTCCGTCACATGCACAGTGCCGAATTCGGCAACCCGGCCGACATCGTTTCGCGCAAGATCGACAAGCATGATGTGTTCGGCGCGTTCCTTCGGATCGGTGAGAAGCTCAGCACCGTTGGCTTCATCTTGCGCAGGCGTGATGCCGCGAGCGCGTGTCCCTGCAATTGGCCGGATCTCGACGGTGTTGCCAACGACGCGGACGTGCATCTCGGGCGAGCTGCCAACAAGCGCAAAATCGTTGCCGAATTTGAGGCAAAACATGTAGGGCGAAGGATTGATGAAGCGAAGACAGCGGTAAAAATCGAGCGGCTCTCCCTCGAATGGCGATTCGAATCGTTGCGATAAGACGACTTGAAAGACATCGCCCGCGCGGATGTATTCCTTCGCTTGCTCCACCGCGCGCTCAAATTCCCGCGGCTGAAAATTACTCTGGTAGGGTCGGCGCGCTGCGCCGACTCCCGAAACCTTTCGGGACAGCGCGGCGTCCCTAGCAAGGAAGGCAGTTTCACAATCCGCAATCGTGACAAGCGGCAGATCAACCGGCTCCGCCAGTTGTTGCATAATCGACTCCACGGATTCACTGGCGCGCGCGTAGGCTTTTTCTGCCGAGTCATCATCGAGAAATGCATTGACGACGATTTTCAAACTGCGCAACCGGTGATCGAAAATGAGGACGTTACCGGTGAGCATGAAAAGCATCTCGGGTAATCGCAGGTCGTCCTCACGTGCCGGCGGAACTTTAGGTTCGAAAAATCTCATCGCTTCGTAGCCGAGAAAACCGACGGCGCCGCCGGCGAACCTTGGCAGCTCCGGGCGCGCAAGGAATCGGTACCGCGCCATCAATTTGCGAACCTCATCGAGAGGATCGGTGCTCGTGCTGAACCGCTCCTCAATGCCATTTCGAACAATACGGATCTCGCGCCCGTAACTTTCAATAACCAATCGCGGGTCGAATCCGACGAATGAGAATCGGCCGGAAACGTCATTTTTTTCCGTCGATTCAAAAAGGAAGCTGTAAGGGCAATGGTTAAATTTTTTGAATGCTGATATCGTAGTCTCGCAATCGCCAACGAACTCTGCGAAAACAGGAATGACATTGCCCTGCTTCGAGAGCTCCAGAAATTCATCCAGCGACGGAGTGATCAGCGGTTGCATCGGTAGGAGCGGGCTTAGTACCTCGTTGTTTAAATCGGTCGCCTCTCCCTTCTCAAGGGAGAGGGTGGGGTGGGGGTTTCCAGCTTTAGCTCCCGCGCGCTTTCACAACCCCTCACCTCCCGCCTTCGCCGTGCTACGGCGCGGCAGGCAATCCTTTCCCCTTGCTGCAAGGGGAGAGGCGGGCGGAAAGGCCGGCATTTTATCCGCGCTTTCATACGCGACATGGGTCCCGACGCGTTGCCCCGGTTTTTGTTTCAAGCGCGAGGAATCGCGCCAGAATTTTTCTCCCATCTGGGGTGAGAACTGACTCGGGGTGGAATTGCACACCCTGTACTGGGAATTCACGATGGCGCAGCGCCATGATTTCACCGTCGTCGCTCTCGGCGGTGATTTCGAGACACGCAGGAAATGATTTTTGCTCGACGACCAACGAATGGTAACGGCCCGCTTCAAACGGGTTCGACAAATCCGAAAAAAGCGCACTGCCGTTATGTCTGATCATGCATGATTTGCCGTGCACGAGGCGCTCCGCGCGGACCACGTTCGCGCCGTACGCTTCGGCGATGCACTGATGACCGAGGCAAACGCCCAGAACCGGAATGTGCTGACCAAACGTTAGAGCGACTTCCTTGCTGATGCCCGCTTCGCGTGGCGTACATGGGCCAGGGGAAATGCAAATGTACCCTGGAGCTAACGCGGCGATTTCATCAATTGAGATTTCATCGTTCCGTTTGACCAGAACATCGCAGCCTAGCTCTCCGAAATACTGCGCGAGGTTGTAAGCGAAGGAATCGTAATTGTCGATCAGCAGAAGCATCGTCTTGAATCCTCAAGTCGCCTTTAAGCTGCCGTCGCCGTCCGACGCCATAAGACTGCGAATAGCGCGAACTTCTTCGATGAGCTGCGCATACTCCGAAAGTGTCAGCGCCTGCGCGCTATCGGAAAGAGCAAGCTCTGGTTGATTGTGAACTTCGATCATAAGCCCGTCCGCGCCGACTGCTATCCCGGCGCGCGCGAGGGGTGTGACCATGTATGCGGTGCCGGTGCCGTGCGAGGGATCCACGATGACCGGCAAATGTGAAATGCGCCGAATCGCCGGCACCGATGCGAGGTCGAGCGTGTTGCGCGTATGCTGCGCGAATGTGCGAACGCCCCGCTCGCAAAGGATGACATTGTAGTTGCCCTCAGCCATGATGTACTCGGCTGCCAGCAACCATTCCTCGAGTGTTGCAGCCATTCCGCGCTTCAACAGCACGGGGAACTTGGATCGGCCTGCTCGCTTTAGAAGCGAAAAATTCTGCATGTTGCGAGCACCGATTTGAATGACATCACCGTGCTTTTCGATCAGATCGACATGCGATTCTTCAACAGCTTCGGTGACAATCTTTAGACCGAATTCCTCGCGGACGTCCGTCATGATTTTCCACCCCTTCTCGCCTAGGCCCTGAAACGTGTAAGGCGAGGTTCGGGGCTTCCAAACGCATCCGCGGAAGAAGCGCGCACCGCTCCGTTGCACCGCTTCTGCCACGGCGAACGCCTGGTCCCGGCTTTCGATCGCACAAGGCCCGGCGATGATCGCGAGCTCGTTGTCGCCGATCGTCGCATCGCCGATGCGGACGACCGTTTTGTCGGGACGCAGATCGAGTGTGATTAACTTGTACGGCTTGGTAACGCGCAGGACTTCTGCGACACCGGGCAGATTTTCGAAACGCCGGCCATCGACCGGACCTTCGTTGCCCGTGATGCCAATAGCTGTTCGCGTGGCTCCGGGCATCGCATGCGCGCGGAAGCCGATTGCCTCGATTAACTCAGCCACCGCATCGATCTCGCGCGCTGTGGCGCCCGGCTTCATTACAATTAACATATTTTCAAAAGGGTTGGGTTAGTTCATGTGGACGCAGACACGAAATCTCTCTTGGAAAGAAGAGAGAAAAGTCAGCGCCCGTTGAAGAACGGTTCGCTTTCTATCGCCAGACTCCGAGCGCCGACGTAAAGACAAACGGCGAAGCATCTGCAGCCTCTGCCGAGCAAAGCAAATCAGCACTCATTGGCGAGTAGTATAGCGCCCGTCCAGCGGTTGTCGACAATAAACGTAAATTCAAATGCTCTCATCGGGCGGCTGTTTTACGGCGACTCCACGGACATAAACAAGTTCGCCACCCAGCCAACCGGAAATGATGATTAGAACAATCCCAATGGCCGAAAGCAAAATCGGAAGATTGTCGCCCGGAGCGCGCTGCGTGCGCAGCCAAAAATTGACGCAATAAAGAGCGACGGCCAGGAGATTGATCATCATATGCCAGATCGCGATGGTCTTTGTTTTAGGATTGGTCAATCCGGTGAGGTCGATAAATCCAGGCACCGCGGCGATCAGCGCCCCAATGATGCCGCCAGCCAGAGTGTAAAATGCGACGTCGTTCCAGACCGGACTGCCCCAGCCAAGTTTGAAGATAAAATCGCTGACGATTGAGAAAACCCAGAGTCCGATCGGCAGCGGAATGATAATCGGGTGGAACGGATGGCCCTTGAAACTTGCAGGTGCTGACATGAAGAACTCCTTTCGAGTTGGGTTGTAAGTGTTTCGCCGGTGCGGGGCGAGTTGGTCGCAATAATCGCTGTCGCGACAGCAGATGGCCAAACAGACGCGGCCCCTTGCTGATTTGATGCCTCTCGTTAACTGTGCGTGAGGCCAATCAGAAGCAAGACGAACGCCACCACTGCGGCCAGCGCATGCAAAAAAAGGAGTCCTCGGGGCAGCGATCTCTTCATCAGGTGCATCGCGAATAGCACAAATCCTCCCAGCGCCGCGATCACAAAAATTGCCAGCGCCACACCTGCAAGACCGGCCGACGGCATTTGCGTGATGGCGATGATCAACAGCACCAATCCTACTGCCGCAGCCAAGCCGTGAATCAGAGCGAGCGGAATGGGAGCGTCATTTTTCTTCAGATGCAGTGTCGCCAGGATGATTCCCCCCAGCGCGGCCAAGGCGAATAATACAGCAGCTGCAACAAGCATGATGTCCTCCTATCGGTAGATCTTCTTACAATCCAATCGCGTTGAATTTGCAACACGGTTGCATGCCTCTGCAAATGAATCAGATGGGAGCGCGCGCGGTGTGACTTCAGCGCGATTCTAATGTGACGTAGCGAAGGAGAACTCTATGGCTGAAGAAACGCGGGAACTCGAGGGACCGAATTTCGAAAAGGGCTGCCAGCTCGACAGCGTGCCTGATCAAGGAATGCTTCTTGGGCACGCGTTTGGCGAAGCGATTCTCGTGGCCAGACGTGGGCCTGAGCTTTTTGCGATCGGCGCCACCTGCACGCATTACGGTGGGCCGTTGGCAGAAGGCTTAATGGTGGATTGCACGGTGCATTGCCCATGGCACCATGCCCGTTTCGATCTGCGCACGGGCGAGGCAATTGCTGCGCCGGCGCTGAACAACGTCGCTTGTTACAAGATCGAGAAACGTGGGAAGCAGTTTTTGGTTACGGGCAAGATCGATAAAAAACCAGCACGTACACCGAGATCGTCGCCAGCCAGCGTGGTCATCATTGGCGCGGGCGCAGCCGGCAACGCCGCGGCGGAAATGTTGCGCCGCGAAGGTTATGAAGGGCCGATCACGCTGATCGGTGCTGACGAATTTTTGCCTTATGATCGCCCGAATCTTTCCAAAGATTATCTTGCAGGCACCGCGCCCGAAGAGTGGATCCCGTTGCGTTCGGCAGACTTTTATCGCGAACAAAAAATCGATACGCTTACGAACACATCTGTCACCGCCGTCGATCCCAAAGCGAAACAGGTGACTCTCTCCGATGGCCGCTCGTTAGGCTACGGCTCGCTGCTGTTGGCCACCGGTGCCGAGGCTGTGCGGCTGCAAATTGCGGGAGACGATTTGCCGCACGTTTATTACTTACGAACTCTCGCTGACAGCCGGCGCATAGTCGAGAAGGCGAAAAACGCAAAACGCGCGGTCGTGATCGGGGCGAGCTTCATCGGCTTAGAAGTGGCGGCATCCCTGCGAGAGCGCAAACTCGAAGTCGCAGTCGTCGGGAAAGGATCGCGGCCGCTGGAAAAAGTTCTTGGACGCGACCTCGGAAACTTGATTCGCGAAACACATAAAGCCCACGGGGTGAAATTTCATCTCGGGCGAACGCCAGCGCTTATACAAGACCGAAATGTGCAACTCGATGATGGAACAATTTTGGATTGTGATTTGGTGGTCATTGGAATCGGCGTACGCCCAAACACTGCGCTGGCCGAAAAGGCGGGCATACCTACTGACAATGGTGTGCTGGTCAATGAATTCTTGGAAACGAACATGCCGGCGATTTTTGCTGCTGGCGATATCGCCAGCTGGCCCGATCCTCGTGCAGGTCGCGTACGCGTCGAGCACTGGGTCGTCGCCGAGCGCCAGGGCCAGACCGCAGCGCGCAACATTCTCGGTGCGAGCGAGCGCTTTACGGTGCCGCCGTTTTTCTGGAGCAATCATTTTGATCTGCACATCCGATACGTCGGTCATGGCAGCGGAGGTGATCGCGCGGTTGTCTCGGGCGATTTGAAAGCGAACGACGCCTCCGTGATTTTCCGTGCTGGCGACAGGCTCACCGCCGTTGCAAGTGTTGGCCGCGACTTGGAGAACCTTAAAGCTGAAGTGGCGCTCGAACGCGGCGATCAATTCCGCGCACTTCAATCGAATTAGCATCATTCGCATGAATGAACCGAAAGTCCCTACGCTTTTGGTTTTTTGATAGGCAATTACTTCTTCACGCTTCTCATATCATAGGCCTTCTCGCGGCAGGAATATCGCTGCTGAATAAACCCAAGCCGCTTCGAATCAATACGGTCGCCGAAGCATTCTTCTCCTATTACCTGCTGTTCGCGATAGGAATAAACAACGTGAATTTCGTATTCCACGTGTTCTTCGGTTGGACGGCGCCAATATTTATCGGCTGGGAGGACAGCCCGTTTCAAGCAGAAGTAGGGTTTGCTAGTCTCGACCTCTGACGTTTGAATTCTGACCTCTGGTTATTATGCGCATGTTTGTCATTACCGGCGCGGGCGTTTCCGCCGAAAGCGGGATTCCAACTTTTCGCGGCAAGGACGGTTACTGGCGGAATCTTGATCCGGCGAAGTTGGCCACGCCGGAAGCGTTCGCGCGTGATCCGAATCTGGTTTGGGAATGGTACCGCGAACGGCGGCAGCGCATCCGCAACGCGCAACCGAACGCAGCGCACGAGGCGATTGCTAAACTGGCCCAGCACGCAGACGAGTTCCTGCTCGTCACACAGAACGTGGACGACCTGCACGCGCGTTCGGGAATTCCAAAGGAGAAGATGGTGCAAATTCATGGGGACATTTTCGTCAGCAGATGTTCGCGCTGCGATTTTTCGGATGAAGGTAGGGGCGGTTCAATCGAACCGCCTACGGATCGAGCAGTTCCACTCCAGCGAGGCCGATTGAAGTCAATCGCCTCTACCTCAGAGAACGATGTTGATCTTCCACGTTGTCCGGAATGCCACGCGCTCATGCGGCCCGGTGTCGTCTGGTTTGGGGAGCAACTGCCGCTGAGTGAAGTGCAGCGAGTTGAAAATTATCTCGGTCGCAGACCTTGCGATCTTGTGATCGTGGCCGGGACGACCGCGACCTTTGGGTACATCATCGACTGGGCGCTGCGTGCCAGCGGAGATGGCGAACTTATCGAAGTGAATCCCGAAGAGACGCCGTTCTCACAATTCGCAACGCAGCTGGTGCGTGAGCAGGCTGCGATCGCAATGCCGCACCTGGTGGACACGATCTTGGCAGGCCAGCGGACACCATAGGAACAACCGCAGCCTGCATCTTAACTTTCCAACTCGCGAAAATACGCCACTACATTTGGTTTGGAATATAAATACCAGGCCGAAAGACCGCCGGAAATCGTGGCATCGATGATGGCGCGCCACATTATTGTGTGACGAATAAGATTAAGCGCGCCAAGGATTGACGCGTAAACAATAATCAAAGTGAATATCGCAATTACCACATGGCGCGACCACGGCTTTTGTGAGGCGAACCCGTAACAGACAAACGCCATCAAGATTCCAATCATGGCGACCAGCGGGGCGGCAATATGCAGCCATTCAGTACGCGTGACCCGTTCGCCTCCCATGATTGTTGGGCCAATCCCGCAAAGCACGAGCAAGATCGAGAAGTACATTCCCGCAGATGCCAATCCGGCGAACCACGTGAGAATCTTAATCGCATACGGTTGTTTGGAATTCGACACAGGAGTAATCAGCCGCTGATCGCGCGCAGATAACGTTCAGCGGATCGCACGACTGCTGCTTTTGCATCTGACAGAACGTTCGCTTTCCACCAACCGCCGTAGATGTGCTCGAACGAGAATGGTCTGATTCTTTCGACGATGCGATTGATTGCCGTCGGCCCGAGCGGAATCAGGTTCGGATAACTTCGCATGAAGCTGACGTAACGGCGGTCTTGGACCACGGTTATGATGTCACCTGTGAGCAACGCGCCTTTGCCATTGGCACCGGCCGGCCAATGCAACACGGTGCCGCCATCAAAATGTCCGCCGCAATTGATCAGCGTCATACCATCCCAAAGCGAAAGGGTTGTGCCTTCCCAAAATTGGATGCGCGAATTTTTGCGCATCACCCACTCACGATCAGCCGCGTGCAAAAATATTTGCGCGTCAAAGCGGTCCGCCCACTCGACCATCGTTGTGTAAAAATGCGGATGCGAGATTGCAATGGCGCGGAGGCCACCGTGCGAGTCGATTTCGGCAGCGGCCTGGTCGTCCAGGAGGGTAATGCAATCCCACAGCAGATTTCCGCCCGGCGATTGCAGAAGCAAGGCGCGCTGGCCTATCGCAAATTCGGGTTCGGTGCCGATCCCCAGAAGCCCGGGCGCTTCCTCTTCGAGGCGGTTGTGATGATCAGCCGCCAGCCGTCGGAGCGTCGTCCATTCCTGGCCAACGTGACGAACAAATTGCCGTTCATCTTCGCAAATGGGACAGCTTGGCGGCGGCGGCGCGCTCTCAGCAACCTGCGTTCCGCATTGGACGCAGACAAAATTTTCCATTCTGGCACTTTTTGCAGGGAAGATCTTCTTGGCAAGCCGTAGCTTATAGCCGCTTCGCCCACGCCTGCAAAATCACCGTGCCGTGGATTGCCATTTCCAAACCTGTTTGTAATCCTGTAGCCAGGCGGTGTAGAGCGGGTCTTCTTTCCATGCCGTGACCCCGTAGGAGCCGTGTCGACTTGCCCTCCACTGGGCGTCCACTCCTGAGTCGTATTCAGAGTCCTTTTTGAGTGCGCACCAGAATAATCGGCCGCCCCTGCGCCAGCCATCTAGGACGATACCATCCTCGAAAGGCTGGTTGCGCGCGGTGACTACCAGACAATTGTTCTCGTCCATGGTTCCCGCAAAAGCAGCACCCCAGTGCAGCACCAGTGTCTTGAGCTTCAGCTCTTTCAGGCGTTCGCCGATATCACGCGTATAATGGCCGCAATAGCCACGTTGTCGCTTGCCCATGTGGATGAGTAAGTTCTGAAATATCGGCGTCCAAACGAGGCCATATTCACGTGCACAGTCGCGTGAGGCGGTGTGTG
>DASYDT010000013.1:0-4620 GCA_036499425.1 Candidatus Udaeobacter sp. | reverse complement strand
GTATCGGTCACGCTGCCTGGAAGCGAAGAACTGATCAGGCCGCGCATGGTGATGACAGCGATTTTGTCCAGGCTGGCGCGCGTGCCTCTTTGGAGCAGGATCTCGCGGAAACGCGGGATTGGTTCCGCTTCCCGAATACCGCTCCAGCGCTGAAACGCCGACATCATCAGCACGACGTTCATGAACAGGCTGGCGCAGAGCGCGACGAACAAAAAGATACTGAGACAACCGAGTTTGCGATTTCCCGCCATGGCAGCACGAAACTGCCGGAGAACTCCCGCGCGCACAAGCGGTTTTCGCACACGATAGCCGTATCGCAGCGTGGGCCCGCGCGATCGCTTTAACGCTCAACCAATCACGATCATTAAAGCGTCTTCAAATACTCGAGCAATTTCTCTTTGTCCTCGTTCGACAACTGGGTGCCGTAGGTGTGACCTTGGTTGCCGTTTCCTTTTTCTTTCGTATCGAAAAGAAAATACGGCTGCGTTAATTCACCGTTCGGCCCGGTTAGTCGCGTTTGCGGCTCCTTGAAACCAACTTTAACCGGATCGAAAACATCGTATCCGCGATGAAAAGTCCGGGGACGTTCGTTAGGCGGATTTAGCAAGTCACGCAAGCTGGGCACCGAGCCGTTGTGAAGATAGGGCGCGCGCAGCCAGGTTCCATCCAACGGCGGCGAAACATATCCATAGGGATTCTGCGTCTCGACCATTGGGGGACGATCAATGCCCAGTTGTTTGACGCGCCGGTTTGCTTCCGCTGCGGCATCTTTCGACCATGAATACATCCGCTCCGGATCGGTCTTGATCTCGGTGATTGGAATCACCTTGTTTGTAAATTCAGCGCGCGGCTCATGGCACGAGGCGCAATCGCGCGTGTAGATTTTCTGGCCCTCGCCCGCCATTTGCTGGTTGATTGGATTCGTTTCGCCAAAAGGCCACGGCGGCGGCGGCAGATTGCTGAGGTAATGGTCGAGATCGGCCATGCGCTGCAAAAACCACGGCCGTGCAGGCGCGCCGAGGCCGAGCGCGGAATCGATCAACACCGAGCGCACCGCAGGCGTGTCGCCGGTCCAATTCAACAACATTTGTTTTCCGGCGTTATCCTTCCCACTGCGGATGCCGAGGTTCCAGATCGAAGGAAAATCGGTCGGCCCAAAAGTGTTATCCTCGGGCATGCTCGTCATGAAATACTTTGTCAGGTTCATGGCATCATCGCGGCCCGGGCCCCAATGTGGCTTTGGCTTGCCGCCGGTGACGAAGCGTTCCATCCAGGTGAATTGTTTTTCCTGTTTCAGCAGCGCTTTCTTGGTCAATGGAATCAGCAGGTAATGATAAATCTGTCGATCGATGAATGAGAGCCCGCCGTTGCCGTATTTGTTCGCGCTTACCAACCGGATCTCATTCATAATGATGTCCGAATTGAACCGGGGATCATGCGCGGCCTTAAACAAAAACCGCAGCATGCTTTGCACATTGTTGGTGTGAGCCGGGCCTGCAACGACAACATGCGGCACTTCGTCCTCGCGCAAACGGTAGGTCGCGGTATGGCAGATCGCGCAGTTATTGGTGATCCGCGCGAAACCGACCACTTTCTTCGAGAAGCCAACTGGAATTTCGTGTCCTTCCTCCCAGACCACGCCAAGCGATTTGTAGCCACCTGGACCGGGCATCAGATCTGGAAAGACGCGTGGCAAAACCAGCCAGAGATAATACGGGATGCCGCGATCTCCCTCCGCTCCGAGTGAACCGTATTTGAAGTGTTCTTCTTCGTTCGCGAAGACTTCTTTCTCTTCGCGGAAAAATTTTGTCCAGATAAACCAAGCGCCCAGCGCGATTAGAACCACGAGCACAATCGCAGAGACCCAAAGGATACGCTTCGTTTTTGGTTGCAGGCTCATCGTTTCATTGCTCGGCGTTGCTCAAAATGTTTTCAGATATTCCACGATTGCGTCCTTCTCCTGGGCAGAAAGCATCGTTCCGTATTCCCAGCCTTCGTGCCCAGCATTTGAATTACCCTCGTTCCGATCACGCGGAGTCGCGCCGCCGGGTTTCACTTGCGTGTCGAATCTGAAATACTTTTTTTGATTTTCGCGTTCATCTTTGCTGCGCCCCTCGTCGTCGAATCGATTGACGTCTGAAACAAATCCGACTTTCACCTGGTCGAACACATCGTAGCCGCGGTAAAAAACCGGCGGGCGCTCGGCGCCAGGATTCATCAAATCACGCAACGTGGGTACAGAGCCGTTGTGCAGATACGGCCCGCGCAGCCAGATGCCATCCAGCGGCAGGTTTGCGTATCCAAAGGTTTTTCTGAAATGACTGAACCGCCACGGATAGCCGGCATAGAGATTGTTCTGCGCCACGGCCAGTTCTTCGGTGTAGGAATCGAGCCGGTGACGGTCGGTGCCGATTTTATCGATCGGCACAATGTCGCCAACATATTTGCCGCTGAAATCGCGGCCATTGGGTCCGTGACAATTTGCGCAGTATTGGGCGTAGAGTTTCTCACCTTGCGCGTTGAGTTGCGCATCGACGAGGAACGGATATTTGGGCGGCTCCTTGGTAAGCAACCAATGCTCAACGCGCGCGAGCTGTTTTAGATCGATCGTGGGCGGGAACGCACCGGTCCCGAATGATGCGCTCTTGTTGCGCTCTTCCATGAGGCTGTTGTTACCGTCCCAGTGTGCGTGGAGATTTTTTTGCTTGCGCAGGCTTTGCAGCCAGATCGATGGAAAATCGCACAGACCAACCAGCTCACGCGTTTCCAGTTTTTCCAGAGGAAATTCCAATAGCGTTTTGGCCGGGTTAAACGTGTCGGTGCGGCCGGGGCCGGCATCCGGTTCCCATACAGCGAAACGGAAATGGCTTTTCAACATGAGCAAGCGTTCGCGCATGAACGGGATGGCGTAAAAGCGTAGGAGAAATCGGTTGATGAAATCGTAATCGCCGCCGATCGCTTCAATCTCCGCCATCATCCGCGGCGCATTGAAACGCTGGTCACTTGCGCAGGCAAAAATGAAACGTTCGAATGCCTCGAGATCGACCGTGTTCGACGGCATGCCGGCGTAAATGACAGACGTACTTTGCGGCGTTTCACGCACAGAACCGGTGTGACAAATCGCGCAGTTCAAAAAAACGCGATCGATTCCCTGCGTGTTGCGGCGCGAAACCCCGACCGGCAGATCTTTGCCAGGCTCGTAAAGGAAGCCTAAGGAGACGTATTCCTTCCCCGGGATGTAGGTTTTTCCGGGCAAATACTCGGGGAACATTTTGGGCAACACCTTCCAAATCCAATAGGGAATGCCCGATTCGCGCTCGCCGCCGGTTGACCCATATTTGAAGTGATCTTCCACGTTCGTGTACGTGACGGGCTCATCACGTGTAAAGCGGCTGATGAGATACAAACAGCCGATTATGACAAGCCCCACAATCACGAGCAGCACAGCACGCCACTTCCAGCGCCGGCTGGCAGTGGGTTGATCTGGAGCGTCGGCCATGGCCGCAGAATACGATTAGCCCGATGGCGGAAATTCGAGAGCGAAATCAATCAATCGCTTTTTGCCCAAATAGACTTTGCCGAGATAAATCCGCGGCGCGACTTCACGAATTTCGTCACGCACCCAGTGCGCCACCAACGAAGTCTCGGAATAATCGAGAACGATGCACTCCTTGCCATCCATCCAGCTCGGACCTTTGTACACCTTGGCGATGATCGCGTTGAGCCCAAAGGGCAGAATCTTGTTTCGCAGAGTCCCCTTTGCTGGATCGAAAATTTTTCCCTGCCACGCAAAATGATTTACGAAACTGGCCATGTCCTGTGTGTAAGTCGTTCCCGGTGCGATGATGGCCGTGCCTTTCGCCTCGCCGCCGGGGATTTCGCCGGTTGGACTTTGAGTGAACAGGTCGTCCAGCTGCGCCTGAGACATTTTTAACATTTCAGCAACGGTGACTGCCATATTTTCTCCTTTCGTTGGATTGGATCTTGATCAAAACGTTCTCAGATATTCGATCAGCGCGCGCTTGTCGGTGTCAGATAAATCAGTGCCGAAGTAGTGGCCCTTGTCCTCAATAAAGTCCGGACATTTGTTCATCGCGATGAGGTCGGGAACGAGTCTACGCAGCTCGGCGTCGGCTGCTTCCGGCGAAAGATTCTCGGCATTTATCTTGACCAATTTTCCCGCGGCTTTGAGGAAGGCGCCCGCATGTTGAAAGTCTGGCTGCAGATTCGCCAGCAGGTTGATAGGTGTTCCCTTCGGAATTCGTCCAATGGTTACGTAACCGTCCCGGCCTGCAAGCCTGTCAAATGGTGGCGGCATAAATTCCTTGCGCAGATGAAAGGTGCACTCATTTTGCGTCCGCCAGATCGAATCTTTGTTCGGCCGTTTTTCCGGCCAGAGTAATTTTTCGACCGCATCGTTAAACGCGTCCATGCGGCCCGCCACAGAAGGATCGCCGGTAAATTTTCCCAGCACGTTGTTGTGCAAAAACGGCGCGGAGCTCCAGAGGTTGACGAGCGACGGCGTACGATAGTAGCCAGGGGCGACATCTCTATCTTTCGGTTTGAATTTGATCGGATGCGTCTCATCAAATGGGTTGAAAAATTCCAGCTCGTCCACAG
>DASYDT010000012.1:0-6778 GCA_036499425.1 Candidatus Udaeobacter sp. | reverse complement strand
TGAGTCCAGTGGTAGGTCGTCGCCGGATTAAGTGCATCGAGGCCGGTCGAGCCCATCATGGAATAGTAAAACTTCCAGTTCTTGTAGCGCACCGCCGAGGGGAGGCGGCCCTGGTAGTAGAAGAAGGTGTCGCGATTCGAGTTTGCCGACTTTCCGGTGACGTAGTCGATCTGGTTGAAGCCGTCGAGCTTGGTCTTCACGATGCCTTTATACTTGCCCGCCATGATCTCTTTGTTCAGCGCATCACCCTTCGGCCCGCCGGCGATTTCCACGAACGTGGGCACCCAGTCCAACGAGGAGAACATTTCCTTGAAGATGGTGCCCGGCTTGATGACGCCCGGCCAGCGGATGACGCACGGAACGCGCATGCCGCCCTCCCAGGTCGACAGCTTCCCGGCTTTGAATGGGGTGACGCCGCCGTCCGGGAAAGTTTGAACCTCAGCACCGTTGTCGGTGGTGAACACGACGATGGTGTTGTCGAGCTGGCCCATATCTTCGAGCTTCTTGAGGACGACGCCGATGTTGTCGTCCATCTGCTTCATGCCGGCTTCATTGATACCCCAATCTTTGCCGCCTTTGGTGCCGAGCATGTCCAGATACTTCTGCGACAGCACGGTCGTGATGTGCATGCGCGCCGGGTTGTACCAGCAGAAGAAGGGCTTGTTGGTCTTCTTGGGATCGTTTCGATCGAGAAAGTCGACCACGTGCGAGGAAATCTCTTCATCCACAGTTTTCGAGCGCTCCAGGGTGAGCGGACCTTCATCCTTGCCCGTCTGATTCTTGGCCGTGCCGTCGGAAGATTTCATCCAGAGGATCGGGCGCGGCGGGGTCATGCAAGTGCCGAGCTTCGGATCAACACCGCCCGATGGGTTCGGGACCCCAGGGATCGGAATCGTTGTGCACGGCGGCACAACGCCCTGTTCGGCCGGGCTCTTGTTGATGTCCGGGAAGCTCACCTGCTGCATCGCATCCAGGTGATAGAGGTAACCCCAGAACTCCTGGAAGCCGTGTGCCGTCGGCAGGGAATCCGGATGATCGCCAAGGTGATTCTTGCCGAACTCGCCCGTCGTGTAGCCGAGATCCAACATGAACTTGGCGAGGGCCGGTGTTCCGGGGCGCAGATAGGAAATCGCGCCCGGTAACTGCGGCAGCACCATCCCGGCGCGGTACGGATGCATTCCGGTGAAGAATGCTGTGCGCCCAGCAGTACAGCTGGACTCGGCATAGTAGTGCATGAACATGCCGCCTTCGCTGGCGATCCGGTCGATGTTAGGTGTTTCCCCCACCATCAGGCCCCGATGATAACAACTCGGCTGCATCCAGCCGATGTCATCACCCATGATAAATAGGATATTGGGTTTCTTGTCTTGCGCCTGGGCCGAAGCGACCGCGCCGAAAAGCGCAGCCGTGGCCACAAGCAGAGACAAGCCTTTATAACTTAAGTTTGGTTTCATTTTCATTTATTGCTGTTGTTTGGGTTTTTATGTGTGGAGGAATACCTGAATTGAGTGGTGATTCACGAAACTTGACCAATCTTGCTCATCTAAACCGCCCGATCCCTGGTCCCATTCCCATCGGTCCCCAGCCCGCGCCCCACCCGCCCCACGCACCCCACTGCATCTCCGCATCCTGGTACATTTCTGCGGTCTCGAGATTCTCGTTCGCAATGTTATTTGCAGCGCGGAGTTGTAGGTAAGCTTGGTATTCCTTCGGTCCGCCGACATAGGCCTGGTTATGAGCCGCGTCCGGGAAAATGTAGTAAGTTCTCCCCTTTCTGTTGATCATGGCCACATGGCCCGGCGGAAGCTGTTGGAGCTTTTGTTGCTGCGCGGCGGTCTTGGGAATGATCACCTTAAAGCCGGACGCCACAAGCATGCTCTCCTTGTTCTGGGTGCTGCTTGTTGTGGCGCAGCCGACCGTCAACGCTAAGAGAGCGATGACGCTGATTATGTTGAATGAGTTTCGTATCTGTTTCATGATTCTTGGTTGGTTCCAGGTTGCTTTGTTTTTGATTTGCCATTTGCGGCCACTTGCAAGCACGCACCCTACGGATTCGCCCTTTGGCTTGCGCGAACTCGTACGCCCCTGCCAAGCATTGTTGACTGAACACACGTTTGCGCTCAATAGGACTTTGGTCTTACGACCCTCGGGCATCAGACATCGTCTTACGCCGCTTGCGGCGACGAGCGACCTTAGATGAGCAACGAGTGCTGAGCTTCAGTTTTTTATCCAACTAAATTTCAAATCAGATGCGCGGCAACGTGAGCAATTGCCAAAGTGGCAGGCATAGCAACAGCCACGCAAGAATCATGAAAAGGATTCGCACGATTCTGAAATGAAAGCGTTGTCCGATGGCCGTAATCAAGAGCACAGTCGCAAGCAGAACCGTGATGCGGACATACTGGTCCCCTATCTCGCCAGACCTTGTGCCCTGATCGGCTACGTCCGCAGCCTCCTTGATGAGACCCAAGAACCGTTCGTGGTTCGCATTGTGGTACTCGGTCATGAAGATCGGTCCTGCAGGCGATTGCGGATTGTTAAATGGATCCGTCTTCATCCAGGCTACGAAGGCAGGCTCATACTCGCTGCGAAACCGGCGCTCGAGGAACTCGGCCTCCTTCTCCTTGCCACCTAGCTTAGCCGCAAGCCAGCTATTAAAAGTGTCGCTGTCATAGATTCGCTCCTGTCCCGCCAGGGTGGCAAGGCCTTCGGCGGTAACCCGTAACCGACTGGCCTGGGAGTAGTCCGCTGCTCTTTTTCCCGCCCATTGTGCCGCCTGGTACCCGCTCCATGCCGTGGCCACAGCAACGAGCGCGAGAATCAATGCTTCGATAATTTCAATCAGTTCAAAACGGGACTGAGCGATATGATCGTTTTCACGCACTTGATTTAGCTTTCTAATTACATAACCCACCGCTCCTACGGCTGACTCTAGCATGGTCAAAGGATACGCATTGAGAGTGCGTCTAACTACTGCGCCCCCGGCATCTGCTGGTCGTCGATCCGTTTTGAGCTCGACGGGATCAAATTCCCGTCATGATCGAAGCTCAGCAGAATAACCCAGTTGTAGACGGAATCCGGCCATTTGCCATTCGGTAGGAATCGTTTTGGCTTTGCTCCCAAGGCACGGAGAAGAGCCGGAATTTTGCTATGACGCCAACAGATAAGGATCACTTTTTCCTGATCGTTTGCATGCAGCTCGGCGGCCAGTTCAGCGGATTGATCGTTACCAAAGCGACTGTCGATAGGCAACTTTGCTGCTTTCGCGAATGGTTCCACCGTCAAACGCGGACGGTGGCTTTTCTTTGAGTCGTTGGCGGCGAAAATAACCGCGGGTTCCAGCCGTTTGGAATCGACGCTTAAATTTAGGAAGTAATTCTTATAAGCTTCCGCCCGCTCTTCGCCATGCGGTGAGATACCATGACCGTTATCGGCGTCTTCCGCGTGACGAATAATCAGTACAACGGAATTCTTTGGCCCTTCCTGGGCATGCGCTACGCCTATTAATACTGACGCGATAAGGATCGCGGTGAAGACGCGCCTGCCCATATGATTTGTTGGCTTCTTGGTTGTCGCTGATCGATGAGGCGCTTACACTACGTCGACATCAATCTTGGAGACGCGGTGCTTCTTTAAGCTGGCTCGCACTTCGGCTTCTAGCACCCTGGGATCAACGCCGCTGGGGATATAGAGTAGAAAGATCATCTGTCCCTTGTCTTCGTAAAGCGCGGAACTCTGAAGACGACATTTGTGAGAAATGAGTAACGACTGGACCGTGCCAAACACTGGCTTCGGATCCTCTGTATCGTCGAGCCGAATTCTTACCCGGCAGCTCGAGTGCGAATCGAGCCAGAACAAAAGCCCCCAAGCGAAAGCAGTAACGAAAACCGCCATCGCCCATGATCCCATGCCGCAGGCCAACCCAACTACCACCACTGTGATTGCTTTCCCAGTCAGTTTCGGATTGTCAAGCACGGTTCGAAATCGCAATAGCGCACCGATACCGAAGATAACAAACGCGAGGGTTTGGCTGGTCCCGGTCAATTCAGCGATAACCGCTCCAACCACTCCCAAAAGTACAAGCGCCTTACGTTCTTCCAGGTCGGCCAGCGGATCGACAAGCGACGCGCGACGCGGATGCCACGCGATCACCCACGCACAGCCCACTGCCAGAATGAGGCTTAGGAAAAGCCGGAATATGAAATCCGGGTGCCCAAACTGTTCGATGCTTTCCTGGATCGAGTCCCATGAATTGCCCTTGGGATCTAGATGCCCGGGGTTCCGTCCCATTTTGGCGAGCTCTTCCGCCGGGTTGGCACTCAACGCTGACGAGGAAAAAACAGCCAGAAAAGCGACTACAATCACGATACCGGTGTACCGCCTCCATCCAGGATAACGATTCGAGGGGCGCTTAAGTAGAATTGCATTCGACATGTTCATTTTCGCTGGAGCTATCTTTTTTTCGTTAACCGCGAGCTGGTGGTAAATTTTCGCCATCACGCGGCAACCTCGCAGCATGCTACTGCGAGGTTCACAATTCCGACAAGCTAAACTTTCCTATTTAATAGGTCGGCACCACCTGACCCTTGTTCTTCACCAAAGTCATATTTCCTCCCGACATGCCTGCGGTATAGGAATAGGTTTGCCCTGCTTGTACAATCAGGCTCTTTCGCGCCGGCCGCGCACCGGTTTCATTGGGATCAACCCGGGCGGTTATGTTGTGGTGGCCTGCCGATAGGTAGCCACTGTAACTTCGGCCCTCCGTAAAACTTCCCACATCCTTGCCATCAATCGACACGACAAGGCTCAAATCGGAACCGAAGTTTGCGACGCGATTAATAAGTAGGCGCCCCGAATTAGGCGGTGGTGGTGCGCTCGCAGTTCCAGACTGCGTCGAGCACCCCGCGGCAATCAGGCAGGCACACGTTAGACTGAGCACGTTAACGATCGAACTGTATCTTTTCATGTTTGGGGTCCTTTTGTTTAAACGCGACGATTCTGTTCGCCAACAATTGACCAGTCAATAAGACTTTGGGGCAATAACTAAAAATCGGTGGGCTTATCGGAAATATAGTCCACAGATGCGCCCAGGCCGTATGCGACTCAGCCTGCTAGTGACGGATGATAGTTAAGACCAGCCAGCAACATGCCCACACCGATTGACGCGACAATTAACCCCATCAGACGCGTCACCACATTCATACCATTCTGCCCGAGGAACGCCACCAATCGATCGGAGTAATGAAAACAACAATAAGTCGCGCCACAAATTACTGTGAAGGAGGCCAGTGAAATACCCATGTGTAGCCAGCCGCCGGCTGCGAAGGTCATGGCTGTGGCGATTGTCCCGGGTCCGGCGAGCATGGGGACCCCTAACGGAGACACCGCGACACTGAGTTGCGCTTCTTTGCACGCTGCGACGTCAGCGTCACTCGGCTTGTGTGGGTGTGAGCTTGCGCCTTGGAGCATCTGGTAGCCAATGATGAACAGGACAATCCCGCCTGTAATCCGAAGGGTCGCCAGTGAAATGCCGAAAACCTTGAATATCAGATTCCCAGCAATACTCACGGCCACGATAATGCCAAAAGCTACGCCGAGGCTGCGCACCGCTACCGAGCGTTTCGTCGCTACATCATCTCCCTCAGTGAGGCTAATAAAAACAGGCGTGCTGGCCACTGGATTCATGATGGCGAAGTAGCTGGCCAGCGTTGTCCCGGCTATAGCAAGCACAGCTGTTGTATCCATAGTTAGCCTCCATTGAAAAAACGAGGATCACTGCAGCGGCTTTAGTATCGTCATCGTTTCGCAGTATCCGTTTGATGGTAGATCCGTTCGACAACGAAGTCGCTAACTTATTTTACCAATCAGCCTGCTCGCTATTGAGGCATTGATTTAGAAGCACCTTCGACCTTTATACCCGGCGGTTTCCATGTACCTTCACCCGGCGGCAGGATCGAGGGTGCTTCTGTCTTCGGCAAGTAGAGGCGCATGACGAGGTAGATCGTGTCGTTCGGAGCGGGAAGCCAGTTGGTTTCTTTGTCCGCCCCAGAGCTGTCCTTCTGGCTGTGGAGGCGCAGAAATATCCTAGGCGCTCAGTGCTTCGACTGGAACGCCAAGCCACTTCGCGGCGGCAGCGCGTTCCGTAAACAGCGAAACATGCAGTGGCGAATGGTCGGTCAACATGGCGTGCAATTTTGGGTAGTGGGCGGTGTCGGGACTCGTGACGTAGAACGCCGTCTTGACCGGCGGATGCGACTCAAAGGCGAGGCGACGGTGCAGCGCGATGTGAAAGACGAAGCTGAAATTGAGATCGACCGCGTCGAGCGACGATAAGTCTGCGAACCGGTTGAACGGCTTTTGAGATCTTTCTTCGGCAGCCTCGACAAACGCGACGATTTCATTCACGAGTGCCTGATTCAGAATGCCGTGCGGCTTCCAGAGCATGAGCGACAAATCTTTGCGGAACAGAACGTGGGTGGGAAGTTTCAAATCAGCTCATTCGCTTTCGTGTTTGGAGTTCGTTTTGTGGGAAACAGTCCTTTTCGCCAGCGTGGGAGACTGCCCACGGTTTTAGACGCCGCGGTGTTACTATTTCGCCTTCACGATGCCCGGCGGCTTCCACGTGCCTTCACCGGCGGGGAGAATCGAAGGCGCGTCGGTCTTGGGCCAGTAGAGGCGCATGACGAGGTAAATGGTGTCGTTAGCCGCGGGTAGCCAGTTAGCCTCTTTGTCGGTGCCGGGGCTGTCCTTCTGGATGTAGAGCGTTAGCCCACCATCT
>DASYDT010000011.1:0-34110 GCA_036499425.1 Candidatus Udaeobacter sp. | reverse complement strand
TCAACACCAGTAACGATCCGTTTTACTGGACAGACGATTACGAGCGCGAACTTTACGTTGTCGGTTCCGGACGCCACCGTGACATTTGATCCCGCGGCAACTTCTGCAACCACGACCTTTGACGGCAGTAAGTGGGTAACGCGAGTACCCTCAACAGGGTTGGCGGGTAATACTTTCCTTTCTGGCGTTGGCTACCCAGTGCCAATAAACCTGCCCGGAGGAATCAGGAACGTCTCGTGGAGTGGGACTGTGGCCACCGACACATTTGGGGTGAGCCTGAACTGGAAGTGGGCTGCGGCCGTTTATACCAGCTTCAGCTCTAACTATAACGCGCTTGGAGTAAAGCCGGTGGATGATGGCCACGCGAACCAATACAAGAACTCTGATCACGCGGGGACGCCGGAGAACTTTAAGTCGCACGTTACCGGCGGAGCAATGGGAGGCGGTGGCTCGAACTACACCGGGGGCTACAGTGGAAGCGCAACTGTTGGGCCGTGTCCCCACTAGCAAGAAATCTTAACGCTTGCCTCTGGCCGCTGGTCGAACTCACCACTCTTTGAAATCGCCCTTGTGCTCGTGCGTCTCGATCACGTTGCCAGCAGCATCCAAAACGCGCCTTACGTGGTATGAGTACAAGTATCTACGCCCGGTTTTCCGACCGAACTGAGGTCACGGATTTCCGGAAATTGGTGCCACAATAGATTCAGCACCGCCGAATTCGTACGAGACGAGGACAAAAGTCGCTACACGTGGTGAATCGCCCGTGCAGCCAAATAGCGGTGCCAAGCTAATTCGCAATTGTCGTGTGGGTTTCCATCCGATAGTTGGACCGGCCACTAACTCGTCCCTATCGTCTGAGTTCCGTTGCGACGTGTTATGGGCGTAGCGCATCTCGGCTCCGAATTCGAGCTTACCTTTCATTGCTCCATAAGCCACTGACTGGCTGACCTCGACCTCGCGTCCAGAGTCGCGCGAGACATCTTGCTGGAGGCCAAGATTCAATCCATAGCCAACGTGGTCGCCAAAATTTTGACCGAGAAGAAGCCGAACTGCGACTGCGTTCGCTTGTCGGTGCAGGTCTTTGTCGCTCGTTGCGCTTTTGACGGACGTACCGACACCAAAAATGTACTCGGCGGAAATCGCTGGATTCAACGGAATGGCGTTCCAATTGGCAAAAGCGTATCGTGCTTCGACCGTCGCACTCGTTTCGTGCGCGTCACTGCCGATTAACCCCAGCTCATTCTCAACACCGAGCTCGAACCGATGCTGCAACCCCAAATCGATCTCCTGCGTTAGATCATGCAGTGTCTTACTGTGCCGCCTAAAAATGGCCTGCCAGATATTGCCGGCAAACATTTCGTATGGCGACAACACATAGACACTCGTCGTGGAAGAAAATCGGCTGCGCTCCGCCCAAGCAGGCTGGGCATATTCCCCCATTTCGGTGAATTGATCGTGCTCAGCTTCCTCGGATTCCGCGCTGACCACCACAGGTTCTTGTGTCCGCTCCTGCGCGTGCGCAACACCCCAGTTGATTACGGCCAAAGAAATCCACACCAGCCGCCGCGTGACGCGATTTGAAAACACGGATTACATTTGCTGGCTGGCCGCCAGAAGACAACTCGTTAAGGTCCGTTGAAATCGCCCTTGTGTTCGTGCGTTTCGATCACGTTGCCAGCGTCATCGTAAATTGAAGTTCCGCGACTTTAATTGTCAGCGCGTTTCTTCAGGTCGGCAATCGCGTCGAGGAGCGGTTTGAGGGACGGATCGATTTTGAGCATTTCTTTGTGGAGTAATTCGAGATACTCAGCGTCTGCCTCTTTGCGCCGCTGATTTGCCGCTTGGACGGCAGGATTTTTTGTGGCCTGCTCTTTCGCGGCGCGAAATTTCGCGCGATCCTCGTCGGAGAGCAGGCTCAGCCATTCTTGCACCTTGTGATGCTTGTGATGTTTTCCTCCCGGATCTTCTGCGTGCGAAAGCGAACCGGTCGCGAAGAACGCAGCGCCAATCAGTGCAGCACAGAAAAACCGTTCCATTCGAAAGCCCTCCGCCGGCAGCGATTCTAAAAACCGCACAGCGTTTGGCCGAAACTGTTATTTCTTATCATAGGAAACCGGAGAGACAACCCGAAATTGCTCGATCAGGCAGAAATAGAGAACTCACCACTCTTTGAAATCGCCCTTGCGCTCGTGCGTTTCGGTGACCCCGTCTCATCGCGCCGTAGCCTTGCGCGTAGGCGGAAGCTTCGGCGAAAGCGCGTGCGCGGTCGTCCGTAACTTTTTTGCCACGCCGGCCAAAATTTTCCGAAGGAAAGGGTAAAGGCCGGAAATACCTTCACATTGCCATGTCTTACCAAATCGACACCTATAGCAAGCTTCAGCAAAAAATTCACGACGACCTGCGGCTCCAACATCCCGAATGGGTGCAGCCAAATGGCGAGTCCCCCATTTGTGATTCTTACGAGGCACGCCTCATGGAACTGATCGGTGCTTTGACGCGAACCGACGTAGGATGTGTGCAGGAATCGCAGACGATATAGTGACAAAAAAATTACCGCCCCCCACACCCGACAGGTGTGAGAGGCGGCTGTTCCCCCCAGAACAACATTGTTCTACGGAAACGCCGGAACCAAGTTTCGAAAGCGGGATCAAATTTTCGAAAATAATCTGAGGTTCAGATTCTGCTACGCGCTCATGGCTCTTTGAAATCGCCCTTGTGCTCGTGCGTTTCAGTCACGTTGCCAACGTCATCGTAAACGCGAATCAGCAATTCCCTGATGGTGTGATCAGCGGTGTGATCAGCTTGCTGGATTACCCACTATACACGCTCTAAATACGAAATTTCTATTACTTATGAGAATAACCAACACAATCGCGGATCTCCGGCAACAGATTCATGACGATCTCCGAAGACAAAATCCCAAATGGGTTCTGCCAAACGGCGAATCCCCGAGGTGCGATGCCTATGAGGCGCTGCTCATGGAGCTGCTCGCACCTGACCGCCAAATGGCAGCGCATCGGAAATTAGACTGACGCCGCGCTTATCTTTCCGACCCGGAGTTCGTAAACGTGGCTGGAATGCACAGCGACTTGATTGATTATATCGCGTGGCGATCGCTGTCACCCTTTCGCGGCTAGGTATAGTGCCGTTTCGGATTTTCATACCCGAGCTGGCCTAGCATTGCCATCGTCTCTTTCATGGCGGCGTGATCCTCATCTGAATCGCGTTCGACCTGAGCGCGTATAGTGCGTGAGCCATCAGCGCCTTCAGGCGCTTTTCGTTCGCGCCCAGTTCAAGGAACACCGGCGAGGCTTCAGCCGTACACTTACTTACTCCGGCAGGCGGCCTATATTCTGTCGGGGTGACGGTGCAAATTAGAGGTATGAAACTACGAAGTACAAATTGGAAGCAACGCTCAGGAGGGGTCAAAAACTGTTCGCCGGTGAGGCGGACCTTACAAAATTCGCTATGGGACATTCAGGAGCTGCTTGCGTCAAAAAAGTTCGTTGACTTGACGCATGCTTTCGAGCCTGGAATTCCGTGCTGGCCCGGGTTTCCCGATGAAAAAAGGGAACGCCTGACCTGGACTCGCAGCCGAGCAGGATCAAACGGCGACGGATTTTTCGCGGAGACGTTCACCCTTGTTGGCCAGTGGGGAACGCACGTTGATCCGCCGGGACATTTCGCTCGTGGTCCACGGACCTTGCGAACCCTCGATGAGATCAGTCTCAAAGAAATGATTCTGCCGCTCGTGGTGATCGATGTCCACGAAGAGGTCGCGAGGAATCCTGATTACGCTCTTTCGGTGAAACGCATACAAAAATGGGAAGCCGAACACTGCCAAATCCCACCCCGCGCATTTGTGGCGATGCGCACCGATTGGTCGAATCGCTGGCCCGACACCGCAGCCATGCGGAACAAGGATGAAAAAGCCGTCTGCCATTATCCCGGGTGGAGCCTGCCGGCGCTAAGATTTCTGTACGAGGAGCGGGGTATCACCGCCTCGGGGCACGAAACGTTAGACGCTGATCCGGGTATCGCTACGGCGAAAGACGATTACTCGTTAGAGAGTTACATTCTCGGCACCGATCACTATCAGATCGAGCTCCTGACCAATCTGGATCAGGTGCCTGAACAGGTGCAATCGTCGTGGTTAGTTTTCCGAAGCCGAAGGGCGGGTCGGGGTTTCCCGCTCGCGTGTTCGCGATTCTGCCAGACTAACCACGAATGGTCTGTTATTAGGGCTCCTTGAAGTCGCCCTTGTGCTCGTGCGTTTCGATCAGGTTGCCGACTTCATCGTAAACACAAATCACGGCATCATGAGTGGATTGGTTGACTCGGAGTATCGGACTTTTACCTATACATACATCAGGCGTGTTCCTGATTGCCAATGGGTTGGACGCTGATTTAGAATGATTGTGTTCTGGGGGGAACAACCGCCCTTCACACCGTCGGTGTGTGGGGCGGTAATTTTTTGATCACGAAATCGGATGCATTCGGCCCGGCGTACCACAGGCGACCGAATGGCAGCACGGTCATTTGACAGGCCGGGAAGGAGGGAGGAGTCGGCCGTAGAAGTACTCGCCGTCGTCGTCCTGGTGCGGCGAGTTGATAAACACTTTTGTAATATCGCCGGCAGCAGGCCCGCTGGGAGCCTTAAACAAATACAAGGTGATACTTACGTTGTCGGCGTGCGCCGCGTGCAGGAATTTTAATGGAAATACATAGGTGAAGCTCTCTCCGCTGCGAACCTGCCGTTGGCTTTCCGGTTCGTTCGTCGATTGGAAAACGGTCCGCGACGAGCCCGATGGATCCGTTTCCTCCCCGATCACATTGCCCGCAAACCTGCCTGAGTCGTGCACCACCACGCTAACCTGGATCTCGGTCGGATGACTACCATCGGGGACATACCACCAGTCCTTCAATTCAATCACGTTGATTAAAGGTCTGCGACTCTCCATTAAAGCTCGGTGCTGATTGGAGATGGCTCGATTGTGCAGCTTTCCGGAAATGACCAAGCCTGCGACGAGCAGGATCAGGGAAAGCACCATTGAGCCAAGGTAAATGGGCAATGCTCCTAGCCGGGAAAATAACAGGACAGCAATGGAACTTAAGACGACGTAGATTGCGAGCAACGTGATGTAATTCCAAAAGATTAGTCCTCGGAAATCCAGCGCGGGAATCCAATTCCCGCCGCCCCTTGGCCTGAGGTACGCCTGATCCAGGTAGTAGATGGGAATCGCTAGCAGCCCGAGAAACAGGGAAACGATCAAATGTCTGCGCCAGGTGGAGTTGATAAGGCTTTTGCCTCCCAAATTAGTGAGATGTGGAATTTTTCCATCTGATCGGCCACGTTACCAACGAACAAACGCCCGGCGCGACAATAAAAATCTACGGCTCTTTGAACTCCCCCTTGTGCTCGTGCGCCTCGATCAGGTTGCCCGCTTCATCGTAAACGCGAATCAACGTATCATGTGAGCGATTGTAGAACCTGGCGGGTAGTAGCTCAGTTTGAAAACTACGCCGAAAGCTTCTTGAAGACAGCGCGATTACCAGCCTCGTGAATTGTCACAGCCCAGCCGTTTGACTTTGCGAAAGCGTAGAGCCGCTCTGCGCGTTTTGAATCAGCTACCTGTCCTACCGGCCATACTCGTGCCAGGCTGTTTTCAAAGACAGTGCAAGACATCCTTGATTCAAGTCGTTCTCGGATGTGTTTGGCGAGCGCGTCAATAAGGCAATGTCGGCTATCTCCGCAAAAAGAGCGATTATTTCTTCAATCAATCGAACTAAGCCACTACTTCTTGGCGTAGCCGATTGCGTTGCTGATAGCCTCAGGCATCGCCATATCTGCGATGCATTAACTCCGAGCCGCCGTCCCATGAGATTGGCTGTCGCGTCCACAGGAGGCTACGGTGCTGGAGATCGTTGGTTTATGGTTTAAGCGAGGCGCTGAAACAGGTCTACGCATTGGCGTGGCTAATCGCTTTGTGCTGGTCGGCCGTAGGGCACGTTAAGCGAACGTAATCTTTCACTAACGAGAGAACGCATAAACTTTCGAGGTACCCAAGTTGGGTAACCGCCCCGAGTCACGCTACCAATCGACATCGCATGCGATCAACCTTGGTTGGTCAACCGCGCGAAACTCTCCTTGTGGGCTCCTTCTCAGCACTTAAGAATATATGAAATGGTCAATGATCGTTGCGTATTCACTAAGTGGGGTTTTTCGGGTCTTGTGCTAATGGGTTTCTTTAGCGGCTCCTTGCCGTTCAGACCACCGGCGACTCTGTCTCGCGATCACATCTTCATCGCTTATTGGCGGCCCGCTGAGAACAGCAACGGATTGCGCCTGGCCGTGAAAGATCTGATCGACGTGAAAGGAGTGGTGACCACGGCCGGGTCGGAATACGTGGCGAAGAACAGTCCGCCGGCAGCGCGTGATGCAGGGTGCCTGAGCATCGCTCGGGAGCGAAATGTGCAGATCGTGGGAAAGACGAACTTGAGTGAATTCGCGATATCTCCTTCGGGTATTAATGATTACTACGGAACTCCGAAAAATCACTTTAGCGGCGGGTTGCACAGATATATCCCCGGAGGTTCTTCAAGTGGTTCAGCGGCGGCGATCACCAGTGGAATGGCCGACATTGCGTTTGGAACAGATACGGACGGGTCCGTCCGCGTCCCGGCGGCGTGTTGCGGCATCGTCGGTTTGAAGACGACCTTCGGCCTCGTTTCACTGGATGGCGTATTCCCGGTTGAACCCAAACATCTCGATACCGTCGGCCCGATGGGCAAAGACGTTGCTCACGTCGCGGAAGGGATGGATCTTTTGCAGAACGGCTTTGCCGCACGATATCGCGCGGCACTCGCGGCCAGACCCTCGGCCGGGCCGATCAAAATCGGGCGGCTCTACCTTAGCAGCCTGAACTCCGGAAATCTCGCTCTGGGCGTTGCGGATGTCGGAGGTCTCCTCCTCAGCGTTACGGACCTCAAAAATCTCTTCTTCGGCGTTACGAACCCAGAAAAGCTCTCCCTCGGTGGGACGGATCCCAGAATTGACAAGGCCGTGGATGAAGCGCTTGCCAAAGCGCAATTTCAAGTCACTTCGCTAGGTCAGGAATTTACGGCGAAGTGGCGTCAAGCCCAGAAAGATTCGAATATTGTCGGGGCAGTCGGTGCCTGGATTAGCGATCAAAAGTACCAATATAAACCTGGAGTAAGCGCGAGAGCGAATTCCGTGATCCTGCTGGGTCAAATCTTGCAGCCGGAGTATCAGAAGGCCCTACTTAGAAAGGCAGACTGGCAGCGGACTCTTAGCGAGCTCTTTAAAAAGGTTGATTTTATTGCTCTGCCGACCCTGCAGACCTTGCCGCTAACGATTCCACTGGCTGGAAGTCCGGCCCTTTTGGAAGCGCGTGTGTTGGCGTTGCAAAATACGTCTGCGGTAAATTTCGCGGGAAATCCTGCGCTGGCCATACCGATCCCAGTGCATCACGCGAACGTTCCTGTCACCAGCCTGCAACTCGTCGGACCTAGGTTGAGCGAGGCTGAGCTTCTCAATGCGGGCCGCCTGATCGAGGAGAGCAATCGGCGGCACGATTGACAGAACATATGGGCGAAATTTACGAACGGGGTATGATGCACCATCGTTTCTCGAGCCATGAATGCTGCTTTGTTCGAGGCATTTTCCGCGGTCGCGGCGCTCCTGCTCCTGGGCGCGGCGCTTCGAACTGAGTCTGCCGACGACCTCATCAAACAGGGAGATGTCCTGGATATAAAATTACAGGCTGCGGAGGCGCTCAAGTTTTATTTGCTGGCGAAAAAGTTGCAGCCGGAAAACGCGCAGCTCCTCGTCGTGCGTATCGCCCGGCAATACCGACACCTGATAAGCGACGCCACCACCTCGACGAGGATTAGTCTTGCCCTGCAACGAACGAAGCATTAAACAGCCTCCATGCCGAAAACCAAAAAGGAACCCTCCAAGCGCAAACCGAATCCCGCCTTCTTCAGACCGGTTCAGCCCGACGATAAACTTTCTGCTATTGTCGGGTCACAGCCGCTCCCACGTTCTGAGCTAACGAAAAAGCTTTGGGCCTACATCAAGAAGAACGGTCTCCAGGATAAACAGAAAAGAACCATGATCAACGCGGACGACTCACTCAGGGCGGTATTTAATGGCAAGAGCCAAGTGAGCATGTTCGAGATGACCAAGCTCGTTTCGCGACACATTGGCTAAATCGCGCCGATCGCTTTAATGGGCGATAGGACAACAACCGGAGAAGTGCTTTGAAAGTTAGCTGGTGACGGCATCATTTGGTTTGCGTTATTCACAACTTATTGACCGATTCACGAGGGAGGGGTGAAAGGCTCCCTCGAACGTGGCAAACGGCCTAGAAGGTGACGATTAGGTAACAAGGTTGTGACAATAGACGAAGTGCGCACCAACTTGGAAAGAGTTGATCACGCAGCTACCAAGTCGCAAACAGCAGCGAAGCGATCCGCTCCACTCCCGAAGAGCGAAGTCGAGAGACGTTTTCTCTAGCCGCTCGTCTAATCTGGCTCACCAGTCTTTGAACTCGCCCTTGTGCCCGTGCGTTTCGATCACGTTGCCCGCCGCATCGAAAACCCGAATCGCGGCATCATGTGAGCTGCTGAAATTTGCCCCGATCTCCAGTTTCCAAATCACGGGACAATATTTAATCTCCTTACGACGAAATCCGCTACCTCAAGTGGCTCCAAAAACGTCGTTCACCCCTGCTCCCATACATCGCCCAGCCCTCCACCCAACCCGCGTGAACAACTTCACTCAAAACTGTTGACGGACTACCTCAGATGTCTGGTTAGGCCTCGGGTTCGTGGCAAACCACTTCGATGTTGTGCCCGTCCGGACCAATGACGAAAGCTGCATAGTAGTTCGCGTGGTATTCCGGGCACAGACCAGGCGCACCATTGTCTTTGCCACCCACCTCCAGAGCCGCGCGATAGAAAGCTTCGACTTGCTGGCGATTCTCGGCCTTGAACGCCAAGTGCAGATGCGCCGGCTTCTCCTCGGTTTGGTACAGGCACAATGAAGCCTTACCCTTTGGGCTAAGCTCGACACCGAGCGGCCCCTCCAGGACAACAGCTACGCCCAGCGGTTCGAGTGCCTTGAGGAAGAACGCTTTGCTCGCTGCATAGTCGCTGACTCCGAATGCGACGTGGTCAAACATGAGTTCTCCTGAAGTGTGTGTTCTGGTGGCCTAACTAGAAGGAGATAAGCCACGGCAGGGTGTCGTGGCAAACACGCTGAAGTTGCATCGCAATGGGGCCGCTAGCTGCATCGCTTGTTAGACGTTTCGTTGTCATACTCAAAATCTGAAAAAACTGCTAACCCCTCAATATCTTCTCAAAAAGGGATGGGCGATCTAATTACCTTGTCGCTCAAAGATTTAAAAAATGTTAATCAAATCATATCACGCGCTATTGCCCTTCTTGAAAAAGAGCAATCGTGTGATGTTTGTTGCTGATTTTCTGCGCTATGAAAATATCAAACTGCTTTTTCATTTCTTGTTCAATAAGAACTTTGGCGTCTTCAACTGATAGTTTTTGTGGTGCAGCGAAAAGGAACGTGGCGTTCCAATCCGTTACTTTGAATTCATTTAGAGCGAGTGTTGGTTCAATGTTCATAAATATAGAGGGTGTAGTAGTATGACGCCTAACGAGAATTAGATTACAATTTGTCGTCTATTTCTGGCTCCATAGAGGGAAGTGTCCGTCAAAAGACGGCAGGATGGCAAGCCCATTCACCATTCTTTGAAATCGCCTCTGTGCTCGTGCGTTTCGATCACGTTGCCAGCGTCATCGTAAACGCCAATCAGCGCCATGTTCTCGGTATCTTAATTAGTGTGCCGATACGCCAAGACAGTGACTACTATGCACAGAGCCAATGGACTAAAGGCCATCAGTAGGCGTAAGAAAAGGTGCATCTCATTTATTTGCCTTTCATTGTTTTGGCCTTCTTTGACCTCTCGTCTTTGAGAACTCATTTCTGGCCTTCACCCTTTCCTTCGGAAAATTTTGGCGGGCATAGCAAAAAAAGTTTACGGGAGACCGCGGATTTTTTCGCCTACAAGACAACAGCTACAAGCCTACAGGACACAAGGCGCAGAAAGTTCGCGTGACGGGCTATCTTTTTGGGGACGACGAACACAAGGACAGCACGGAGGTAGGTTCGACGATTCAACGGTTCGACAGAGACGGGTTTCATTGGCCGTGGCGCTCGACTGCTTGGGAAATTCATCCGGTGATGAAAATTGAAGTCATTGGAAATTGAAGCTTGCAGCTATGGACGTTTTTCGTCATAACTTCTTTGTCGGAGGGGAGGCTTATTATGAAAACACGAACTTTTTTTCTGATCACATTGCTTTGTGCGGCCCTCGCCGGCTTGCCAAGCATTCACGCAAACACAATCATAAGACCTACGCCGACGCCTAGGCCGAGACCGACATTAAATCTCGGCATTGGACTGGCTTATATGGTTCCCTCGTTGCACGCAGGAGATAGCGAGCCTGATCTCGCAACGTTGCCGTGTTGGACGAATCCAGAGGTTCCGGTTGTTCTCGTAAGAGCGGAGTGGGCATGGCTTGAGCCAGTGCAAGGGCAAATCAACTGGCACTATTTTGACAGCGCTTTACAGCTCGCTCACGACCACCGCAAAAAGGTTGCATTAGTTGTGACAGCGGGAGTGACTTCGCCTTCATGGATATTTAATCCACCGACAAACGCCGAACAGCTTACAGTTCACGACGCCGAGGGAAATGCGATGGTGATACCAGTGCCGTGGGATGCAAACTTTCAAAGCGTCTGGGGTAACTTAGTTCAGGCTTTAGGTGCTCGTTATGGCAGTGATCCTGCTTTTATTTATGCCGACATAAGCGGACTAGGGCGTGAGCACGAAACAGTGTTCGTGAGCGAGGAAGACGTTGCTCCCTGCAACGCGAAGGCACAAACCGATGGCTTTCCGAGCTGCATGGCCGCTTGGACTGCCGGAGCGGAATGGGGCATTGACTTATTCCACGCGGCGTTTCCGAGTAAATCTTTTTTCTTTGTGGGGGCGGTTCCATCGCCGGAGCAGGACGGGATTGGCGCTTTGTATGCAGTTGTTCGTTGGGGCGCGGCGAAGTATGCCAATTTCGGATTTAAGAACTGCGGATTGTGGCCGGGGAACGCTTGGCCGCCAGCCAATTCTCCTGGCACGCTCTTAGTCCAAGAGCTATCGGCGTCCCGGCGTCCGACGATGTATCAGTTTCACCTTCCTATCGATACTTACGCCGAAATGAATGAGTCGTTGACGAAGGGCATGAATAATGGCGCGATTGGCATCGAAGTCTTTGCAACTAACGGCGACAATTCGATTTTCTTACCACTATTCGATGTTGCAAATACGAGAATGCTGAGCAGATAACGAGCATGGAACGTGTTTTACAAATGCAGCATATGCCGGTCGTAACGACTCAGAGCGTTATTCAAGACGAATACAAGCTCAAGCGATCGCCGGGGCAAGCCGCTAAAGAGATCGACGCGAGCACGCTCAAAGTTGAGAAGCTCAGCGCTAATAAATACGGAGTAGCTGGCGAGCTTTTCAAGAGCTGAGAGCTGGCCAGTGAGTATATCCGCCAAGTCCGCAAATTCGCAAAGCGCTTCAGCGTGTGGCGGCTTTTTGTTTTCGCCCCACGCTCACCACTTTTTGAAATCGCCAGTATCCTCGTGCGTTTCGATCACGTTGCCAGCCTCATCGAAAACGCGGATCACAGCATTATGTGAGCGGCTGTAGGAGTTGCATAGCCGCTCAACGCTAGGGGCGCGGCGGCGGGGTGGGGCGAGACCTGGGCGTTGGATTGAGTCTCGGAGTGGGTGTTGCTCTTGGCGTTGCCGTGGGTGTGGGAGTGGCCGTTGGCGTTGCAGTAGCTGTGGCAGTTGACGTCGGTGTTGCTGTAGGTGTAGGGGTAGGAGTCGGGGTGGGGGTTGGCGTAGCCTGTAACTGGATCAACTCGATGCGTCCGCCGCTGCCAAATTGGTTAGCGTGAACGAGCTTGGAGCCACCTACCACGTATTGTCCGTCAGCCGACACGTCAACACTGAATGCCGAGCCGGGGAAATCGATCTGACCAATCAGTTGCACGCTGCGGTTGAAGACCATTACCTCCGGCCAGTCATGGAACTCGGTACCCCAGGAAGCGAAAGCCATCACTGTGCCGTTGTCGTTGGATTCGGCGCCAACGGGCGTGCCTTGATACATGCCGGTGCCGGACACAGGGTAAGAACCGATCATCTGGGCGCTGGGAACGTCGAACAAAACGACCTCGCCCGTGAGCCAGTTATTCGCATAATTCCCGGCAAACGAACCCACGGTAGAGCCGTCGTGAGAGACTATGGCCGCCCCGCCGAACCAGCTATTCGCAAGACTGAAGTTAATCACTCGCTGGTAGTTGGTGCCGTCAAACTTGTAGACGTCGAGGTCGAAGCCGTCGACGACAAACACACTGCCATCGCCGGAAATCCGGTAAAAGATGTTACCGGCACCGGAGCCGGCGACACTGAAGATCGTATTACCATTTGTGGTATCTACCAGGACCGCGAGATTATCCTCCGTGACAAGGGCCATGGAACCGTCATCGGTCAAATCGACAGCATCCATCCGGAGAGCGTCCGTCCGCATCGATCTAATCACGCCGGTGTCAGCGTCAAAGACATAGAGCGTTGAATTCTGAGTTACCGAATCGCTGACAACGGCCGCGATGGTGGAGCCGTCGCGTGACGTTGCGACCTTCCTGGAGCTGGCTGGCAGATTCGGATCGCTCACGGGGTACGAAAAAGACCAGTCCGGTGTGCCGTTGCTGGTAGACCTAAAGCCATGCTGTCGAAAGTCGTTGCCCGCTGCATTCGACTCCATAAACCCAGCGCGATCGGTTCCCTTGGCAGCAGCCACACCCGTGTTGCCACTGTTGAAGGAGGAGAACTCCCACAGTGGCGTGCCGTTGCCGGTAATCGGGTATATGCTCAAACGCGCACCACTGAGGATCCAGGCGCCCCAGACGTTGTTCGCGTCGATGGCCACCCCATCGGCAATGGCGTTCTGGTCATCGACCATCCAGAGCGTGTTCCCAAGCGGTTGCGACGCGTGCTGTTGCCGTGTCGCCAGAACTACAGACTGTCGCTCCGAGGCCAGGAGGGTCTGGGTGATTATCCCTTTAGGTGTGACTCGCGCGAACGTCCCGCCTGTCAGTTGCCCTGATAAAGGCGCTCTCGACGCGGTCGGCCCATTCGAACGTGCGGGCAATCCGCGTCCACCGCCCTTGGCGGGATTCGTCGTGACGAATAGCGCCAAAAGGACGCCGGCCAAGACTATAAACAGGCCGATTAAAACGCGCGGACCAAAGAAACCGGACCGAGCGATGCACTTCTTTTTCATAGAGGCGGAGCTCCGACCTTAGGTGGGATCGCAGAACAATGTCGAGACTTTTATCGTTCTTTTTTGAGAAACCGCGGATAACGATGATTGCAGAGATGGCTCACGACTCTTTGAAATGGCCCTTGGTGCTCGTGCCTCTCAACCACGTTGCCCGCTGCATCGTAAACGCGAATCACAGCATCATGCACACCGCCGGGTTTCGTTCTGCGCAATAGCGCGGTGTTTTACCGATTTCCCGGCGCTTCAACATCTGAGGGCATTTTGGGAACGGCTTCAGGACGCTGTGCCGATTGCGCAGCGCCAAATAAAGGGAACGCAATCCTTACCTGTGACGATCAAAATGCTTTCCGTCTCGATTCGGTGATCGCCCTTCACCAAAGAGGTCGAAACTCGGTGTTTTTGCATCGAGGGCATCTACTAGCGACTTCCAAAGGAACGGTTTCGTAGGAAAGAGTGACAGCGGTGTTACTTTTCGCGGGGTGCACACCTAACTGACGGTGTCTACGTTACTATTCCAGTAGAAAATTCACAAACTTAGGGGGCAATCGTGAAACAGTTGATTGGTTTAATTGGTTTCGGTGCTTTGACTGCAGCTTCCGTGGCGCTGTATAGCGCCGCACATCAGCAAGCGCATGCAACGAAGACACGTCGTTATAACGGTTCTGACAAATCAGATCGCCAGGGTGGACCAGCGGGTGAATTGGTTTTGCTGGGCCTGGATGGAACCGTGATTGCACGAGAAGTAAATCTTGCGCCGCAGGCAAGTGTAACGAGACGTTGATTACATTTAAGCCGTTTAAGATTGACCATAGTACGCGTCCGGGCCAACGCTTTCTCGGTGGTCACGACTTTGCTTACTTCTTCCTTGGCTGCGTCGGCTTTCTGTTTTGCTAACTCAGGTTTTTGCTGCTCTTGCGCTGCTGTTGCTTCTTTGATGTTCGTCAGTAAGCAAACGGTTCTGAACCATCAGTAAAGCTTACCGCGCCGAACAAAATTCTCTCATTTTCCGAAACTTGGTTCCTCCATTTCCGTAGAAGAACTATGAGCCGGAACACCGTTTTGCATCGGTTTGCGTGACTGTCTCCCCCAACTGCACGCGCCAGATTCAGATTCTTGTGGCGCTCCGTCGGAGATGAAATGAAACCTTTTATGAAAAAACTACTAATAACCCTAACTGTACTGGGGATTTGCTCCCTTTTCGCACAAGATATCCCGCAAAACAATCCTCCGCTCATCACGGCCGTTTACCTGTTTCCGGTCCCGCACCACGAAGAAGGACTTGAGATTCTGTATTCAGGTGGGGACACGGCCTCGCTCGACGTTTACAAGGATGGGCATTGGTTTCAAACCATAACAGATGACGGGAGATACGTAGAGATTCTCCACGTCCCTCGACATATCCATGACATTACTTATCAGATTTGTGACTCCCAAAGCACCACGGCCTGCTCCCAGATTATTCAAATTAGGCCTTAGTGCCCATTGGCCCGTAATCGATTGAGGATATGTTTTTCCCCAATATCCAATTCCCGATGTAGCGAGGCGTTTTTTCTTAATGCCCCTAAATCTTTCAAATCCCGCGCGATCGCCGCTTTCAAATCGACATGCAAATTGACGCATGGCTTCGACGGGCAACAATTCTTCAGCCACGCTCCACCTCGCCGCCAAATCTTCCCGATGCCAGAAAGAGGGAGGTGAATATTCAGCACTCTTTGAAATCGCCCGTGTCCTCGTGCGTTTCGATCACGTTGCCCGCTGCATCGTAAGCGCGGATCACAGCAGTCCGTTAGCTGTTCTCGGCGACGCGTCGGAGGCAGTGCTGGCAGAAACTAACTGGAATCGTTATTGCCGTTGTGGCTAGCAATCTGCCAAGAACGCTGTCACTAACTCTTAACGCCATCCTGCGCCTGTCGGTCAAGATGGATTTCGTCACGTTTTCTGGAAGGGTTGACGTTCATAAATGGGGGGCCGGCGATGCAAGGATTGTGTTGCCGTTAGAGATTCATTTAAAATCATTGCGCGCCAGATTTTTCGGGTAACGCACTCGGCTTTTCGCTAAAGCATAAGGAATGGCGGAATACCAACCGGCATCGCGTCGGCCGATCGCGCAAATGTTTCGTCGCACGGCGGGCGCAGCGACGAATTTGTGCGTGCGGCTCGGCATTCATCCCGATGTAATTTCGTACTTGTCGATCCTGGCCGCGCTGATCGCGTCGTTGTGTTTTTGGCAATCGGGCGCAAATCCATGGCTGCTGATTGTTGGGCCGCTGTGCTGTTATCTGCGGCTTTGGTTCAACATGCTGGATGGCATGGTTGCGGTCGCGGCGGGCAAGACGAGCCTGCGCGGAGAGATTGTGAACGATCTGCCGGACCGAATTTCTGATGTGATTATTTTCGCCGGGTTTGCGCACAGCGGCCTGATGAATCCCGTGATTGGCTATTGGGCGGCGATCTCTTCTTTGCTCACTGCCTACGTGGGAACTTTCGGGCAAGCGATTGGCGGTCGACGTGAGTTTGGAGGAATGATGTCAAAGCCGTGGCGGATGGTTGCACTGAGCTTGGGAGCCTGGACGACGTTTGTTTATCGATCTCGCCAAACCGGCTTGCACGACCTGGGGAAGCTGACAATCCTCGATTGGACCTGTCTCGTGATAATCGCGGGTTGTTTGCAAACCATAATCGTTCGCTTGAAAAGAATCATGGCCGCACTTCAAGATGGAGCAAGATGATTTCCCCGGGGACGGCGCTGCACGATCCGGTTTTTCGCGCGTACCTCCTTATCGTTCCTGCTTCACTTGCGCTTGGCGGCGCGATTCTTGGTTTCCTTCATTGGGGATTACAGAAGGATCTCGGCTCGATATGGAAGACCTATCGTTCCTGGCTGGTTATGGCGTCGATTGGGCTGCTCGTTGTTTTTGCGGGACGGGTCCCTGTGATTCTTGGGGTGACATTGCTTTCGATTTTTGGATTCAAGGAATTCGCACGCGCCTCCGGATTATATCGCGACTGGTGTATGGCGGGCGCCGTTTATGCGGGCATCGTTACGGTCGGCATTGCAGCTTTGATGCCGCCTCCGCGCGGCGAAGAGCCCGGCGCGGGCTGGTATGGCTTTTTCATGGTCGTGCCAGTTTTCTTTATCGCGTTGATCCTGCTCATTCCGATCCTGCGCAACCGCGCACGCGGCGAGTTGCAAAGCATGTCGTTAAGCGTCGTCGGCTTTATCTACATCGGCTGGATGTTTGGCCATTTGGGTTTTCTGGCGAATGCGACGAATGCCTACGGATTTCTTTGTTACGTTATTTTTGCGACCGAATTGAATGACGTCAGTGCATTTACGTTTGGAAGATTGTTTGGAAGGCATCCGCTTCGCAGCGAAATCAGCCCGAAGAAAACGTGGGAAGGCGCGCTTGGCGCTCTCGCGGTTTCGATGGTCTTGCCCTGGCTGCTGTGGTTCTCATTTCCATTTTTCGGCGCGACGCAACTGGTTCTTACCGGCTTTATTGTTGGAATCGGCGGATTGCTCGGCGATCTCTCTATCAGCGTGATCAAGCGAGACATCGGAACCAAGGATATGGGCGCGGCAATACCCGGGCATGGCGGAATCTTGGATCGCATCGATAGTTTGATTTACGTTGCGCCGTTGTTTATGCACATGGCGAGATATTACTACGGCTTGCGATGAAGACGCGACATTACGATTGCGCATGCGACGTCGAACAACCATTTTTTGATCGCTTGCAGCGATTTCCGCGCGAGCCCAACATGCTAGTTTACGGAGTGCGCGCGCTTGTCGCATTGATCATCCGCAGCTGGCTGCGCATCTATCTCCGGTTTGAGATCATCGGGCACGAAAATCTTCGGACAAACCGCTCGCTAGTCATCGTGGCAAATCATTCCAGTCATCTCGACACGCTCTGCCTTCTTGCCGCGCTGCCTTTGCGCAAATTGCATCACGCTTTTCCGGCCGCGGCCGCGGATTATTTTTTCCAAAGCGTGCCGCGCACACTGGTCGCAGCGGTGGTCACGAATGCGCTCCCCTTTGCGCGACGAGTTCGCATTCGCCGGAGCCTCTCCATCTGTTCGGAAGTTCTCAGCAATCCCGAAAATATCCTGATCATCTTTCCGGAGGGCACGCGATCGAAAACAGGCGAGACCCGGGAATTCAAAGCGGGAATCGGCGCGCTCGTAGCTGGGCGGGACGTCACGGTTCTGCCCTGCTATTTGCAGGGTGCTTTTAATGCGTGGCCGAAGGGCCGGCGTTTGCCTCGTCCGAAAAAAGTTCGACTCATCGTTGGCGAGCCCCGCAATTATTCATCGCGCAACGCAAACAAGATCGACATCTGCACAATTGCAGCAGAGTTGCATCGCGCAGTGAAGGAACTGCGAGATAGCAATGGAAGCGAGTGAGCGCAACATGAAGAGTTGGGATGGCGCTGAGCTGTTCTATCGCGCGTGGATTCCTCGCGAAGCGACCGACAAAGCCATTTTGCTTTTTCATCGCGGACACGAGCACTCCGGCCGGTGGCAGGAAACAGTCGATTTTCTCGCGCTTAGAGACATCGCCGTTTTCGCGTGGGACGCGCGTGGTCATGGGCAATCGCCGGGCGAACGCGGCGCTGCGAATAATTTTGGGGACGTGATCAGGGATGCGGACGCTTTTGTGCGCCATATTTCCGAACGCTACGAGATCCCAATCGAGAACATGATCGTTCTCGGTCACAGCCTTGCCGCGGTCAGTGTCGCAGCCTGGGTGCACGATTACGCGCCGCCGATTCGCGCAATGATTCTGGTTACGGCCGCGTTTCACGTGAAGCTCTACGTTCCTTTCGCCATTTCGCTTCTGCGAATTAAACAAAAATTGTTCGGCCTAGGCCAGGTGAAGAGTTACATCAAGTCGAAGCTTCTGACTCGAGACCCAGAACAGGCTGTGCAGTATGACGCCGATCCGCTTATCTTCCGGCAAATTGCGGTCAATGTTTTGCTTGACCTTTACGACACGGCCAATCGATTGGTCGCGGACGCTGGCGCAATCCAAACACCGACGCTGATGATCGGTGCCGGTCACGATTGGGTCGTCAGGCTCAAGGCGCAACGTCAATTTTTTGACCGCCTGTCATCGCCGCTGAAGGAAATCGAGATTTATCCAGCCGCTTATCACGCTATCTTTCATGATCAAGATCGACGTCTGGTTGTGGACCGCGTGCGTAAGTTCATTCGCGAACGCTTCGCCGAGCCGGTGACTCTGCCGTCGCTTTTAAACGCTGATCAGGTTGGCTACACTCGGGATGAATATGAGCGCCTAAAGTCGCGCGGCGGAATGAAGTTTGCCATCGCACGCGCCGGACTAAGAGCGGCAGGCCGCTTGAGCCGCGGCGTAGATCTTGGCTGGCGAAGCGGCTTCGATTCGGGACTTTCGCTCGATTACGTTTACGAAAATCAACCACGCGGTGCGTTAGGCGTCGGCCGTCTGATTGACAAGTCCTATCTCAACAGCATCGGCTGGCGCGGGATTCGGCAGCGCAAAGCGAATCTTAAAAATGCGTTAAGGAACGTAATCGAAAAGCTTCATCACCAAGAACGGCCCGTTCGCATCTTGGACATTGCCGCAGGAGCGGGCCGATATATCATGGAAACGATACACGAGCTTTCAAATATTTCGGTAAGCGCCATCCTGCGCGATTTCGAACAGGAAAATATCGATGCGGCACGAGCTTTGGCGCAGGAATTCGGACTGAAAAATGTAACCGCGCAACGAGGCGACGCATTCGATCGCGATTCAATTACCGCAATCGCGCCGCGCGCAACGATAGGAATCGTATCGGGGCTTTACGAATTGTTTCCGCTAAATCCAGCGGTCCTGAATTCGCTAAGCGCGCTTGCCGGAGCAATCGAGCCGGGCGGTTATTTGATTTACACGAATCAACCCTGGCATCCGCAGGTTGAGTTTATCGCGCGCGTTTTGCGTAATCGCAAAGGCCAACCATGGATCATGCGCCGTCGAACGACGGCTGAAATAGACGAATTGGTGCGCGTCGCCGGTTTTCGAAAAATGGTGATGGAAGTGGATCAGTGGGGAATGTTCACCGTTTCGATTGCACAGCGCGCGGAGCCCTGACCATCGCGTGCAAGTCTCGCGCCTCAAAGCGTTCGCGGTTTCTGCAGGATTGTCGATCTTGTTTCTGGTCGTTTACGGCGGCTGCAACTGGATTACGGGACAACGCGGTCACGTCGGCTCATTTTATTTTCAATGGGAGCGCGCCATCCCATTCGTTCCTTTCATGATTCTCCCCTACATGTCGATCGATCTCTTTTTCATCGCGGCTCCATTCCTTCTCCGAACGGACGAGGAGCTGTGGATTTTTTCGCGGCGAGTCGTAGCCGCGATTCTCATTGCCGGCCTGTCCTTTCTGCTTTTCCCGCTGCGCTTCGCTTTTCCGTACCCTCACGCCAGCGGATGGCTCGGCGCGATCTTCAATTGGTTTCGGGGAATGGATGCCCCCTTCAATCTTCTCCCGTCGCTGCACGCCGCGCTCCTGTTGCTCCTGGTCGATCTTTACGCGAGAAAACTTCGCGGTGTTTTCTTTTTCGCAGTCATGCTTTGGTTCTTTCTTATCGGTCTCTCGCCATTGCTCACTTACCAGCACCACGTCATCGACATCGTCGGTGGTTTTGTCCTCGCGGCGTATTGCTTCTATTTTTTTCGCGAGCCTTCGCTAACACTTCCATTTGTCATGAATCGCCGCATCGGTTCGTACTACGCAACGGGAGCGGCGGTGCTCTTACTCCTGGCCGCGATGTTCTGGCCGTGGGGCGCCCTGCTTCTTTGGCCGACGATCGCCCTCGGCATCGTGGCGATCGGGTACTTGGCAGTGGGCCCGATTGTTTTTCGGAAGACGAAAGGGAAGGTGCCTTGGTGCACGCGGCTTGTGCTGGCACCGTGTCTGCTCGGTCAATATTTCTCGCTGCTGTATTATCGCCGTCGATGCCGCTGTTGGGATGAAGTGACACCACGAATCTGGATGGGCGGCAAACTCCGCGACAGTGACGCGAACAAAGCTTTGCGGTCCGGCGTGGCCTCAGTGCTCGATTTGAGCGCCGAGTTTTCCGAAGCGAAACCGTTTCGCGAAATCAATTATCGAAACATCCCGGTTCTGGATTTGACTGCTCCCACCCAGGCGCAACTCGCGGAAATGGGCGAATTCATCGGCGATCAAGCTCGAAACAACGTCGTCTATGTCCACTGTAAGATCGGTTATTCGCGAAGCGCGGCCGCGGTCGCCGCCTTTTTAATAATGAGTGGCAAAGCGGATACCGCGAAAGAAGCCTTCGCCATCATTCGCCGCGTTCGACCGTCCGTTGTCATTCGACCCGAGGTGATCTCCGCGTTGTCCGAATTTGAACCTCGACTTCGCCCTTCGCCCGTTGGTGCAGATTCTTTCTTTCTCGCCTCGGCTCCTGGTGTTCGTTCATAATCGCGGGAATCCTATGAATTATAACGAACTAATTCAGCTTTACTTCGAGCGCTCGAACGCAATGCAGCAATACTGGAACCTCTATGTCATCATCGTTGGCGGTGTCCTCGCGTTTTCCTCTCTGCGCAAACAACCGGCCGCTATTACCACCGCACTGGTCTGTATTTTATTCGGCCTATTCGCCTATAAGAATCTCGATGCGATGAAAGATACGACTGCGCAACGCTTTGCTACCGTTGAAGCGATCAAACAATTTGATTCCGGGAGTATCCCCGCTACCGCCCCGAAGCAAGTGCGCGGTCTGCTCGAACCGACTCTTACGCCCGCCACGTTTGGAAGCGTAAAGGCCACGCACATCACCAGCGACCTGCTTACCATCGCCGCACTCTGCGCGATGGAGCTTCGAAGAAGAAGACTCAAAGCAACCCCGAGCACGTCCTGACGTGCGCTAGTTCTTTGCGCGGCGCATCTTCCACGAGCACAATAGACACCGGCCCGTGCCGCTGTGAACTTGTGCCACTCTCTTCGGTAACGCTTGGCGCTATCGCCGGGCGTCACGCTCTTTGAAATCGCCCTTGTGCTCGTGCGTTTCAATCACGCGGCCCGCCTCCGACAGGCCTAACAAATATGAAATAATGCCTTCCAGATATAGCAACGTCTCAAGGGCGCCTGATGACTGCAAAATAGGCAATCGTTTGACCTTTTTCTCTTGAAGTTTTTTGAGCACATCCATTGCTTTGGCACTCAGGTCCTTCTCCGCGGATATGTTCTTAACCATCACATCTGCAACCTGAGTGGAGCGAAGCTTTTCTTCAGGAGTGAGAGCGTTGACGAGCTGTTGTGTACTATTGCTGGCGGTCTCAAAATTCTCACGCGCGAAATAATAAGCCAGCACCGTGCCAACCCATGTTCCGAATAGCGGTAAAACAGTATTCAGGACGTCTTTTGCGTCAGTTGGTTTGTTGAAAATAATTGCCCGGTAGTATAAACGAAACTGTCCTCAACGTTGTCAAATCTCACACAGAATAATGTCAATGAGGGCGATCGCGGCCAGGTTCCAAGATAAATCTCTTAAACTCGATGATGCCGAGAAGCACAGGGTTTTGACGACACTCGGAGTCGTTTATGAGGGCGGGTCGCTTGACGGCAAGACCGCCAATTTTCACACACGCGACGTTTCCGACGTCGTGGTTGGCCGCCACCAAGGTAATTGGCATCTCTTTGAAACGTATAAGCGCACGATCTGGCTCAACCTTCACAATCGGCGAACGATCTTTCGCTGCATCGGCCAAACTGTTAAATCAAACGACGACAGCAAAAGTTGGTGGACGAGGCTGCTCACGGTCCTTCGCATCCGCAAGCCGAACACGATCGTAGTATAATATTCTCCGCTAATGGGCGGCGACATTAACTTTACCACTTTTTGAACTCACCCGCGTACTCATGTGTCTCAATCATGTCGCCCACCGCATCATAAACGCGGATCGCGGCATCATATGAGCTATCAGGCGAAACCCTATGCCAAACTCAGACGACGGTTGGCTTGACAGACCGCGCTTGACATCCGAATAAACGGCGCACATCAAGCAGGTTTTTCAATTTAAGTTTTCAAAGATTGTTCTGGGGGGAACAGCCGCCTCTCACACCTCTCGGGTGTGGGGGGCGGCAATTTTTTGATCAAGAGATTGTTCTGGGAGGAACAGCCGCATCACAAACGCGAATCATGGGATCATGCGACCGGCAACTGGGCCGCCAGCTTCTTGAAGACAACGCAGGTACCGGTGTCGTGAATTGTCGCAGCCCAGCCGTTTGATGTTGCGAAAGCGTGGATCCGCTCTGCGCGTTCTGAGTCGGCTACCCCTCCTATCGGCCACACTCGCGCCAAGCTCTTTTCAAAGACAGTGCAAGACATCAGCACCGGGAACTGCGAGGATGGCGACCATGAGCAACATGACCGGAATCGCGCCGGATCTGGCCGCGCTCAACCTGAATCTCGCGCGTGCTTATCTCGCGGCCCACGACCCGAAAATGGCGCAACGAACCTGGCAAGCCGTAAGCGGCTTAAAATTTGGCTCCAGAGGTAGGATTCGAACCTACGACCAATCGGTTAACAGCCGACCGCTCTACCACTGAGCTACTCTGGAATTGCAAATGAAAGCGCAAGTATCTTTGCGCAGCGATTGTTTTAGGGCAACTGCCAATCGATTAATCCCGACTGCGTCGGGACCCTACCCCTGAGCTACGCTGGATCGCCCGATTGAAAACCGGCGAGTGGTATTTTCGCGCACGATTGAGTTGAGGCAACTCCCAATCGGTCAATTTGCGCCCGCAGACAAGCGCACGCGACGCCTCAGTTACGAAATTTAAGTACAATGAAAGCGTTATTTTCAGTCATTCTAGCGTTTGCTGTTTGCATTGGCAGCGTTCAGGCGGGGCCTGTGCGCACGGCAAGGCATGTGGCGAAGAACACTGCGATCACGGCAAAGAATGTCGCGCATAGCACGGTAAGGGGCACGAGAAGAGCCGTTCACACGGTAGTCAGTTTCTTTACCCGATAGACCCAGGCATTCTGCGGAGTCTGGTCGAGAGCCTCGTCCAAACGGACGGACGCTGTGCGCTCTCGGTGTGAAGTAATCGGCGCCTCAAGTCTGCCGATTACGCCGATTACGCTCAATTCATCCGCTGATGAATTTGCGGCGTCATACAGTTGCTGCTGAACTCGCGAACGATTAGATAGACCAGAGTCGCGAACAAAAACTGCTGTAACCTGTCGAAACGAATTTCTGTCTTTATCTTTGGGGGGAATGGGCACTCGATCTTTCTTGCATCTTCGAATAACTTCGGCGCGTACCCGTGAATTTATCCGGCGCGCACTCGTGGCGCTTCTGGTGGCAACGATTTTCCTCGCAGGAATTCAGCTACGTCAATGGATTGCGGAAAATACGAGGCACGTGCGTTATCAGCACGACGTCGTCAACGGCTTTTACTGGGGCAGCGAGGTTCTCGCAGAGGCGCAACGCTTATCGCCAGGCAAAGCTTCTGCTAATTCATGGACAGGATTCTTCCACGGCTATCTCGCGCTATACGACCGAGTAAAAGATGAGGCCTACGAAAATGATTACGGTCTCGATTATCCACCGCTGCGACTTCTGGTTATGGCAGTCTGGGCAAAACATGTGCGCAATGAATTTCCCCAGGTCGATGATGGACATCCAAAGCCCATCAGCCCCCTTCTGAAGATCAATGTCCTGTGCGAACTGCTTTCCGCATTGGCAATTTTCTTCCTGGTCCGCTTGTGCGTGCAACGTTCGTCACGTACAAGCCGCTCAACCTTTCTTCCCTATTTACCTCTGAACAATCGCGCTTTGGTTTGCGGTCTGGCAGCCGCGAGTGTCGCATGGCTTGAACCGTCGATGATTCTCGACGCACACGGCTGGCCACAGTGGGATGTCTGGGTCCTGCCTTTCTATCTGTTTGCCGCGCTCGCAGCGCTGAAAAATCGCTGGTTCTGCTGTGGCTGTTTGCTCGCAGCGGGTGCGATGCTCAAGGGACAACTGTTATTCGTTGCGCCGTTTTTTGTTCTCTGGCCGTTGTGGGAAAAAAGGTGGACCCGTGCGCTGCGCCTGCTCGCCGGCTTTACGGCAACGGCGGCGCTCATCGTCTCTCCGTGGATTCTGCGCGGCCCGCTGGCCTGGATTTCCGTTGGCATTGTCGCCGGCGTCCCCTTCTCGTTCCTTGTGAGATACAGATATCGCCATTCAGGCGCATGGCTCGCTGGGATTGCAGGCTGCGCGGCATTTGCCATTGGTGCATTCACCGGCGGCAGTTTCGCTTGGTTGAAAGTCGGTTTTCTTTACGGCAGCGAACATTATCCGTACCTGTTCATCAGCTCGTGCTACAACCTTGCATCGCTGCTCGCCGGGCTTGACTTGTCACTAAAAGATTCCCTTCTGTCGGTTCACATCGGATCGCTCGATTTGAATCTCACGCTGCAATGGGCGCTGCGTCTGCTGTACCTTGGAGCCCTGGTTCTGTGCGTGCGCGGAATGGCGCGACACCTGCGCACGCGCGATCCGCGTGCGCTGATTGCCATCGCTGCGCCGTGGTTGTTGATGTTCGCGCTGTTAGGTCAAATGCATGAGCGCTATCTCATGTGGGGCGCGGTCGTCAGTGCTGTCGCGCTGGGAGTTAGCATCAGATTAAGCATCGTGCATTTCATCATCTCGGTCGTGAGCACAGCCATGATCATGCACGTGATGCTGATCGACAAAAAACTGGACTCGACGCTGCGGACCATTGACGTGCTCCATAGCATTCGACCGTATGCATCGGTCCTGGTTTTGGGGTGTGTGGCTCTTTATCTTTGGAACGCGCTTGCAATACCGATTCCGACTTTTCAACGTGGATCGGCGAAAACCGCGAGGGCGCCCTCCCTTTCGCTGGGAGCCGAGCCGGAGGAAGCCTAAAGCAGTGCGCTAGTTATTTCGGCGCCGTCGTTTTATTGTCGCGCCAGTCGGCGAAATAAAAATGCGCCAAGCACGATAAAGAGAACATTGGGAAACCAGACCAGCAGCTCTGGATGCACCTGCGGGTTGCCGCGCAACGTATCGCCAATGATGACAAAGAGGAAATAGGTAGTAGCAACAATCAAACCCATGGCGAACCCAATTGAAGTCTCTCGCCGATGCGCCGTGACACCAAGCGGCACACCGATTATTGCGAAGGCCACACACGCAAATGGAAACGAAAAGCGTTTGTTGATCTCGGTGCGGCTGGCGCTGCGTTCTCGCCGGTTCTCGCTTTTTAATTGGTCAAGCAATTGTTCGATGGACAATGCAGAACGGCTTGGCCGTTTTTTCTCTTTCTCGTAAAGTTCTTCGAGACTGATAGGCAATGTGCCCTCTACCATGTTAATTCCGTCCCGAATCTTTCGCAGATTCGACGGATCTTTCGGGTCGCGCTCCTGGTAACGCGCCTGATACAGATGCATGAGAATCTGCTTGTTCGCCAAATCCGCTTCGAGCATCCCTTTCCGCGCAAAAGTCACCTTTACCGGCATCGAATTCTCGTTCAGCTCGAAGACAGTAATGTTCTCGAGCTTGTTGCCCTCTTTCTTGCCGACGTAAATCTTGCGCCCGGGAAATTGGTCGATGACCTGATCGCTTCCAAAGAGCGCCATCGGATTTCGCGTGGCCAGATCGAAAATGGTGCTGCGCAATTTTTCCTGCGCCGCCGGCGCAGCCTGCACGTTGAGCCAGAGACAAATTGCCGTGCAGCCGACCGCGATCGCGCCCAGCGAAATGCAGATGCGCGAAATGCTCACGCCATTGCAGCGCAACGCGATCAATTCGTTGTCCGCGGAGAGCCGTCCGAACACGAGCAAGATCGCGGTCAACAATCCCCAGGGAATCGTGAAAATGAGTGAGAACGGCAACACATACGCGATGAAGGTGATCAGGTATTCTACCGGAACATCATGATTCACCAGCAGCGGAAGCAGTTTCCGGAAAATATTTCCGACGACAAGAACCAGGCTCAGCACCGCGATGGCAAACGCCACGTTGACCAGTAACTCGCGGCTAACAAATCGATCGATCAGCTTCATTTTCCGGTGCAAACGTTAGCACAAATCGCACACGTGAAGCAGACAATCCTGTCTGCACCCTACTCATGTCCCCTCGCAGAAGGAGCAGAAGGGTCGGTCTAGGGTTGCATTGATTTGACATTCGAATACCGCAACGACATCCCTTAACCGCTAAAATTCGAGCGCAGGGAAATAGGGTCCAACGCTCGTTTGAGGGTCCGCGAACGCGACAGCGCAACGGCGCCGCGTCCCTACCAAAATCTGGACAATCTGGTAACATCAACCACGATGAGCACCGCCATGTACGATGTCGCGATCATCGGGGGAGGACCGGCCGGCAGCACTGCCGCGGCACTGCTCGCGCGCGCCGGGCGGCGCGTGATCGTCTTCGAACGCGAAAAATTTCCGCGGTTTCACATCGGCGAATCGTTGCTGCCGTTTAGCATGAAAGCGTTTACTCGGCTGGGTCTGCACGAAAAATTCTTGCGCGCCGGGTTCATGAAAAAATTCGGCGGCGAGATCGTTGGCGCATGTTCAGAAACTGGAACCAAGTTTTATTTCAAGGACGGCTACCGCTCCCAGACCGATCACGCTTATCAGGTCACCCGCGGGGACTTCGACAAGGTGCTATTGGATCATGCTGGCGAATGCGGCGCCGAAGTGCACGAGCAAACCTCAGTCACCCAGGTAGCGTTTACAGGTAATGAAGTTACGTTGTTTTGGAAAACCGGGCGCTCCGAAGAGGTAGGGTCGGCGCGCTGCGCCGACCGGACATCGCAGCGCGATGTCCCTACCACGGAAGGCGAAGTTCGGGCGCGTTACGTCATCGACGCCAGCGGGCGCACCTCGGTTCTGGGCAGGCAATTCAAAATCAAAAAGACCTACGATCATCTTCAGAAGCTATCCATCTTCGCGCACTACGATGGTGTCTGGCGCGCGGAAGGAATTGACGGCACGCTCACAGTCTTGATCCGTGCCATCGATCGCTGGTTCTGGTTGATTCCAATCGCTACCGACCGCACCAGCGTTGGAGTGGTTCTCGACAGCGAAACGTTTCGCAAGTCGAAACTCAGCGCTGGAGAATTTCTCGATCAAGCCCTCGCTCAACAGCCAATCATCGCCAAACGAATGACAAACGCGCGACGCGCCTCGGAAGTTTATGTCGAAGCGGATTTCTCCTATCGCAGCGCGAGATTGCACGGCGATCGCTGGTTACTCGCAGGCGATGCTGCCGGGTTCATCGATCCAATTTTTAGCAGTGGCGTTTTCCTGGCCGTGTTCAGCGGTGAACTTGCCGCCGACGCGCTTAACGAAGTTCTCGATCACTCGCACAAGGCGAAACGGTTGTTCCCGCGCTACCAGCGGGCCGTAAATCGAGCGATGGATATTTATCTTCGGTTTGTGAACGCTTGGTACACCAAGGAGTTCATCGAAGTTTTTCTCGCGCCGCGCAATGTGCTCGGGCTTGCGCCCGCAGTGAATGCAGTGCTTGGCGGAAATGTCGGCAACAGTTTTCCCATTCGCTGGCGGATGTGGGTATTTTATTTTCTGGTTTGGCTACAACGCCATCATCCGATTGCGCCGAGACTCACCCTCGTGCCAAGGAGCGATCAAGCGGTCGCGCCGACTCAAACAGCCAGCGTCGTATCATGAGGAGGATAACGGCCCACAAGGCCGTGGCTACAGCATTATTGTTGCCTCTCGTGGTCACTGTTTTTTGCGTAACAAGTTGTGCAACCATCTCGCACCATGAATTCTCTGAGCCGGCTGCTGGATGGCAGACCAAAACCGGGCAGCTCATGTATCGAAGCCCCAAAACGACGGTGATTGGCGAGGCGCTCGTACGCTTTTCAAAGACGGGCGATTTTGAATTAACGCTGTCGAAAGGCCCGGGGATAACGTTGCTCTCCCTCCGACAAGATTCCACCTTCGCCAAAATCACCGGCGCCTTCGCGCACCAGGGCTGGTCTGGACCTGTCGCGCAAGCTCCGTCGCAGTTGCGCGGCTGGCTGGCGTTGCGAGATCAATTTTTACATGCACCGAATCAGAAAACGTTGCGATACGCCGCCGGCAACGAGACATTTCTATTTCGGTTCTGATTAACATCGGCCTTTGGGCCGATGGTTGTGCGTCACCACACGCGCAAGCCGTTTCTAACGGCATCCCAAATCGCCCTTCTCCCACAAGCCGTTGAAACTGCTGGTATGGCTCAGCTGTTTAAAGCCCGAAGCTAATAACAAAGCCGTTACAGCATTGGCATCTTGGGGCCGGTTCGTGTTGAATGTGGCTCATTCATGCGCATCAGCGATTTTATCGCCCGAATAATGACTCAGCGCCGCGCGCTGGTGTGGTGCGGCGTGGGTGTCCTAATTATTTTTTGCATCGCGATTCTCGTCACGTCGTTGCGACTTGATTCCGAGGTCTTCAACGTTTTGCCCGCCAGGTTTTCATCGGTGCAAGGTCTCAAAATCTACGATAGCGATTTTGAGCAAACGCGGGAGCTGACGTTCGCGCTCCTATGCAATCCAAACGACGCCGATAAACTGGAGGAGTTCGCACCCGTATTTGCCGAACGATTGCGGCAGCAACCCTGGTGCGCGCGCGTGCTCGCGGGCTCGCCCATGGCCACGCCTGAAGGCATTCGCGACCTCCAGTCAATCACGGTTCCATTACTGCTCAATCTGGAACCACACGTTTTCGACGAGACGATGTCGATCCTGCAACCGGAGAAAATTCGCGATCGTCTTCATCGCTTGCGTCAACAGATCGAGGCCGGCTCGCCGCGGCCGGAGTTCGAGCTTTCGTTCGATCCGCTTGGACTGATTGCGCCGGCGCTCAAGCCTTTCGCAGAAAGCACCGTGATTGAACAGGAACAGCCACTCACATCGCCCGATCGCACCATGCGAATCTTTCTGGTGGTGACGAACCAAAAGACTGTCAGCGCGTTTGAATGCCAGCGTTTAATGCGCCGGGTGAATGAATTTCGTGCGACCGCAGCAGAAGGATGGGAAGGCGGTCCGTTGCAAGTCCTCGTGACCGGTCGCCCGGCCTTTGTGTCGGAGATTTCGTTGAGCATGCGTTACGACGTGGTGGCGACATTGCTTGGATCGGTGGTGCTGGTAGGCATCATTTTCTTTGCAGGTTTTCGCCGATGGCTGCCGTTGGCGGGCATGGCATTCTGCCTTCTCTTATCTTGTCTGGTGGCACTGACAGCCGGTCAGCTTCTTTTCGGGCGGCTCAGCATGATCAGCGTCGCCTTCTGCGCGATTCTCGTCGGGCTCGGCGTGGATTTCGCAATTCTCAGCATCGGACGCTACCATCAGGCGCGCGCCGACGGGCAACCGCATCAACAGGCCATTGCCACGTCAGTGGCAAAACTCGGCCGCGCGATTTTCTTTGGCGCGCTCACCACAGCGGTAGGATTTCTTGCACTGGTGCTAAGCGGCGCCATGAGCTTTTCGCAACTCGGTGTGCTTATTGCGATCGGGATTTTCGTCGCCGGCCTGTTCATGTGCTCGATTTTGTTTCTGTTTGTCCGCGAACGACACGGAGCAGTTGAGCATGATTGGCTCTTCGAGGTCGTGAGAAATTATGTGCGATGGACTGTGCGCAAACCCATGCCCATGCTGATTTCTTCGAGCGTAGTTTTGTTGCTGCTGACGGCCATAGGCTTTTCGCCGGTTCCCCCGCTCCGCTTCGAAGCCAGCGCACGTTCATTGCAGCCAAAAAACATCCGTGCGAGTCGCGCCCTGGAGGAAATCATGCACAAGATGCCCATGCGCTGGGAACCGGTCTTGGCGATTGTTCGTGGGGCAAATCCGCAGGAGCTGCATGATTACTGGCAAAAAATTTCCGCGCATTGGCGGCAGCTTCGGACAGCAGGCAAAATCAAAAATTTCTCCACACCCGCAGCGCTTTGTCCGTCACCAAGTTGGATGCAGGCAAATCGACAACGATTGAGCATGATCAATTTCCAGGCAGCGCGCACGACGTTGGAGCAAACGCTTGATGCCGAAGGATTCAACCGCGACTCGTTCGAGCCGGCATTCACGTTGCTTGACGACTTAGAACATGTTGCCGATCAAAATGCACCCCTGCCAAACTGGCGTGCCAAATTGCCGGAATCATCGAGCTGGTGGTTTTTAGTGGACCGCTACTTCGGGCGAAACCCATTGCTGACTATTGGATTTGTTACGACCAATGAGCGGGTCGCGACGCACGCGCAAAGCCAGGAGCTGGGGCGCGACCTGCCAGTGGCTGGTGTTCCGATGATTCTCTCCGGCTGGAGCTACGCGCTCGCCGATCTCCAGCCATGGTCGCATCATCAACTCCTCATTATCAGCGCGCTCATGGCGATCTTCGACATATCGTTGTTGGCCCTTTTGTACCGCGACCTTCGTTTGTGGCTCATTCAAGTGATCACACTCGCCTTTGGCATCGGAGCGATGATCGCTTCGATGAAACTGCTGCACGTCAATCTCAATCTGCTCAATGTGCTCTCGTTCCGTCTGGTACTGGCCATCGGCGTGGACTACGGAATATATGTTGTGCTGGTCTGGCAAAAGACACGTGAAATCGAGCATGATGTTGCCGGCGTGCTGAAACCGGTTCTACTCGCCGGTTTGACCGCGGTGAGCGGTTTCGGTTCGCTCGCTCTTGCGCGCAACCCGGCACTTACCGGTCTTGGCATCGCGTGCGCGATCGGAATTTTCTGGAGCCTGATCGCGACGATTTTTTTTACTCTCCCAGCAATGGCGGCCACCGAACCAAAGCCATCCTGTCGTAGCACTGTCAAAAGTGAGAACTGACCACTTTCCCCTCGAATACCCAGCTCCGCTGCCACCCTGGCTGCGCTTCGGCCGCTGTTGCGCCATAACTCTAGCGCCTCCTGTTTGTACTATTCGGTGTATCTCGCCTTGTGGCAAGCTGGCTTCCTTAACTGTGTCTTCATGTGGGCTTCCTTTCGGGTTTTGACCCTTAGCCCACTGTCCGTCAAATCAATGCAACCCTACTCTGACCCCTTTCTCCCCTTTCGGGGAGATTTGAGCCTAAGGTTGGCCTGGCTTCCGCTCGGACTGCAAACGCTTCTTAGCGTAAAGAAATCTCGCGAATTCGGAATCAGGCAACTCTTCCTGAATAGGAGATAAAATCGAGACTACCTGCGCGTAATTTTTTGACTGCCACTCGCACTCAGCCAATCTGCGTGCTTGCCTAATTTGAAGGTCACGCGTTATTCGCATCGCGTCGGACTCCTCGAGTTCCTCCAGCCTCCGGAATGTTTTGGGATCACCCGATAATGCCGATCCTCCATACTTCTCAAGCAAATCGGCTAGCTGTGGGACGAATTCTTTGACCCGCGCAGCAGTACTGGTTTGGACAAGACACCAGTGCTTCGCCTCTGCTGGCGACGTCACTTCGATGACGCGGTGCAGGGGAAAGGATCGATTTTCACCAAGTCGCTTCAACTCGACGGCGATCTCGTAGGACCTCATATCCAACGTTATTTCAACTTGAACACGAGTAGACGTGTATGCCACCGCCGTCGGAGTAGATTCGGTGCAGGCAAATCCGAACTCCGAGCACAGGAATTCGAATGCATCGCGAACGGTGGGTTCAAAGGCAAGATCAGAAGCACACATAAGTTAACGCCCGTTGCTCTCAGGCGGAGCCGGTGGAGGCTGAGGCTTGGTATGAGATTGGGTTCTCGAGTCATATACTCGCCCACGAGTATCTAGCAAGTTCCTTTCCGCCTTAACGAATCCAGTATTGTCACGCAAGTTCCCATGCGCGTCCGTCGATGCGTCACGAATTGGATTACCGCTGCGTTCAGCCTCTCGGAGCGCGCTAGAGTTCTGTTTCCAGTTTTCCCTCGGAGAGCCGCGGTTTGGAAGATTAAGTATATGATCGCCCTCTCTCCACCCCTCCGCCTTACGAAGGTCCTTCATTTTTCCGATTACCAACCCGCCTCTTTCGGCGGCTGCTTTTTCAGCCGCTTTGATCGCTTGCTGTTCCCCGATTTTGCCAACCACTTTGAGTCCCGTTTTTGCCAATGCGGAGCCAACGGCTTTGAGCCCGGTTGCGTCAGTTGCGGCCATTGCGGCGTGAAATGCAAAGATGCCGTAGTGACCTTCATTAAACGCGTCGTACGCCAAGTGCGCGGATCCCCAAATCGGAATCAGACTTTCTGCAAATCCAACTTCGAGACCCATCGGATCAGTAAGATCCAATGGATCATTGTGGCAGTATCGGAACAGATTGTAATCGCCGGCGTCGAACAGTTTGGGGTCTTCGCTCATGAACCGGCCCAGCGTCGGGTGATAAGCGCGAGCGCGATATTCGTAAAATTTAAACGCCGGGACGTTGTAGGTCGCACGGTAGGTGGCAGCGTACTCTCTTCCCGTGAACAGGAAACGGTTGTCGTAAATCGTGCCCGAGCGCACGGTCCAGTTAAGGGCATAAATGGTCGGCGCACCAAAGGCATCGTAGCGATACCGCTCGATAATATTGCCGCTACCGTCGGTCAGATGTGTGACACTGCCTTCGTGGTCTTGTTGGAAGAAATACCAGTGCCACGCGTTGTCTGTCCCGTATGCGCCGCGCTCCAAGATTTCATCGATTCCTTTCCCGTACAGGTTAAAGCCTACACGGCTGCCGCTGGCGTTGTATTCCAGGATTGGCTTTTCCCCGTCGTAAATGTAGTACGTGTCGGTGCCATTAAGCGTACGTTTCACGCAGCGGTCCAAGGCATCATAGGTCAGAGTGTAGGTATTCGAACCGTCGCTGGCCTGCTTCAGTCGTTCGTCATTAATGTAGGTGTAAGTGACGCCGTTGAAGACCCGGATCTCATGTTCGGGTCCGTTGGTCACGCTGCTGCTGTCCGCTGTCGTGTATTGGTTAAGCGTGTTAGGCGAGTAGCTCTTCGTGGTGCCGCCGTCCACCACGCTGGTGCGATTGCCGGCCTTGTTCAGCGTGTAATTAACGCTGCGGGTAGTGTTATACTGCGCCGTGTTCAGTTCTCCGTTCAGGTAGTAGGTAAACGAATCCGTCTTATTATCTTCACGCGTGACTGACCTAAACCGGTTCATGGAATCGTAGACGTAGCCCTCGTGCCCCAAAGTGGTCGCGCCCTTTTTTACGTCCAAATACAACATGCGATTGAGATCGTCCCGAGGATAGATCTGGTTCACCCCGTCGTAAACATTGTTCCGCTGGGTCTCGTTCGAAGCCGCGTCGTAGTAGTACTGGAAGACTTGCACGCTATTGGTGATGAAGATTTTCTCAAACCGCCCCATGGCATCGTAGGAAAAGGTGTAGTTGTAGTCCGGCACACCGGTAACGTTCATGCTGGTCAATTTTCCATCGTTATCATAAGTAGGATAGTTGACGCTGATGGTGCCCAGCCCAATCACATTTTGCTGCTCGAGTGTGAGGTGATTAGCATCGTCATAGGAGCGATGAACATCGGAGATGACGTTGCTCCCGTAGCCTACCGTTCCATTTTCGGCTTCGATCAGCCGGCTGGCATCGTCGTAACCGAAATAGCACCAGTCAGCAATATTGTTAGCCCAGTCGCTCCACCAGGTTGTATACAGGCGGTTGCGGTTGTC
>DASYDT010000010.1:0-4935 GCA_036499425.1 Candidatus Udaeobacter sp. | reverse complement strand
AAGAAAAAGTTTACATGGGGGAAATCCCGCTGATGACCCCGCAGGGCACCTTTGTCATTAACGGTGCAGAGCGCGTGGTCGTAAGCCAGTTGCACCGTTCTCCTGGAATCGCCTTTGAATCGACCGTACACGTAAACGGTAAGGTGCTCTACAGTTTCCGGATCATTCCAGACCGAGGATCATGGATTGAGGTCCAATTTGATACGGCTGATCTTCTTTACATTTATCTCGATCGGCGCAAGCGGCGCCGGAAGTTTCTTGCCACAACTTTCCTTCGTGCTCTGGGCTACGGCTCTGACGAAGAGGTCATAAAACTCTTTTACAACATCGAGACCCTGAAGCTGAGCGAGAAGCTCGACGAAGAGATGCTGGCCACCAAAGTGCTGACCGCGGAGATCCGTGATGGCGATGTGACGGTGGCGCGGGCTTTCGAACCGCTGACTTTGGCGACCATACGCCAAATTATGGCCCTCAAAATTCACGAGGTGAAAGTGATCGACATCTCGAACGATGACACCATCGTCAAGGCGCTTCGAAAGGATCCTGCCCACGATCAGGAAGAAGCCCTCAAAGACATTTACCGCCGTCTTCGCCCGGGCGATCCCCCGACGGTAGCTAATGCGCGCGCTCTACTTAAGAGACTCTTTTTTGATCCGAAGAAATACGACCTTGGCCGTGTCGGCCGTTACAAGATTAATCAAAAACTTGGGATTAACGTGGATCCGACCGAGCGGATTCTAACCGATAAAGATTTCATTGCGGCGATTAAATACCTCATCAATCTGCGACGGGGAGAAGGTACCCTGGATGATATTGATCATCTGGGCAGCCGTCGAGTGCGCACCGTTGGAGAGTTGCTGGCGAATCAGTGTCGTGTCGGTCTTGCTCGCACGGAGCGTCTGGTCAAGGAGCGTATGACTCTGTTCGACATCAATGTGGATGGCATGACACCGCAAAAGTTGATTAATCCAAAAGCACTGAGCGCTGTTATCCGCGATTTTTTTGGTCGGTCACAGCTTTCGCAGTTCATGGATCAGACGAATCCACTCGCCGAGTTAACACACAAACGCCGTTTGTCGGCTCTTGGCCCGGGCGGCCTCAGTCGCGAGCGCGCCGGATTTGAGGTGCGCGACGTTCACCCGTCTCATTACGGACGTATTTGCCCCATTGAGACACCGGAAGGCCCGAACATCGGTCTCATTAGCTCGATGAGCACTTTTGCTCGGATCAACGAGTTCGGATTCATCGAGACGCCTTATCGCAAAGTGGACAAAGGCCGTGTGACAGATCAGATAGAATATCTTACCGCCGATCGGGAGGAGAATTTTCTCGTGGCGCAAGCCAATGCGCCTATTGATGGCCGCGGACATTTCACAGGTGAAAAAGTATCTGTGCGCTACCGTGGCGATTTTCTCGAGGTCGATCCCTCCAAGGTGAACTACATGGACGTCTCACCGAAACAGCTGGTATCGGTAGCGGCGGGACTTATTCCGTTCCTCGAGCACGACGATGCAAACCGGGCACTCATGGGTTCCAACATGCAGCGTCAAGGCGTTCCTCTTGTGGTTTCTGAGGCGCCGCTTGTGGGCACAGGCTTGGAAGACAAGGTGGCGCGAGATTCTCACGCGGTTGTTCTCGCCGCGGACAGCGGCAAGGTGGCTTCGGTGATGGCGGACCAGATCATTGTGACTAAGGATGGTCATCTGCCGGAAAGCAAAAAGAAACTTAAGACCGATGCACAGGCAGGAATTCACGTTTATGAGCTCCGCAAATTCATGCGGTCAAATGCCGGCACGTGCGTGAATCAGAAACCGATTGTGCACAAAGGTCAGCCCGTGAAGCGCGGTCAGGTCATCGCCGATGGTCCAAATACCGATCAGGGCGAACTGGCTTTGGGGCGCAACGTACTCGTCGCGTTCATGCCTTGGAATGGATACAACTTCGAAGATGCGATTATGATCTCGGAGAAAGTGGTAAAGGAGGATGTCTATACCTCCATCCACATCGATGAATTTGAAATCGGCGCGCGTGACACCAAACTTGGACCGGAAGAAATTACCCGGGACATTCCGAATGTTAGCGAAGAAGCTCTGCGCAACCTCGGACCCGATGGGGTTGTGCGGGTCGGTGCGGAAGTGAAGCCGGGTGACATTCTGGTTGGCAAGATCACGCCGAAGAGTGAAACCGAATTGGCTCCAGAAGAACGCCTCCTGCGCGCAATCTTTGGCGAAAAAGCGGCGGACGTGAAGGACACGTCGCTTACGGTTCCCTCCGGTACCTACGGGATTGTGATGGATGTAAAGGTGTCATCCCGTCGCGAAATTTCCCGGGAGAAACTCACACCGGCAGAGACCAGACGGCAGCTGAAAACCATCAGTGAAGACCACAAGAAAAAGAAAGAAACACTGATCGAGCAATTGACCGATTCGCTTTCGAATGTCCTGCTCGGGGAAAAAGTTCCACTGGACGTGGTGAACGCCAAGAACGGTGAGATCATTATTCCAGCCAATCGTAAGATCACCAAGACGCTCTTGCGAAAACTGGCGACGGCACACGACCACATCGAGATCGACCCAAGTCCAATTCGAAACAAGATCCGCGAAATTATCGGTGCCTACGAGCACAAGTTTGCGGAGCTGGAGCTGGAACGCGATCGCGCCATGGACCGGGTTGAAAGCGGGGACGATATCGACCCAGGAATCATCAAGCAAGTCAAGGTTTACATTGCGAGCAAGCGCAAGCTAAGCGTGGGCGACAAGATGGCCGGGCGCCACGGAAATAAAGGCGTTGTTGCCCGGATCGTGCCCGAAGAAGACATGCCTTTCCTGGCGGACGGCACACCTGTGGAAATTGTGCTCAACCCGTTGGGCGTTCCCAGCCGTATGAACGTGGGACAGGTTCTGGAAACACACCTGGGCGTTGCTGCGAGGGCGCTTGGATTTAAGGTGGCCACTCCGGTGTTCGACGGGATTAAGGAAAAGCAAATTCGGGAGTATTTGCATGATGCCCGGAAGAAGGACGGGTACACATGGGTACAGGAAAGCGGCAAGGCAAAGCTCTTCGACGGACGCACCGGCGATCCTTTCGACCAGGAGGTTGTGGTTGGCTACATCTATATGATGAAACTCGGCCACCTGGTGGCGGACAAGATTCATGCCCGCGCTGTCGGACCATACTCACTCGTTACTCAACAGCCTCTTGGCGGGAAGGCGCAATACGGTGGCCAACGTTTTGGCGAAATGGAGGTGTGGGCGCTGGAAGCGTATGGAGCGGCTTATACTTTGCAGGAGTTGCTCACCGTTAAATCCGATGACGTGCAAGGGCGAACTCGAATCTACGAGTCCATTGTCAAGGGCGATAACTCGCTTGAAGCGGGAACACCTGAGTCTTTCAACGTTCTGATCAAAGAAATGCAGAGTCTGGGCCTCGACGTAAAAGTCGGCGGTCAGGCACCTACCTTTCTAGAGAACGTCGCATAAATTTTAAACGGTAAATTATTTAAAAGAACATGAACGAACATTCCTGGCGTGAGTTAGTGGGCGAAGAGCGCCCAGTGGGTTTTGATCAAGTCGCGATTGGCGTCGCGTCGAGTGACACGATGCGTTCGTGGAGTAAAGGCGAAGTCAAAAATCCCGAGACAATCAATTACCGGACTTTTAAACCGGAGAAGGGCGGCCTTTTCTGTGAGCGCATTTTTGGTCCCACTCGGGATTGGGAATGCTCATGCGGGAAATACAAACGCATTAAGCATAAGGGCGTCATCTGCGATCGGTGCGGTGTGGAAGTTACGTTGGCTCGCGTACGTCGCGAACGAATGGGGCACATAGAATTGGCCGTGCCCGTGTCGCACATCTGGTTTTACAAATGCATGCCCTCACGCATTGGCCTCATGCTGGACATGAGCGCACGCCAGCTCGAGCGCATTATTTATTACGAGGATTACATTGTCATCGACCCGGGCAAGACACCGTTGCAGAAAACGCAGCTGCTTAACGAAGTCGAATACCGCGAAGCACAGGAGCAATATGGCGAAGATTTCGTCGCGGGCATGGGCGCTGAAGCAATTAGAAAACTTTTGGCCGAGATCGATCTCAACAAGCTCAACAAGGAGCTTGAGAAAGCGATGGGCGCCACCAAGAGCAAACAAATTCGCAAGAAACTGGCAAAGCGGTTAAAGCTTATCCAGGGCTTCCAGAATTCCCACGCGCGCCCTGAATGGATGATCTTGGATGTATTGCCGGTTATTCCGCCGGATCTGCGGCCCTTGGTTCCACTCGAGGGAGGACGTTTCGCGACCTCCGATCTGAACGATCTTTATCGCCGGGTTATTAATCGTAACAACCGGCTGAAAAATTTACTCATGCTTAAAACGCCGGACGTCATCATTCGCAACGAAAAGCGAATGTTGCAGGAGGCAGTCGACGCCCTGTTCGACAATGGCAGACATGGTCGCGCCGTCACTGGCGCAGGCAACAGGCCGCTGAAATCGCTGAGCGACATGCTCAAGGGAAAGGGTGGCCGTTTCCGTCAAAATCTGCTTGGGAAACGTGTCGATTACTCGGGGCGCTCCGTGATTGTGATTGGGCCTGAGTTAAAGCTACAGCAATGCGGATTGCCGAAAAAGATGGCGTTGGTGCTCTTCGAGCCATTCATCATCCGCCGGCTAAAAGATCTCGGCTATGTACACACCGTGCGTAGTGCGAAAAAGATGATCGAGCGTCAAACACCGGAGGTCTGGGATATCCTCGAAGAAGTGACCAAAGGTCATCCGGTATTGCTTAATCGCGCGCCGACTTTGCACCGACTGTCCATTCAGGCGTTTGAACCGCAATTAATCGAGGGTGAAGCCATTCGCATTCATCCGCTGGTTTGCACCGCCTATAACGCTGACTTCGACGGTGACCAGATGGCCGTGCACGTTCCGCTCTCGGTGGA
>DASYDT010000009.1:0-13786 GCA_036499425.1 Candidatus Udaeobacter sp. | reverse complement strand
CTACGTCCGCGACTTGTCACACGGCAACGGCCTCGATATCGGCCTTGGCACCCAATTTACGATCAACGGTCGGCCGGACACTCTCGATCGTTACTACGGAGACGAGCTGGGTTACGCATTTGAATTCTTCCTCCGCATCCGTCCGTCGTTACACACTCATGGCGGGCTTGAGCATGCCGAGCACGTCGCTGGAACTGAAAAATGAGCGACGCACTCTCGCGAATCAAACGGCCCGCGACGCGTCCAAGCGTGACGGCTCATTGCGAAGGCTAAGAAATTCTAGACCTAATCTGGGTGGCCGGCTGAAGCGACGACCCAATTTTCGCCCCCGAGGTGCCGTACAAAAAGCGTGATCGTAAACGCGGTCACAGCATCATGTGAGCGGCTATCACGGGCGCGGTGGTGGCGTCGGGCGAGGTCTCGGCGTCGGCAGGATTCGCGGTGTCAGCGTGGGTCTCACGCTCGGTGAAGCTGTTGGCGTTGGAGTTAACGTAGCCGTGGTTGTAGGGGTTGCTGTAGCTGTTGGGGTAGACGTGGGTGTTGGCGTAGATGTTGGTGTTGGAGAGGCGCTCGATGTCCCTGCGCAGTATCGCCCGCCCGTGTTGAAGAACGTTGCCTGATCAGGAGTTCCGCCCCAGACGATCATTTCGCTGCCGCTCCAAACTGCCGTGTGAAGGTATCGGGCATCGGGTACGTTGATAATGCTGGTGGCTGTCCAACTATCCGTGCTGGGATCGTATCTCCCGCCGTGGTTTAAACGGCTGGTGCCATTCATCCCCCCCCAGACGATCATTTCACTGCCGGTCCAGACTGCCGTGTGAATGCGTCGAGCAACGGGCGCATTGGTAATAGTCGTGGCCACCCAACTGTCGGTAGCGGGATCGTAACTCCCGCCGGTGTTCAAATAGCTCCCGTTGTATCCGCCCCAGACGATCATTTCGCTACCAGTCCAGACTGCCGTGTGATGGTCTCGGTCGGAGGGGGCGTTGGCGACGGTGGTGGCTGTCCAACTATCCGTGCTGGGATTGTATCGCCCGCCCGTGTTGAAGAATGTTGCCTGATCAGGAGTTCCGCCCCAGACGATCATTTCATTGGTGCTGTCGCTCCAAACCGCCGTGTGAAGGATGCGTGCATCGGGTGCGTTGGTTATGCTGGTAGCGGTCCAACTATCCGTGCTAGGATCGTATCTGCCGCCGGTATTTAAAAGGCTGGCGCCATTAATCCCTCCCCAGACGATCATTTCGCTGCCGGTCCAGACTGCCGTGTGAAACCCTCGTCTAGCGGGTGCGTTAGTAGCGCTGGTGGCTGTCCAACTGTCAGTGCCGGGTGCGTATCTGCCGCCCGTGTCCAAATTACTGGTCCCGTCATATCCGCCCCAGATGATCATTTCACTGCCGGTCCAGACTGCCGTGTGAATGCGTCGAGCAGAGGGCGCATTGGTAGTAGTCGTGGCCATCCAACTGTCGGTAGCGGGATCGTATCTCCCGCCTGTGTTCAAATAGCCCCCGTTGTATCCGCCCCAGACGATCATTTCACTGCCGGTCCAGACTGCCGTGTGTTGATCTCGGGCAGAGGGCGTGTTGGCCAAGCTGGTGGCCGTCCAGGTATCATCCGTACAGGTCCTCGGGACGGAAATTCGCGGCAGCGTGTACACAGCGTCTGCCGATCCCTTCACTATCATCGAGATTGGCCTGAATGCGTTGGCTTGTGCTGGCACGAATTGCTTGTTTGGGTTTTCATTTTGGCCAGATAAATTGGCTATAATACGTTCCGCTAGAATCGGCCTAGCCAAACACTCTCCGATGACAAAGGGATCGTTGCCGAGCGATGCAAAGAGTTCGTGCAACACCTCTGGATGTTTCGTGTGCTGTGCCATGCGATCCATTTCAGCTTGCAAACGCTCAGCAGTCAGTGACTGTTGCCAGTAATCCTCCAGCGCCTGTGACTTACGCAGATAATCTGCGACTTTCTTTTCCACCTGCGCCTGTGACATCACCGCATCGAGTGACGGTTTGGAATCCGGACGCTCTTTTGGCCAGATGCGATGACGCCAGTAAACGTCTTCAATGGCTCGCTGATACGCCACGCGCTGGGCAAAAGTCAACGTTCTCTGCGAATGGTGCGAATGGGGCTGCCACTGGCCCATTGCGAATGGAATCGCAAAAAGGCTGACTAGTGAAAGCAGGTAAAAGGCGCCTCGAATAAGATGCGCTTTAATGGAAGGGGCTATTTGGTTTTTCATAGGGGAGCTTCTGCAAATGCAGTGCCGATCTTCGTCTGGGTCGCAAAAATGTCGAGAGCTTTTTCTTTCTTTTTTGGGGAAAGCACGGATGACGCCGTCATGCCAAACTGCGCGGCAATGTCGGCGCGCGACGGCGCTCCGGGGTTCGTCCGGTAGCAATTGCGTGAGCGCAATCAAACAATGCTGCGTTACGTGTGCCCGCGTATTCATCCTGTAATCGGCTGAGCGCGCGCTCCAGAACCGTGGAGGCCCACCTCCGTTCATAAGTCATTTCAGGAGTTACCGGATCTGCTGGTTCCATCTCGCTCCGCTCGTCAGCGGACAGTTCTTCCAACGGAATGGGCCGCTCGCCTTTTCCGCGTTTGATCGCCATGGCACGGCGACGTTCGTCGGCCAGAAAATTCTTGACCGACGCAAGCAGATAGGAACGAAGTTGTCCCTTTTCTTTGCGGACACTGCTCAAGTCTTTGCGCTCCAATAATAGCGCGAAGAATCCTTGTGTAATGTCTTCCGCTTCCTCTGGCGCGATGCCTTGTCGCCTCAGAAAGCTATAGATGGGTCGCCAATAGGTGCGGCAAAGCTCTTCGAGCGCTTCTTGCGCTGCCGGTGAGTCGCCTTGCGCCTGCAAGACCATCGTCAATGCGTCGTGGCGAACGCGACCGCTCCGTTTTGTACCCTCGAGCCGATCGCGTTCAATGAGGTCCCTTCATTGTCGGCAGACACACTGTAATCGAAGTAAAAACTCGTGCGAAAATCAAGCCTGCGCTTTCGCGGGCGGTGTTCTCCTTGTCATCGCGTGCGAGATGCGTGAACATTGACGCTCCGTGGCTCTGCGACTCCCTAAACAAGATTATCACGACATCGAACGCGTCATCGAGTTCGATTTTGTGCGCGCGACGGAAGCGGCGGCGCTCAATTCGTTGCGCTGGCTTGGGCGAGGCGACAAGGAAGCGGCGGACGCTGCCGCCTGCGACGCCATGCGCGGCATGTTCGACCTCATGAATATCTGCGGCGAAGTCGTCATTGGCGAAGGTATCAAGGACGAAGCACCCGGTATTTTCAAAGGCGAACAGCTCGGCACATGGATTCCGGGTTCGCCGCAGTTCGATATCGCCATCGATCCCATCGATGGGACGACCAACATTTCCAAGGGCGCGCCGAATTCGATCAGTTGCATCGCGGCGGCGAGTCCTGAGGCAGGTGTGAAAGTGGCGCTGCGTGATGTGCCGTCGTTTTACATGTCGAAGCTGGCTTACGGACCGCGCGTGATCGAATACATGAAAAAACGCGGCGACTCGCTCCACCTCGAGATGTCGATCGCGGAGGTGCTGGCGATCGTGGCGCACGCAGTGGATAAGCGTGTCCAGGACGTGGCGGTGATGATGCTGGATCGGCCACGACACAAGGAAATCGTGGAACAAATTCGCGCGGCCGGCGCGTCGTTGCGCATGATCGGTGATGGCGACATCGCTGCGGCCATTGCGCCGTCGTTGCCCGACTCGGACGTGGATCTTTACATGGGCATCGGCGGTTCCCCGGAAGCGGTGCTGGCAGCGGCGGGAATCAAATGTCTCGGTGGCGACATGCAATGCAAAATGTGGCCGCGCGATGAGAAGGAACGGAAGAAATTAATCGCCGACGGTTACGAAAAAGATCTCGACTGCATCTATTCGGCAGACGACCTGGCCAATGGCCAGAACATCCTTTTCTGCGCAACTGGAATCAGCGACAGCGCGCTCCTCCCAGGCGTGCGGGCGCGCGGCGGCGTGACCGCTGTCACGCATTCAATCCTGATGCGGGCCAAGAGTAAGACGGTTCGTTTTATTCGAGCGCGACATAACCTGCAGACAAAAACGATCCGGCTCCGCTCGGACAGTCGCGAGCATTCGATCTGACGAAGGAGGGACCGGTTTGGCAGCCGTCCATTAAACACGACGGCTGCCGCCTTCGCCGAGGCTACGGCGAGTCACGGGAAGCCGTCGTTCATTGGTCTTTGGCCGTATGCCGAATTTGGCCAATGCGGCGACTGTTTTTTCCATTGGCAGGCCGACGACGTTGGTGAATGAGCCTTCGATTTTCGCGATGATTTCCGCGCCACTTCCTTGCGCGGCGTAGGCGCCCGCCTTATCGAGCGGATCCACTCTCGCAATATACTGCTTGATCGTTGCGCGGTTCAGGCGGTGAAAACGAACACGCGAAATATCATGAAAAACGGACAATCTCCCCGATGTCTGGTGGTAAATTAAAACCGCCGAACAAACTTCGTGAGTACGTCCGCTCAGACGTTGAAGCGTCTGCGCAGCCTCGCTCAAATCCGCCGGCTTACCGATAATTTCATTCTCCAGCGCGACGAGTGTATCGGCTGCGAGCACGACGGCATCGGGCCGCGTTTGCGCGATGGACATTCCCTTGCGAACGGCGTTCCAGAGCGTGAGCTCGCGTAACGTTACAGCCACATCAAATTTTTCCGCACGGCGCGGCGGCGCGATTTCGAATTCAAATCGACGTTCGGATAGTAAGGCAGCGCGCCTTGGTGAACCGGATGCCAGCACAAGCAAAGGCATGGCTAGGGACTCAGCTACGGATTGGGCGACACAGATGGAGCCGCGTTTTTGTTAAAGATATCTGGCAGCTTTGTTTCTTTAAAATCAGCAGGAACCGTAAACTCGCTATCGGCAATCGAGTTGAGGCTCACCCCGGTGATCGTGCTGGTAATTTCAGTAGGATGGCTCGCGGCGCTGACGCTGGCGCCATGCTTGCCTGCTGCATCTTGTTTGCCGACAATTATGCGCATTTGGATCGGCAAGCCGGGGAAATCACGAAAGTCAGGCATTTTCGTATTAGCGGCGTCCCAAAATTCAGATTTGATCGATTGAAGTTGCGCGAGGACGGCAGCGCCGCTGGGATAGTTCGGCGCGATCCAATAAGTCGCCTTAAAATCAGGTCCGTCATAGGTGTATTCGTCGGTGTCGTAACCATTGATCACTTCCTTCTGTCCGGTAGGTGTGAGTCTGGGCTTTTGAGAGCCCTTTTTGTTGTTGCTGAACTTGTCTACCATGTCTGCGATGGCTCTCATTTTATCCGGCGAAATCCGGACCACGGTCTTCTGGTCATTCAACAGATTGATTAGCTGGCCGGTTGTTCCATCGAAAATTGCAGTCATATGCGGCGGAGCATCAATGCGCGCTTTGTCGCCTTTAACTTTGATCGTCATGTTCTCAGCGGCGGCAACTGCATCGGGAGTGGCGCCTGGCTTTTGAGCCTGTCTCGCCGGCTCGACCGCTGTTGAATACACGATCGTGAGATCGGCGCGGAGCGGAAGGATGCTAAAAGCACATATGGCGAGCGAATACAATGCAGTCTTCATGCCTGCAGATAGTTCGCGGCAGTTGATCAGTATGGCCGTTTGTAGCCGCGGGGTCACGCCCGCTTCTGCGTCTTTAGCAGCTTGATCGCGTCGCGTAACTCGGCAGCGCGCTCGTAGAGTTCCTTTGCAATCGCAGTTTCCATCTCGCGTTGCATGACCTCCAATTTCGACAACGGGCGCTTCGCTTTCACTTCCTCGAGCCATTCGTCGAGAAATGCGATCTCCGAACTTTTTGATGCCAGCTCCGGAAAATTTGACTGTTGCAGGAAATCTACAATTCCTTCGCGACCACGCTCAATCTCGCCTATGGCCTCGGCAAATTTTCCCAGCCCAAGAAGAATGGATGCCTTGGCGCGCGTATTCATCATGAGCACGTAAGGCCGGAACTGCTGCAGGCTCGAGGAAAACTCCTCGCGATCGGTGTGCTCGGCAACGAAAGCAAAAAGATCGAGATTGCGTTGTGTGTCACGCACCACGCCTTCGAAATCGTTGATCTGAAACAGGCTCAGGTACCGATGATAATACTGGATGCCTTCCTGTTGCAGCTCCGCGCATTGCTCAGGCGTAAGCTGGTAAGCCTCGCCTTTCTGCCCGATGCGAGCGGCCCGCTTTTGATGATATTCCAAAAGCGATTCGCAATTGTGCGGACGCCGGCCATCCGGCCGCCCGTTCAATTCCATTTGCAACACGCCGAGATCGACTCGCAGTTGCAATTTTTCGCGGCCATCGAGGCCCGCGATCTTTCGCACTTTGATGCTGCCGCTCTCGTGCGACCAATCTCTCAGGATGCTGTTTAAGTCCAGGCTCATGGCAAAAGAAACATCCAGCATTTAACCTTCGCTTGTCAATAACGTCGCGGTCGGGCACGGCTTCCCAACTTTTCGCTAGTCACTATTCACTCCTCACTTAGCTTTGACTCGTGGAAGACTCAATCGACTCGTTTATCCGTTTCATCGCAGTCGAGCGCGGTCTTTCTGAAAATTATCAGCTCTCCACGCAACGGTCGTTGAGCGAATTCGCGAAATGGTGCGTGGCCAATAAGAAAATCAATAATCCGCGCGCTGTGACTCTACCGGTCATCAGTGAATACCTTGCTGATCGCAAACGCACGGGCCTTTCCGCCTCTTCGATCAAGCTGATCGTGGTGGCACTGAAGATTTTTTTCCGGTTCCTGGCAGGTAAAGGGATCGTTGAACGCGACCCGGCTGAGCCGGTGGCGCTCCCACGCGTTGAGCGTTATCTCCCGGAGACGCTCAATGAATTGCAAGTGGAGCAATTCCTCGAAAAGATTGACACGAAAGCTGTTCACGGCTTGCGCGATCGCGCGATGATCGAGTTGCTTTACGCAAGCGGCTTGCGCATTTCCGAGCTAGCAAATGCGCGCCTGGAGAATTTCAATTTCGACGAGCGCATCTTGCGTGTGACTGGAAAAGGAAACAAGACCCGCCTCGTGCCAGTGGGGCGAAAAGCCTGCGAAGCGCTGACAGCCTATCTTTCCGCGGAGCGGCCGAAACTTGTGAAGCCGCGTAGTGGCAGCGAAATTTTTCTCTCCGAGCGCGGCACGAAGTTAACCACAGCGCGCATCTGGCAGATTGTAAAAAAGCACGCGCGCCTCGCCGGGCTGCAGAAAAATATTTACCCACACCTTCTTCGACACAGTTTCGCAACGCATCTGCTCGGGAACGGCGCCGATCTACGGATCATCCAGGAAATGCTGGGCCACGCCGATATTTCCACGACGCAGGTCTATACGCACGTCGATCAACAGCGGCTTAAAGCTGTGCATCGGCAATTTCATCCGCGGGCGTAAAGGCGAAGCGGATACTGATTCTAGATAATTCGATCAGTTTGCCATTGAACCTGTGTCCAGCATTGAGTATCCATCCACGCTTGTGACGCGGCCCTGTTTATGAGGCGAATTCTATTGCTAATCATCGCGCTTGCCGTCGCCGCGTTCGCAGGTTGGTACTACTGGAAGGTTTCCCTGCAACTTTCGAGTGCTCCGGTAAGCGCGCTTCTGCCTCAACGAACCATTTTTCTGGCGCATCTGCCGGAGTTCAATCGAACGCTCGACGACTGGCATCACTCCGACATTTATCAGCTGTATCGCGAACCGGCGGTGCAGGACTTTCTGCGTCCCGCACTTGCGGGACTGAGCAACCTTCCAACCCCGAAAGCTTTCGGGGGCCAAACGCTACAGGAGATCGAACAACTCGACCCGAAGCATGCCTTCTTGGCTTTGACATCAATGGAGAATAACAACCCAAGGTTCGTGGGCGGCTTCCGTTTTGGTGGCAGCCAGGAAGAAGCGGAGCGCCTCATCAACAGATGGCGCTCGACATTTCTGGGACAAACTCCGGGCGCGAAACGCGAGAAGCTGCAATACCAGCATCATGAAATCGAGCTGATCACGGCGCCCCCGTTTACTCTCGCAACGACCTATGATCGTCCCTGGTTTTTTGCGGCGACCGACCTGACGGAATTAAAGGCACTGCTCGATCGCGCGGATCACCGCGCTAACAATCAAGAGGATATACTCGACAAAGACGCGGCATATCGCACAGCGATCGCGCACCGGCCCTCCATTTATGCGGCATTCTTTTATCTACAGCCAAAGATATTTTCTGAACGGCTTGCTGCGCTGCGCGCTGCTGTTCGATCAAGCCCAGCTCACGGCGAGTCCACAATGCTCGAGAAGATGCGCTGCATCGCCGGTTCGATGCGGTTTGAAAACGGGAAAATACACGACATGCTTTTTCTCGGGATGCCGAAGCTAGAACGTGGTAGCACGCTCACGCGATCTTCCGTCTCGCTCGGCACGAAAGAGACGTTTTTTTATCTGTCGATGCTTCTCAACATCGGGGAGAAAATCGATACCCTAAACCAGGTAGCGGCCTTGGCTGGCGCCAAAATTTTTCAGGCCCTCGCCGATAGCGGGATCACCGCTGATGATTGGAAAGCTGCGTTTGGCCTCGAGCTAAGCTCGTTGGCGGACTGGCCGTCGAGCGCGCATTGGCCATCTTTATTCCTGACATTGCCGATAACTGACGCGGCCAAAGCCGGAAAGATCGTGGAGGCTCTGATCCGAACCGACGAAAGTGCCGCGTGGACGGATACGACGAAGGACGGCGTCCGCTATTTTTCGAAGCAGTCGGCGGCGAGTCTGATCGCAATCACGCCAACCATCGCCGTGTCCGATCGGATTCTTATTGCTGGTCTTAATCCCGTCTCAGTAGGAGAGGCAATGAAACGCAGCGGGGCCAGCTCGTCTGAGCTTTCAGATTCCCAAACTTACAAAGCTGCCTCGCGCTTGCTGCCGGCCCCGACGAACTTTTTTGCCTATGTCGATACCGGCCTGCTGTATTCCCGACTCGACGCTTCGCTTCGTCCAATGTTGCTAATGGCTGCGGCTTTCGTGCCGGCAATAGCTGGTTCCGTCGATGCTACCAAGCTCCCATCGCCGGAGGTCATTACGAAGCACTTGAGCCCTATCGTCGCCTCGCAAAGATACGATCACGACGGCTACATGGCCGAGTCAATTGGACCAATCACGCTGGATCAATCGGCGATCGGGCTTGCTATTCTTAGTAGCCTTGGCGCAGGAGCACGACAAAAGGCCGGTGCCGCCGTGACTGGCTGGGGCGCTTCCACGACGGCGACGCCGCAGCCGACACCTAGTCCTTCGCCAACGCCGTAAGCGACTATTGAAAAACCGATGGAGTTTGGTTCGGAGTCCCGCCTTCAGGCGGTTTCTGCGCGCAGCCGCGTAAACGCGGAACTCCAAACCGGGTTCCCGCTGTGTCATTTCGGCGCTTCCTAGCCGTTCCAGGCTCAAGCGAAGAAAACTGCTGAAGTCTGTGAAAAACATGCTATCTTCTCCGCCCTATGGCTATCCTAAAGAAAAATGCATTCTCCCGTCGTGTTCCTGACCTGGTAACTGAGGAGCTGGTTGCTGTCCTCTCCCGACGTTCTTCCTTTGAGTTTAAGCAGCTTTTCGACATCGTGCACGAGAACCTTCGGGCTCGGAACGCTGCAAGCGGAGGCGAAGAAATGCTGCGGCTGCGAGCTTACGAGAAATTGCAGAATCTGGTGGCACGAGGCGCGGTCAAGAAGAATGGCAAGAAGTACAAGGGCTTGCCGTCGGCTTTGGCCAATGCGATTGCCCAACAGAATGGTCATCTCGCCGGCGTAAGGTAGGCCGACCTTTGACACGAATTGGCTTCAGGCCAGATTCCCGGATGCTGCGCGAATATTTGCCGGTTCTCCTGCAAATCCTCGTCGCGATGCTGTTTGCGGTTTCCGCTCTGCTCGTCAGCGTATTGGTAGGCAAGAGTGGAAAACGCACCCGAGCCAAAGATTTACCATATGAGTGTGGAATGATTCCGCAGGGGGAACGGTTGCCGCGCTTCAGCGTGAAGTTCTATCTTGTAGCGATGCTTTTTATCCTGTTCGACATCGAGATCGTGTTCATGTATCCGTGGGCAGTTGTTTACCGCGATGCAATCAAACAGAGCAGCGTCATTTTTTGGAGCATGCTCAGTTTCATCACGATTCTGATGGTGGGCTACATTTACGCGCTCAAGAAGGGCGCTCTAGATTTCAAAAAGTAATCAGTTTCCTCTGAGTTCTCCCGCGGCTCCCCGGCTTCTGCCGCTCACTTTACTGTTGAGCGCGCTTCTTTGGCTATTCACTACGACCGGGGGACGGCAGATCTTCGTTAAGGAGGTGCTCGGTAGCGCCTATGATTCGCAGGCGGAACATTTTCTGCGAGGCGATGTGGACGTCGACGTTGAGACGATCGCGCATGAAGCAATGATCGTGAACGGTAAGGTGCGCATGTACTTTGGCCCGTTTCCGGCGCTGCTCCGTATTCCACTAAATTTCGTTTACCCAGCGGGACACGGGAAATGGTCGCGGATTTCGGGATTTTGCGCAGGCATCATCGCGCTGTTCGCTTTCGCCGGCCTGATACGCATGGCGTTGCAATCATCCCCGCTTTCATCGCGTGCCCGCAATTGGCTTGGCAACGCGTGCGTAATCGGGTTCGCATTCGGCTCACCGTTGCTTTTGCTGCTCGGGAATCTTTCCATCTACGATGAAGCGGTTATCTGGGGACTGGCGCTGTCGTTGGGCGCGATCTTTTTCGCTTTCCGCTCGCGACAGGCCGAGGGTGGGGCCCTGACGCGCGCACTGATGGGATTCTCGCTCTGTGTCGGCGGCGCTCTGCTCTCCCGGGTGACGTTCGGAGCGCCGTTCATCTTGATCGCGCCGTTAGTTGCTCTGGGACTACCACGCGATAATCGAGTAACTAATCTGACCGCGCTAGTTCTCCCGCTTGGCGCCGCACTTATCTTTTACATTTGGCTAAGCTACGCAAGATTCGGCAGCCTCACTGGAGCGAACTACTACGACTACTACATCAACACGGTTCATAGAGAGTTTGCCCATAAATTTGGAGTGTTCAACCCGCGCCGGATACTCCACAGTTTTGCTGACTACTTCAGTGTGCGTTTCCCAAGCCTCGAACGTGAACCGCCTTTCCTGGCGGCAGATCGCCACTTCTATGATTATCCCTCGCTATATTCCAACGACTTCAGCGAGGTATATCTCCCTCTCCTGTGGTGTTCTGGCTGGCTTGTCTTCGGCGCGATCATGGGAATTACATGTCTGGTTCGACGCGATGGTGCAGACGCATTCGAGCGCAGCTCGGCTACGGCTCTCTTCGCCCAATTTCTTTGTATCTTATCGTTTTTTGCGCTCGCCCAGCGTTACGCTGCTGATTTCTATCCTTTCTTAATCTTCTGTCTCATTATTTTCCTCCGCTCGGGCGGCATGGCCTTAGTCCGGTCACGCCATGTAATTATCGGACTCGTCTGTCTCTCGATCGCCGTGAACTCGCTTGCGACGGTTTCCTGGTTAATCGGTCCTGACCAAAACGTCCCGTCGGAGACCAGAGCTGCTTGGGAAAAACTCCTGGGGCGGCATTCGTTTGAAAAGTGAAAGTGAGAATCATGATGGCTCCCGAGAGGCGTGACGCTGTCCGACAATTTTGGATCGTAGCCGGCCTTTCACTGTTCGCCGCGCTTGCCTTTTATTTTTCGACGAATGCCACGCTGCACGATCTGGATTACACCAGCGAGATCGCTTCCGCTCTGCTGCATGGCGACCTGGGTCTTCGCGAAAAGCCGCCCGAGTGGCTCAACGAAATGATCCCGCACGGAGACAGATATTATTCAGCCTTTCCGCTGGGAGCAGTGCTTAGCATGGTTCCGATTGCCCTCCTGCAGAAAGCAGGTTTGATCCATAACTTTCCGGGACACGTCCTGGCAGCGCTCATTGCTGGTCTGTGCGTTTATTTCTTTTTTCAACTCGCGAAGGCATTCGGAGCCGATTACGCCAGCCACAAGAGCACGTCGTTAGCCCGTCGCATTTTGATGGCGCTGTTTCCAATTTTTGGAACCTGGACGTGGTGTAATCTCGGATTCGGCGGCGCATGGCAAATCGCTCTCGGCCTGGCTCTCATGGGCCAAACCGCAGCGCTTTATTTTTCCGTGGTGCGGCCCTCTCCTTTCGTAGCTGGAACGTTTTTCACTCTGGCTTTTGGCAATCGAACCGAGCTGCTGATCAGTCTGCCACTTTATCTTTATTTTCTTTGGCGTCAGCCAAATGGAAACGGATTCAGTTGGTTTCGCATTCGCGGGATCAAACAGGCGTTTCGGGAAAACAGACCAATGCTCATCCGCTTCCTCAGTGTGCCGGTAACGCTCGCGCTTCTGACCGCTGCTTATAACTTCGCGCGGTTCCATTCCATTTTCGATTTTGGCTATATTCACATCCCAGAAGTGCATGAGGAACCCTGGTACGCACATGGGCTGTTCTCGATCCATGCGATTCCGTGGAACGTCTACACGATGCTGTTTCAAGGGTTCGAGAGCATTGAATACTTCCCCTACATCCAACCAAACGGGTTTGGCTGCTCAATCTTCCTTGCCAGCCCTTTCCTTTGCCTGCTTTTTCGCCAGGGTGGCAAGTACAAGGTGACCGCATGGATGGCAATCGCCGTCTTGACGCTCGTCCTCTGGTGTCATGGCAACCCCGGAAGCTGGCAGTTTTCGTATCGCTACGCGATGATTCTCCTTCCCTGGATGTTTCTTCTGCTGACAGGCAACGGCCCGGCAAAAATAACGGTCAGCGAGATTTTCCTTTTCGCCGTCTCAGTCGCGATCAATGCAACGGCCATGTGGCAATTCCTTTGGACTGACCAAATCCAGCCCTAGCAGCGTTCGCTATTTGCAAAGAATTCATGAGCGGAGTCAAATGGCGGCGCGACCGGAGAATCGCAAAACGCAAAATTTTGCGTCGTGAATATTTTTGGGGCAGCCTGTCCTTCTACCTGCAGTCGAAAAAAGCTTTTGGGGCACGTTTGACGGAAGAAATCGCCCGTTTAGGGTTTGCGCCTGTGTTGTCCGCTAAATTACAGAGGATTTGGCTATGCTTGCTCTGATTTATTTCGGATTAGCTATTTGTGTGGGCGATTTTTTTTGCCGGCGCTTTTACCGGTTCGAATCCGTCGCACATCGGTGCGCAGCAGCGATACTCTCGGGTCTTCTAATCAGCACCTGGTTTACCTATTTGGCTGGGCTGCTTTTCACTCGCGCCCGGCAACCGCTCCTCTGGGGTAATCTCTTGTTCGGCATCGCAGCGATTGCCGTTCTGTCGTGGAGCAAGTGGAAACACAAAGTCATAAAGCGCGCTCACGGCGAGAGTCGCAACACTTTTGTCGCCAGCACATACCTGCCACGGCCTAAGGGTTCAGGCATAGCTGACTGGCTACTTATAGCCGCATACGTGGTCCTCGTATCCTGGATGATGTTTGCCTCCTTCAATTCCAGCGGCAGCAAGCTGCAGATTTCCAACCCCGAGTACAGCGACTTCGGGCCAAACACTGCAATCATGCAGAGCTTCGCCGTGGGGCATAACTTTCCCACGGAGTATCCGCACTTCTCAGGAGACCGCATCCGTTACCACTTCCTCTTCTACTTTCAGGCGGGAAATCTTGAATTTCTCGGGCTCAATCCGGTGTGGAGTCTTAACCTCCTGAGCATCGTCACGTTGGTGGCAATGCTCATATTGGCGATGACACTCGGGGAGGTTGTTTTCAATTCCCGCGCGGTCGG
>DASYDT010000008.1:0-2760 GCA_036499425.1 Candidatus Udaeobacter sp. | reverse complement strand
GAAAGCGATCCCCGACCGTATTCGCGCGCTGGCGGCCGGATGTCGGAGTTGAATGAATCTCTTTTTCATCGCTGAAGTCTCGACTACATAGTTCGTTTGTGCCCTCTTTGTCGGTTGCCTTGATGAATGCGCTTGTGATCGGCCCGATCCACAGTCCGCGATTTCGTTTCTCAGCCGGTGCACCATGCCGTGGCTTATCTCTACCTCGTTAGATCGTAGTAGCTGCCGATGCATGACGACACGAGAGCGTGTAAATCGAGATCGTCGACGAGGTTTTCCGCATCGCCATGATTCGCTCCGCCACGTCCGCCCAGCGATTCTCTGTTGCCGACATTCATCCGACGTTCGGTAAGCTTGCAAGCTAACATCTAATTAATTGACAGAGCCAACGCCGACGCACACACACGAGGACTTTTGGGGCGTTTACAGCAGGATGTACGAGCGCGTCTGAGGGCGTTTGGACTCGCAATTCGCGCAGCCTGATTTAATTCTGGAAATATGCGGGATGCGCTCACTCCCATGATGCAGCAGTACCGGCGGCTCCGAGGCAGCATTCCGGCAGATACACTCTTGTTGTTCAGGCTCGGCGACTTCTACGAGCTGTTTTTTGAAGACGCAAAGGAAGCTTCGGTATTGCTCAATGTTGCGCTAACCAAACGCAACGACGTGCCCATGTGCGGCGTACCGTATCACGCGGCGCAAACTTATATTGCGAAGCTGATCAAGGCCGGTCGGCGAGTGGCCATCTGCGACCAGACCAGTGAGCCGCAACCGGGGAAAATCGTCTCCCGGGACATCACCCAGATCATCAGCGCAGGGACAGTTAGCGACCTCGACTTGCTCGAAGCGAAACGCGCGAATTATCTGGCAGCAGTTTACACAGATGGCGATGTATTTGGCCTTGCTTACGCGGACCTGACCACCGGCGAATTTCGGCTCACCCAGTTACAAGATCGACAATCTCTCCTCGACGAACTTGCCCGTGTGTCGCCATCGGAGCTCATCATCAGTTCCGAACAGAAGGAGCACCTTCGCCAGATCGATCAAGCGCTTGAGTATGACAGCTATGCGTTCTTGCCCGAGCAGGCGATCTTTACTCTGTGCGAGCATTTCAAAACAAAATCGCTGGATGGATTTGGCTGCGGAGAGATGCTGTTAGCAGTCGCTGCCGCAGGCGCGATCGTGCATTACCTGAAGCACCAGCTTCGGCGTAACATCGGTCATCTCACTTCGTTGCGCTGTGATGCGCCGGCGGAATACGTCCTGCTCGACGCAGCGACACAAACGAATCTTGAGCTGGTCGAATCGCGCGGAACGCGTAGCACCAGTTTGCTATCAATTCTTGATCGCACCATTACGCCGATGGGCGGCCGGAGATTGCGTTCGTGGATTCTGCAGCCACTGCGCGATCTGCGTGAGCTCGGACACCGCCAGCAAATGATCGCCGATTTGTTGCAAGAACCGGATCTACTCGCGGCAATTCGCGCACAACTGAAGCCCATTCGCGACCTCGAACGCGCAACGTCGCGACTAAGCCAGGCTTCGGGAAATGCGCGCGATCTCGCGGCGCTGAAATTTTCTCTCCGAGAACTCCCAAGGCTGAAAGATGAACTGGGAAAGCTGATTGAGCGGATTGACTTTGGTAGGGCGGGCTCGCCAAGCCCGCCGGACGTCGCGCAGGAGTGCGTGCCCAGCGGCAGCGTCCTGCCGAAGGAGTTGCAGCATCAAATCCAGGAGTTGCCCGCGCTGACCGAGAGACTCATGCACGCAATCGTTGACGATCCTCCATTGGCTCTAAAGGAAGGCGGAATTTTTCAGGATGGATACGACACCGATCTTGACGAGCTGCGCCGGGCGTCCCGCGATGGAAAGAATTGGATCAGCCACTTGCAGGAGCGCGAAATCGTTGCAACGGGCATTAAGTCACTCAAGGTCCGGTACAACTCCGTTTTTGGTTACTTCATCGAGATCACCAAATCGAACCTTGCGAATGTGCCTGTCCATTACACGCGTAAGCAAACCACCGTTGGAGGCGAGCGTTTCGTCACGCCCGAGTTAAAAGAGATGGAGGCAAAAATACTGGGAGCTGACGAGCGCACGCGCCAACTGGAATACCAGCTCTTCCAAAAACTTCGCGAAGAAATTCTGCGGGAATTACAGTTCATCCAGCAGACTGCCAAGGCCATCGCAGTCCTCGACGTTATTTGTGCATTGGCCGAGACAGCGCGGTTGTTCCGTTATTGCCGACCGCAATTAAACGACACCTTACGGCTGTTCATCAAAGATGGACGGCACCCTGTGCTCGACCAAAATCTGGTGGAAGAAAAGTTTGTGCCTAACGACACATCGCTGGATGGCGAAACGATGCGGCTGGCAATCGTGACCGGGCCAAATATGGCGGGAAAATCCACTTACATTCGCCAGGTCGCGTTGATCGTGTTGATGGCACAGATGGGCAGCTTCGTTCCTGCGGAGAGCGCCGAGATCGGACTGGTCGACCGTATTTTTACCCGCGTTGGCGCGAACGACGATTTGGGACGCGGTCAGTCGACTTTCATGGTTGAGATGAACGAGACCTCGAACATCGTCAACAATGCAACTCAATGCAGTCTTGTAATCCTTGATGAGATCGGCCGCGGGACGTCGACATTTGATGGCCTTTCGATCGCATGGAGCGTCGCTGAGTTTTTACATGACAAAATTAAGGCCCGCACGTTATTCGCCACGCATTACCATGAGTTGACTAAACTCGCCGCAGAA
>DASYDT010000007.1:0-9274 GCA_036499425.1 Candidatus Udaeobacter sp. | reverse complement strand
GAAAAGCGTTTCGGTTTTCCTTTCATCTTTGCCAGTTTCGCGGTATGACTCAGCTGTATTGCGACGCTCAGGGCTGAGCGTGGCAGCGTCGCGTTACAGGACGCGATGAAGGATTACGGCTTTTCCGCAGACATTGTGTCGTCCGGGCAACCCGCACCCGGAGAAAATGCGAGCGCCCAAAGCTCTCAACAGACGCGCGCAAGGATAGACGAACACACTGCCGATGAACTGGCGACGTCGCTTGCCATGATGCATGCCACGCTCGAGTCCACAACCGATGCCATCCTTGTTACTGACGAGGCGAATTACGTCCGGGAATTTAACGAGAAGTACATCAAGCTCTGGGGAATTCCACCCCACATGATGGTATCCGCTCATGCGACTGAATTGTCGGATTACAGTAGCCCGCAATTGAAAGACCCGGCCGGATATGTGGCGCGAATCCAGGAAATCGTTGTCTCGTCTGCACCTGAAACTTTCGATGTTCTCGAGTTGAAGGACGGCCGCGTTTTCGAGCGCAATTCGGCAATTCAACTAATTAAGCAACGAAACGTTGGTCGCGTGTGGAGCTTCCGCGACATCACGCAACGCAAGCGTGCCGAAGACGCGCTGGCTAACGAGAAAAGAGTGTTGGGGAAAATCGCATCAGGCGCGCCACTCAAGACGGTGCTGGATGTGTTGGTGCGCGGCGTCGAGGCGCAAACGTGTGACGGGATGATCTGCACGGTGTTGATCTTTGACGAGGATGCGCAATGTCTGCGCCACGGAGCGGCACCCAGCCTGCCGGAAGAGTACAATGGTATCGTGGACGGCGTGCACATCGGCCCTTGCGTCGGCTCGTGTGGGAGCGCCGCTTACAAGCGTGAACCGGTGTTTGCGACAGACATCGCCAGCGATCCTCACTGGGCCAATTACGTTGAGCTGGCTGCGACGTTCGGACTTGGCGCCTGCTGCTCGACACCGGTTTTTTCAAGCGATGGAATACTGCTGGGTACCGTGGCCATGTACTATCATCGTCCACACGAACCGAGCGCGCACGATCGCGGGCTGATCCGCATGGCAACGCATTTGGCGGGCATCGTTATCGAACGGGCGCGCGCCGTGGAGCAACTGCGCGTCGCCAAGGTCGCTGCAGAACAACGCGCGCAGGAGATCACGCAAGCATACGACACTCTGCGCACGACGCAGGAAGCTTTAAATGCCGAACTGACGGGCGCGGTAGATTATGTGCTCTCACTTTTGCCACGTCCGATCACTGAGAAACGCGTGTCAGCGGACTGGTTCATGACTACTTCAGCACAGCTCGGAGGCGATGGGCTTGGGTATCATTGGATGGATTCGGAGCGGTTCGCCTTTTATCTGCTCGACGTCTCTGGTCACGGCGTGAAGTCCGCCTTGCTGGCGGTTTCGATCGTCGACACGCTGCGCACGTGCGGGCTGGCAAACACTGATTGGAACGATCCCGGTGCGGTGCTTAGCGCGCTGAATCGCGTTTACTTCTCGCAATCGCGAGACCACTTGTATTTCACCATCTGGTATGGCATCGCGGATTTGGCGAACGGAACGCTGCGCTACACTGCCGGTGGTCACCCTCCCGCAGTGATCCGCGCCACGCGATGCGAGAACACCAAGTTGCCAGCCAGCGGTCCGCCCGTCGGCTGCTTCGCGAATGCGAAATACCCGACTGTGGAGATGCCTCTATGTCGTCCGGCTGACCTCTATCTTTTTTCGGACGGCGTATTTGAAACCCGTCGGCATCTGGATGGCGAGCCTCTCGATCGCTTGGTGGACTTTCTAGTTGCGCCGCGCAATGGCCAGGGCCGAACTGTCGCCGAAATTCGTAATCGCACGCTGGAGCATTTGCACGGCGCGCCGCCGCCCGACGATTGTTCGGTGTTGAAGGTGTCGCTCTTGTAGAATCGACGTGCGTGACACTTGCGCGCAAACGGGAATCGCGCGTTTCACGTCGCCGAGCAGGCACCGTGCTCTCAGGCAGATGTAAGCCTTAGGTCTTATTTCCTCATTTTTGCCACACAAAGAACAATAAAAGACTGGCATCAAGCGCCCCTTCTCGTTCACAATAACCATCCAACCGAAACAAACATGAAAATCCAAAAACCTACTTCGAACATCGTCACCATCTTCGTTGCAGCTGCCGTCGCGCTTTTTGTGGCCGGTTGCGCCGAGATGGAAACAGCCAACACAACATCATTGCTCAGCGCTGCAGGCTTCCGCGCACGCACACCGCAAACGCCGACGCAACAGCAGATCTACGCTGCCCTGCCGCCCTACAAGGTCGAGCGTGCGACTGTCCCAGGGAAAGGAGTCTTTTACGTTTTTAAAGACGAAAAAGCAGGCCTGGCCTACGTCGGCCGCGAACCAGAGTATCAACGTTACCAGCAACTGGCCATTCACCAGCAGATTGCCCAGGACTACTACATGGCCGCCGAAATGGACCGTGCAACTGCATGGGGTTGGTACGGAGCTTGGGGGCCTCGGGCGATTTGGTGGTGAACGACTGAATGACCTACGACCGCAAATGAGACGTCGGCGGGCTCGATGAGGCCTGAGGCGAAGCCAAGGCCAAAAGGCTGGGTTGTCGTTTAGCGCGAAGGGCGACTGGAAAACCATTTTCCCGAAATGAAGATGAAACTTCCGCCCGATGTCGAATTTCACGAAGACATTCGTCTGTTCATTTACAGACCGCGCGGTTCACTGAGTGAGGCATCGGTCGACAGAGCGGTGACCGTTCTCGCAGATCTTGAGACAAGGTTGAAGGAGCCTTTCAATCGATTCTCCGATACGTCGGCAATCGATCGAGTTGAGCTGAATTACCGATATGTCATTCAGATTTCTCTCCATCGAGTTCTCTCCTACCTGGATCGTCCACCGGTGAAATCGGCGATTCTGGCGACGGACTCCGTGGTCGGCCATTATTTCCAGTTGCATGCCATAATCACTGAGGACTCGCCGATCAACGTCCGAATATTTCGAGAACGAGAAGAAGCCGCACAATGGCTGGGCGTTCCACTAGAACGGCTCGAATCCCTGGCCGGCGAGAGATGAAACCAAACAATCGATCAGACACGGACTTCTATTAAAGGGCGATGAAACTCCCACATGAACTCGAGTTTTACGAAGACATTCGCCTGCTTGTCTACAAACCGCGCGGTGTGATCGACGAAGCAGCTGTAAAAAGAATTGTGTCCGTACTGGAAGATCTTGAAGCCAGGTTGCAGGAGCCTTTCAATCGATTCTCCGACACGCTGGGAGCCGATGAAGTTGAGCTCAATTTCAAATACGTTATTCAGGTCTCTCTCTGTCGCCGTCTTTCATACGCGGGGCATCCCCCGGTAAAATCGGCGATTCTCGCTACTGATTCGACAATGATTCATTACGCGAGATTGCATGCCTTACTGACTCAAGGCTCCCCGATCCACGTCCGCATCTTTCAAAACCGCGCTGAAGCCGCGCAATGGCTCGGCGTGCCGATCGAACGATTGGCGCCGGCGATCGAACAATGTCGTTAAGCCGAAAACTTCATGGAAAATACCTTGACCACAAGCCTGCGATTTTTCTAAGCTCCATTTTCATGATGACTAAATTTCTCACATTGTTTTTTGTAATCGGGCTCGCCAGTATCTCCATTGCGCAAGCTCAATCGCCGGCGCCGGCCGAATCGCCTGCACCGGCAAAAAAGCACCGCACGCACAAGAAAGCTGAGGCGACGGCCTCGCCAGCTGAGAGCGCGACGTCGCCTTCAGCGGCTGAGTCGCCCGCCGCATCACCAAAAGCGAAACGTGCTTCGAGAAAAGCAAAGGCTCAGACAGCAGCGAGCTCGGCGGTGAGTCCGGCGGCATCAGCTTCGCCCGCGAAGAAGACACTTGCCGACTATTTTAAGCCGCAAGCTTCAGCAAGCCCCGCTGGGAACCCAGCACCTGCAAGGGGAGCTGGCGCTGTTGCAGCGGCCAACGCGACCGTCGCCCCGGGCGGTGGACGCGGTCTCGTATGGGTCAACACCGAGACGCATGTTTACCATAAGGAAGGCGCGCGTTTTTACGGCAAGACCAAAAAGGGCAAGTACGTCACCGAACAGGAAGCGATTAGAGAAGGAGACAAAGCGGCTAAGCGAGAATAGATCGGCCGAAACTCAACAGGAACCGCTTCGGCTGGTGAATGCGCACTGGCTCCGGTCGCGCTTGCCGGCGTGACGCTTCGAACGCGACTCGAGACGGCGGAAGTGTCTATGCTTGAGTGGTCTGGTCGCCGGACGATCGGCCAGCAAGGCTTTGCAAGAGCGATGGCAACAAAGCCGCCAATCCCTGCTGATGGTCCGCAGCGGGGTCTACTTTTCCTTCCGGCGTAAGTTTGTCGACGATCTTTGGCAGATATTCAGCCAAGAAGTGCGAGGCTTGAGTGGGATCCACTCCCATTTTTGCCGCGAGTGCAGCAACTTGGTCGGAACCAAGCACCTTTTGAACTTGATCGCCGGAAATCGGTTGGTTTTCACCCATGCCGACCCACGATGAGAATGCGTCGCCTTCGCCCTTCTGTGAAAATTTGTTGGCCAGACCTTGCAGGCCGCCGCTCTGGGCGAGGAGACCGCCAAGCATCCCCATCAGCGGATTCGCTTCACCAGGTGCACCGGTTTCTCCACCAACCGCGCTGAGTATTGAGTCGAGTAATCCCATAATCTATTTCCTCCTTTGGTTGCTGATTTGCGAGTGACGTCGAACAATCACTTCGGCGTCGCGAGACAGAGTGCCACGCAGAGCAGCGGATGAACAGACAAATTTAACCGCGCCACCCAAAGAGTTAGAACATCGCAACGCTTTCAACCTTTCAGCTCCGTCGTATAATTCGTCAGTGGAAAAGCTAGATCTTCTTGCTGTCGGGTTGGGTCTCGCCTGCTTGGCCGGCATCAATCTCTATCTCACGGTTTTCGTTACCGGACTCGCCATCCATTTCCATTGGATTATCCTCGCGCCACAGTATCAATCGCTGGAGGTCCTCGGAAATCCATGGATCATCACGGTTGCCGGCATTCTGTATTTTCTGCAATTTTTTGCCGACAAAATTCCATGGCTCGATTCCGCTTGGGACGCGGTGCATACCGTCATTCGCCCGATCGGCGGCGCCTTGCTGGCAATTCAGGTGCTCGGCCATCCAAGTCCCGCGTTCACTGTGGTTGTCGGCTTGCTCGCGGGTAGCACTAGCCTCCTCGTCCATACCGCCAAGGCAGCTACACGTCTCACCGCGAATACGTCGCCGGAGCCATTTTCAAATATTGGGCTGAGTCTCGGCGAAGACGCTGCCGTCTTGGGGGGACTCGCTCTCGTTCATTTCAATCCCTTGCTTGCTTTGTTGATTTTCGTCCTGGGAATAGCTGCCTTCCTTTATTTTGCCCCGAAGATTTTGCGCGCTGCAAAGGCGAAAATCTGGCTGGCCTGGAGAAAATTGAATGGACCGGCTGATCTCGACGGGCTTCCAGTAAAGCTCTCGGACAGACTGCCGACGCGCCTCGCGTCTGTTTTCAGCTCGGAAAATCTTCTGAACGAAACAATCGCCTGGGTTGCGCCGTGTATTAGCGGTCGTAGCCGGCGAATTCCTGCGAATCTTTTCGGTGCGCTCATCGCCACAAACGAAGAGCCCCACAAAATCCTATTCGTGGCGCGAAAAAATCGTCGGCCATTTGCGCGCAAAATCGACCTAGACGACTCGGTCTTGACGCACGAGTCAAAATTTCTGTCCGAAAATCTCGCCATTTCGCCGGCTGCCGGAAAAAGCCCAAAGTATTTATTTATTTTCCCACGACCACATGCGGCTTTGGTCGAGCAGATCGTACAAAACCTGCGTCAGCGGGTAAGCGAGCCCGCGCTGCAAGAGCAGGCGACCGCGGTTTAGTTACGCCTGATCCCCGCGCGCTGCGGCAACGACGCAACGGCTGACATCGCAATACCATAATCCCACGACTGAGTTGCGTCCTTGATCGTTGGTTTTTCGAGTGAAGATGAATATCTCGTTGTACCGTCGTAACACGGAGGATCAAAGCGGAGTGCTGCGTAAAAGACAAATTTGCAGGTTAGGGAAAAGCTTGCGGACCAAGCGTCTCTTCTATCTAATCCTCTTTATGATGAAATTAAAAACCTTACTAAGCGCAGTTACAGTTGGAACCCTGGCCCTCAGTAATCTCGCTTCGGCCGCTGGCCCTAAGACCTACCAGGTAACGGGACCTGTCCTGGAAGTGACCGACAGCATGATCGCCGTCCAAAAGGGAAAGGATCGCTGGGAGATCGCGCGCGACTCGAGCACGAAGGTTGGCGGTGATCTTAAAGTCGGAGCGAAAGTAACGATCACTTACACTATGACGGCCACTGAAGTGGAAGCGAAAGCCGGGAAGGAAGCAAAGACATCGCCCGCAAAAAAACCGTAATTCGCTGCCTGTTTAATCCAAGCCGAATTGACTTGGCGGTGAAATTCGCTTGGCGCAGCTTTGCCGACACCTGCCGCGGGATAAAACCCCAAAACCACGCGGAATATTTCGCGATGGACACGAAGCAAAAGAGTTGCCAATCCTGCGCATGAAAGAATCGTCAAAGCATTGACAAGCGTGTTAGCATCTGCGGCTTAACGAATAAAATCTATGCTACACTTCATCTGGTACATCATTGTCGGTTTCATCGTCGGTTTGATCGCGCGCGCCATCATGCCGGGCGCGCAGCACCTCGGTCTCATAATGACCACTCTGCTCGGTGTCGGTGGCTCAATCGTCGGCGGATTAATCGGCCGCTTGTTTTCCAAACCGGAGCCAGGCTCCGCGTTTCATCCGGCCGGTCTCATCATGTCCATTATCGGCGCGATTATTCTGCTCTTTATTTGGGCAAAACTGGCGGGTTAAAGAAGGCATTCGCGTTTGACTGCAACACAAGCGCTTTTGCCAGCACGCCAAAAAAGCCGGATGTCTCGAGTGGGCATCGGTTTTGTCGTTACTCCTCCTTTCCCGCCGGGAGGCAAACCAAAGGGAAAGCTTCCGTCGCAAAGATAAGACTAAAGTCCAATTGTTGACAGGTCTTGCTTTTACGGAAGCTCATCCCCTTAAATCAGCTCATGAACAAATACATCGCGGAATTCATCGGAACGTTTTTCCTCGTCCTGACAATTGGCTGCACAGGAATTGGGGCAGGCGCGGGTGTCATCGCACCGCTCGCAATCGGGGCAGCTCTCATGGTGATGGTGTTCGCCGGCGGCCACATCTCTGGCGGACATTACAATCCGGCTGTGACTCTAGGCGTATTGATCCGGGGCAAAGTGAATGCAACAGACGTGGTGCCTTATTGGATTTCGCAACTTGTTGGGGCAGCGATTGCTGCGCTGCTCACCAGCAAGATTCTTCGCGCTGGTGTTCCTGTGACTGCCATTACGCCGCACGTTGGCCCGGCGCTGCTTGCCGAGTTTCTTTTTACATTTGCGCTCGTATATGTGGTGTTGAACGCGGCCACCGCGGAAGGCACTTCAGGGAACTCCTTCTATGGCCTGGCCATCGGGATGACGGTGATGACCGGGGCATTCGCCGTTGGCGACATTTCGGGCGGCGCATTTAATCCCGCAGTTGCTCTGGGTATCTGCGTTCTTGGTATTTCAAGTTGGGCAAACATCTGGATTTATCTGCTGGCCAACTTCGCGGCTGCCGTTGTTGCAGCTGTAATTTTCCAGTTGATCAATCCGCCGCTGCAGACCACCCCGATCGCGACCGACGAGCCGCCTTACGAAGCGCCGCGTTAAAGCTTCGCAGATTCCCCCTGCTCACTGCTCTTCAAAAGAGGATCACCTGTTATGTCCATCACGAAGATCATCCGGGTCCACGGTCGCCAGGTCCTCGATTCCCGTGGCAATCCGACTGTCGAAGCCGTAGTCGCTCTCGCGGGGGGTGCCATTGGCAGCGCCATCGTCCCGAGCGGCGCGAGTACCGGGGAGCATGAGGCGTGGGAACTGCGCGACGGCGCCAAAGAGCGTTTCCTTGGCCGCGGCGTCACCAAGGCGGTGGCGAATGTGAACGGAATCATCGCTCGCGATGTGGCCGGCCTGGATGCCGTCGATCAGATTCGCGTGGACAAGACGATGATCGAGCTCGACGGCACACCGAACAAGAGCAACCTCGGCGCGAATGCGATCCTGGCTGTCTCGCTCGCGAATGCACGCGCTGCAGCTAATCAGTTGGGTCTCCCGCTTTTCAAATACCTCGGCGGGCCCGATGCCAGGGTGCTGCCAGTTCCAATGATGAACATCGTCAACGGCGGCGCGCACTCGGATGCGCCCGTGGATTTTCAAGAATTCATGATCATGCCCAGAGGCATGCCCACGTTCTCCGAAGCTCTGCGCGCGGGTTGCGAAATTTTCCACAGCCTCAAAAGCATCCTGAAAGATCGCGGCCTTTCGACGGCGGTTGGCGACGAAGGCGGTTTCGCGCCGAATTTCAAAAGCGCGGATGACGCGCTGGCGACCATCGTCAAGGCCGTGCAAAAAGCGGGCTACAAGCTTGGCCAGGAAATCTTCATCGCGCTCGATCCTGCCGCGTCGGAATTCTACGATGCTGCGCAGAAGCAATATGTGTTCAAGAAATCCGATGGTTCAAAACGCACCGTCGAGGAGTTGATTTCCTACTATGAACAGCTGGCAAGGAAGTTCCCGATCGTCTCGATTGAAGACGGTTGTGCGGAGGATGACTGGGACGGATGGAAAAAACTCACGGACGCGATGGGCGCAACTATGCAGCTCGTCGGCGACGATCTTTTGGTTACCAATGTTAAGTTTTTGCGCAAAGCCATCGACCGCGGCATCGCCAACTCCATTCTCATCAAAGTGAACCAGATCGGCTCGCTCACCGAGACACTCGACTGCATCCAACTCGCCAAGGAAAACAAATACACCGCGGTGATCAGTCATCGCTCAGGAGAAACCGAGGACACGACAATCGCGGACATCGCCGTAGCGACCAACGCGGGACAGATTAAGACCGGTTCGCTCAGTCGCACCGACCGCGTCGCGAAATACAATCAGCTTCTGCGGATCGAGGAAGAGCTGGGCGAAGACGCGATCTACGGCGGCAAAATGCGCTGAGACGAAAATACCATGCCGGCGGCGTTTCCCGAACACAAAACGAAAATCGTCGCCACCATCGGCCCGGCGTCTGAATCACCGGAAATGCTCGTGCGACTCATCCGCGCGGGAATGAATGTCGCGCGGCTCAATTTTTCGCACGGCGACTTTTCACATC
>DASYDT010000006.1:0-21942 GCA_036499425.1 Candidatus Udaeobacter sp. | reverse complement strand
AGTCTGGAATTGATGTTGACGTCCAAACGCGTTTCTGCCGGAATCGCCAGCACAAATGAAAACTCGAATCACAGCAGTCGTTACAGCTCTGTCGTTTGCGGCGACAGTGGCATGTTTTGCAGCGAACCCGCAGATGGGGACGTGGAAACTCAACGAGGCAAAATCGAAATTGGCAGCCGGAATGGGCAAGAGCATGACTGTCACTTACTCGGAGCAGGGGGATAAAATCAAAGTGGTTGTCAATGGCATGGACAAGGACGGAAAACCGACGCAGGGAGTTTGGGTTGGGAAATGGGACGGCAAAGCCTATAAAACGACGGGGAATCTGGCTTGGGATTCCGCCGCCTATAAAGTGGTGAACGATTACACCAACGACATCACGACGATGAAAGATGGCAAGGTAATGTGGACCGGCCACATCACCGTCTCGAAAGACGGCAAATCACGCACGGTTACCGTGAACGGCTCCGACGCGAACGGGAAGAAGTTCACGTCTAAGGCAGTTTACGATAAGGCATAACCGGAAAGCGGCAGTGAGACGTCAGACGAAGCGACTGTCGATCTGCGTTGTTTCCGACTAACGACTTTCTGCACTCACGCTAGGGACAGCGTGCTACGCGGCTGCGCGTTTGCGTGCGGTCGCGTCCAGGATGCGCTTGCGCAAGCGAAGCGACTTTGGCGTCGCTTCCACGTACTCATCTATGTCGATGTATTCGATCGCACGCTCCAGAGTCATTCGCAGCGGCGCTTCGAGTTGAATCCCTTTGCCTTCGCCCTGGCTGCGCATGTTGGTGAGGTGCTTTTCCTTGCACGGATTGACTGGCAAATCTTCCGGGCGCGCGTTTTCGCCCACGATCATTCCTTCGTAAATGTCCTCCTGCGGACCAACGAAAAGCCGGCCGCGCTCCTGAATATTGTTGAGTGCATAAGCAGTGCTGACCCCGGATTCCATCGACACCATCACGCCGCGCCCGCGGCCGCCAATCTCGCCTTTGAACGGCGCGTATTCGCGAAAAAGATGACTCATCAATCCTTCACCGCGAGTCAGGTTCACCAGATCAGTCTCGAATCCGATCAGGCCGCGCGTCGGGATTATTACTTCGATTGACACGCGCGAGACGTGATGATCCATGCCGACAACCTCGCCTTTGCGATTGGCAATGGATTGCAAAATGTCGCCGAGATTTTCATTGGGTAGATCGACATACAGATTTTCAAGCGGCTCGAGCAGGCTGCTGTCCTCAGCTCGATGAAAAATTACTTCGGGCCGCGACACCATGAGTTCATACCCTTCGCGCCGCATCTGCTCCACCAGGATGGCGATTTGCATTTCGCCGCGCGCATTGATCTCAAATGCGCCGGCGGTCTCGGTGTCGTTGACTTGAATGGAAACGTTGCCGCGCGTTTCACGAACCAGTCGCTCGCGAAGATGCCGCGCAGTAACGAATTTTCCGTCGCGTCCGGCAAACGGTGAATCGTTGACCAGAATTTGCATCCGAATTGTTGGTGGATCGATATCGACGAACTGAAGCGCCGCGCGCTCCTCGCGATCGGTCAGCGTTTCGCCAATGTAAACCTCCTCGAAGCCAGTTAGCGCAATGATGTCGCCGGCGGTAGCGTGCTTTATTTCGACTTGCTCCAATCCCGCATAGGTGAAAAGGGCAGTGACAGTAGCTCGTTCGCGGCTGCCATCGCGGTGAATACAGACAATCGAATCGCCGACGGCGATGCGGCCGCTCACGATGCGCCCCAGCGCAATTCTCCCGAGGTAATCGCTATAATCGAGGTTGGACACGAGCATTTGAAAAAATGGCTCGGACAAAATTTTCGGCGACGGCACATGTTTCACGATTGCTTCAAAAAGCGGCGTCATGTCTTCGTTATTTTCGTGCAGCTCGCGCATGGCGAAGCCGTTCTTTGCGCTGGCATAGATGATTGGAAAATCGAGTTGCTCATCGGTCGCCTTCAACTCGACGAACAGATCGAAGACGGTGTCGAGGACCTTGTGCGGGCGCGCATTTTCCCTGTCGATCTTGTTAATGACGACGACCGGCTTGAGTTTGTTCTCCAGAGCCTTGCGCAAAACAAAGCGCGTCTGCGCCTGCGGTCCGTCATGGGCATCGACAACTAACAGCACGCCGTCCACCATTTTCATGATCCGTTCGACTTCGCCGCCGAAATCGGCGTGGCCGGGTGTATCGACGATGTTGATGCGATAGCCGTTCCACTGAAAAGCCGCGTTCTTCGCGCGAATCGTGATTCCTTTTTCGCGCTCGAGATCCATCGAATCCATTACGCGCTCTTCGATTTTTTGGTTGGAACGAAACGTCCCCGATTGGCGCAGCAATTGATCTACAAGCGTCGTCTTGCCGTGATCGACGTGCGCAATGATGGCGATATTGCGGATCTTATCCATTGAAGGGAGGCCCTCCCGAGCAGGCGGGCCGCGAACAGTACGAGAGACAACACCCAAGTCAAACGGCAGCGACGCCGATGCGAAAATTCAAAGAATGATCGTCGGTTTGCTCGCATCGGGTCACGAACGCGATCAAATAGCTTTTGGGCTTGCTCTCGCCGGGAGTGGTCGCTAAAACGTTCCTACGAAATAACGGGGAGGCCGTTTGAGCATGAAGACACAGTTCCCAAACATCAATGTAGTTCGATCCGTTTGGCGCCGAGTCAAAAAGGACATAAAGGACGCCATAATTCGTGACCTGAAACCGGTAAAAGACGTGAAAGGCGGCGGCGGTGTTAAGGGTGAATCCAAGCCCACCAGAGACGACACCGGCACCACAGGCAGCCACTAAAAAGGATAAAGAGTCGCACCAGGTATCGCGAGCCAAACGGATCGGTTGTCCTAATTTGAGCTACGATTTCGCGAATCGAGCTCAATGGACATCCAAAAAAGCTTCCGGACTATGTGAGCATCACCATTGTCGGTCAATTGTTACGCCGTCCATTTGTCTTATTTGTCCCATCCGAGTATTCGATTAAAATCCGCAGCATGCCGGAGCTGCCCTTTTCAAACACCACAGATGTAGAATCAAGCGAAGCGGCTGTTGCTTTCCCCAATGCTTCTCCATTCCGGCCTCAAAGACAGGAGAGCGACCAGTTTGCTAAGGCAATGTTTATTGGCCTGGCAATTGTGCTGCTCGTATTTCTAGGGAGCATAATCGCAGTGCTGATGATGCATGCGCCAAGGCTCTAGGCTAATGACGAAATCCGAATGTCGAATGTCGAAACAATTCCGACTGATGAAGCCCGAAAATGCGACATCCGTTAGAGGAAGTCTTTGTCATTTGACTCCGAAAGCATTCGCGAGTTGACCTTCATTATCCCTTCGTCATTCGTCATTCGGATTTCGTCATTTATTTGACATGACAAACACACAACAGCGCCTTTTGCTTTTCGACATCGACGGCACGTTGATCCATTCGGGTGGCGCTGGCGTTCAAGCGCTCAAATCCGCTTTCAAAGAGCGCTTCGGTATCATGGATGATCTGCACGACATCGAAATCGCCGGCATGACCGACTCAGGCATCGTCCTCAGCATCCTGAACAAGCACAAAATTCCCGCAACCAACGAAAACGTAAGCGCGTTCCTGGATAGTTACGTGCACTTGCTGTCGTTGGAATTGCCGCGCCGAAAAGGCAACCTGCTCCCCGGCGTACTCCGGTTGCTCCAACAGCTTAAGTCGCGACGGCATCTGGTACTGGCCCTTCTCACTGGAAACGTCTCCCGCGGCGCGCGACTAAAGCTCGAGCACTACGGTGTCTGGCACTTTTTCGAATTTGGCGCCTTTGCCGATGATCACCAGGACCGCAATCAGCTCGGGCGTTTTGCTCGCGCGCGCGCAAAAGAGAAGCATGGCCGCGAGTTTGCCGCATCCGAGATTGATGTCATTGGGGACACGCCTCGCGATATTGCCTGTGGCAAAGCGCTTGGGGCGCGCACCGTTGCGGTGGCTACCGGCAGATGGAGCCGAGATGAACTTGCAAAATATCGGCCAGATTTTTTGATTGATGATCTCTCAGATGTGGAAACTATTGTCGATACGCTCGGATGGTGATCCATTGACGATTGGAAGGTGAATGAAAAAAGACGCTTCTCCATCTGACCCGACGGCGCGAAAAGATCGTCCGGACGTGTTGCCGCTCAAAGGTGAAATCGATCTGCACGTCTCCCCTTCTGTCGTGGCGTCACTCAATGCCAGGATCGAGAAAAAGCCGCGCCGTTTGGTGGTCGATCTTTCCGACGTGACTTACATCGATAGCGCGGGTCTGGCAGCATTGATTCAAGCGATGCAAAAGGTGGAAGGCTACGGCGGCAAATTCTTGTTGGCTGGTTTGCAGGAAACTGTGCGCTCGATTTTCGAAATCTCGCGCCTCGATCAGGTATTTCAGATTTTCCCAGATGTGCACGCTGCACTGGCAAACTGATCTCCGCTGAGAGCAGCGGACACTACAGCGCAACGCGCGTTAAAATCTCCATTGTTTGCTCGACGTTTTTTGAAATGTCGAACTTTGAAGCCCGCCTGATGTTCGCCGACCGCGCTGCGGCTCGGCGCGACCGATCGGACCACAAACGAATCGAGTCACGCAAACCAATCAGATCGCCTGCCTGATCGACAATTGATCCGTGGACGCTGTCTTCGATGATTTCGCTGAAGCCGTTGGAACGCGTCGTGATTGCCGGCAATCCGCAGGCGAGGGCTTCCAGGCAGGCATTGGAAAATGGATCGTAAATCGTAGGCAAAATCAAGATGTCCGCAGCCGCGTAAATCCTCACGAGGTCTGCAACTTCGCCGAGAAATTGCACCGGTTCTTCGCGCCAAAAACGCAGGTGTCTCGTCTTGTAGAGCGCTGCATTTCCGCGGCCAGCAACAAGCAACCGCATTTTTCTGTTCTTGCAGAGCGCCATCGCCTGGATTGCAAACAGCAACCCTTTGCGTTCCCAGCCCGAGCCTGCAAACAGCAGCGCAATTTGGTCCGGTTTCAGTTCCAAATCTTCGCGCGATTTTTCCCGGAGCTCGGAATCGAACCGGAATTTATCGAGCGGAACGCCGTTGTGAACGATGTCGATTCTGTCTGCCGGATAGCCATACAGATCGACGATCTCCTTCTTGACCATTTGTGAAGCAACGATTACTCGCCCAGCTTTGCGACGGGCGAACAGCGATTCCTCCAAATGCAATAGGTCGCGATGCTTGCGGTTCAGAGCCCGGGCAAATTGCTTCAGAGGAAGCTCGAATCTTCTTCGACGCGCGAGCCAGGCGCGATGGACACCATCGCCGGCGCGATAAACGTCGCAGCTCCAGACACGTTCAAGGCTCAACAAAACGCCGCAGTCGAGCTGCGGCCGGATTTGTTCCAGTTCATCCGCAAACCCGATGACGGATTCTGCGCGCAGCCGTGTGACCGGTCCAAGCGGCCATTGATCCTCCGGCCATTTATTTGTGGCGATCAATTGCACCTCGTGCCCGGCCTCGATGACTCCACGCGCGAGACGCTTTAAGTACGCTTCCGCTCCACCGGTCGGAGAATAACCGCGCCGAACAAGAGCGAGTCGGAGTTTCTTCGCCATACCTTCTTGTCATTTCGACCGCAGCGAAGCGCAGTGGAGAATCGAGCGCCTGGGGAAGCCGCGAGATAGACTGGGAGGCCGAAGGCTGAGCGAACGGGATGTGAGCGAATCAAATCTCTTGATGGTTAGGCAGAAGCGATGCACAGACCAAACAATTAGAGATGACTCGACTCCGCTCGACATGACAACAGGGCACTTTACAGGCTCCACGTTCGCCAGAATACTTCTAACCCGATGCCGGGTGAAATCTTAAACGCTCCTGCGCCACCACATTCTGCCGCACCCCCGGCGCGCACTTTACCGAGGAGCTTGCTCTATTCGATTTTCGCTCGCATCGGTGGTTCCGGCCTGGATACGGATGCATTTGAAACCCTGCGCGCCTCGTATCGCGGTGGATTCCTAGGCAAGGCAGTGGCTTATGGCAACCGGCAGAACGAAATTCCCAACTCGCTCATCCATTCGCTGCGCTGGCATCCGGTACGGCTCATTTCCTTCCTTGATCGGCCCCATTATTACGGCGCCAAAAAAAAGTATCTCGATTGGATCACGTCACGGCATCTTGCAACCGGGCGTTACGATCTGTTTCATAGCTGGTCGGGCGACTGTATGCGCTCCCTCCAAACCGCAAAACAACGCCGCATCCCGTCGATCGTTGAGGTCCCAACCTGGCATCGCGATGGTGGCAAACAGAAATTTGAGCAGGCGAAAATTGCAGCATCGCCAGATAAGATTTCGGGTTTTCGAAAGTGGAAAGCCAGATTGTTGCTCCACCGGAGGCGTTTTATTGAAGAGTACAAACGCGCCGATCTTCTGCTCGTCCTGTCGGAAACGGCTTCCGAGACCTTTCGTATGCGCGGTTTCCCGAAGGAAAAACTCTTCTATTTGCCGCGCGGGGTGGACGTGGAGCGTTTCAAGCCGGGCCCGCGGCCGTCCAAATTTCGCACTGTTTTTGCAGGCGCATTGATCAAGCGAAAAGGCATTCAACATGTGCTCGAAGCATGGCACCGCCTCAATCTGCCCGATGCCGAACTCTGGTTGATTGGTTTCGTGCACGACGAAGCGAAGCCCTATCTCAAGGAATTTTGGCGCGATAATATTCGCGTTGTCGGATTCGTGCGCGATCCGGAGAATTATCTCAACCAGGCCACGGTGCATGTTTTTCCGTCGCAATGGGAGGGGAGCGCCAAAGTCACATATGAGGCAGCGGCGTGCGCGTTGCCTCAAATCACTACCCGCGAGGCAGGCGACGTGGTGCGCGATGGCATTGAGGGAATGATCGTGAAGCCTGGGGATGTCAGCGCCATCGCAACGGCACTGGAGCATTTGTATCGACATCCTGAAATCGTTGAACGGATGGGCAGCGCGGCAAGACGTCGCGTAGTTGAAAATTTCACCTGGAACCATTTTCGAACACGATTGCTGGACGCATATGCAACCGCGATGCGTACGGCGCGGTGATTTCTGTAGTCCCGCGTGTGCGGGACGACCGCCGATCGCCCTGGTTCGACGGTCACAGAGCGCCGCTACAGTCAGAAGCCCATGAAAATTCTCCTCCTGCAACTCAAACGAATCGGCGACCTGATTTTGACAACGCCCGCCGTCGCAGCTTTGCGTGAAAGCTTTCCAGATGCACAACTCACGATCGTCGTTTCGAGCGAATGTGCTGACCTGCTGCCAGCCGTTCCAGATGTCGATCGCACCTTGATGGCGCGACGCAATCCGCGCGACCTCGCTCTGTTTTTTTCCGTCGCAGCCAGCAGATTTGACTGCTGCATCGATCTCACACGGAACGATCGCTCGGCTTTTCTGGCGCTCTTATCCGGCGCGCGGAAACGAGTGGTGTCTTATCGCGTGCGCCAACAATCGAAGATGCGCGCGCGTGCCTACACCGATTTCGTCAGCGTTCGTATGCGGGACACGCACACTATCGATTACAATCTGGCTCTACTTGAGCCACTCCGGGCCCGAGCTGCTGCCTCCCGCGCCCCGTATCTGCATCTGCCACAAGTGGCCCGTGAAAAAGGCGACTCGCTGCGGCGCCATTGGAAAATCACCAGGCCCTACGTCATTTTGCATCCCGGATCGGCCCGCGGGGAAAAACTCTGGGAGCCGGAGCGATGGGCGCAAGTAGTTGAGCACTTCAGTCGAAACAACGATATCCATCTTGCCCTGACCAGTGGACCATCGCCCGACGAGCAAGCGCATATCGCGGCAATCAAGAACAAGGTGCACCAAGAAATCATCGATCTCTCCGGCAAGACAAATTTGCTAACCCTGGCCGGATTGATTGACCAGGCACGGCTCCTTGTGACGGTCGATTCCGCTCCCATGCATCTGGCGGCGGCGACCCGTACGCCGCAGGTAGCGCTGTTTGGGCCGACTAACCCATTCCATTGGCGCCCCCGAGAGAGTCCGGCACTCATTTTACAAGGAAAATCAGGCGCGCCAGTGACCGAGTTTGTGCCGGCACAGCCGCGCTTTGCAATGAGTCAAATCTCGACGGAAGCGGTGATTAGTGCTATGGATTCGCTGCTGTCGCTTCGTGCGGCGGCGCAAAGCTCATGAGCGGCGCAAAGGCAGCTAGGACCAAGCAGTCATTCTGGGAAACGTTACGCGCGGCCTCCGGTTCGTATCGGCGGCTCTACAGTTACGTCAGGCCCTATAAGGTGCGTTTCATCCTCGGCCTGGCGCTCGGTCTTGCCTACGGCGGCGTCACTTCACTTTTACCGCTGGCCATTGCGCGCGTCACCAGCACTGCTTTCCAGGGCGCCGCTCCCAATCCAGCGGCCATACGCTCAAACCTCCACGTCCTGGATACGGGCCCAAAGATCAATTCGATTGTTCTGATCTGTCTCGCCATTCCGGCGATCATGACAGTGCGCAGTCTCTGTTCCTATGGAAGCACCTATTGCATGCAGTGGGTGAGCAACAAGGTCGTCACCGACATCCGCGCCCAGCTTTTCAGCAAGATGGTTCGCCATTCCATGGACTTCTTCAATAAGATGCGGTCCGGTTTTCTGATATCACGAATCACCAATGATACCCGCGTAGTGCAAACCGCTTTAACCGCCGTCGGTAGCGATATCTTCAAGCAACCAGTGTCGATTATAGGCGCGATCATCGTTCTTCTCCTGATGGATTGGAAGTTCACCGTGGTCACCCTGATTCTTTTCCCGACCTGTTTGCTGCCACTTCGCATTTATGGGCGGCGCGCGCGAAAGGCGGCGCAAGGTCAGTTTGAAGGCATGGGCGAAATGGTCGTGACGATGCAGGAGACGTTCGCCGGTATTCGCGTGATCAAGTCGTTTGCGCGTGAAGGATACCAGGAGAAGGAATTCAAACGCAGCAATCAACTGCAGTTCTCGCAGATGATGCGCATCGTAAGATCAATGGAGGCAGTCAGCCCGCTGGTGGAGACGATCGCTGCGATCGGTGTGGGAATAGCGTTGTTTTATGTTTACGCCGCCAACCTGAGTGTCGGCCGATTTTTTGGACTGATCTCAGGAATTTTCATTCTCTACGACCCGATCAAGACGCTCAGCAAGATCCAAATGGTGATGCAGCAATCGATCGCAGCAACGGCGGCGATTTTCTCGCTTCTCGATTCACAGCCTGCGGTGCTGGACGCGCCAGACGCCCAGGCGCTGAATTCGTCACAGGGTCGAATTGATTTTGAAAATGTCACCTTCCGCTATGCAAACACCGCCACAGATGCCATTCGCAATCTGAACTTGCATTTCGAACCGGGGACAACCCATGCTCTGGTCGGCGCCAGCGGCGCGGGCAAAAGCACGATTCTCTCACTGATCCTGCGCCTGTACGACCCGACCGCCGGCGCTGTAAAAATCGATGGCAGAGATCTGCGCTCGGTGACGCAAAAATCCTTGCGTGAGCAAATGGGGCTTGTCACCCAGGAGACGTTTTTGTTCCACGACACGATCTTCAAGAATATCCAGTTTGGCCGGCTGGACGCTACGCCCGAAGAAATTTACGAAGCCGCAAGAGCTGCCTATGCGCACGACTTCATTATGGCGCAGCCAAACGGTTACCAAACAGTGATTGGCGATAAAGGATGTCTTCTCTCCGGCGGACAGCAGCAACGCCTCGCCATTGCGCGCGCTATTCTGAAGAACGCGCCAATTCTTTTGCTCGACGAAGCCACGTCATCGCTCGATTCCGAATCGGAACAGCAAATTCAACAGGCCTTGGCCAAACTGGCCGCTGGACGCACCGTGATCGCCATCGCTCACCGTCTCTCCACCATTCTATCCGCTGATCAGATTATTGTGATGGATTCCGGCCGGGTTAAGGAGATCGGGACGCACGCCGAGCTACTCGAAAAATCCGGCTACTATCGCCGATTATACGATCACCAATTCAATCGGATTCAGAAGGAACCCGAAGCCGAAGCGGGCGTTCTTGTTGAAGAGCTCGTGTAACAATTCGGAAAGCAATGGCCATAGCCTCTCGCAATGCCGTTTAACATCGACCTGCACACGCATTCGTTTTTTTCGGGAGACGGTATTTCCAGCCCGGAAGACTTGATTGCGGCCGCGCGCGCCAAAGGTCTGAACGGCATCGCCATCACAGATCACAACACGTGCGACGCGGTTAATTATCTGCTCGAGAAAGGCCTGATGCGGCTGGATGGATTGCCGGTCAATGATTTTCTCGTTCTTCCGGGAGTCGAGGTCACGACCGCCGATGGTCATCTCCTCTGCATCGGCGCAGAGCTGCCCTACCTAAAAGGAAAACCGGCGCGCGAAGTGTGCGACATTATTCATGAACGCGGCGGTCTCGCCATTCCTCCGCACCCATATGATTTGTTCCGTGCCGGCATCCGTTTTTCGACTCTGGAAACACTGCCGGTGGATGCAATCGAGGTTTTCAACGCGGCAACCACGCTCCGCCGCTACAACCGTTACGCTTTCAAGTACGCGCAAATTCGCGGTTTGCCCATGACGGCGGCCAGCGACGCGCACCATGCGGCTGCCGTTGGGACAGCTTATACCATCGTCAACACCGATGATTTTTCGGTGAAAGGGATTCTCGCGCAAATCCTGAAGAGCAACGAGCTGAATCAACAATACCAAACCCCGCGCGACAGCCTCCGCAAAACTTGGAACAACTGGTTGCGATTGCGGCGGCGGAAAAAAATTCCGGAATTAGCCGCGAAAGACCGCAACGGAGGCTGACGCCATGCCTGCATACGTCATCGTCGAAATCGACATTGTCGATTCAGCTGGCTACGAAGAATACAAAAACCTCGCCGGCGCGACGGTTGAGAAGTACGGCGGGAAATACATCGCTCGCGGCGGCAGGACCGAGGTGCTCGAAGGCGATTGGAAACCGAAGCGCATCGTCGTGCTTCAATTCGATTCACCGCAGCATGCCAAAGACTGGCTGAACAGTGAAGAATATCGCGAGCCGCGCAAAATGCGGCATCGCACGGCGAGGACAAACATGATCCTGGTCGAAGGGATTGCCGGGCCGTAGCCCTGGGCGAAAGCAGGCGTGTAATTGTGGAGGCACGTCTCACAATGGCCTTGCTCATTTATCCCACACCAAAACCCTAACAGAGGGGCTAGTAGATTTGCGGCGAATCGTTTCTTTATTGCCAAGGCAGGACTGGATCGTGGTCGGCTGGGTGATTGCTATCAAGCTACTGCTGTTCCTGATCGGTTTGAAGAGCTATCCCATGTTTGGGGACAGGTACGAACCAAGCCCACAGCAATGGCTTCAGATATGGGATCAGTGGGACTTTGGGTATTATCAAAAGATCGCAGAATTTGGTTACAGCGGAGAGGATGGCTCCATCGCCTTTTATCCACTGTTTCCATGGTCGATCCGTTTGGTTGCTTCGATCGGCGGAAGTTATCTTGCTGCGGCCCTCATCGTCTCTGGTATCGCTTCCGTTGTCGCGGCGATCCTGTTGCGAAGACTTGTTCAGCTTGATTACCCCACCAGTGTTGCGCTGCGGAGCGTATGGTTCTTTCTCATTTTTCCGACGGCATATTTTCTTCATGTTGGATATAGTGAAAGCTTGTTTCTCGCTCTGGCGTTGGCTTCCATCTTGGCCGCACGCATCGAGCGATGGTGGTTGGCAGGGCTGCTGGGAGCGCTTTGTTGGATGACGCGCGGGACGGGCGCCATTCTCGTGCCCGCGCTCGCCATCGAAGCAACGCAGCAATACTGCAGCATGCGGCGTTGGAAGTGGCGATGGCTTTGGATCGCCGTCGTCCCCCTTGGTTTCGCAGTATATCTGCTGATTAACTGGCACGTCAGCGGAAATGCGTTGGCCTTCTTGCAAACGCGAAAAATATCATTCCAGCAGTGGTTTGCGTTGCCTTCGGTAGGAATTCGCCACGCGGTCTCGGCACACTACCTTACACCAAATGAAGGAGAAATGGTCGGCGTGCAGGAGTTGCAATTCGTGGCGCTGGGCTTCGTCTGTATGCTCATTAGCTGGATCAAACTTCGGCCGGTGTACGCCGTGTGGATGACTGGGACGTGGCTCCTCTTCACGGCTGTTAACTTTTTGCAGAGCGTGCCGCGCTACACTCTCACGATGTTCCCAATATTTATCCTCTTTGCGCTGCTTGGCAGGAACCGCTTTTGGTTCGGCGCTCTCACCGTGTGGTCGCTGCTGTTTTTCGCATTATTCGCTGTTCTATTTGCCCGGGGCGAATGGGCATTCTGATGAATCTAGCGCTGCGTAATTGAATAACTGGAGACACCCGACTGCGCCGTCGCTTCACGCTGCTTCAGCAGGATCATGCGCTCGTACCAGGCGAGCAGCCGGCAGAGCATCCATCCACGATAGCCATCGCGAAAACCCTGCTTCCAAACGTAATGATAAAGGAATCGTAAGCTCGGACGGAATGGCGTTCTCGTTGCGAGTTTCTTTAGCCAGCGCTTGCGCTCTACAGGGGTGCCGAAGGGTGTCGCTCGCAATGTCTTTTCGCCTTCTCGCTCATGCAGCTTTCCGGACGCCGCCGCTTCCCAAGTGGAATAGCGGTTATGCTTCTCGACGAAAGTGGCAATATCGGGAAAGGCGTAGTGCTCCATCGGGGCTGACAAATATTCGGCTAGGCCATTGAGCATTACGTGCTCATGCACCTCGTTATCTCCTGAGAGAACATTGTCCTCGATTTCGATCTGTTCATACCGACCCAGCCGATGCCGGAACAGGCGCAGATTCCAACTCGGAAAATAACCGCAGTGGTTTATCCAACCGTCCAGAAACCAGAAGCGCCGGTTAAGATAAAATCCGTCCACATCGGTACGCCGAATCGCTTCTCGGATTTCGCGTTCTAACTGGGGTGTGACACGTTCGTCGGCATCCACGATGAGCACCCATTCATGTTGCCAGGGGATATTTTCCAAAGCCCAGTTCTTCTTTCGTGGGAAGCTTCCGTTCCAAACGAACTGCACGACGCGAGCTCCTGCCGCCTTGGCAATCGCTAGCGTGCCATCTGTGCTCGCCGAATCAACTACAACGATTTCTTCTGCGAACGAGACGCTGGCAAGGCAGTCCCGCAGATTCGCACCTTCATTCTTAACCGGGACAAGCACCGACAAGGGCGCCCGCGCTTCCGATCGCTCGCTCATTGAGTAATCTCGCGTTTTTTCGCTCCGCGCGCTGGGTTTCCGATCACGATGCTCCACGGTCTCACGTCTTTCATCGCGACTGCTCTCGCCCCAACGACTGCTCCTTCGCCGATGGTCACACCCGGCCCAACGAACGCATCGGCACAGATCCATGCCTCGGGGCCAATCGTAATCGGCGGACGTAGCAACGGAAAATCCGCCTTAGTATGATCATGTGTTCCTGCGCAAAGATGCGCGCGGTGCGAGATCGTAGCGCGCGGCCCCAGTGTCACGCGGCCGAGATTGTAAATGAATGCATGCTCGGCGATGGCGCTTTCGTCTCCGGCCTCGAGGTTCCATGGAAAATAAATCGTCGCGGAGGGATACACATGAACGCTGCGACCAATTTTTGCTCCGAAACAGCGAAGCAGAAATCGCCGCCAGCCGAAACACGGCCTGGGACTGAACCGGAAAAGCGGCTGGGCGAACATCCACAGCACCCTTCGAATAATCTCGCCAGTTGAGTACTTCCTGACGCGACGATTTTTTTCAACGTCGAGCATGCTTCTCCTTCAAACCGCGGTTTTGTGTTCTCACTTTACGATCACTTCGGGCGTTGCCCCGCCGCCGAACGCCCACTCATAAACCGAGCGCATCTGTTCGCCAATTCGAGGCCATGAAAATTTTGTCGCCACCAGATTGCGACCACGATTGCCCATGGCTCGTCGATCGTCATCACTCATTTCGATCACTTGCTTTAGTCCCGCCGCAATTTCCTCTCGGCCCGTCCCAATTTGCAGTGCCGCTCCGGCAGCGAAACCCTCGGGCAAATTGCACTCAGGCGTCATCAGCACCGGCTTCGAATAGGCCCATGCTTCCAGCACCGTCATTGGAAGACCTTCACTCAACGACGGCATAATGAATGCGGCGCACGCGCGATAACATTCATTTTTTTTCGTGCCGAATCGCGGACCGAGAAAGGCAATAGAGGCGAGTTCTGAAGTGGCAGCCGTGTCGAGATCTCCTGCGAGATGCTTCAGCTTCTGTTCATATCCGCCTTGGGACCAGCCGGCGATAGCCAGGACCCAAGAAGCCCTGGCCGAAGGATGCGAGTTGAGGATTTGTTTCCATGCGCGAATCAGATTCGACACGTTTTTCTTCGGATGAAGTCTGCCCAGATAAAGGAGGACTCTTCGGCCTTGAGCAAATGCCTCAGCTTGCAGCGTCGGCGTCTCGCTCAGATCGGGTAAATCAACGCCGTTTGGAATGATGCAAATCGGGTTGCGCAAGCCGTAGGCGCGGATCGATTGCGCTTCGGCTTGGCACAACGCGCGCAGGCACGCCGCGCCGTGCAAATGCTGGTTTTCATAAAGCAGCGCCGCGAATCGTTTTTTCCATCCCGCATTTCGCAATGCCCATGATTCCAGCATCCCTTCCGGGTGCACGATGTAGGGTCGCCCTGTTCGCCGGTGCCATCGTTGAGAGGCAACCGAGCAATATTTCCACAAACCGTGCGTAGACAGAATATCAAGATCAGCGCCAAGCAAAGCAGGCACGAGTTGGTTTGAATAGCCCCATGCGCGGAATTGCGGTCGAAACGTCTGAACAGCGAGAGGCCGCCACTCACGCAAATCGGCGGCACTTTGTTCGTCGCTGATACCAAAAACGCGCGCACTCGCACTCGCGCACGTCACCGCTTTGGCAAGTCCGCGCACGCTTTGAAACAAGCCGCCCGCTTCGCGCGAGACGCTGCCGACCAAGAAACCGATTTTCATGTGGTTAAGTGGCGGAGGCCGCCTGACGTCGGTAACACCGTTCATCAAAATCTGTGAACGCGCGATTCCTATAGCAATCTTACCAAGGTGCGACACAGCAGCGAAGCCTTTCGCGGCTGATTCAACGCCAATTGCGCGGCCTGTTCCAAGCCTTGGCCGAAACGTTCCGGTGCGAAATTTGCCGCAATCCTGTAGCTGGCATCTCCGAGGCGTCTCCGTTCGTCATCCGATAAGGAAGCCATTTGTAATAGCCGCGAAGCCAACTGGTGCTCATCGGTTGGCTCAAAAATAAACCCGTTGTCTTGCACGAGCTCCGGCACGCATCCGCACCGGTTCGAGACAATTACCGGTAGCCCTGATGCAGTCGCTTCATTCACAACCAAGCCCCATTGCTCGGTCGTGCTGGGGTGGACAAACGCCTTCGCTAATGCGTAGTAAACCGGCAACTCCTCATATTGTTTGAAACCGGGAAGATGCACGTGGGCGGTCAATCGGAGATCAGAAATCAGAGAACAGAGATCAGGTTTTAGCGGCCCGTCACCCAAGAGCACCAGATCCCATGGTACGGTGACCTCCGACTTCTGACCTCCGACTTCCGATGTCTGCCGGTATTTCGCATACGCCTTGATCAGCCTTGGCAGATTCTTTTTCTCGATGAACCGCGCCGACGCGAGAAAGTAATTCTCCGGCAGCCCATACTTTTTTCGAGTTTCGAATTTTGAATTTCGAATTTCGAGAGCGCTCTCGGCGAAATAATCATTGTCCACAACATCATACCCAGTGAAGACGCGCTCCCGTGGCATTCCAAGTTCAACGAGATAGTCAACATGACGCTGACCTCCTACGAGCGCGGCAGAGTACAGACCGACGATCCGCTGCTTGATCATTTCCTTCCACCAAGTGCGAGGTTCGTCCTGGCGAGCGCTCTCTGACATCACTATCATCGGTATTCCGAGACGCACACAGCAATTCGCGGCAACCAGCGACCCAAAATTATTCCAGCCGTTCACTACCACCACGTCAGGCTTTGCCTGCTCCAACGCTGAGGAAAACGTTCGTCGAAGTTGGGCCTTCGCCGGGTAATGGTCTGTTGCTTCCGGAAAGAGAGAAACTTTGCGATATCGCGCAGGAGAATCCGCTGCGCCCCATGAGTCATACCCCTTAGCTGACCATTCAATGCCGGTCACCGGCAATCTGTCGGCCGCCGCATTCAGCCGCGCATGGTGATAAGGACCGATGTGATGAAAAACAACAGCGATGGCAGGCTTGTACACCATTCGTCAGCGAAACGTTACCTCCTGGCATTGGGCAGAACCAATTGAATGTTTTTCAACGACTTTGCCAAGAACGCATTGCCCCACGCTCGGCTCCAAGCCTAACTGCCTAAGGATGCCCTTCTTTACCGCGCCCGCGACATATACGACCGGCGCTGGCGATCAATCACGCCATAGGCCGGCATTTTATGGTCGCGTTCATAGGCGCTAATCGCCCGCCGCGTTTCAGGCCCCAGGATCCCATCGATCGCGCCATGATAATACCCAGCGCGAGCGAGCCGGCGCTGTACCTCTACAACCAGCCGCACATTGCCGTATCCGTAGTCGTTGTAACCGTAGTAGTCGTACGGGTAGTACGAATAGGAATACGGATTGAAGACCGGAAAGCCAAAAGCGTCGATGAAGATGAACCTCCGATTACGGAAATGGCGGAAATGATGTGCGCCCGTCATTGTCCTTGACGTAAAACGCGGTGTTGGCCGTGACGCGGCGGATCGCGTCATCATTGGTGAAGCGGTTGCCGCAGAAGCAACGGTCGTACTCAAGCTCGCTGCCGCGCCGATTAACAGGAACATGTGTTTCGCTTTCATATATATTTCACCTTTCTAATCATTGGACACCGTCACGGCGCCGGGAGTTGTCGATGAACGCGCTCGCAACGGTAACGCGGCTGTTACCTTGCCCTTTGAGATCGTTCCTTTGCGCAGATCGTTTGAAGCGCACGCAACGCAGCCCGTTTGGCTGCGCTCCCGCCTTCGCCGAGGCTGCTACTGGCAAAGGTGCAAATCAGCAGGAAGCAAGGCCGCGGTGGCCCACACGGCTCCCGAACCGCGCGTGGCATCGTTTGAACCAACTTTAGCTTGCGGCACCGCAATTGGCTGCTGGCCTTTGGATTTGAGCGACTCGTTTAAGGCGGGTAGATTTTGTACGAGCAGTTGATCGAATTCTTTTGTCGTGTCGGCGAGTTCTCGCTTGAGTGTGTCGATGTAAGCGATCTGGTAACCGCCCGGTTTGCCTTCGTAACTGAGGATCGCGCCGTAAAGCTGGTCGGTGTGCTCACGCAATCGTTCTTCGCCGGTGATCGCGCCACCTTCAGTGGTGGCCACGATTTTCTTGCGCATCCCGTCGACTTTTCCGTCAAAATCGCTGATGTTTTTACGGAGCGGATCGCCTTCCGGCAGTGTTGCGGCGCTCTGAGCCAGCGCCTTTCGCAATGCGACAATCCGATCCATTAGCGCGCTTTCGTCACCAAACAACGCGCGAACTCGCATGGCCGCATCAAACTGCGCCTTGCGGTCTGCGGCGCTAAATTTTGCCCGCCGATCCAGCCCGACCGTTAGCTTCGTGTCGTAAACTTTTCCCGCCTTGGTGAGACGCACAGTGTAATCACCTGGCACGAGACGCGGACCGCGAATGGCAGACCCGGCGACCTGCGCAGCCGGTGGCACACGCGGCGGCTTCGCGCGCATTGTCCAAGTCACCCGATTCAGACCCGGGCGTTTGCTGGCCGGTAATTCATCGATGACGCGTCCGGAAGAATCCAAAATTTCGAGTTTCATTTTTCCAAACAGATGCCGCTCGCGCTGGTAGTAATTGATCACAGCCGCGTCCGGCGGATTATCACCGACAAACACCGCACTCCCATTGGCCCAGCCGCCACTGCCTTCAATTCGCTGTTGCACCGGACGCGCCGAAACGAAAGCAACATCCTGAGTCAGAAGATCCGGCGTCAAAGCGCGCAGCGGCGTCATGTCGTCCACGATCCAGATGCCGCGGCCGTGCGTTGCCAGGACCAGATCATTGTCGCGTGGATGAATTGCCAGATCACGAACGGCAACGGCAGGAAAATGGTTGCCTTTAAATTGCGCCCAACTTTTTCCTCCATCGATCGAGACCCAAAGCCCAAACTCTGTGCCGAGAAACAGCAGGTCAGGTTTCACCAAGTCTTCTTTGATCACGTGCGCGTACCCGCGAACACCCTTCACGTCCTGCGAAGTGACCAGCGGCGTCCAGGTTTTGCCGTAATCGGTGGTCTTAAAAACGTACGGCGCCATGTCGCCAAACGTATGCCGATCAAACGCGGCATAAGCGGTGCCGGCGTTGAAGTTGCTGGCCTGCACCCAATTCACCCACGAATTCTTCGGCAAACCGGGAACATTCCCGATGACGTTGGTCCACGTCTTCCCGCCGTCGCGCGTGAGCTGAAGATTGCCGTCATCCGTGCCGACCCAAATCAGCCCTTTCTGTTTAGGCGATTCGCTGATGGAATAAATCGTGGTGTGCATCTCGGCGGACGAATTGTCCACGGTGACACCGCCGGATTGTTCCTGCTTCTGCTTTTGCGGATCGTTCGTGGTCAGGTCGGGCGAGATGCGCTCCCAGTTTTGGCCGTGATCGCGCGAACGAAAAAGAAATTGCGCGCCGATATAGACCGTGCCTTTCTCGTTAGGCGAAAGCGCAATTGGCGTATTCCAATTGAACCGGAGTTTTTCGTTATAATTCGGCCGCGGCTTAATGTTGCGAGCCTCATGCGTGTGGCGGTTTATTCGTGCGATCTCGCCGCCTTGGTATTCGGCATAGATATAATCCGGATCGGCGGGATCAGGAAACATCCAAAAACCATCGCCGCCGTACATATTTTCCCACTGCGCGTTGGTGATGCCGCCGGGATACTGTGATTCGCCCACGAAGGAACTGTTGTCCTGCAAACCGCCATAGACGCGGTAGGGATCGTTATCGTCGAGGCTGACGTGATAGAACTGCGAGACCGGCAGGTTTCCAGCTTTCCACCATTTCGCGCCACCGTTGTAGGAATACCACATCCCGCCATCGTCGCCGGAGAACACGACCTGTGTATCGGTTGGATCGATCCAGACGTCGTGTACGTCGCCGTGCATCCCACCGAATCCGCCGACCACTGCGAAACTTTTGCCCGCGTCCTCACTAACGATGAGCGACCCATCGGTCTTGAATACACGGTCTGGATTTTTTGGATCGACAATCAGGTTCGCGAAGTAGAACGGTCGCCACACCATCCATTGGCTTTTATCGCGCTTGTCCCAGGTTGCGCCGCCATCATCGGAGACAAACAGCGCGCTGTCGGGCGATTCCACGAACGCATACACTCGTTGCGCATGCGACGGCGCAACGGCCACTGCGATGCGGCCATACGGTTTTTTCGGAAAACCTTTATTCGCCTCGGGCGTGATCTCCGTCCAAGTGTTGCCGCCGTCCGTGGAACGGAACAATCCGCTTGCCGAAGGCGCGGTGGGACTTTCGCCGCCGGAACGGTACTCCCAGCCTTTGCGCCGAAAATCCCACATCGCGGCAAACATGATATCGGGATTGGCCGGATCGATCGCGATATCTGTGCAGCCGGTCGAAAGATTCGCTCCCTTGAGGACTTGCTGCCATGTCTTGCCGCCATCGGTTGTTTTGTACAGTCCGCGATCCGGTGAATCGCTCCACAGCGCACCCGGCACCGCTGCAAAAACCGTGTCGCTGTCTTTTGGGCTAACCAGGATCTTCGAAATCCGCTCGGATTTCTCCAAACCGGTATGTGTCCACGTTTCACCGCCGTCGGTTGACTTATAGATTCCGTCGCCAATCGAGACAGTGTTTCGGGTCCACGATTCACCGGTCCCAACCCACACATTCTTCGAATTCTTTGGATCGAGTGAGATCGCGCCGATCGATTGCACAGCCTGCTCGTCAAAGACGGGCCGATACCGCGTTCCGCTGTCGTCAGATTTCCAAACACCGCCGCCGGCCGCGCCAACGAAGAACGTGATCTTGCCTGAGGGCTCGCGCTTCCCCGCGATGGCCGAGATGCGACCGCTCATAGTCGCGGACCCGATGTTGCGCGCGCCCAGGCCGGAGATGGTCGCAGAAGTAAAAGGCGTTTCCTGAGCATAGATAAAGGCGACCGAAAGAAAAAGCGATGCGAGGACGCATCGCACTCCAACTGCGCTTCGCGCAAAATCCACAGAGACGCGTATTCGGTTTCGCGACGGCTTTGGGAGTGCGCACGCGTTCTCGCGTCGCTTTGGGTAATTCAATATTCCCATCTATTGATCAGCGCTGTGGTTGCGGGAGAGTTATTTGCCCTGGAAAATGAAACATCGCGTCGTCAACCGGCACATTGGCTTCGACCTTATCGATAATAACTTTTTGTTTGTCCGGTGCCCCTTTGCGCCCGGACTCGATTGAAGTCGGAACGAATACGCCGCCCGCTTTTTCGTAATCTCCCAGATCTGTTTCTACTTCTTCGTACGCGCCGTGTCTCATCCGTTGTGTCACAACCCGAATCTCCAGGAAGTGATCAGGATCCAGATAAACAAAACTCACGTCTCCATTCTTGCGCACCACTTTTAACTTGTGCGCGGGCGTTCCCTCGACGTCCTCGGTTCCGAGATACTCGACGGTGCTCCCCTTCGTCTTCCAATCAACCAGTGGTCCATCGATCTCCGTATCTTCTACCAGCGCTTTGACATCATCAGCAGACATTCGTTCGGGATCTTTGCGCCCAAAGAATGGCGAGACTTTCCAACCTACCTTGCCGTCATACGCCTCAATCTGAGTCATTCCCTGAAGAGAAGCTTCGATGCGTACTTCGTCCGGGCGCTTATTGATTTGCAGATACGTCAATTCGATCTGGCCCTGCTGCACCAGCATCTTGCCCGTAAGCCGCAGCGACTGGAGATCACGCAGCGCGGTCGCACCCCCCTTGGCTTCGATATTCTTGGAAACCAACTGATCGACCCCGAAAGCGTTCGAGGGATTTTCATTTTGAGCGAATCCGGCCGGCATCGTGAGAGCCGCAGAGGCAAAGAAAATTATGAGACGTAAGTGCATATGAAGTTGCGAGATGGATTTTAGACAAGTGTTAGAACCGATATGCAAAGCGGAGGCCTATGCAAGCGGCGGCGCTTCCTGGAATTATTTGTTTCTTTAACCTAATGCCCCGAACGCGAGGCCCAAGCCGTAAGTCACAACCGCGACGATGACGCCGATCCAAGTCATCTCCAAGCCCGACGCCCACCAGGAACGGATGGTGATCAGAGATTTCAATGCGCCCACCAGAAAGTGCGCCGCCAAACTGATTCCGAAAGAAATGGCTACCGCAGTCATCCCACCGGTGAAAAAGAATGGAATGATCGGCACAAAAGCGCCGACGGCAGTCGACACGGCGGCGGAGATCGCGGCAGTCCAGTAATTCGGAAACCGATGCTCGGACAAGCCGAGCTCACTTTGTGCCATGGCCTGCACGAACTGCTCCGGCTGCTCCGCAAGGCGCTCCGCCATTTTTTGCGATTCCTCCGGTGTGAATCCTTGCAACTGATAGAAGAGCGACATCTCCTCGATTTCCTCCTCCGGATTTTCCTCTACTTCCGCGCGCTCACGCGAAATCTCCGCTTCATACACTTCCGCCTCGCTTTTTGCGGCAAGGTAAGCGCCCGCGCCCATGGACAACGTGGAAGCAAGCATCCCCGCAAGTCCGGAGATCAGAATGTAATGTTGCTGATTATTGGTCGCGCCGGCCACACCGGAGACAATTCCAAATACCGCGCCTAACCCGTCGTTCGCGCCATAGATCGCGTCGGCCACCCAACTGCCCCCTCGCCCATGCCAGCGTTCGCGCTTTAGGATTTTGTCCAGCGCGGTGCGCGGACTGACAGGGGGCGCCATTGCGCTCAGCACTCGCGCATGCGCCTTTTCT
>DASYDT010000005.1:0-8671 GCA_036499425.1 Candidatus Udaeobacter sp. | reverse complement strand
GATGTGAAAAGTCGCCGTGCGAAAAATTGAGCCGCGCGACATTCATTCCCGCGCGGATGAGTCGCACGAGCATTTCCGGTGATTCAGACGCCGGGCCGATGGTGGCGACGATTTTCGTTTTGTGTTCGGGAAACGCCGCCGTCATGCCGCGAACATCGTTTTTCCGTTGCCGCGCAAATCACTGACGGCTCGCTTCACGCGTTCGGCCATCGCAACCTCCGCGAGCGCGAGATAAGAGCGCGGATCATACGCTTTCTTGCTGCCGAGTTCGCCGTCCACTTTCAGTACGCCGTCGTAATTCTGGAACATGTGACCCGCGACCGCGCGCGTGAACGCATATTGCATGTCGGTATCCACGTTCATCTTCACCACGCCGTAATCGAGCGACTCGTGAATTTCCTCCTGCGTCGAGCCAGAGCCGCCGTGGAAGACGAGATAAAAGCGCGCCTTCTCACCGTGCGCCTTCACCACCGCGTCCTGGCATTCCTTCAGCACCTTGGGCTTCAGTTTCACATGCCCGGGTTTATAGACGCCGTGCACGTTGCCGAATGTTGCCGCGAGCAGGTAGCGGCCGCCGATCGGGTTGAACCGACGCGCGACTTCGAGCGTGTCCTCGGGCGTTGTGTAAAGCTTGTCCGCGTGGTCACCGACAACATCGTCCTCTTCACCGCCGACCGCGCCCGTCTCGATTTCCAGCACGAGCTCGTTCTTCGCAAAGCGCTCAAGCAGCTTCGCGGAAATATCGAGGTTCTCATTCAACGAGAGGTTGCTGCCGTCGAACATGTGTCCGGTAAAAAGATTTGGCCGGCCCGCGGCGCGGCGTTTCTCGGTTTCCTCAACAAGTGGAAGAACAAACTTATCGAGTTTGTCCTTCAAGCAGTGATCGGTGTGCAGCGCGACGTAAATCGGGTAACGCTCCGCGACGCGATGAACATGCTCGGCAATGGATATGGCCCCGAGCGCAGAGTCCTTGATTGTCGTGCCGGATGCGAATGCGCCGCCGCCCGTTGAAATCTGAATGATACCGTCGGCTTTGCTCTCGGCGAGTCCGCGCAAAACGGCATTGGCGGTAGTGAGTGATGTGACGTTGGCGGCGGGAAGGGCGTAGCCTCCAGCGCGCGCCCGGTCGAGTATCGAGCAATAGGTTTTGTAGTCGGCGACTGGCATAGTGCTGTTCTAGTGCAGCGTGTCTAACGCTTCTTTAGTTTGCATTAGGCGGACAGAATAGAAACGCGAGAATTCTATCAGAGCTTGATACGTAGAGAAATTTGTAACGCATTACACTAGTTTCTATTTGCGACTCGCCTCAGCGCATCCTTCCGCCGTAGATCCTTGTATTTCTTCATTTTGATTGTGGTTGCGCGTGCAATGTTGTTCCAGCGAGAAACGGCTTGCCCGTGGTGAATGCAATGAGGTTTGCCACAGTTACGCGCGCGATCTCGGAAAGAGCCTCTCGAGTGAGGAACGCCTGATGCGCTGTGATCAGAACGTTGGGGAAGGTCAGCAGGCGGGCCAGTTCGTCGTCCTGCAAAATCTGTCCTGAAAGATCTTCAAAAAAAACGCCCTCTTCTTCTTCGTACACGTCGAGTCCCACGCCGCCAAGTCGACCGGATTTCAACGCTTCGATCAGCGCCTTCGTGTCGATAAGCGCGCCGCGGCTGACGTTGATCAGGATCGTGCCCGGCTTCATCAGCTCTAGCGTCTCGCGGCGGATGATGTGGTACGTCTCCGGCGTTAGCGGCGTGTGTAGCGAGATCACTTCACACTGCCCCGCCAGCGTCCGGGCATCAGTATACTCGACGCCAAACTGCTTCGCCCACTCGTGGGATGGAAACAGATCGAAAGCCAGGACTTTCATTCCAAACCCGCGCAGAATCTGCGCGGCCACACGTCCGATTTTACCGGTGCCGAAAATCCCTGCTGTCTTGCCGTGGAGATCAAAACCAACCAAACCGTTAAGCGAAAAATTTAAGTCGTGAACACGGTTGCTCGCGCGCGGAATCTTGCGATTGAGCGCGAGGAGCAGAGCGACTGCGTGCTCCGCCACCGCGTATGGCGAGTAGGCTGGGACGCGCGTGACGAAAAGCCCGAGCTCGGTAGCGGCTTCGAGATCGACGCTGTTGTAGCCCGCGCAGCGAAGCGCAATGTGTTTCACGCCTAACGAAGCGAGCGCTTCGAGACACGGTCGATCGGCGCGATCATTTACGAAAATACAGACCGCTCGCGCCCCGCTCGCGGACGCCGCGGTTTCCGCGGAGAGCCGCCAATCCATGAAACGCCATTCAATCTCGCCGTTTGAGACGGCGCGTTGAAGTGATTCGCGGTCGTAAGACTTGGTATCGAACACCGCCGTCGGCAGAGTGGCCATGGGTGTCTATTGTCCAGGTTTGATGTTCCAGATGCGGTCGCAGTAATCGCGGATCGAGCGGTCCGATGAGAATTTGCCCATGCGCGCAGTGTTGAGAATGGACGAGCGCGTCCACTGTTGAGGCTTGCGCCAGAGCGCGCTTACTCGGTCCTGCGCGTCGATATACGCCTGGTAATCGGCGAGCAGTAGAAACGGATCGTGGTCGAGGAGATTTTCGACGATCGGGCGGAACAGCTCAACGTCGCCGCGACCAAGCGCGCCGCTGGCGATGAAATCGATGACTTCCCGCAACGTGTTGTTTTGCTCGTAGTAGTCTCGTGGCCGGTAGCCGCGCGCCTTTAACTCTTCGACTTCCTTCGCGTTGAGGCCGAAGAGGAAGAAATTCTCTGCGCCGACTTCTTCACGGATTTCGACGTTTGCGCCGTCGAGCGTGCCGATGGTGAGCGCGCCGTTAAGAGCAAACTTCATGTTGCCAGTTCCGCTGGCCTCCTTGCCTGCGGTAGAAATCTGCTCCGACAAATTGGCTGCGGGATAAACAAAATGCGCGTTCTTCACGTTGAAGTCCGGGAAGAAAACGACCTTGAGCCGGTCGCGCACAATCGGATCGGTGTTTACGATTTCTCCTATAGCGTTAATGAGTTTGATAATGCGCTTGGCCAGGAAATAGCCGGGGGCGGCTTTGCCGCCGAAGATAAACGTGCGCGCGGGCACATCCGCCTGCGGATGGCGCCGCAACCGCAGATACAGCGTGATGATGTGCAACGCGGCGAGATGCTGCCGTTTGTATTCGTGGATGCGCTTTACCAGCACATCGAAGAGCGACTCCGGCGCAACTACGATCCCAGTGCGCTCCTTGATGATCGTGGCGAGCCGGCGTTTGTTCGCGAGTTTCACGTCACGCCACTGCTGCTGAAAGCCTGCGTCATCAGCGAGCGGTTCAAGCTTGCGAAGCTGACCGAGGTCGCGCAGCCAGCCGTCACCGATGCTCGACGTGATCAGCTGCGTGAGGCCCGGGTTGCTGACGGCCACCCAGCGGCGCGGCGTAACGCCGTTGGTCACGTTACAGAATTTCTTCGGCCACAGTTCCGCAAAATCGCGTAGCACGGTTTGCTTCAGCAACTGGGAGTGAAGCTGTGCGACGCCGTTGATCATGTGACTGCCGACACACGCGAGATGCGCCATGCGCACGTAACGTGGGCCCGTCTCATCGATGAGCGAGAGGCGCGCCAGGCGGGCATCGTCCGCCGGGATTTTTTCTCTCACTTTGTCGAGAAAACGGCGATTAATTTCGTACACGATTTCCAGATGCCGCGGCAGCAATGAGCCGAAAAGTTCGACCGTCCATTTTTCCAACGCCTCAGGTAACAGAGTGTGATTTGTGTAGGCGAATGTCGCGCGCGTCACTGCCCACGCTTCATCCCAGCCAAGTCCGTGCTCATCCACGAGCAGTCGCATCAGCTCGGCCACTGCTATCGCCGGGTGCGTGTCGTTGAGCTGAACCGCCCACTTTTCATGAAACGTCGCGGGTTTGCCGCCGAGCAGCGCGTGAATACGCAGCATGTCTAGCAACGAGCAGCTGGTGAAAAAGAACTGCTGCTTGAGCCGAAGCTTTTTGCCAACATCGACCTCGTCATTGGGATAAAGAACCTTCGTGATGTTCTCTGACACCAACTTGTCTTGTACCGCGCGATAGTAATCGCCGTGATTAAACGCAGCGAAGTCGAACGACTCGACGGCCTCGGCTTTCCACAAGCGCAGGATGTCGCAGGTGCCGACGCGGTAGCCTGCGATCGGAGTGTCGTAGGCCACACCCTTCACTTCGGTCTCTGGAATCCAGCGCACGCGAAAGCTGCCTTGCTTGTCAGTGAATGTTTCGGTGTGTCCGCCAAACTTTACCGGGTAGGTGATCTCCGGGCGCGCGATTTCCCACGGGTTGCCGTTGCGCAGCCATTTGTCCGTGATCTCGCATTGCCAGCCGTCACGAATGATTTGATCGAAAATCCCGAACTCGTAGCGGATGCCGTAGCCGATCGCCGGCACCTCAACCGACGCGAGCGAATCCATGTAACACGACGCGAGCCGGCCAAGTCCTCCGTTGCCCAGGCCAGGCTCCTCCTCTTGCGCGACAATCTCATCGAGATCGTAGCCAAGCTCGCGCAACGCCTCACGCGTCACCTCAGTGATGCCGAGATTGAGCAGATTGTTCGCAAGATGCGGCCCTGGCAAATATTCCGCCGACAGATATGCGACTCGGCGCGCGTCGGCTCCGCCGTAGGTTTGCATGCTTTCTACGGCGCGCTGAAAGAGCCGGTCACGGACGGTTAGCGCGAGCGCGACGTAAAGATCGTGTTTCGTCGCAAAGCGCTCGATCCGGCCAAGTCCGCAGCAGAGATTGTCGCGGAATGCCATTTTGATTTCGTTCACCGTCAGACCGGTGCGGACTGCCTCGGGTGAATTCATATGATCGTCCTCGCTGACGTTGCGTGAAGTAGGTTGCTTTTGTTTTTCTTTTTTAATTGGCATCGCTCAAACTTTGCGTCCGACGTTAGTTTTTCACTGGGCGACGTCGCATTTTACATTATAGCGGCAACATCGCCGTCCGCACGACGGCAAACAGAAATACCGCCGTAGCGAAAGCGAAAGCGACCAAACGCACCCTGCGCTGCTCAAACTTCCCCGACGCGCTGGCGAAGAAAAGCACTGTGGCAAATAAAACGGTGTTAGCGAGGTACTGGCCGGAAATGCTGCCAGCGGTGCCGGCTTGCTGCTGACTACTCGCAGCCTTCGCGTTCGCGTCGGCAGCTTCGCGCGTCCCTCGTGGTTCGTAGAGCTTTGGCACAAAAGGATGCGGCTCGGCATTTGGATTTTCAAAAGGCTTCTGCGCCAGCCATGCGTCGTAGGCCTTGCGGACATCGGGCGGAAAACGGTCCGCGTAAAAGTTCGCCAGCTTTTCGTTCCCGGCCTGTTGCGCGGCTAGCAATTGCATAAACATCGCCGCGTGAATTGTTGCCTGCTGCGTTCCTTGCATCGTCAGCAGACCCGCTTTGCGCTCCAGGGCGTTAAATTCGTTTATCAGCCGATTGCTTTTTCGGGTCCATGCCGCCGACTGATATGAGCACCACGCCGTGCTGAGTGTTGCCAGCGCCATCAACAACGCCGTGACGGGCTCTACCCACCTCTTCTTTTCCCCCGGCTCTCGTGCTGGCACAGCCGACAGATCGGATTGCGCTTTCACGCGGAGTGATTTGGCTCCTTGTCGGCCATGGGTTGAAAAATTTTCTTGCTCACTATAACGAACAAAAACGCCGTGGAGAGACCGCACATCAGAATGCCGGTCAATCCTTCGATCGGCCCGAACAATCGCCATTCGTGTGGCAGTACCAGGTCCCCGTAACCGATTGTGGCATAGGTCACACCGGAAAAATAGAAGGACGACTCGGCGTCGGGCAGACATTTGTACCACCAAAAGAACGAAGCCCAGACGGCGATCTCAAACACGTGAATGATAATTACGAACCAGGCAATACGAATCAACATCCATGTAATTGGCCAGAAGCGTGTATCCGGCCGTACGCGAGAGTGTAATACGTGGCTTAATACCAAACCGAGGCCTGTGGCGTGAATTATTACAGTCACCGCAACGAGGGCCGCACCGATTAGGAGGTTCGCGATCATCGCATTGTTAACGTTCTCATCGCGCTATTGATGAAAGTTCTTTTGGAAATCTTCGACCGCGTCCGCGACTGAGGTAAAGCGGTTGACTCGGCTAATGTGCTCATCGATTCCCCCAGCACGGAGCCGGTCGCGCACAGAGGAACGTGCCTCAACAATTTGCAGGCGCGCGCCAGCTGCCTTGATGTCGTCAACCATGTTCATTACTACGCCGCATGCTTGAATGTCCATATGCGGTGATGCCGAAAGATCGAGGATAATGATTTTTGGCGGCGTCGGCTCGGCGCGAAGCCGGGCCGCAACCGTGTCGCGCACGTGCTCCGCGTTGAAGTAAAGCAGGGATGCTTCAACCCTGATAATAAGGGCGCCACGGATGGGTTCGTTGTCCGTATGACGCGCCATGTCGGAGAATCGCCGTGTTCCGGGAATGCGGCCGAGGAACGCGACATGCGGCCGCGAGGCACGGCGCAGAAGTTGCACCAGCGAAATGATCCCGCCGATAAGAACGCCACGTAATAAACCAGACCCAAGCACGCCTAACAGAGCAGCGATAGCTACTACAAACTCAGTCCGGTCCGCGCGCCAGAAATGCCTGAGTGCTGTTACGTTAAACAGACCCATTACCGCCATGAGCACAATAGCTGCGAGGACGGGCTGCGGCAGGTAGCGCAGGGCACCTGACACAAATAACACGATTAACAGCATCAGCAGGGCAGCGATGAAGCCCGACAACGGCGTGCGCGCGCCGCCGCTTTCGTTTACGAGCGACTGTGACATTCCGCCGCTGACGGGAAAACCATGGCCCAGCCCGGCCATGACGTTCGCGCCCGCGATGCCGAGCAGTTCCTGGTTAGCGTCGAAACGATAGCCGTGCTTCACCGCGAACGTGCGACCAAGAGCGGCCGTTTCCACCATGCCGAGAAGAAAACAACCCAATGCCAGGGGCAACAGATCGTTCAGGTCTGACACATGGACGGCTGGAAGCCCGAACGGAGGCAGCCCCTGTGGCACCTGGCCCAGCAGTTTCACGCCGAGCCTCCCGAGGTCCATGCTCGCTGCTGCAATAATACCAGCGATCACGACGAAGAGCGCCACCGGCTTGTTCTTGAGAAATCGTTTTCCCAACAGTAACAGCGTGAGCGTGGCGAGACCGAGCAGAAGCGAGGCCATGTTTGTTTGTGGGAGGTGCGAAAAGAAATAACCCGAGCGTTCCCAAAAATCGCCATGCGATCCTTTGAACCCGAAGAGCTTCGGCAACTGCGTGCTGGCTATGAACAGAGCGATACCGCACTTGAACCCGACGAGGACACTTTCAGAAATGAAGTTCACTATTACGCCCGCCTTGGCTAGCCATGCGATGAAACCCAGCGCGCCGACAATCAAAGCCGTGCACGATGCCAGGGCCCAAAATCGTGAGGCGTCGCCTCCAGCGAGATCGCCGAGCGATGCTCCTACGAGCACCGAGATAGCAGATGTGACCGTGATAGCTGTGTGCCGCGAGCTGCAAAACAACCAGAAAACAAGGCCGGAGAAGAGACAGGCATAAAGGCCCGCTTCGGCCGGCAGATTCGCAAGCGAAGCATCTGCCAGGCCAGCCGGCATTAGATAGGCCGCGAGAGTAACACCCGCGATAAGATCAGCGCGCAGCCACTTGGGTTGGTAGACGCGTAGCCATGTTAAGGCCGGAAACATATTATATTACCAACGACGACCCGTCGCTCGCGAGTCAAAACTAATCGGTTCTAAACCGACGGCGGTCTCTTTCGTCGCGGCAATCTCCTCGCCCATAGTCTCGAGTCGCTTTAGCCACGTCGCTTTTTGCGATGCCGCTCCTGGTATCCCACTGCCCAGTCGCGAGCCGCTTGTAAGGTATCGCCGCTTTTCTGACGCTCCAGCCACGCCTTAAGTCCCGTCTCATCAATGGGCAGGTCAAGCACCTGAGGGCGGCCAAGCAATTTACCGAACATCGTCATCACTTCGGTCGTGGTGGAAAAGACAATCTCGTCCATGGCTTCGGGTTTGCCCTGACACGCGTAAGCATTGAAATCGACCCAGCGTCCATCCGGGCGTAACACAAACATCCGCTCCTTTGCCGATGAATCGTTGGGGGCAACGCCCGTTTGAGTCACGAGATAAGGACCGCGTTCACCGCCGGAGCCCAGGTTTAAGAGATGAGCATCTCGATAGTTGTTAGTAATCGTGCGCATCAGCTGATGCTCTTATCGTGGTTTAAGAAGTTCATTTTGCCGACGCGCCAGTTCCCTCGAAATCACCGCCGAGCGCCAGGTACAAGTTCACGCGTTCGCGGAGGCGGGAGGCGCGGATTTGTGTGAGTTGGACTTTCGCGGCGAGATTTTCCCCTGAGAGACGCAAGACAGTGAACATGTCGATCTGGCCCTGCTCCAGCTGCTTCCCGCCGAGCTTCACTGACTCGGCACTGCTGGAAACCGCGTCGCCCAACGCGCCTTCGCGTTTGCGCAAATAGTAGTCGTTAGCGAGAGCGCCTTCCACGTCTCCGAATGCGCGTAACGCGACGCCCACGTAGCTTGCGGCGGCGGCTTTTTGCTCGGCAGTGCGAAGATCCTGCGCAGCCTGGAGTTCGCCGCCAAAGAAAATTGGTTGCGTGACCCC
>DASYDT010000004.1:0-2531 GCA_036499425.1 Candidatus Udaeobacter sp. | reverse complement strand
CTCAGTAAAGTCATCCTACACATCGTCTTTAGCACGAAGAATCGCGAGCCTTGGCTCGATTCAGATGTGCGGCCCCGCATGCACGCTTACGTGGCGACAATTTGCCGCGATCTCGGCGCGGACTTCGTCCACGTGGGCGGTATTGCTGATCATGTTCACATTCTCACCACACTGCCGCGAACGGCTTCTCCGGCTCAACTGATCGAGCAGATAAAGAAAGCGTCTTCGAAATGGATCAAAACGCTGGACTCAGGGTATCGCGGTTTTTTCTGGCAGCGCGGATATGGAGCATTTTCAGTAAGTCCGAGTCAGCTCGATGCTGTGCTGCAATATGTAGATGCGCAACAAGAGCACCATCGCACTCGCACGTTTCAGGAGGAATACCGTGAGCTGCTGCGCCGACACGGCATCGATTTCGACGAGCGTTATATCTGGGATTGAGAACACGCGGTCAACTGAATCGCGCTTTCAGCGCTTGTTTATATGGATTGAATCCCTGGGGCGTTGCCCCAGGTTCGCCACGGCGAATCGGTCCTGTGGCGGACTTGCAATGAGAGAGCGCCGTTGGCGCTAAACAAATACAGGCCGTTCCGACATTGGCATTGATCTTTTCTCAATTGGCAAGCTGCTGTAAGTCTTGGCGCGATGGCTATTCCAGACACTCTCGGCATCATCGCCGGAAACGGCGTTTATCCTCGATTGACCGCTGATGCAGCGCGGCAAGCCGGAGTTAAAAAAATCGTCGCAGCGGCTTTCACGGACGAGACCGACCCGGCGCTCGAACAACACGTGGGTCTGCTCGAGTGGATGCGCGTTGGGCAACTCGGTCGGCTATTGAAATTTTTTAGCGGGCAGGACATTCATCACGTGATCATGGCTGGACAAATTGCGCCCAAAAATCTTTTCGATCTGCGGCCGGATTTGAAAGCGCTGATGCTGATGGGAAAGCTTAAACAACGCAACGCCGAATCGATTTTTGCGGCGATTGCAGACGAACTGGCGAAAATCGACGTCGCGCTTCTGCCTGCAACCACATTTCTCGAAGATTCGCTCGCGCTGCGGGGATTGATTGCAGGACCTAAATTATCACGCCGTGAAGAAGACGACGTCGAGCTTGGCTGGAATGTCGCCAGGGAAATTGCGCGACTCGACATAGGACAAACCGTCATCATCAAGAACGGTACGGTCGTTGCCGTTGAAGCTCTGGAAGGAACAAACGAGGCCGTCAGACGCGGCGGCGCATTGGCACGCGAGGGTGCAGTCATGGTCAAAGTTGCCAAGCCCAATCAGGACATGCGCTTCGACGTGCCTGTAATCGGTGTCGAAACAATTCGAGTCGCTGCTGAAGCGCATCTGCGCGTGATCGCTGTAGAATCGGGAAAGACTTTGTTGCTCGAGCGCGATACGATCATCGATCGCGCTGGTCACTCGAAAATATCGATCGTTGCTCGTTAGTGGCGTTTCTGATAGTTCTTAAATTTTATTGCGTTCCTACGAGCGGAGGTCATCAAGGAATTCCGACGCTGGCTCGACAGCGGTGACCAGCAGGTAATCCCGTGCCCGAGTACACGCGACATAAAGCAAGTGGCGTTCGGTATCGTAAACTTCCTGTAGGTCTGCGTCGTCTCCCACGGTTTCGATTCTTTCCTGGGAGGGAATGACTTCGTCATCGCATGCCATTACAACGACCGCCCGAAACTCCAGACCTTTGGCAAGATGCATGGTTGCTATTGAAGCGAAATTGCTGGTCGTATCGACATCCTCGTCTAAGACTTTGAATGGAATCTTTGCTCTTTCGAGCGCCGCGCGGGCGCGCGGAAGCTGAGCCGCAGAGCGAACGAAAATTCCGAACTCGTGAGCTACGACGCCTTCGGCTAAGCGGTCTGCCAGCCAAAGACTCACAGATTCGGTTTCTTCGTCTTCAGACTTGAACGTCCGCACTGTAGGCACGGGACCATTGAAAACGGAAATGGTACCGCTTCTGTCCTGAAGATTTCCATCGAGGTCTGACATCTCAGGATTTAACAGTCGATCAGATTGGCTGCGAATCTGGTGAGAGGTGCGGTAATTGACGGCTAGATTTTGCGAACGACCGCGGATATCGACACCAAGCTCCGACCACGAGAATGGCTGTTGGAAAATCCGCTGCCCTAGATCCCCGGCGAAGAAGAGGCTGTTAGGTCTGTTTCCACCAATTGCGGCAAAGAAGCGCAGGTGTGCCACCGTCAGGTCTTGAGCTTCGTCCACCACGGCAAAGTCGAACGGGGGTGCTTTTTCATTAGAGATTGCGGAAGCAAGTTTGGTGAAGACGGTTGATGTCGTGATTAGACGACCAGATTGCAGACCTTCCTGGACACGCTGAAAAATCGACCACAGAATTATCTGCTGCTTCTTCGGTATCCTCGTTTTTCTTCCTAATCGGCTGACGTTTGCGTACGCGCCTTCAGAGTCTACTTGCCAGGCATCGACGATTTGTTCCCACTCGGTTAGAAGAAAGCGCTGACTAAACTTGTGGTCGGGTGTCTCGTTCG
>DASYDT010000003.1:0-2355 GCA_036499425.1 Candidatus Udaeobacter sp. | reverse complement strand
CTGCCGAGTTCGCTGGCCAACCGGCTCATCTCGGCGGTTTCGGGGATTTATCTGCACGATTATGGATGCACCCTGAAAGCCTATCGGCGGCAGGCGCTGCAAGGCGTTCAACTTTACGGCGAGATGCATCGTTTCATTCCGATTTACGCCTATTGGAACGGGGCGCGCGTGACCGAGATTCCAGTGAGGCATCATGCGCGGCGGCACGGTGTCTCCCACTACAGCTTAATACGAATTCCGAAGGTCTTATTCGATTTGTTAGTCGTGGTTTTCCTGCATCGCTTTGCGCAACGACCGATGTACGTTTTTGGCGGGGTCGGTTTAATCAGCTTTGGCATTGGCGTGATCGCCGGCGCCGCGGCTCTGTATTACAAAGTTTTTGGGCACAAATCCTTCATCACAACGCCGCTCCCGCTGCTTTTTGTCATGGCTTTTATCACCGGGGCAATGTGTTTTCTCATGGGTCTGCTCGCTGAATTGCTTGTGCGTACTTATTATGAATCGCAGAACAAGGCGACTTACATGATTTCATATGCCGGCGTGGAGCAGGATGGCGACGGTCTTTCGCGCGCATCGGAACGGCCCGCGGCGCAGGCGTTTCCTCGTTCGTGAGGACTCGCCGGGCGCGCTGATTTCATGTGTGGCATCTGCGGTTTCGTCGGCCCCGGTTCAGACGAGACGCTGGAGCGCATGTCGATCTTGCTGAGGCATCGTGGCCCGGACGATTCGGGGACCTGGGTGTCCGCGGTTCCGCCGGTGCATCTGGCCAGCCGGCGCCTGGCTGTGCTCGATTTGCCGGGCGGGCACCAACCAATACTGACGGACGACGCACAATTCGTCATCGTCTTTAACGGCGAGATTTACAATCACCGCGAGCTGCGTGCTGAACTGCAAGAGCGGGGTCACAAATTTCAGAGCGATCATTCCGATACTGAGGTTGTGCTGCTCGGTTACCGGGAATGGGGATCAAGATTGCCCGAGCGTCTCAACGGCATGTGGGCTTATGCGATTTACGATCGCGCGCGTGGCCAGCTTTTTTGCAGCAGGGATCGGTTTGGCAAGAAGCCATTCTTTTACACGCGCACGCGCGATGGATTTGTCTTCGCTTCCGAGCTGACTTCGCTGGCGGCGCATCCTGGCGTCACGAAAACGGTATCGCGGCGCGCGCTCCAAAAATATTTTGCTCATGGCTACATTCCTGCGCCCTGGTCCATTTTGGATGGAGTTTTCAAACTTCCGGGCGGTTGTTCGCTTCTTCTCGATGTCCGGTCGCTGGATTATCGCGTGGAAAAATACTGGGACCTGGTGCTTGAGCCATTTGAGCGTCTGCCCGCGAATCCAGAGGAAGAATGGGGGGAGCAATTGCGTGAACTGTTGGATCGGGCTGTCCGCCGCCGATTGCTTGCCGACGTGCCGGTCGGCGTTTTCCTGAGTGGCGGGATCGACTCGTCGGCGGTCACCGCTTTTGCCTCGCGCCATGTTCCCGTGGGGCAGCTGAAGACCTTCAGCATCGGATTTGCCGAGAAAACTTTCGACGAGACGAGCTACGGGCAGCTCGTTCGCGCGCAATTTAAGACCGATCATAAACTGGAAACTCTTTCCGTGACGCGCGCCCGTCAATTGGTCGATGAATGCCTAACTCGGCTGGATGAACCGATGGGGGACAGTTCTCTCCTGCCCACCTACTTGGTGAGCGGCCTGGCCCGACAAGATGTGACGGTGGCCTTGGGCGGCGACGGCGGCGACGAATTGTTTGCCGGTTACGATCCGTTTCACGCGCTTCAGCGGGCGCAACTTTACGACCGCATTTTTCCACAGCCGATTCATGCCGCAATCAAGGCAATCTTCGATCGCTTGCCGGCTTCGCATGCGAACATGGCACTCGACTTTAAGATCAAGAGAGCGTTGCGCGGGTTAAGCTACGAACGGCGGCTCTGGTTGCCAGTCTGGATGGCGCCGCTCGACCACGCCGGCCTGCAGGATCTTTTCGGCGAACCGATCGATCTCGAGGAACTCTACTCGGAAGCGATCGAGCAGTGGGAGAATTGTCCACAAACCGACCTGGTCGATAAGACCCTGCAATTTTACACCAAGCTTTATTTGCAGGATGACATTCTGGTGAAAACCGATCGCGCCAGCATGATGCACAGTCTGGAAGCGCGCGCGCCATTTCTGGATATTGAGCTGGTCGATTTCGTCAGGCGAATCCCCCGCGCCTATAAATATCACAGAGGCACCAGCAAATACATTCTGAAGAAGGCGCTGGAGCCAGTTTTGCCGCGCGAAATCCTGTATCGCTCGAAGAAAGGATTCGGCGTGCCCGTGGCCCATTGGTTTCGGAAAGGGGAGCTGGAT
>DASYDT010000002.1:0-31429 GCA_036499425.1 Candidatus Udaeobacter sp. | reverse complement strand
GAAATCCAAAGAAAAGATGCCGGGCATACAATCCTCCAAGAAACGCGCCACTGATTCCCCCGGCGACGAACACAAGAATGAATCCTGCAATCAGTTTCCATTTCAATGCCTGGTTCATTGCGAGAATTCATCTTGAATGGCTGTGTCCGCGATGGCGAATTCATTCGCAAAAGATTCATCGATCTCGCGGCTCTGATTTGCTTCACGAACGGCTGCGATGCTGGAGATGACGATCACAGCTGCGGACAACACTGCCACGCGCCGCACTAGCGATACCACACCATTCGCCATGGGCGTCCGGCGGCTGCCGGACCACAGCGCGATCACGCGGGTATCGAAGCCAAACGGCATTGAGGCCTCCTCCTTGTCGCGCACCTGTGCCGCAGATCGCAGCAACCGATCGATTTTGTGATCCTTCATGGCTTTTCTCCGATTCTGGCTAATTGAGCTTTCATTTTTTGTCGCGCTCGAAATGCCCGCACCTTAATGAGTGCCGCGCTCCAGCCGGTGATCTTACGGATCTCCTCGACCGAACGTCCCTGCAAGTATAGCAAATCGATCGCCAGCCGCTCGACCGGCTTCAGCGCAGCAAGCAAGTATTCGACCAATTGACGCGACGCGAAGCGATGATCCGGCGCCAGCTCGTCGGAGGAGGTGGCCAGGTTCTCAACTACGGCGCGCTCTTCCTCACTCAAATCTGCGTGCCGCAACTCAGGGCGCACTTTCTCCGACTCGATTTGATTCAGACAAGTATTCACCGCAATGCGCGAGACCCAATGCTCCAGCGGAACTTTGCCGGAGAATTGCGATAATTTTTGAAAAACTCTGATGAAAATCATTTGGCAAATGTCCTCCTCCGCCGTTCGGCGCGGTCGATGCGCGCGGACGATTTTAGCCACCAACGGATAAAGCTGCCGCACCAGCGCGCGAGCTGCGTCATCGTCATGCTGAAGCGCAGCCTGAACCAGCGGGCTTGCGTCAGAATCATCCATGTGGTCAAGAGCGTATCCACACCATTACCAATGACCGGGAATGGCGTGTCGCGGTTACAAGTTTGTATGTAGATGTGGTTGTGCCAAGCGCTTGTCGCTCGTTTGAGTGCTCGCCTCAGCCAGCGCCGCTAAATCCAGTGCATTTAACAAAAATTTGTAACCACTGCTTCGCGCACCCGGTCATCATCTTTAAAAGCGCGAAGAGCGCACAGCAAACAAACATTAACTATGAAACGAAATCTATTAACAGTTATGGCCGCCGGTGCCATTGCGCTTGGCGGCTTTGTGGTTGTGCAAGCACAACCTGGTCCCGGCGGATCCTGTGGCCATGGCGCCTGGCACGGTCACGCGTTCGGCCTCAACGGAATAACGGAGAAGCTGAATCTGACTTCTGATCAACAGACCAAGGTTCAACCAATCCTTGATCAGGCCAAACCGCAAATCGTCGCCATTCATCAGGAGGCGATGCAGAAAATGAAAACGGTGATGGACAGCACGCTGTCGCAGATCCGTCCGCTGCTCAATGCGGATCAACAGAAGAAGCTCGATGACGTTCAAAAGGCGCATCAAGACATGATGAACGCCCACAAAGAGCTTCACAACGCGATGCAAGAATAACTTCGATTCGGGGAGCGATAGGGGAACGGCGGCGATCTGGAAGGGTCCCCGCCGTTTTTTTCGGCGCAGCTTGGCAGGGCGATTGACCCCGAAAGCTTTCGCGAGTTGACCGCAATCGCCCCGGGGCTGTTGAGGCCAACGGCACCTACCTAGGGATAGATCCAGCTTTCAGCCTTGCTTCTTTCGCCAGGAAAACAGAAAAAGGATCACGCCTAATCCAGCCAGAATCGCGGCGGCTGTGAAACCTGCGGTCGAGATTTCGGCGCGGGACTGAAAACTTTCCTTCAGTCGTGCAGCAAGACCGATCAGAAAGAAAAGAAATCCCACGCAGACCAGAATCAGACTGATCGCTCTCTGGTCATCGGAAGAAATGTTCATTCGCACCGCAGCAATCAAATACAATCGCAGAACAAAATTCAAGTGCCCTGTTTGAAAGGAAGGCGTTAATGTGGCTTATGCGCGAGATTAAGCCACTAACTTTAGCACTGTTGGCTCTGTTAATTGCCGATCATCGGCTTCATGCCCAGATCGATCGCATCACCGGGAAGACTTTCGCCACGCGGTCGGAAGTTGTGGCACGGCATGGAATGATTTGCACCAGCGTTCCAGCTGCGACGCAGGTCGGCGTCGAGATTTTAAAACGCGGCGGCAGCGCCGTGGACGCGGCGATCGCAGCGAACGCGACGCTCGGTTTGATGGAACCAGTCTCAAATGGGATTGGCGGCGATCTTTTCGCAATCGTTTACAGCGCGAAGGAAAATAAACTTTACGGGATCAACGGGAGCGGTCGTTCGCCGCTGGGTCTGAGTTACGATCAGATGAAAGCCGAGCTGGCAAAACTGCATCGCGAAACAATTCCACCAGTCGGCATGTTGCCGATCAGCGTGCCTGGAACAGTGGACGCATGGGCGGAGCTGCACAAAAAATTCGGCAAACTGAAACTGAGCGATGACCTTGCGCCTGCGATTCGATATGCCGAAGAGGGTTTTCCAGTCACGGAATTAATCGCGTATTATTGGGCGTTCGGTCCGCGACTGTATAAAGGATTGCCCGGCGCGTTTCTCGAAACTTACACGCTCGACGGGAAGGCTCGCACTCCTGCGAAGGGCGATATTTTCAAGAATCCGGCGCTCGCGAAGACGCTACGATTGATCGGCGAAAAAGGTCGCGACGCCTTTTACAAAGGCGAAATCGCGGCCAAGATCGACGCGTTCATGCGGGCCAATGGCGGTTTCCTGCGGAAAATTGATTTCGAGAAGCATGCGTCAACATGGGTTGAGCCGGTCTCGGTGAATTATCGCGGTTACGATGTGTTCGAGTTACCGCCGAACGGGCAGGGTATCGCTACGCTGCAAATTTTGAATATCCTCGAAGGATTCGACCTGCGTGCGATGGGACGCAATTCGCCCGAAACGCTACACACCATGATCGAAGCGAAAAAAATCGCGTGGGCCGATCGAGCGAAATTTTACGCCGATCCTGATTTCGCAAAAATTCCACTCACCGGCCTTCTTTCGAAAAGCTATGCAACGGAGCGGCGCAAGTTGATCGATCCAAATCACGCGGCGAAAAACGTCGAAGCTGGCAATCCAGCGCTGGATCAAGGCGACACGATTTACATGTGCACGGCTGATGACGAGGGCAACATGGTCTCGCTGATCCAAAGCAATTATCGCGGGATGGGCAGCGGGATCGTAGTGCCCGGCCTTGGGTTTATGTTTCAGGATCGCGGCGAACTTTTTTCGATGGATCCGCAGCACGCGAATGCTTACGCCCCCGGGAAACGGCCGTTTCACACGATTATTCCTGGCTTCGTCATGAAAGATGGCAAACCGTGGGAAGCGTTTGGCGTCATGGGCGGCGGCATGCAACCGCAAGGGCACGTCCAAGTGCTTACGAACCAGATCGATTTTGGTTTGAACGTGCAGGAAGCCGGCGACGCGTCGCGTTGGCAACACGAAGGCGACAACGAACCCACCGGCGAAAAAATGACTGCGTCAGGCGGCTACGTCGAAGTCGAGAGCGGCATTCCGTACGAAACCGTGCGCGAACTGCGCAAGAAAGGTCACGACGTGCGTTTTGATGTCGGCGGCTACGGCGGTTACCAGGCGATCAAAGTCGAAATGCACGACGGTCAACGCGTCTATGTCGGCGCCAGCGAATCGCGGAAGGATGGAATGGCGGCAGGGTACTAAGAAAACGCCGAACGCTCAACGTCCAACGCCCAATGTCGAAGTCAGCAAGTGGTTTGGTAACCCACTATTGTCATTCCGAGCGAAGTCGAGGAATCTCTGGCTGTCATCATTCGTTGCGCTCGTTTCTAATTTTTCGGTGCCTTAAGCTCCGCGAGTTTTTCTTCCGCGCGAGTCACGTCGGATTTGCCCGCGCTGCCGAGTTTCAGAAGTTTTTGTTGGCGACGCACGTTTGCTTCGGCACCTTCAAGCTCGGCGCGCTCGCGCTTTGCCACTGCGACCTGCGCGGCTCCGGTTAATTGCGCCAGCGTTGCTTTGGCGGCATCGAACTCATCTTTCGCGTTTTCACCAGACGCAACGCGAGATTCCTGCTCGGCAACTTTTTCTTTGGCTTGTGTGACCCGCGCATTGGCGAGATCCGATTCAGTTCGAGCCACCTTCAACACACGTTGCTCCACTTCCACCCTTGCGAGCACGCCAATTTTGTAGAGGCGTTCCGCGCCGTCTGCATTTCTTTTTGCGCGCTCCAATTGTTTTTCTAAACGCGCAACCTCAGCGTCGGGCGTTCCCGCCTCTGGCAACGGCGCATCCGAAAGGTTTTGCTTTAATATCGCCGGCTCGATGTCGAACGCCTCGGGTTCGTCGGATTTGTTCTTCGTCGATGGATCCGCACCGACCGTTACGATCGCTGCGGCAAGCAGTGTCACCGGCAAGGCGACTGCGCGGATCATGCCGCGAGTTTACCACAAAGTGTGCGCCCTTGCTGCTTCAACCGGGTGGAACGCGTTGTCCTCAACGCGTTGGAAATGCGGCTTTGCCGCCCAATATTCTCGCCTCCAGCGATTTCTCTGCCATCGTCTTGCGGACAAGACGATCCACCAAATTTCTGAAATTTTTTCTTTTCATCTGTCGGCTTCCTTCATACAAGACGGCTCCGGAGGAGTTTATAAATCCGGTTAATCGTCAGATCCTGCTCGCCATTGCAATTTTCATATCCATCGTGCCGTTGGCTTCGGCCGATCTGTTTCCGGATTCCGGACCGGTTGTTTCGGGAAAGACGGCCCATCTTCGTTTCGGTCGTGCGGCTGCGCCGAAACACGCGCCGCTCGCAGTGAAACGAGCGATCTGGGCAGCGAATCGACTGCGCTCCAAGCCGTATCGGTACGGCGGCGGCCACAAATCATTTGATGACCGCGGTTACGATTGTTCTGGAACTGTCTCCTACGTGCTCGCCGCAGCCGGTCTGATAAGTTCACCGCTAAGCTCAACCGAGTTTTGCGGCTACGGCGATCGCGGCCCTGGCAAATGGATCACCATTTACGCGCGCGATGGTCACACCTTCGCCGTTATTGCCGGACTGCGACTCGACACGACGCCATTCGATCGTTACACCGGCAAATGGGCGCCGCGTTGGCAAACCATTTACCGACCGCCACGCGGTTTTGATGCGAGGCATCCCATCGGCTTGTAGCCGAAAGTTCCAAATCCCAATCCTCAAGCTCCAAAGAAAGTTTAAATCATCAAATTCCAAGAGTGGCGGACCGGACTTAAATATTCGAATCTGGTGATTCTTTGGAGGTTGGATGTTGGAACTTGGTGATCTATCCGATTTCGGTTTCACGCGCTCGGAGTTGCGCACGTTGCGCGCGCTGAAAACGCCGGCTGGCATCCAAAAATTTCTCGACGATCTGCCTTACAATCTGAGCTTCACCGCTGGGTCGCCGAAGAAAGTTCTGCACGATCGAACCGCGTCTTGTCTCGAAGGCGGGATTTTTGGCGCAGCCGCGCTTCGCGTCATTGGCTTTCCACCACTGATATTCGATTTGGAAGCGGAACAGGACACCGATCACGTAGTCGCCATTTTCAAAGTGCGCGGGCACTGGGGCGCAGTGGCGAAATCTAACTTCACCGGCTGCCGTTATCGCGAGCCGGTGTATCGCAGTCTGCGCGAGCTGGCCATGAGTTATTTCAATATTTACTTCAACCTGCGGGGCGAACGCACTCTGCGCCGCTACTCGCGCCCGGTGAACCTGTCGCGCTTTGATGTTCGCAGGTGGATGACCACGGAAAAACCGATCTGGTTCATTGCCGAACACCTCTGCGAAATCCCGCACATTTCATTGCTCACGCCGGCAATGGAGAAAAACCTCACTCGGATCGATCGACGCACCATGCGTGCCGAAATGGTCGGTCACAGAAAAGATGATTCTCGCCGCGAGTAAGCAAATCGCGAACCTGATCGACCAATTTGAGCTTGTGCTGATTCGAAGTGCCGTTAAGGAATGGCACTGAAGTTACTTCGCAACGGGCTGTTGGGTTATCATGTCATCTAAGCAATGCCTTCCTACGGTAAAGCTACGGCGCGGCAGGCCAGCCAACTCCGAAGCTTTCGCGAGTGCAAAGCACCCCGTGCCGCCATACAGCTTCATGGTGGCGACGGGAAACTCTTTACATAGACAACGACATCATAGATGTGACCCGAGCCGACCAAACGCGGGACCCCAAAACCTGCGGTAGCCAACAGCGCGGACAGGTTATCCCGATGCCGGTAGTCAAACCTCCTGCCGAAGAGTTCCAGAATGCGAGTGCTGGCGTGGGGCCGGTAGGTATTGACGATAAGCACGCCATCCGCCGCGGTCATATGACCTAGCCGAACGGCGAGGTGTTCGGCCTGCACAACCTCCTCCGGTTGAGGCAAACGGAGGCTTCGCTCCGTCGTCGCGCATGTGAAGCCCGGAAGATAGTCGAGAATTCCGACCGCCGTGACAACATGATACTTTGCCTCGCCGATCGTCCCCGACGCCGATGGTTCGGCAAAAAGGTCTTCCGTTCCGACGGAGATGCCACCCTCGGTTTCCGCGGTGGTGACGCTGCTTCTGGTGGAGGTCAGTTTTGCCAACAATCGTTGGGCTTTATCAACATTCGACCTGTCCCGATCCGTAATCCTGACGGTCATTCGAGCTGGGTCATAGCCCTCGTTAACCAGCCGGTCATAGGCTAGGATCATGCTTAGACCTGTCCCCGCGGCGACGGCTTTCATTCGAATGGATTCTCCATTTTCCAAGCGGGACCGGGCCGCTTCATACGTCGCCTGTGTCTCCCGGACGAATCGCAACTGCACATCTTTTCCCTGGACAGAGTGCATGAGCAACCGATCCCATACATCGCTCATGCCCAAGATCTCGGGCGAAATCATCATGTACGGACCGTTCATGGGATCACCGCCTTCCATCAAGGCCTTCGTGTCTTTTGTTGACGAATTGAGTAACGCCTGGGCGTAGGGATGCCTTGTCCGCTCAAGGATCGGGTTACGGAAGGAGCCTGTCCCGGCGCTTTGGTCATCTGTTTTCTCGTGGGTCGTGGTCCATTTCAAGACCCGATGGCTGAGCCGGGAAACCAACCTCTGAACCAGTCCGGCCGGCGCGCCAGATTCGACGCCGAAGAGAGCACGGCTGAGGCTGGCGACGATCGCCTCCGACAATTCGACCTGCCCGTCCGAGTAGAGGGCCGCGACCGCATCCATGGGCCTGATAGGGAATTCTGCCATGTTAGACCGGAGCCGAAGTTCCGCCCCCGCACCCTGCCGCCGTTCGGTAGACAGGCGGTGTGCTTTAAACAATGGAGTTTACACGTTCCAAGCAGGCCTTGTCAAAAGCACGGTTTTGGGCGCGGCAAGGAAGATTTCGGCGCAAGCTGAGTTGGATGACGAGGCTTTTGTCTCCGCTTCGAAGCAACTTCAGTGAGTTGCCAGAGCACCCTGCAGGGGCTTATCTCTTTCTCGTTAGGCAAAGAGCGTGCGCGAGATGACTATCGATGACTTTCGAAAGATGGCGCTGGAAATTCCGGCGGCAGTCGAGCCTCTGCTCCCGAAGCGCGCGAAAACCACCGTCCCCACTACAGAGCGTTTTGGAAAAACGCGTTCTCGAAAGTCGGCTGAAACGGGCCGGGATCGGTCTCGCCGATCCGAAATTGTGGGCTGATCGCAAACTGCGTGGCGCAATGAATTTCGATATCGATCCTTCCGCACTTCGTGAGTGACGCGCGCACTGTGTTCAGCGCCAGCGCGGGCGTGTTGCAATCCCGGCTAAGATGTCCAAGCACGACGCGCTCGATTTTTCCCGGCAACAGTTCCTCGATCACGCCTGCCGCCGCGCTGTTCGACAGATGACCGTGCCGCGATTGGATTCGTTGTTTCACCGGCCACGGGCGGTGCGCGTCGTTCTGCAAAAGTTTTTCGTCGTGATTGGTCTCGATCACGAGCGTTTGCACCTGGCGCAAGCGTTCCACGATCAATTTCGTAACGTAACCGAGGTCGGTGATAAATCCGAGACCGCACGAGCCGGCGTAAAAGGCGAAGCCCAGCGGATCAACCGCGTCGTGCGGCACGGGGAACGTTTGCACCGTGATATCGCAAATCGAAAACTCGGCGCCGGTCGCAAAGATCCGCCAATTGCGATGCCGCTCGACTGAGCTGTCGCAGCGAACTGCTTCTGCCGTCAACGCATTGCAATAAATTGGCACGTCAAATTTGCGGCAGAGAATTTCAATACCGCAGACGTGGTCGCCGTGTTCGTGCGTAAGAAGGACCCCATCGAGCTGCTCCGGCGCGACGCCGCATTGCTCCAGGCGCAACACCAGTTGCCGCGCGCTCAGTCCGCCATCGACGAGAAGCTTGCAATGATCGGTTGCGACCAGCGCGCTGTTTCCCGCACTCCCGCTGCCAAGCATGGTCAAGCTGAACACGGGTCTCAATGTAGCGGTGTGATTTCAATTTGCGCAAACGGAATTGTGGCGCGGAAAGGAGCCTTTCGGCAAGCGGCCGAAAAAAACAGGCTGGCAGCCTGTGGTCCCCAAAACCTAATGGCTTGCGAGATTATTCGCTTCGCTCAGAATGACGCGGTACTTTTTGGGGGATCGCATGTATCGCACACACAACTGCAATTCGCTTCGCAAAACCGACATCGGCCAGCAAGTCACGCTGGCGGGCTGGGTAAATGTCGCGCGCGATCATGGCGGAGTGATCTTCATTGATCTGCGCGACCGCGAAGGGTTAACGCAGATTGTTTTTCGTCCGGAGGAAAACGCGGCGCTTGCAAAGCAGGCGCATGCGTTGCGCGGCGAAGACGTGATCCAGGTCTCGGGTCGCGTCGCGGCGCGGTTGCCGGGAACGGAAAATCCAAACCTCGCGACGGGCGACATTGAAATCATCCCAAGCGGGCTGCGCGTTTTAAATCGAGCCGACACGCTGCCGTTCCCGATCGACGCCGAGCCGCAGAATGAAGATTTGCGAATGACGCACCGCTATTTCGATCTTCGCCGGCCACGGCTCGCGCGGAATTTGCGGATGCGTCATCGCGTGGCGAAGGCGACGCGGGACTATCTCGACAGCCAGGGGTACGTCGAGGTCGAAACGCCCATTCTCTCCAAGAGCACGCCGGAAGGCGCGCGCGACTTTTTGGTGCCAAGCCGAATCACGCCGGGAAAATTCTATGCGCTCCCGCAGGCACCGCAGCAATACAAACAACTGCTCATGGTCGCGGGCGTGGAAAAGTATTTTCAAATCGCGAAATGTTTTCGCGACGAAGATTTGCGAGCCGACCGGCAACCGGAATTTACCCAGATCGACATCGAAGCGTCGTTCGTCACGCCGGAGGATATCTTCGCCGTCACCGAAGGAATGCTGGGCGCGATTTTCAAAGCCGCGCTCAACATTGAGATTAAGACGCCATTTGATCGTCTCACCTATCGAGAAGCGGTCAGCCGCTACGGCAGCGATAAACCGGATCGCCGGTTTGGAATGGAGTTGGTCGATCTCGGAGAAATTTTTCGCGAAAGCAGTTTTAAGATTTTTCGCAGCGCGCTCGATGCGGGTGGCGTGGTGAAGGCGATCAACGCGAAGGGTTTTGCAGGAATCACCATCGGACAGGTCGATGAACTAACTGAAATCGCAAAGTTGCACGGCGCGAAGGGACTCGCCTTTATCAAGATCGAGAACGGCGATTGGAAATCGCCAATCGTAAAATTTTTCTCTGATGCCGAGAAGACCGCACTGCAATCGAAACTTAATATCGAGGAAGGCGATTGCGTTTTCTTCGGCGCCGACAAGTGGGAAATCGGGTGCGAAGTGCTCGGGCGGTTGCGACTGCGCATCGCAGAGATTCAGGAAATACATGGTAGGGCGCGATCGCCGAGCGCGCCGGAGAGCGCGCCGGAATGGGATTTTCTTTGGGTAACAGATTTCCCTCTTTTTGAATGGAGCCCGGAGGAAAACAAATGGAACGCGATGCATCATCCCTTTACGCGACCGAAAACGGAAGACATGCCGCTGTTTGAATCGAAGAAACTCCCGGACGTTCGCGCCGAGGCGTACGACGTCGTTTTAAACGGCGTCGAGATCGGTGGCGGCAGCATGCGAATCTACGAGCCGGAGTTGCAGGAGAAAATGTTCGAAGCGCTCGGGATCAGTCCGGAAGCGCGGCAATCGCAGTTTGGCCATTTGCTGCGCGCTTTTCGGCTCGGCACACCGCCACACGGCGGAATCGCGCTCGGACTTGATCGCCTGCTCATGCTCATCTGCGGCGAACAGAGCATTCGCGACGTGATGGCGTTCCCGAAAAACAATCGCGGCATGGACTTGATGTCGAATTCACCAGCGGAAGTCGATCCGCGTCAGCTACGTGACCTGTCGCTTAACGTAGCGAAGGACAAAAAACTGTAGCGGCGGCTGTCAGCCGCATTTTTGTTGAAATTACGGGTGTAAATCCGGAGCGCCGGGCTGGTCACTCAATAACCCAGCGCCTTTTTCCGCTCCTGGGCGCCGGGCAGCGCTTCTTTCTTAACTGTGATCGCCTCCGCGCCCGAGTCCTTGATCTGGTGGGCCTGGGTCGCGTTGAATTCGGTGTCTTTCGTGAATTCCGGAGGGAGGTCCGCCTCCGCATAGATGGCGTGCACCGGGCATACCTCTACGCACGCCATGCAATCGATGCAGTCTTCCGGGTGGATCACCACCTGGTTGTCCATTTCGTAAAAGCACGCCACGGGGCAGACTTCTACGCAGTCGGTGAACTTGCATCCGTTACATTTTTCAGTGACGACATGAGCCATGGGATTTCAGTGATTCAGGGTTGAGTAAAAATGGAGTCGTTACGTATCAAGTAATTGGCGGCCACCGTCAAGAGGCGGGTGATGTTCGCGGCCTGAGCGGAAAAGAATCGCCACGGAGAACGTGACGATGGTGCCGAAGCAGATCCACCAGGGAAATTCCATCACCGGCAGCCAGCTCGGCTGCGTGTACACCTTAGCCCCGAAAAGGCCGGCGATGTTGTTGGGAAGACCGCTCAGGATGGTAACGACGATAAAACCCAGAATCATCGCGAGAATGTTGCCGAAATCGTTGCCGCGACGTTTGGTGAAAATTCCGCAGAGAAAGACCCCGAGCAGCGAGCCATAAGTGTAGCCGAAAATTCCCAGCACGATTGGGATGATCCGCACGTTCGGATGTACTATGACGAGATAAGACGTCGTCGATGCAACAACGATCATCAAAATCGAGAACCAAACGGTGGCCCAACGCACAGCGCGCAGGCTTTGTTCGCTGGTCGATCCTGGGTTGATGTACGGCTCGTACCAATCGCGCGTGAAACTGGTGGCCAGCGCGTTGATCGCGGTACTGAGCGAACCCATCGCAGTCGCGAAAATTCCGGCAATCAATAGGCCGCGCAGGCCGACCGGCATCTGGTACAAAATGAAATGGCAGAATGTCTCGTTCGGCGTTTTGGAAAGCGTTGGATCGGGATGCGCCTGATAATAAACCCAGAGCAACAGCCCGATGCTCAGAAATGTGAAGGCGATCGGAATATCGGCGAGCCCGGACATAATAAGCGAGCGCCGGCTGCGACGAATATCGGGCGCAGTCAACATCCGCTGCACCATATCCTGATCGGTACCGTGAGTGCTCATCGTGATGAACACGGACGCAATGAGGCCGGCGAAAATTGTGTACTCCGTCTCGAACATACCCTTCACTTTTCCCCAGCCATGGCTGGCCGGATCGAGACCAGTTGTTATAAGGTCTGAAACTCGGAATGGGCCGTGGCGTTGCACGATTTCATGCCAGCCACCTGGAATTGCGAAGTACAGCAAACCAAGCGCGATTAAAGCGCTCCCAATCATGATCGACGCTTGAATCAAATCGGTCCAGATAACGGCCTTGATCCCACCGAACGTGGTATAAATGGCCGTCAGAATGACGATGACAATCGTCGCCCCGATGTAGATCCACAAAGTTTGAATTTGATCTGGTAGAGCGCCGCTGATCATTTCGTAGGCCAGCGCGAGCGCGATCGCTGCAACATACAACCGTGCGCCGGACGCGAGCAGACGCGTAATCATGAAAACGGCTGAAGCAGCATTCTTCGTCGGCACACCGAATCGGGCGGCGAGATACTCGTAGATCGAGTAAACGTTGTAGTCGTAGTAGGGCTTAATGAAAATGTAGCTGACAAGAACGCGTCCGATGATGGTGCCAAAGGCGAGCTGTAAATAGGTAAAGTCGCGATGGCTGAAGCCTTCCCCCGGCGTTCCGAAAAAAGTGCCGGCGCTTGTTTCAGCCGCCACCAATGACGCGAGCACGGCCCACCACGGAATTCTGCGACCGCCGAGCGCGAAATCTTTGAGACTTTCCTCCTTCCGGCCCATGTACAGGCCGATGGAAATGATCAGGACGAAATAGAGAAGCAAAACCGCGCTATCGATTGCCAACCGGCTGTCCATGGCGACGCATAGTTAGCCACAGACACTGTGGTGAGCGCTAGTCGAATCCATGAATGCAGATTTCGCAGACATTGAGCGTTGGACGTTGAGCGTTGAGCGTTGAACGTTTGCTCGTGCATCTTATCAGAATTCCCGCACCGGATTTCGATCTGGAGAAGACGCTTGATTCCGGTCAGGTCTTTCATTGGGAAAAAACCGGCAAGGGATTTGTCGGAACAATCGGCGATTTGCCAGTATATGCGGAGCAAGAGAGCGATGTTTTTAAAGTCCATTGCGGCGTGACGCCGCAACCAACACGCCAGAGGCGTGCGCTCCCCAGAATTATTTCACATTACTTCGCGCTCGATCATCCGTTGGCGGAAATTTGTGCATCGTTCCCGACCGATCCTATCATGAATGCTGCGCGCGATTTTTGTCGCGGCTTGCGAATCATTCGGCAGCCGAAATGGGAATGTCTGGGCACCTTCATCTGTTCGTCCATGAAACAGGTGGCGCATATTCGCCAAATTTCACTGGCGCTTCGGAAGCGCTTTGGTGAACCACGCCAAATCGGTGGGCGCATTCTAGAAACGTTTCCTTCGGCACAGCGGATCGCGCGAGCTTCCGAGAGACAATTACGCGCATGCGCGCTCGGTTATCGCGCAAAGCACCTGCGCGCGACCGCGCAGCTGGTCAGTTCCGGCGAAGCGGATCTGGAAGCATGGTCGGCGCTTTCCGATGCCGAGCTTGGAAAACACTTATGCGCATTGCCCGGCGTGGGAGCGAAGATCGCAAATTGCGTGATGCTCTTTGCCTATGAACGGCTGCGCGCATTCCCAATCGACGTCTGGATCGAGCGGGTTTTAAGAAAGCAATATTTTCAGCGTCGGAGGAAAATGACCGCGCAACGGCTACGTGAATTCTCCGAAACTTATTTTGGCGAGCACGGCGGTTATGCGCAGCAGTACTTGTTTCATCATGCGCGAATCGCTTCGCGAAGTACCCGTTTAGCGCCAAAGGCGGTGTGTCATGCATTCCTGGGGGCATCGCCCCAGGAATGCAAATCGTGGCGTAAATAAGCGCTGAAAGCGCGTTTCAATGGCGCCGAAAATGAATCGCGCTTTCAGCGCTGGCGTCTTGGCCAACCATGAATCCTGGGGCGCTGCCCCAGGCTGGAGGTGAATGCTGCGCCTTTGGCGCTAAACATAGACCGGGCAAGATGCCCGCCCGCCGAGTCAGGCTGGAAGCCTGACCTTCCTTCGCACAAGTTGTCAGTGCCCCTGGGCTGGGATAATGTTGCAGCCTTAAGCTGAAAAGCGCTGAGCCCGAATCTTTCTTACTACTAAGAGACTGCTCTCATGACAACGGCTGACATCATGCTCGCCCAGCCGGGCAATCCCGAAAGTTTTCGGGACCATGAATACGATGCGCGAACTGTTTTGTGGGCGCTGCTCGCGGCGATTGGCATTCACCTGGCGGTAGCGTTCTTGCTTGCTGCCTTCAGCGGCGTTTTCTCGCCCAGCGTTCCGCTTGAGGACAAGCCGGCTGAACTTACGTTGGTGGATCTGTCACCAACATCGCTGGTGCCGAAGAATTCCGCGTTTATGGAAACGGACGAATCGAAAAAGGCGCCCGAGCCGAAGGACAAAACATTCGAATCAAACGCCAATTCACTTGGAGCAAGCGAGCTGGCTGCCGCTGGCGAATTGCCATTGCCGTCGCAGGCGGGGAAAGACCGCCCGTTGATGGATTTTGAGACAAATCCGTATTCGCTGGAAACAAAGGCAGCGCAACCGCAGCAATCGAGCGCCGCCTCGCAACAGAGACAAATGCCTGCTCCGCAGCCCGCCCCGATTACCGCCGCGGAGGAATTTGCATTGTTAACTCAAAAATCGGCTCCAGAAACTGAACGATCAGCTGCGCCATCGCAAGCGCAATCTGCGTATCGCCGTTTGAAGGAGCGGACCCACATCGCCGGAAACATTACCAATCGCGGGATTTCCGCCGTGAACGCTTTAGGCACACCGCTCGGTCGCTATCAAAAGATCGTGGCAGATTCAATCGGGTCGCGCTGGTACACATACGTGAAAGAAAGGGGCGACTTGATCAATATTGGGACTCTGCGGCTTCGATTTGTCGTTGATCGAAGTGGACGAGTGAAGAATCTCAAAATTATTGAGAATAGTTCCAACGAGGCGTTCGCGAATGTTTGCGTGCAATCGGTGCTGGAAGCGCACCTTCCTCCCATCCCTGAGGATGTCGCGAACACTTTGCCCCCCGAAGGCCTGGATATTGACGGCCTCGGTTTTATTATTTTTCCAAACGGATGATCGCGGCCTGGATCATTGCCGAAACGACTGGAATCGTGAATATCGTGCTCGGATTTTTCGCGAGAGGCGGCCTTTTCATGTGGCCGCTGCTGGCCTGCTCGATTGTCTCGGTGACGACCATGATTTTGCGCGGCCTCGCTTTGCAACAGAAAAAGGTCATGCCGCCAGCGATCGAGGAGGAAATTGAGCGTCTGGCGCCGGGCGAAAGCCCTGAGCGGCTCTCTCGCCTAGTGCATCACGACCCTTCGTCCCTGGCGCGGATCGCTCGTGTGGCGCTGCAACATTTGCGGGGACCGCGTTCGGAAAATGTGGAAGCAGTTCAGACGCGCGCGCGCCACGAGATGGTGCGCTTGGAAAGGGGTCTCATCGTTCTTGAAGTTATTGTAGGGATAGCGCCATTGCTCGGTTTGATTGGTGCGGTCTCCGGATTGGTGCATGTTTTCTCTCATCTGGGACTGAGCGGCGGCGCATCCGATACGCGCCAGATTGCGCTCGGTATAGCCGAAGCATTGAATGCGACCGTGTTCGGGCTTTCGATTGCCGTGCCGACCCTGGTCGGGTTCACCTATTTTTCGAGAAAAGTGGAAGTGATGTCGGTGGAGATGGAAACGCTCGTCGTGGAGCTAATCAACAAATGCTATTACGGCCGCTCTTCGCGCGAATTTGGAACGGCAAAAGCGCCGTCCACTGCGCAAGTACCGATTCCGACGCCGCTGGCGTGAAACGCGCGGCGCATTTGAGCACATGAACTTCGCAGTGCGAAAACGGCGAGCGCCTCTCATTATCATCGTTTCGCTCGTCGATATTCTCATCATCCTGCTGATCTTTTTTGTCGTCTCGACGACGTTTAAGAAAGACCAGCCGGAGTTGAAGATTAATCTGCCGGAATCCAAAACGGCGGAAAAACGCCCCGGTGAACTCGAGCACGCGATTGTGAGTATCGATCAAGATGACCAGATTAAACTGGACGGACGCGCGGTGGGCGTGGACGAACTCGCAGGCGCGGTGCGCGACTTGCCAGGCGCGCGTAAATCCACCCTCGCGCTGCAAGCGGACAAAAAAGCTTCCTTCGGCACCATCGTCAGGGTGATGGATGAGTTGAAGGTCGCGGGCGTGAAAAATTTACCGGCCTTTACCAAGGAAGAAAAATGATTCTGCCAATTTTGCAGTACGGTGATCCGATTTTGCGCGCCAAGGGGAACCGGATCGAAAACATCGACGATCGGATTCGGAAACTGGCGGCGAACATGATCGAGACGATGCACGCGGCTCATGGCGTGGGCCTGGCAGCGCAGCAGATCGGTGAAGCTTTGCAGCTGACTGTGCTCGACATTTCGGCAGCCGAAGACCGGCCCAGCACGCTAAAGTTAGACGGCAAAGATGCTGATCCAAACAGCGCGATGCCTCTGGTATTGATCAACCCGGAGATCGAGTTGCTCGGTGAAATGGAAATTGGAGTCGAAGGTTGCTTGAGTTTTCCGGAAATCACCGGTGACATCGAACGAGCGCACTCGGTGATCGTGCGCGCGCAAACCTTGGAAGGCGGCACGATCCAGATCGAAGCCGGCGAGTTCCTGGCGCGCGCGATTCAGCACGAGCACGATCATCTAAATGGAATTTTATTTATCGATCGCATGCGTTCGGCGGCAAAAGCCGCCTTATCGAGTCGCCTCAGACGATTACAAAAAGAAACCCGGCGCGGCAGACGAATTCTTCCCGAAGAACGATCGCTCGTAAGCGAAACGACGTTGTAGGCGATCGGCAACACAAGCAAAGCCGCTGTAGCCACGGCCCTGAGGGCCGTTCCCACCAGCGTGAAAAGCGCCACCGAAGTGGACCGGCCACAGGCCGGTGGCTACAACATTTATGACATCCGCTAGGCGGTCTGCAGTTGCTTGCACATGATGTCACCGGGCCGCTGGTGCCACATACACGGGGCAAGTACTGTCCAGCCCAGGCGTGAATACCACGCCTGCTTGTCGAGCGTGAACAAATAAAGAGTCCGTATCCCTCGTGACCGCGCCGCGTCCTCGACGGTGGCACAGAGCGCGGCACCAATACCTCGGCGCCGAAAATCCGAGCCGACAAAAACTCCGCCGAGCCAGGGCGTCAGGTCTTCGCGCCCCTCAAGATCGTGCACGCGAAGAGCGGCAGTTCCGAGCAGTTGTCCATTCGCATGCGCCACCCACGCAATAGGCAACTCATCTCGATTCATGTGCGCCTGTAGTTTTTTGATTCGAACAAGGTTTTTTTCGCCAAGAACAGATCCCCACTGCTCAAACAGCCACTGCGCCAATTGCGGGATGTACTCTGGGTGGTCAATCAGGTAGCTAATCCGAACTCCGCGCATATCGATCCAATGTTCGGCCTAACGAGACACAAGATCAGCGGCCTCGCGAGTTACAAATGACTTTCGCATAACAAAGGAAGCTATGCGTAAGGACGGCCCGCGGTTCGCTGCATCATCTGATTAGACATTTCGTAGCCGCACATACTCGGCGATCTTACCTAAGACGAGTTCTCGCAGGTCGACGGGAAGGTCAACGCTGCGCCGCCGAAACTCTGCCGCGACACTGTCTGCAGGAAACGAGCCATCAGGCAGCAAAATGGGAGTCTGGTTCGCCCATCCCCTTGCCTCGCCGTCATCCACCTGCTTGTGCGAGAAGCCGCGATCAGATGTCCAGATGAAGGCGCGTTCCCACACGGGCTTGCCGTAACAGAGCTGGAAACCGCGGATGACGTCGCCGGAGGCATACCAAACGATGAGGTCGAAGTAATCGTCGCTTAGCCAGACGCGGTCATATTCACCGCGAACGTGTTTCCTCGTGGCTCGATCGAACATGGTGCTCTTTACGTCTAACGAGAATTCGGCCCAATATTTGCGTCTTTAAAGGCGTATCTTCTGGGCCTAATACGCGTGAGTTTTTATTGAGACAGAAATCCAGTCAGCGGACTGGTCGCGGCCGCGACGCTGATTTTTTCGGCTAATCCGATCTCGTGCGCTTCGCGTCCGGCTTCGATGGCTTTCTTGAATGCTTTTGCCATGCGAACCGGATCGGAAGCAATCGCGATCGCCGTGTTCACCAACACGGCGTCGGCGCCCATTTCCATCGCTTCGGCAGCATGACTTGGAGCGCCCAGCCCTGCATCGACCACGACGGGCACTGTGGCTTGCTCGATGATGATCTCGATCTGCGCACGCGTCTCGATGCCGCGATTGCTGCCTATCGGTGAACCGAGCGGCATCACCGTGGCCGTGCCGATGTCTTGCAATCGTTTCGCCAAAACCGGATCGGCATTGATGTACGGCAGCACGGTGAATCCTTCCTTCAAGAGAATTTCCGCGGCCGCCAATGTCTCCACTGGATCGGGAAGCAAATAGCGCGGGTCGGGGTGAATCTCGAGCTTGATCCACTTTGGCAAGCCCGCGCTTGCGGCGAGTTGCGCGAGACGCACGGCCTCCTCCGCGTTGCGCGCGCCACTGGTGTTCGGCAGAAGAAGAAAACGTTTCGGATCGATAAAATCGAGAATGTTCGCAAACGGATCGTGTTTACCTGAAAGATCGGCGCGGCGCAGAGCAACGGTCACTAGCTCAGTACCACTGGCAATCAGCGCGTCGCGCATCAGCTCGTTCGACGCGAATTTCCCGGTGCCAACAATCAGGCGCGACGTGAATTCGCGGTCGGCAATCTTCATTTTCGAGGGCTTGTCCGCCATTGGCAGAGAATAAACGAATTCGCGCAAACGTGCGAATGTCCATCTCTGGGGAGCACAGGCTGCCAGCCTGTCCTTTTCGGCAGCCTGCCGAAAAGCTCTTCGAATTGCTCGACAATGGGAGTTCTTGTAGTGCGTGGGAGTCGTCGGCAAGCTGCCGACGACAACAGGCTGGCAGCCTGTGCTCCCCAGACTGCGGAACGCGCGCTGTTTTGCGCTTGTACGAGGCGCGTAATCACGCGAGATTCATTCCGCAATGAAGTTTGATCTTCGGCGGCAAGATTGCATCAAAGGAATGTCGCGCCTCAGGGATGAAAGTGTCGATCTCATCGTCACATCGCCGCCATACAATCTCGGAATTCGCTACGGAAAATTCTCCGACACCCAGGATCGAAAATCGTATTTGAATTGGTGCGGCGAATGGGCGGAGCAGATTCAAGGAATTCTAAAACCGAGCGGCTCGTTTTTTCTAAATATCGGCTCCGCGCCGTCCAACCCGATGTTGCCGCACGAGATCGTCATGACGCTGCGTGATTTATTCGCGCTGCAAAACACCATTCACTGGATCAAATCCATCACCATCGACGAATTCTGTAGCCACCGGCCTTTGGCCGGTCAGACTCGTGCTGCGCTACAGACGGGCCACACGCCCGTGGCTACAAACGCGCGCTCCTACGGCCATTTCAAGCCAATCAGCTCGAAGCGGTTTCTGAACGATTGCCACGAATACATTTTTCACTTCACAAAGACGGGTCGTGTTGAACTAGATAGGCTCGCCATCGGAGTTCCGTATCAGGACAAGAGCAACATCGCCCGCTGGTCTCACACTCGAGGAAGTGATCTCCGTTGCCGTGGCAACACCTGGTTCGTTCCTTACGAAACGATTCAGAACCGCAAGAAAGAACGACCGCATCCCGCGACGTTTCCGGTTCAACTGGCCGAGTGGTGTATCAAACTGCACGGCGGCTCTCGCGTAGAAACCATGCTCGATCCGTTTCTCGGCATCGGAAATTCCGCAGTCGCGGCGCAGCGCTGCGGCGTGAAAAAATTCATCGGTTTCGAAATCGACGAGACTTATCTCGCGGAAGCGAAGCGGCGGCTAGATGTATAAAACTGTAGGGGAAGCGGTTCGCTTCCCCGCGGGACGCCAACGGCGTCCCCTACAGTAGCTTCCCATCTTCTTTCGCCGTAGCCCCAGACTGCTGAAATTTATCGAGCGACTTTACCAGATTCCCCGGCAACGGCCGCACACGATCAAAGATGCGCGCGGCCAGCGGCTTCGCGGTGAGGTAACCGGCGGCGAACATTTCCAGCCGCGCATCAAGATTATCGACGTAATGCAGCGCCATCGCTTCGGGCGTTTTCGGCGCGACGGGTGAACCAAATTCCAGCTCGCCATGGTGCGCGCCGATCAAATGCAAAAGATGCAGCCGAACATCTTCCGAAGCGGGCACCAGATTTTTCCACGCCTCGGCGTTTTCCGCGCTTAACTTTCGCCACAATGCATTCACCAGTTCGAGCCCGATGGAAATGTGTCCGACCAGTTCGCCGCGCTCGTCGTAATTCATGACGAACCCATTCTCGGAGAGCGCATTCTCCCAAAGTTTTCCAGAATCGTGAAAGAGAATACCAGCGATCAGCAGATCGCGATTCAACTGCGGATAAAGCGGGGCGATCTCTTTCGCCACGCGCATCATTTGCGCGGTGTGCTCAACCAGTCCGCCGCGCCGGGCGTGATGATAGTTGCGCGCGGCAGCTGTGCGACGGAACCGGTCGCCCCATTCTTTCAAGAACGCTTCGCCTAACCCGCGCAGGCGCGGATCGGTAATTGTGTGGATGGTTTTCTCAATAAATTCCCGGTCTGCGTTCTGCCTGGCGCGCAAATCCGCAGGGCCCTGGAGCAATTCGCTTTTTTCCTGCTCGGTGAGCGGACGCACTGTCCATTTGTGCGCCTCAAGCCCATACTGCGAATGTGAATTAAATTCGCCGGTGAGCTCGATAAAGCTATCGCTATTGAAACTGCTGCACGCTTTGTACTGCGGATGGTCGCTCCAGACGCGCAGAGTCATTCGATCGCACGCATCGGCGAGGCTCAGTTCACAGTACGGCTTTTGTTCCCGAGTGAGTTTCGGCGCCGCCGCTTCCACCTGCACATGCACACGCGCCGGCACCGCGCTCCCGCCTGTGCGGGCCGCCGCCCGGCGAATTTCTGTCAGAGTCAGTAAATCCATTTTGTTTTTAATCTATCACGAGTCGCAAGCGATGCTGACGCCGGTGTATTTGGGTAGCGCCACAGGCGCTCTCTCATCCTAGCCTGGGGCGTCGCCCCAGGAGTTCAATTTTCCCTGGTAACCAAGCGCTGAAAGCGCGATTCACGTAGCAGGAGAAAAGTTCGCGATGGCGAGGCGCCATCGCCAGCACGCGAGGCGCGTGCGCTCCCCAGAGTTGTACGCTCCATTGTGCAAATGTTTCTGAAGCATTTGGAATGCAGCGCGTGCGGCTTGCAGCATGAATGGTTGCGCTTGCAAAATCTCTGTCGTTCTTGCCACAAACCGCTTCTGGCGATTGTCGATCTCGCCGCGGCGAGCCGAACGCTGACGCGCCAAACGTTGGCCACGCGAGAGAAATCGTTATGGCGTTATCGCGAAGTATTGCCGTTGCCCGGCGACGTTGCGCCGGTTTCGTTAGGCGAAGGCGGAACACCACTGCTGCGCGCGCAGGTAGGGACGCCGCGCTGCGGCGTCCAGACATCGCAGCGCGATGTCCCTACCGACATCGATCTTTGGATCAAAGACGAATCGCTAAACCCGACGCAGAGTTTCAAAGCGCGTGGAATGAGCGTGGCCGTATCGATGGCAAAATATCTCGGCGCGACAAAACTTGCGGCCCCAAGCGCTGGAAACGCCGGAGGCGCGCTCGCCGCATATGCGGCTCGGGCCGGTCTCGAAGCGCACATCTTCATGCCGCGCGACACACCGCGCGCGAACATCGTCGAGTGCCATGAGCTCGGCGCGCACGTCACGTTGATCGATGGACTGATCACTGATTGCGGCGCTGAAATCGCGCGCCGAAAAGAAAATGAAGGCTGGTTCGATATGTCCACGCTCAAGGAACCGTATCGCGTTGAGGGAAAAAAGACGCTCGGCTACGAATTAGCGGAGCAACTAAACTGGGAACTCCCCGACGCGATTCTTTATCCCACCGGCGGTGGCACGGGCCTCATCGGTATGTGGAAAGCGTTCGACGAGATGGAAACGCTCGGCTGGATCGGTAAAAAGCGGCCACGGATGTTCGCGGTGCAAGCCAGCGGTTGCGCACCAATCGTGCGCGCGTTCGAAGCCGGAGAAAAAGCCGCCGCCGAATTTCCAGACGCGCACACGATTGCATCGGGCCTTCGCGTTCCAAAAGCGATCGGCGATTTTCTGATCCTCGATATTCTTCGCCAGTCCAAGGGCCGCGCAGTCGCTGTCGATGATGAAGAAATGATCCGCGTCGCGCGCGAAGTCGGATCGAAAGAAGGTCTCTTCGTTTGTCCGGAAGGAGCAGCCTGTTTCGCCGCTCTAAAATCGCTTCAGCGTGCGGGAAAAATCAGCCCCGGCGAGCGGGTAGTCATTTTCAATACCGGCGCCGGAATCAAATACCTCGAATGCTTTGACGGCTAAACGAACGGACTGCGGATTAACAGGCGTTCGAGAGGGCTCAACAAAAAATTGAACAAAATAGTTGACTGGTCAGTCTAGTGACTGTAAAGCGTCGTATATATGCCCAGAGTGAGTGACATGAAAGAACGCCTGATGGACGCCGCGATGGACTTAATTTGGGAAAACAGCTATGGCGCGACATCTGTCGACGCCATGTGCGAGCGCGCAGGCGCAAAAAAGGGCAGCTTTTATCATTTTTTCAAATCAAAATCAGAGCTCGCGGCCGCGGCGTTGGAAAACGAATGGAAACGGCGCAAATCGGATATGGACGAGATCTTTTCGCCGACACTTCCACCTTTGGAACGATTCGATCGCTATTTTGATTACGTCCACGACAACCAGGCCGAACGCCAGAGGAAATGTGGTTCAGTGCTTGGCTGTCCCTTGTTAGCCCTCGGCAGCGAAGTCAGCACGCAGGAGGATGCAGTGCGGGCAAAAGTGGATGAGCTCCTGGATCGCAAGATTAGCTATTTTGTTTCGGCAATTCGTGATGCGCATGCCCAGGGGTTGATCAACGCGCCTGATCCCGAGGCCAAGGCGCGGGCGCTATTCTCCTGTTACCAAGGAACATTGATGCAGGCGCGCATCCAAAATGACGTCGAGTTGATCCGCGATTTCAAAAAAGTCGCGATGGACGTATTAGGGATGAAACACGCTCACGCTGTCGCTTTATGACTCTCTTTTTTATCAAATTTATAGACGACCAGTCAAATATAAATCAGCCCTATGAAAACTGACCAACCAAAGCAGACAGCAGCAGTTTTCCTCCAGACAGTTTCAGTCGCCGTTGCGGAATTGAAACAGCGATTGCAACACGATTACGAGCAGGCTTATCCGGCCCTGCGTGAAATCATTCACATCGTACTTGACGAAGAAGAAGCGAAAGCCTGGGACTTATCCTCTTTTCCGCATTTGCTTCTTCCCGAGCTAGTCGAAGCGCACATCACAAATCTCAATCTCCAGCCAGCAGCGACGCAGCATGCTGATCTCATCGCCCCACGCGAGTTTCATCCAGTTCAAACCTACCAACCCGCTCTCGCTTTGTGCGGATGAATGGCGATATCGGGCAAGTTCTCAAGCAAAACAAATCAAAGGAAACGTAATGAAAAACGGAAAACTAAGTGGAAAAATTGCGGTGGTGACAGGCGCGTCGAAAGGAATCGGCGCTGGCATCGCGAAAGAGTTCGCATCGGAAGGCGCGTCTGTAATTATTAACTACGCTTCTGCAAAGCACGACGCAGATCGCGTGGTTGACGAAATCAGCAAGCGCGGCGGAAAAGCAATCGCTATTCAGGCCAACGTGGCCAACAAGGCAGAAGTGGAGCGGCTCTTCGCTCAGGCGGAGAAAGCCTTCGGCAAAATCGATATCCTGGTGAATAACGCCGGGGTGTACGAATTCGTGCCGCTTGAAGAAGTTTCCGAGCAGCAATTCCACAGAATGTTTGATACAAATGTTCTCGGAGTGCTTCTTGTAACGCAGGAAGCACTGAAGCATTTCAGTTCCGATGGCGGAAGCATCATTAACATCAGTTCGCTCGCAAGTTCGTTGACTCCGCCGACCGCGGTGGTTTATAACGCAACGAAAGGTGCCGTTGATGCGATTACGCGCACACTCGCGAAGGAGCTGGGCCCGCGCAAAATCCGCGTGAATTCCATAAATCCCGGCATGGTTATAACGGACGGAGTGATCTCCGGCGGTTTCCATGAAAGCGAGTTCCGAACGATGCTCGAATCGCAGACGCCGCTGGGCCGCGTCGGAAAACCCGACGACATCGCGCCGGCTGCGGTGTTCTTCGCTTCAGACGATTCGAAATGGATCACCGGAGAAATGCTTCTCATCGCGGGAGGACTGCGCTAATATGTGGACAGCAAAACGCTTCAATAAGACGAAAGGAAATTAAACCATGAAAACTAAATCCTTGTCGGTCGCACTAGTCGCAAGCGCAGCGATGGTTGCTCAAGCGAATCCAGGAGCACGTCCCGGCGGTGGCGGAGGTGTTCGCGGAGGCGCAGTTGCGCACCGTGCCCCGGCCGCTCACGCTCCGGCGCGGGCCGGCGGTTTTTCATCTTTCCATTCAATGCCCATGCGCAGCTTCGGCGGAGGGATGACATATTCGCAGCAACGCTATTCGTCATTTGGAATGCGTTCGTACCGGCCGACTGGATTTCGTCAGCCTTCGATTTATCCAAACCGGGTGGCGGTTACCCGCTCAGGTCCATACACTGCAGTAACCATAGGACAACCTAATCAAAATAATCGTTTCGCGCCATTCGCGAATCACAGAAATCCAACTGTCACAGGCGTGTGGAACCAGCGAAACACCGGAACGCAGTTTCGGAACGGAAACAATCTCCGGAATGCAAACAATCTGCGAAATGGAAACAATGTTCGAAACGGAAACAATCATCTTCGTGGTGACTGGCAAAGACACGTTTTCGCGCACCGCTCAGGGGATTGGCATCGCGACTGGGACCGTCACAGTGACCATTGGTGGAATGGTCACCGATGTTGCTTCATCAATGGATCGTGGGTGATCTTCAGTGCGGGATTTTATCCGTGGTGGCCCTGGGACTATCCCGGTTACGACTACGACTATGGCTTTCCGAATGATGGCTACGGCTCCTCGACCTACGGGTACAATTATCCGTATTCGTACGATTCTCAGCCGGGCTACTACGATTCCGGCGATTATCAGGGCCAGATGTATTACGACCAGACCGGCTATCCCGATCAATCTCAGGAGCAATACGATTCCAGTGTTTACCAAACCGAAGCGTACGACGATCAGAACGGCTACAGCGATCAGTCTTACTCAAACTATTCGACGGTGGTCGCAGCGCAGGAGCGACTCGCGCGAGAGGGCTATTACCAAGGCGAAAGCGACGGAGCGTTCAGCCCCGAGATGCGCCAGGCGATCAGGCATTACCAAAGCAGCCATGGCTTGAACATGACCGGCTATCTCGACACGGACACGCTCGGGGCAATGGGGTTGCAACGAGGAGCGAGTCACTGAGCTGGAAAATCAGTGCATCAATTCAAAATGATCAGAAACAATAGAGCGATAACAATGAACAAACCTAATTCGAAAAAAAGGCTGGAGCTGGCGCAGAGGCGCGATGCACCACTCACGACACGAACGGATCTATCGCACGCGGCCGTCAAAGACATAAGCGGTACGATGAACGCCATTCTCGCCGATGTGTTCGCGCTCTATGTGAAGACGAAAAATTTTCACTGGCACATGAGCGGTCCGCACTTTCGCGATTACCATTTGCTTCTCGACGAGCACGCCGACCAGCTTTTTGCGATGACAGATCCAATCGCTGAGCGGGTCCGAAAGCTCGGCGGAATCACGTTGCACTCTATCGGTGAAATCGCGCGTACTCAGCGTGTGCTCGATAACGATGCCGAATACGTCGAGCCATTGGACATGCTCGCGGAGTTAGCAGAAGACAACAAAACGATGGCTGCGCGCCTGCGCGAGGCGCACAACGTGTGTGAGGAACACCGCGACGTCGCCACAACGAGCCTGATCGAAATTTGGATCGATGAGACTGAGCGGCGGGCTTGGTTCCTTTTCGAAGCCACGCGTCGAGTGAATTAAGCTCAAGCGACGAACTACGACGGTTCGTGTTACGTTGGCCGGTGAAGCCGCGCTTCGGCGAGATCGATATCGCGTTGGATTCGGCGCAGCGCCTGGTCGTTGATCGCTTCTTCGTTACGCAGTGCGATGATGGTGTCGCGTTCTGTTTGCAACATCTCGCAGGCTAATTCCTCGAAGTCGCGCGAGTACAACCGGCTGACCCTTTCCTCGTCCGGAGCTTCGATTCGCAGTTGTCGAATACGATCTTCGTACTCTGAACGGAGACGTTCGACGGTCTGAGGTCGCGCCCGCTTGGATGACTCCAGCTCTTCGAGCCGAGCCAGGGCTGCTTCGTTCGCTTTCAAGCGCGCCAGTGTCTCTTCCTTTTCAGTGATGTGATCGTCCACGACTCCCAACCAGCGAACCAACGGCGCAAGAGTGAGTCCCTGTAGAACAAGCGTTGCAAAAATCACGCAGAACGTCAGCAACAGGATCAGGTCGCGTCCGGGAAATGGCTCGCCATTGCGCAACACGAACGGGATCGCCAGCGCGCCTGCGAGTGAATCCGCGCCGCGCATACCTACCCACGCGATTAACGCTGTCTGCTGCCAGGGAACCCGATTCTTACGCCGGGACTTTCCGGGTATCAGGCGCTGCAAGAAACTTGTCCCGAATATCCAGGCAAACCGAACCAGCATCATTACCGCAACGACCAGGATCGCCAGTTTCGCTGCCTGAGTGATCGAACCTGGAGCAAGCGAATGGACGATCTGCGGCAATTGGAGCCCAACGAGCATGAAAAGGATTCCGTTCAGGACGAACACGACCATTTCCCAAACCGGTAGTGCCAGTAGTCGCATGCTTCCGCTCAAAATGCGCGGAGCTCGCCAGCCGTAATAAATCCCGGCAATCACCACGGCTAAAATTCCGGAAACGTGGATAGCTTCGCCGCTGAAGTAAGCCGCATACGGGGTGAGCAGCGAGAACATCGTTTGAACAGGCGGATCATCCAAACGCTTCTGCACCTGCGTCGCCAGCCAGCCTACTACGAGGCCAACACAGACACCGCCCGTCGCGACCAGAAGAAATTGCAAGCTCGCCTGGCCTAACGAAAAGGTCCCGATCATCACGGCAGCCACAGCGAACCGAAACGCGATGAAAGCAGTGGCGTCGTTTACCAGGCTTTCACCTTCGAGGATCACAATGATTTTACGAGGCACCCGCAAACTTTGTGTGACCGACAATGCCGCCACAGCATCCGGCGGCGACATGATGGCGCCGAACACAAACGCCACCGCCAAAGGCAGTCCCGTGAAACCGTGGAACAGATAAGCAGTCGCCGTCATCGTTAACAGAACCAGGACGATCGCCAAAAAGAGAATTGGCCGAAGGTTCGCCCGGAAATCTCGCCAGGACGTGAACACCGCCGCCGGATAAAGCAGTGGCGGAAGAAACAAATTGAAAACGAGTTGAGGCTCGAGCCGAATCGCGGGAAGCCCGGGCACAAGTGCGAGGAGCACGCCGCCGCACGTGAGCAGGATCGGATATGGAACCCGAATCTTTCGCGCAACGAGCGCCAGCAAAGCCACGGCAACCAGACAAATCAGGATCAACTCGGCCTTGCCTACCACGATTGCCATCGCGACCGAGCCTCGCCGGAATTAGATCAGGCGTCCAGAGACCAATAAGTCCGCCGAAGCTTTCGGGAATATCCGAACCGAAAGGTTCAGAGAAAGTTTACCAGCGTATCGTTCGTCATCGAGCAGGAACATGATGGACCTCGTCCATGTAGCGGTCGGCGGCGGCTGCCGCTTCCGCCGAAGTCTTGCCGTTCTGACGCGCGTTGAGATAGGGCGCATACCATTCCCACCAGTTATGTTTGGCGTGCGTCTCCTCGAATTGTCCGTGATGTTGCTCTGTTTCGTGAAGGAGTTCGGCAAGCGTGGCGATGTCCATCGTTCCGGCGCGCGACCATTTCCATTCGCGACCGGGAAGCCGTGTCGTGATTTCCTGAAGCAAGTAACCGTTCCCGTCTGGATCCTCGAATGATGCAAACGAAAAATAGGAACGACCCTGTGGATCGCGACCGCTGACGCGCGGGTTTTTCCCAGTGTTGTTGAATGGCCCGCCGGCGTATTGAAACACCTCGCTGACCTTTGCCCCGCGACCGATCAAATCGTTTCGAGCCGCCTCGATGTCGTCCACTGTAAGGGTGAGGCTTTGCACCGAGCCTGCCTCGGGGGACGGTACTCCTTTGCCGAAGATGATCGAGGCTGGAGAATTGTGCGGCGTGAATTGAATGACGCGGAAGTCGTCGCCCGTTACGAAATCGGCGTCGAGCCGCCAGCCGAGTTTCTGGTAGAACGTTTTCGCGCGATCGACATCGGAAACGCCGATCACTACGACTTCAAGTTTCAGGTCGAACGGTTCATCTTTTCCGTTTTTCGTCGTTGCCATAACTCCTCCTTTTCGTTGCGCGTTTTAGTATTTCAGTTCTTTGGTCGATCTGTTACAAGATCGATTCTCGATGAACTACGTCTTCGCGTTTGCCTTCGGAATTGGTTTCGCAGCGGGATTGCGCTCGCTGACGCCGCCGGCGGTCGTGGCGTGGGCGGCTCATCTTGGCTGGTTGAATCTCAACAATTCCCCACTCGCGTTCATGGCCTCGATAGTCGCCGTGATTATTTTTTCGCTCCTGGCCGTTGTCGAATTAATTGGCGATCTACTGCCTCAAACGGGAAAACGAACCGCACCCGTGCCGCTCATCGCCCGCGTCCTAATGGGTGGTCTTTGCGGCGCCTGCATCTGTGCGGCAGGTCATCAATCGTTAATCATCGGTGCGATTCTGGGCGCGGTCGGCGGATTGGTTGGAGCGTTTGTCGGTTACGAGACCCGCCGTCGCTTGGTCGCCGTGTTGAACATCAAAGATATTTTCGTCGCCCTGCTCGAAGACTTGGTCACGATCGCCCTCGCCTGTTTCCTTGCTTGTCACGCCGTAGCCAACCCGTAGGCGGATCTCGCGCTGACTCGAACGCGACAGTGCCTTTGCAGCGAGCGCAATCCAAGCCCAAGGCTTATCGCTGAAACTAGGCGAGGTAGCCCAAACGTGACATTGAAACGCGGCCTGATCGGGCGAGAATAATCGAGGGCTTGATTCTGCCACGGGTGGCACATCTCACGTGCAACTTAAACCGAAAGGAAAATCATTATGCCATACGTCACAGCTGGAAAAGAAAACGGAGCTAACATCGACATCTATTATAAAGACTGGGGCAGTGGGCAGCCGATCGTGTTCAGTCACGGCTGGCCGCTCTCAGCCGACGATTGGGACCCGCAGATGCTTTTCTTTGTCAGCAAAGGTTTCCGCGTTGTTGCGACTGATCGGCGCGGACATGGCCGCTCGACTCAAACCGGCGGCGGACACGACATGGACCATTATGCCGACGATCTGAAGGCCGTTACCGATCATCTCAACTTGAAAGACGCGATTCACGTTGGCCATTCGACCGGCGGCGGCCAAGTGGTGCGTTATCTCGGCCGTCATGGCGATAAGAACGTGGCGAAGGCGGCGATCATCAGCGCCGTGCCGCCGCTGATGGTGAAGACGCCGGCCAATCCGTTAGGCACGCCCAAATCGGTGTTCGACGATATCCAGGCGCAACTCGCCGCCAACCGGGCCAAGTACTATTACGACCTGCCGGCTGGCCCGTTCTACGGCTTCAATCGTCCCGGCGTGAAAACGATCGAGCCTGTCGTTTGGAATTGGTGGCGCCAAAGCATGATGGGCGGCGCCAAGGCGGCTTATGACGGCGTCGTCGCGTTTTCGCAGACCGACTTCACGGAGGATTTGAAAAAGATTTCGGTACCGGTTCTGGTCATACATAGCGAGGACGACCAGATCGTGCCGTATCAAGCCGCCGGTCCACTCTCAGCCAAGCTCCTCAAGAACGGTACGCTAAAGACCTACAAGGACTACCCGCACGGCATGATCACGACGCAAGCCGACGTCATCAATGCCGACCTGCTCGCGTTCATCAAAAGCTAATCCAAATGAAAGTATCATTGTCGCTACCCGGCTACCAATGCCGTAATGAAAAACCAAACCCTGGAGTAACAAACACACATGAATAATAAAATGAAGATCGTAGTGATCGGAGGCAGCGGCCTCATTGGATCAAAGGTGGTAAACATCCTTCGCCAACGTGGTCACGCGGTCGTGGCGGCGTCACCTTCTACTGGCGTGAATACCCTCACTGGTGAGGGACTGGCGGAAGCGCTGGCAGGCGCTCAGGTCGTGGTTGACGTAGCGAACTCACCTTCCTTCGAAGACAAGCCTGCTTTGGAATTCTTCGAAACGTCGGGTCGCAACCTTCTTGCCGCGGAAAAGACTGCGGGCGTGAGACATCATGTGGCGCTGTCGGTGGTTGGGACGGACCGCCTGCTTGGAAGTGGTCCCGGTTCCTTAAGTGGTTACTTCCGCGCGAAGCTGGCCCAGGAAAATCTGATCAAGGCTTCCGGGATCCCGTTTACGATCGTACACGCAACGCAGTTCTTCGAGTTCGTGAAGAACATAGCTCGGTCGGCGACTGACGGTTCAACCATTCGGTTATCGCCAGTGCTTATGCAGCCGATGGTTTCGGATGATGTGGCTGCCGCGGTGGCAGACGTAGCTCTCGGGGAACCGATGAATGCAATGGTCGAAGTAGCTGGGCCCGACAAGATTCGGCAGGACGAACTTGTCCGGCAGTTTCTAACTGCGACGGGCGACCCGCGGAACGTGGTCACCGACGCTGATGCGGGCTACTACGGCATAGAGGTGAACGATCAAAGCCTCGTGCCCGGTGATAACGCACGCATCGGCCCGACGCATTTCAGCGACTGGCTAAGCCGTACTCCATCCTAGAAAGAACGTCACAATGAAACAAATCCGGATGAGATCCCGAAAAAAAAGTCTAACGAAAGGAGCGTAGAATCGCAAGTCCGCACAAGACTGTTATTGTCACCGGCGCTTCCCAAGGCATCGGGGCCGGTATCGTTCGCGCGTTTCTGGAGCGGGGTTACAACGTTGTCGGAACGGCGCGCCATGCGACCAAATCCAAAGAACTTTCAGTTTCCGAGCGCCTCGCTTTAATCGACGGGGACATAGGTCAATTCGAGACGGCACAGGCAACGGCGGAGTTGGCGATCAAGAGATTCGGGTTCATCCATGCCTTGGTCTCGAACGCCGGCATTTACCTGGTGAAACGTTTCACCGATTACACCAGAGATGATTTTCGCGCTCTCGCATCAACCAACCTGGAAGGTTTCATCTACATCGCACAGCTAGCGGTGAAACAAATGCAGGCACAGAAATCGGGAGGCAGCATCGTCTGCATTACTGCGGCGCTAGCCGACAATCCGATTGCGGGCAGTCCCGCGTCGGTTGCGATGATGACGAAAGGCGGCTTGAACGCGGCCGTGAAAAGCCTGTCTTCTGAATACGCGAAAGAGCACATTCGATTCAATGCGGTCGCGCCGGGGGTCGTGGCGAGTCCGCTTCATGCCGAA
>DASYDT010000001.1:0-18279 GCA_036499425.1 Candidatus Udaeobacter sp. | reverse complement strand
TTATATCTTTCTCAGCTTGTATGCACGAATGGACGATCTGCGAAGCCGCGGAATTCTCTCGCCTAACGACGAAATGATCCTCGGATGGAAACGATCCTGGCTTCCGAACCTGATGACCTCGGAGCTCGGCCGTTGGATGCTTGACAACAATTTAATGGAGTATTACTCCGAGCCAATGATCAAGGATCTGCGCGAAGCCGCGGGTGCAACCGGGAGTTCGCCAACGCCGCGGGCGAGCACTCGCTAACCTAGAACGCCTCGCACGACCAGCAATGAAATGTCCGGCTTGTTGCTCGGAGATTGACGATCGTTCGTACCGCTGCAGGGAATGCCAAGGGCTCTGTTCCTATCGGCGGCTTTGCTGGCGATATCGCTACCTCGTTTTGGGGATCGTCGCGCTGATCGGATTCTGGACGATCAAGGGGTATGTCAGGCGATGGTACGCAAACGACTATGACAAGCTGCCGGAGGGCGCGCTGGTCTCTGATGCGACGACACTGAGCTGGCTTGGGCTGAAGGACAAAGGATGGTTTTGCGAGGAGCCGCATTACAAAGGCAGGTTGTTACACCTGCGGCACAAGGTTTTTCAGGCCAAGGACGTGATCATTTTCGTCCACGGATTTATCGGCGATTACGTCGACACGTGGGGCAAGCCGAAGGTCCTGCTAGATGATCCGCGGTTCAATCGGAACTACGATTTCGTTTTCTATGGCTTCAAGACGGCGCTCTTTGGCGACGTGCCGGCCTTCGATGAGGAAGCGGCCAGGCTCGATGGCACGCTGACCCACCTGGAGGAGGATTACAAGAGCATCACGATCGTGACTCATAGCAAGGGAGGTCTGCTTGCGATGCGTACCCTTCTCAACCGGGCAAAAGATTTTCCCACGAAACAACCCTATAAGATTCACCGGATCGTCATGTTTACGCCGCTGACCGAAAACGTGTCGCTAGCGCAACTTCCCGAGTTCGTGAAGCTACTCGGCAAGGAGAGTCCGGACATCGCTCAGATGCAGGCCAATACTTACTCGGAGCTCGGAAGGGTGAAGGAGGATTTGAAAGCTTTACTTGACGCGCAGGATCCGTTAGCTGCGGCGCGCAAGGAGGCTTTCATAAAAGATGTGGCTGAACATCTCTACGTCATCAATGCTGAAGGAGACGAAATTGTGGATGTCGGACCTAACGGCGAAAAGATCGTCAGCGAAGCGCTGCGAAAACTAAGTCAGCTGCCAACGCTCGGCCCGCCTCGGCTGGTCACGCTTCGCTATAGCGACATCGGTGGCAGGGAGGAGGACGCGCGGGACACGAAAAGCGGCGTTGAAAATCCCGCCTATGCCCACGGCATCGTGGTAAAAATGGGTGCGCAACAGGATTTCTCTTTCTTCGATCATTTCGAGGAGTTGCTCTTCGATCGCATCGGCACGCCGCCGCGAAATTCTGCCGCCAATATCGAACAGATCCGACAAACTACCAATGACCGGATCGACAATACAGTCTTCGCAATGAACAAGTTTGTGGTCGATAAGAACCCGATGGTCGGCCTTGCCTGGAAGGACATCTCCGACGCTGTCCAGGCAAAATTCAGGGATGTCCCGGAGCCCGCCCGGCGAAAGCAGATAGAAGACCTCACCAGAGAGACGTACTATGTTTATATCTTTCTCGACTTATATGCGCGGATGGATGATCTGCGAAGCCGCGGGATCATGTCGCCTAACGATGATATGATTGTCGAATGGAAACACACCTGGCTTCCGAACCTGATGGGCTCGGAGATCGGCCGTTGGATGCTCGATAACAATTTAATGGAGTATTACTCCGAGCCGATGATCAAGGACCTGCGCGAAGCCGCGGCGGCAAGCAAGAAGTCGGAAACACCGCCGGTGGACACTCATTGACCTGGGACGCTGGGCCAAGAATAGTTCGGTATGAACCTCAAATTTTACGGTACCCGCGGCTCCATCCCAGTCTGTGATGCTGGCTTCCAGCAATTCGGCGGCAACACCACCTGTTTTCAAATCACATTCACGGATACGAATCGCATTGTCATTATTGACGCCGGAACTGGGCTTCGCAATCTCGGCCGGGACATGCGCGCGATTGGACACCACCAGGACATGCTTCCCATCGCGTTCACTCACTTTCATTGGGATCATCTCCAGGGTTTTCCCTTCTTCGCCCCGGCGTATAATCCCAAGCAGAAAATCACGATTCTCACGCTCGGCCAGGGCCAAACCGTCGGCAATCTGCGAGAAATCTTTGAGGTGCCCCTGCAATCGCAGTACTTTCCCGTGCAGTTGGACCAGATGGGGGCCCAATTTGAATTTCTGAAGGTCGAAGATGCCAGCAAGCACTTCACCGCTGGCGTCGACAATGTGGAGACCAGAGTCACCGGTCAGCGGCACAACCACCCGGGTGGAGCGTATGGATTTCGGATTGAGCGCAACGGTAAGGTGTTGGTCATTTGCACGGACGTTGAGCACGGCGAGGAAATCGACTCGCGGGTGGTGGAGCTAAGCCGCGGCGCCGATTTGCTAGTGCACGACGCGCAATACACCGCCGAGGAACTACGGACGCACCGCGGATGGGGACACAGCAGTTTCGATCAGGCGATGCAGGTAGCGGAAATGGCCGGGGTTAAACATCTCGCCATGACTCACCACGATCCGGAACACGATGACGATTTTCTCCTGCGCATGGAAAAGCTATGCCAGAGACGATTCCCCAACTCGCAGTTGGCGCGCGAAGGAATGGAAATCGTTCTTTAGAAAGAAACCGACGAGCTACTGATTACAAATCACTTTGCACGGAATAAAGCTTGAATAGCGCATCTATCGAATGGTAAGGATTGGTTAGCGGAGTAACAGACTATGAAGACGCATAGCTACAACACCCACCGCGCGATCCTTCTGGTCATGGCCTGGCTGTTTTTTAATGCGCTCGCCGCTGGTCAGGTAATGGGTGCCGACCCGCGACCAGCTCACGCCGTAGTGCAGCCTGCCAAAGCACCTGCCCGTTTAATCATAAGGCGCAATCCAAATTTGGGCTTTAACGTAATCGTCCGATTGTGGATCGATGGCCAGCCAGCTGGACCTATTGGATATGGGCATACCTTCGATGGTTTCCTCGCGCCTGGTCATCATGTTTTAGCAGTGCTGGCGAGTCCCAATCCACGGTGGCCGATTCCCTGGCAACTGCCTTTGGATGTACGAAGCGGCCAGACTTACGGTTTCACAGCGGTGACAGATGGTTCGGGAAATTTGATTCTGGACGGCCGGTTTGGTTTCCCGCCGCGCGTTCAGTGATTCAAATGAAAATTCACCCATGGAGTAACAAACTATGAAGACACATAATTACAGTATCTGCAGCGCGATCCTTCTGCTCATCGTCTCGCTGTTCTTTAGTGCGTTCGTGACTGGTCAGGCGACGGGTGCCGAATCGCGCTCACCGCACGCCGCAGCGACAAGCCAAGCCCCGGCCCGTTTGGTCATAAGACGAATTCCAAATCTGGGCGTCAACGTAATTGTTCAATTGTCGATCGATGGCAAGCCAGCTGCATCGCTTGGATATGGCCACACTTACGAAGGTAATTTGACACCTGGTCGGCACGTTTTAGCGGTGAGGGCGACGAGGGCGCGCTCGCCGATTCCGTGGGAAATGCCTTTGAATGTGCAAAGCGGGCAGACCTATATCTTCACGGCGCAAGGGGATCCTTCAGGAAATCTGGTTCTCGCCAGCGGATTTTAGCGGAATCTAATCCGTTCAAGCGGCCGCGGTGTTGCCGGCGAAGTGCAGAAGTTCGAGAATGTCTGAGCGGAGGCGAAGAAAATCCGAGCTGCTGCGATCACGTGGTCGAGGCAGGGCGTCCGTGATGATCCGATCGATTCTCCCCGGACGCTGAGTCATGATCATAATGCGATCGCTCATGTAAATGGCTTCATCAATGTCGTGGGTGACGAGAAGCATCGTGGTGCGGCGATTTTCCCAGAGGCGCAGCACCTCATCCTGCATGCGCATACGCGTAAAGGCGTCGAGCGCGCCGAGCGGCTCGTCGAGCAGGAGAACCTTGGGGTGATTGATGAGCGCTCGCGCGAGAGCAACACGTTGGGCCATGCCCCCGGAAAGATGGTGGGGATAAGCACTGCCAAATGCTTCGAGGCCGACAAGGCGCATGAATGCGTCCACTTCATTTCGTTTTTCGCGCAACATACCTCGCGCAACAAGACCGGTCTCGATATTGCGACGAACCGTGAGCCAGGGAAACAGGTTCGGGTCTTGAAAGACAAGGCCGCGTTCCGCACCCGGCTCACTGATTGGTTGAGAACCGATTAAAAGTTCGCCTGAATCGGCGAAATCCAAACCTGCAACTAGACGAAGGAGGGTTGACTTGCCGCAACCACTGGGTCCAATCAGACAAACCAATTCCCCGGCTGCAACTGAAAAGGAGATCCCATCCAGAACCGGCCGCCTCGTCAAAGGATCGTCGGGTGCGGGGAAACTCTTCCTGATTTCCCGGATGCGTAGAGTGGACGCGTCAGTTTCGGCAAATGCTACCATTTGATCGTCCCTTTCTGCCAGACCAGGACGTGATCGCGAACTTTAAACAAAAGAGTCATAACGGTTGAGAAGAAAGCGGCCATGATGACGATTGCGGCATAGACTTTGCCGTATTCGGCCCAGCCCTGCGCCCAGCTGACATACCAACCAAGGCCGGATTTCACCCCGACCGATTCCGCGACCACCAACGTCAGAAAAGACGCACCGAGCCCCATGAATAAACCGATAAAAATATTCGGAACTGCTGCCGGAATGGCTACTCGAAAGATAAGATAAGTGCGTCCCGCGCCAAGAGTGCGAGCAACGTCCAGGTAAGACGCGCGAGTGTTGGAGATACCGGAAGCAGTGAGCATCGTCACCGGAAACCAAACCGCGAGCGCAATCAATCCTGCCGCGGACACAAAAGCAGAAGGTGAGATCACCATTGCGAGAGGGATCCAAGCCGTGGCTGGAATAGGGCCGACGACCTTGAGCAGTGGCATTCCCCAGTAACGAACCGGAACCGACCATCCGATACAAATCCCGCTGATCAGACCAACAAGCAGACCGACGGTGTAGCCACTTAAAAGCAGCGCAAGGGAGTGCCAGGTGCTGTCTAGCAAAAGCGCGCGATCACTGATCAGACTGCGCAGTACCGCCGCTGGCCCGGGAAAATACGGCAGCGGGAGCAGTTGAAAACCCAGCGTAACCACATCCCAAAGACCGAGTAACAAAATTGCCGCCGTAAAGATTGGACACATGTGACGCATCCAGGAGCGCAACGGCATCCAGAATCGCTGGGCAATATTCAGGACAATCGATACGCCGATGATTTCGTAGATGAGCAGCTTGTAAGAGTGCGTTTCGACGGCTGGCGCACGCTTCGAAAAGAGCAAATGTATTGCGAGGTCGACCAAAGCTGCGAAGGGAACCGCCCACTGCACGCGCCAACTGAGCGTCGATCCGTGCCTGGTGGGGGCGACGGCGTCGCGCTCCAGATCTGTTCGCGCGAGAGTTAACTGAATTTGCGGTGCGGCCTGGTTCACTGCTCAGCAGCCATCATATTTTTCTGAAGGCACGGGGCATCAGGGTCAGCCAGATTGGGAGCATCCTGATCCGGTTGATCGAACATTTTTCTTCGACAGCAGGAATCTCCCTTGTCTTTCTGAATCAACTCCGCGATGAGCCGGATATCTTCGTCGGGTGAGACCTGGCCTCCAGCAATTTTTTCCACCTCAAGGGTCTTAATCCACTCATCCGTAACGCCGTCCAGATGCATGAAAGCACGTTTAGCCAGCGCTTCGGTGTCGGTGTCCGGAGAAAGCATCTTGGCGATTTTCATCTCCCGACCGGCAGTGCGAACCGACTCCTCAGCCAGGTGGATACTTGGTATGTAGCGCAAACGCGCGAGCGCGGCAGTGTTCAATTCCGGAGTTGACGCGAGATATTTTTTCTCCACCGCCATGATCGCCGCGGCCCTCGGGTTCGTCTCGACCCATTTAGCGCCTTTCAACAGGGCACGCGTTGCCCTGGCTGCCGTGTTGGGATTGGCGTCCACCCATTTGCCGTTGGCGATCACCTCGCAGCAATATTCGTCTTTGTAAGGCGCATCCATTATCTGGTCGGCAATGTTTCTTACCTTTCCCTCCGCGATGAGCAGGCTTCCGATCGGTTCCGCGTTGCAGACAGCGTCCACTTCACCTTTGTCGATTGCTAGCCCTAATTCACCTGCTGGAAAAACTTTCCAAGTAACATCTTTCCCGGCATCGATGCCGTGTGTTCCGAAGACACGATTTGCGAAAACGAAGGGCGGCGTGCCCATTCCCGGCACACCGATTCGCTTTCCTTTCAGATCCTGAATCGTGTGAATATTCGTCTTCACGCCCGCCTGGACGCGCAGACATCCGCGATGGATTCCGGCAAGGAATCGTACATCCAAACCCTGTTCGATCGGTTTCAGGAAGTACATCACCAGGTGATGAGTGATGTCGTAGCTGCCAAGGGCCAGCGCGTCTTTATAAGTTGCCCAATTGCATTTCACCAGTTCAGGCTCGAGTCCCTCCTCCCTGAAAAAGCCTTTCTCGTAAGCGACATAAATCGGGGCCTCGCAGGTCAGACCGATGTAACCGACGCGGACTCTGTTAGAATTCCGAACCGTGGAAGTGGAGTTCTTATTACAGCCCGCCACGAACAGAACACTCAGTGAAGCGGCGATCATAAGTCGCTGTAGCCACGGCCCTGTGGGCCGTCCGCCATGAGCGATGTTCTTACGAAAAACCGGCCGCAGGCCGGTGGCTACAACATTTAGGACGTGGTTTCTCGAAGTCATCTGGGTGTTTCAAATGTTTTTGGAAATAGCCCAATAAGTTCGGCCGAGAAAGTCTGAAATTACGGGCGACGCGATCGCTACCGTGATTAAGGTTTTCGCAGCTACATCTTCGAAGGCGACTATTGAGCCTGCTGGACTTGCGTTCAATGACTGTTTTGATTGCAGCCGAGGGCAGCTCGCCACGCTCCAAAATCAATCTCGACGCGGCGATTATGCTTCAGATAAGATCACAGCGCTCGATATGAAAAAGCAGATTGCACACGTATCCATTCTTCAATCCAGCAAAGTCGTCGTCGCCCTCTATGTTCTGATGGGATTCATTTACACACTCATCGGCATTCCGATGATTATATTTGGAGGGAAAGGCGTTCAAATTATGGGCATCGTCTATTGCGCGATGCCCTTACTAATGGCAATTTTCGGATTCATCTTCTTTGTGATATTCGCAGCCCTCTACAATCTCCTCGCTAGGTGGCTTGGAGGAATTGAGTTCGACGTCAAAAATATCGAGCAGGTCTGAACACGGATTACAGCCCATCACGAACGTTTTTCGGAGCGAGCCGCGTATGAAACTCGCAGCATTCACCGTCGTGATGGCCTTGGTGGCGAGCGCTTTTGGCCAACCGAAACCCGAGGCACCGCGCGATACTGGCAGCGATTTGCTTTGGAAAAAGCTCGAGACACGCGTTGAAGAAATTGCTGCCCGACTCGATGGCGTCATGGGTGTTGCCATTCTCGATCTTACTGACGGCCGAATTTTTTTGCGCAATGCCGATCGCGTATTTCCAACCGCGAGCTCAATCAAAATCGCGATCCTAATCGAACTGTATCGACAGGATCAGGAGGCGCGCGCCGGAGCGAAAGGCAAAGCAAAGCTGGATGATCTTTACATCTTCGATCCCAAAGACCTCGTTGACGACAGCCAAATCATGGCGGGCCTTACTCCCGGTGTGACGCGCGTTACCAACCGCGACCTGGCTCAATTCATGGTTGCGGTGAGTGACAATGCGGCGACGAATGTCCTGATCGATCGCGTTGGAATGCAGAACGTAAACGCGACCCTGCGGAACCTTGGACTAACGAAAACAATGCTGCGCCGAAAAATGATCGACATCGCCGCCGCTCGACGCGGCGATGAAAATGTTTCCACCCCGCAGGAAATGGCGCGGCTGTTGGAACTGATCTACAAAGGCAAAGCGTTGAGCAAGGAACTGACCGACGAACTCATGAAGCAATTGAAGACTTTGAAGAAGGACAGCTATCTGTCGTACGAATTGCCGGCAAGCGTCGACCTCGCCGATAAGCCCGGAACTCTGGACGGCGTGCGAACAGACTCCGGTATCGTGTTCGCGGAGCGCCGACCGTTTGCCATTAGCGTAATGACCGCTTACGACCGCGACGAAAAAGCCGCCGAGCGCGCCATAAGCGAAGTTGCGCTCGAAGCGTACCACTATTTCGAGATGCGCGGCAAAACCTCCGAATACGGACGCATTTTGCCGCCGGCCGAAAAACGGTAGGCAAAAACTTCTGGGGGAGCGCACAGCTTGCCCGCCTGCGTGCGGGCGCCTCGCGTGCATGTTTCGGCGCCTCCGGACGGCAGCAAGATTGCTGTCGAGCTCAGCCATTACAGTTTCTCTCGATCAAATAGTTCTTGTTGAAATTGCAGCCCGAATTCCACAGTTAAAGAGTTTTTTAACATGAGCGACAAGAGACTCCAGCCACTCCGGCTAAAGAACGGTTCAACTGATGGTGATCGGCGCTTCTCAAGTTGTTAGGGGACGGCAACCGTAGGTCGTATGGCCGAAGAGATTGAGCCTTTAGTCACGATGGAAGGGCTCGCATCCATCCACGGGCTATTTGTGCCAGACGAGCTATCGCAGGGACCTGTGCTCGTCGAACTCGAACCAGGACTCGAGATAAGCCGGCTGGACGCGGAGACAGAACGTCTGATGTACCAGACTGAACCTATTCGTCGTGTCGGAGGCTTTCGCTGGAGCGACCACTACTTTGCCGTTCGACTTCGGTTCGACACCCCTGCGGAAGGTGAAGGGCGACAGCGCGCACAACGCCGGGCCAATCGCCTCATCCGAAGCGCGTTGGACTGCTTACGGTTATTCCAAGCTGGCCACTTGTATTATGGTGGTATCATTCACCGGCCTATTGCTAGAAACGGGCCGGTCGACATCTTCCCTCGTCCCTGGTCAGACACTCCTGTAGCCCTTTATCCGCTCTCGACGCAAGCGGATATCGACGGGCTGGCGAAACTCTGGTCGATCCTACGGAATCGAACTGTTCGGGACCGTCAATACGTCACGCTGGCCATCAGGTGGTTCAGCTTGAGCGCGGAGTCTGAGAGAATCGAGGACACGGTGATCTTCCTTATGACGGCGGCGGAGGCGTTGTTTCAAGCTGGCTCAGTGTCGCGAAAGGGTGAACACATCGCGAACGCGGCCGTAAAACTAAACTTGAAGCCTGTCCAGGAGGAGGAGGTTCATCAACATTTGCGAGATAGCTATGATCTGCGTAACGATGTTTTGCACAAAGGGAATTTTACTGACTGGCGACGTGCGAACGACCAACGCTTATCGCCTGTCGAGTTGACTCATTTCGTGGAGATCACCGCAGCGCACGTACGCGCAGCTATTCGCGCGATGGTCGAGTCCATTGTAGCAGGTTCGGTTAACTCCTGCGCGCGTCGCTAGGTCTTTACAGCAGCTGATAAGGATCGACATCGACGGTGACGGTGACGTCTTCGGGAAACGGCAATTTGTCCAGGGTTTCGCGAACGAGGCGGCTCAGGCGCATGATGGCCTCGCCCCGGATCAGGATGTGAAATCGAAATTGGCCTTGTAGTTTTTCCAGTGGCGCGGGCGTTGCATCGCCCAGGATGAATTCTTCTGGCAGCGCTTCTTTTAAACGGCGCTTTAAAGTTTCGGCTGAAAGTTTTGCGCGACCTTCGTGCGCAGAACGGACTGTGATCAGGATCGCGTGTTTGAACGGCGGGAAATCGCAGCGCTCACGGAACTCGAGTTCCTGTTGGAAATAGCCGGCGAAATCGTGGTGCCGCGCAAACTGAATTGATGGACTGAACGGCGTGTAAGTCTGCACGAAAACTTCGCCCGACGTTTCGCCGCGCCCGGCGCGTCCGGCCACTTGGGTGAGAAGCTGAAAGGTGCGTTCGCCTGCACGAAAATCAGGCAAATGCAACGCGAGATCGGCATTGATGATTCCGACGAGAGTCACATTCGGGAAATGAAGACCCTTGGCGATCATCTGTGTGCCGACGAGGATGTCGATCTTGCCGGTGCGAAAATTTCTCAGCGTTTCGCGATATGCTTCCTTGCGCGTCATGGAGTCGGCGTCCATGCGGCGCACTACAGCTTTCGGAAAAATCTGGGCGACCGTTGATTCCACCTTCTCGGTGCCGAAGCCGTAATAAATCAGCGCGTCTTGTCCACAGGCCGGACATTTCTTCGGCACAGCGGCGGTGTGCCCACACAAGTGACAACTCAGCCGGCCCGCGACCGCAGGATGCCGATGAAACGTGAGCGCAACACTGCAATTGGGACAGTTGCGCGCTTCACCGCAATTGCTGCACAGCAGCGACGTGGAAAAACCGCGCCTGTTCAAAAACAAAATTGTCTGCTCGCGTTTCTCCAGGCGATCGGCAATGGCTTGCGACAATTTTTCCGACAGAATGGCGGCTTTCTTTTCTTTCCGTCGTTCCCGACGCAGATCGACGATGCGCATGAGCGGCATCTGCTTTTCGTCGACGCGCTGAGTGAGAGTGACGAGCTGATATTTGCCATTGGCAGCGTTGTGATAACTCCCTAGCGATGGCGTGGCGCTGCCCAGAACCACGACGCACTTCTCGATCTTGGCGCGCACGACCGCGACGTCCCGCGCCTGATACCGGGGCGCCTCTTCCTGTTTGTATGTCGTCTCGTGTTCCTCATCGACTACGATGAGCCCGAGATTTTTGAGTGGGGCGAACACTGCGCTGCGCGCGCCGATCACGATGCGCGCCCGGCCCGAATGAATCTTATGCCATTCATCGTGCCGTTCGCCTTCGGACAAATGGCTGTGCAACACCGCAACTGCATCCTGCACGTCGGCAAACCGGCTTTTGAACCGTTCTACAGTCTGTGGCGTGAGCGAAATCTCCGGAACGAGAACGATCGCGGTGCGCCCGCGATCGAGTGCTCCGCGAATCGCCTGCAAATAAATTTCGGTCTTCCCCGAGCCCGTGACGCCGTGGAGCAAAATCGCGCGCGCGTTCTCTGGCGACTCGAGCGCTTGCGTGACTTCCTTCAGCGCGCGCGTTTGCTCCTCGTTGAGGACGAGGTTCGACGTTGCGATGAACTGCTCGTCGCCATGCGGATCGCGAACCACAGCTTCCTCGCGCAACTCCGCGAGACCGCGTTTGACCAGCGCGCGCAGCGTTTGGTTATCGAGAGACGTTTGTCGCAAAAGCTGTGCTGCGCGCATAGGCGATTCCAAGCGCGAGATTGCTTCCAGTAGTTCCGCCTGCCGCGGGGCGCGCTTTCGCAATTTCTCGAGCACGTCGCTGTCGATTTTTCGCGCGGGCTGGACGAACAACTGTTTTTTCCATCCGACTTCGGCGCGCCGGATCACTTGCGGCAGCATGCTGCGCATGACGGTTTCGATCGGGCAGCAATAATAGGCGCTGATCCATCTCGCCAATTCGAGCAATTGCTCACTCAAGACTGGCGTTTGGCCGATCACTGCTTCAATGGGCCGGATGCCTTTCGCCTCACTATGCTCGAGAAGACCAACAACAGTTGCTAGCGCAGATTTGTCGCGAAAAGGCACGCGCACGCGGGATCCGACGCCGATCCGCTCCGCGAGTTCTTCGGGCACGGCGTAATCGAGTTCGCGGTGGATCGCCCGGTCAACGATGACCCGAACGTAATTGGTTCTCATTGTGCAGTGGGTTGCAATTCGTGCTCGTGCTCGTGCTCGCAATCGTAATCGGCTATTGTAGCACGAACTGAATGATCCGATTTCTGTTCAAACTGGTCCTCTGCGTGCTGCTGGCACTGGCTGCAGGGTTTGCTTACCTCGCAGTGCGATCGGGCGATCCGCTTTACAGTTTCTACGAATGGATGAGCCCGGCGCGGTTTCAACAATACGATACTCTCATTCGCGGCGTCGCGGTTGAACATCATCTCGATCCCATGCTGGTGAAAGCGGTCGTTTGGCGCGAGAGCCGCTTCGATCCGGGAAAACATGGCGGCCATGGAGAACGCGGGCTTATGCAAGTAAGCGAAAAAGCGGCTAACGAATGGGCGCGCGAAAATAAGATCGCCGGCTTTCAAGTGGAACAGCTTTTCGATCCGAAAACGAACCTGGAGGCGGGCAGTTGGTATTTGCATCGTGCCGTCGAACATTGGCAACATCAGGCTGATCCGCTTCCTTTCGCGCTGGCGGAGTACAACGCCGGCGCCAGTCGCGCTCAGCGCTGGAGCGGCGGAAACGGTATCGCAGATATACCGGTGAAAAAGTTCCTCCAAAACATCGATTTCCCCGGAACACGGAAATACGTCGAGTCGATTATCGATCGCTACCAATTCTATCAGCGCCGTGGCAGGATGTGACGACAATTATGCGGAGGCACGATCCGAGTTGTTGGCGATTCGTTTTTTTCGACTTGTGCAGTAAAATCCCCAGCTAGAATGGCAGCTTTTCCTAGCGAAACCATGCGGCGACGAAGCTTTCCCATTATGGGTCTAATTGTTTTTGGCAGCGTGGCACTGGGACTTGCTGCGTTCGCTGCCGATAGCAATTTGCCAGAGCACAACATCATTCCCCGCGCACCGTTCCAACCCAGTGCCGCAACGCATAAGACGCGCATAGCATCGCAAGGCGTTCTCGAGTTTCCAAACGCGAATGAAGTTAGTCCGCGAATTGAAACTGTTTCGCCGGTGCCGCCGACGCGCAGCAGCTTTATGGCGACGTGGGACGGCGTAAGCGGGGCGAAAGGGTACCTGCTGGATGTCTCCACGAACGAGTCGTTCAGCAGTTACGCGGACGGCTACCATGACTTGGATGTAGGCAAAGTCAGTGGCCGAGCTGTAACCGGATTGAACGCGGGCACGACCTACTACTATCGAGTGCGTCCTTACCCTGCCGCCGGTTCAGGCGGTTACTCGAATGTCATGACGGCTACAACAGAGGCTGGCACTGCTCTGATCATTAACGCAACATTCGACGACTCCATCATCGGCAACCCAAACGCGGCAGCAATCGAAGCGATGATCAACCGGTCCATTGGGATTTACGAGTCGCTCTTTAGCGATCCGATCACGATCCAGATCTTATTCCGCTACTCGACCACTGCGCCGGACGGCACGCCTTTGCCATCGGGGCTTCTCGCAGAGAGTGATTACGTCGTTTACAACATACCGTGGAACGATTTCATCAGCGCCTTGCGAGCGGATGCGCGGACCAGCAACGACAATATGGCGGACGCGAGTCTGCCCGGCAGCGCGTTATCTACAAACATCATGCCATCCAGTGCGAACGGGCGATCAGTGGGATTTGACACGCCGCCGTCAATGTTCGCCAACGGCACGGTAGGCAACGGCGGACCGTATGATGGAATCGTCACGCTTAATTCCGCGCAACAGTTTCAGTTCACCCGGCCTGCCAGCAGCGGGAGCTGGGACGCGCAGAGTGGGGCTGAGCATGAGATTGATGAGATCATCGGTCTCGGATCGCGCCTAAACACCACCGGCAACGATCTCCGACCGCAGGATTTGTTCAGTTGGTCGTCGGCTGGCATTAGAAACATCACCTCTTCCGGTACGCGCTATTTTTCCATCGACGGCGGCGTCATCGACATTGTCGGTTTCAATCAGGACCCGAGCAGCGATTTTGGTGATTGGTTGAGCGATCCTTGCCCGCAGACATATCCATACGTGCAAAATGCGTTCGGTTGTTCTGGCCAATATTCCGATATCTCTGCGACATCTCCGGAAGGCATCAACCTCGATGTCGCCGGTTACGACTTGGTAAATGCACCCACGCCAACACCTGCGTTCGCTGGCCGGGCTATCGTAGACGACTTCAACGGCGATGGACACCCAGACTGGGTGCTTCAAAACTCCGGCACGCGTCAAACGGCGGCCTGGTATCTGAATAATAACGTTTTCATCGGCGGCGCCTTCGGCCCAACCCTTGCGGCTGGTTGGACGCTGAGAACTGTGGCGGACTTCAATCGCGACGGCCATCCAGATTATGCCTTGTTTGCCCCAAGCACGTATCAAACGGCCATCTGGTACTTATCTGGACCGACCCTCATTGGAGCTGCCTATGGCCCGACCCTCCCCAGCAGCTGGCAACTGGTGGCGACAGGCGACTTCAACGGCGACAGCAGCCCGGACTACGTGCTTTCCAACATTAGCACCCGTCAAACTGTTATAGGGTATCTAAACAACAACGTCGTTATTGACGCCGCCTTCGGCCCGACTCTTCCAAGCGGCTGGAACCTGATAGGCGTAGCGGATTTTAATGGGGACGGTCATCCCGATTATGCCTTGTTCATTTCCAGCACGGGGCAAACCGTTATCGGCTATCTTTCAGGACCGGCAGTTATTGGTGTCGCTGTTGGTCCAACTTGTCCAAGTGGCTGGGCATTAGTGGCGACAGCCGACTTTAACGGCGACGGCCATCCGGACTATCTGCTTTACAATACCAGCAGCCGGCAAACAGCGATCTGGTATCTGAACGACAACGTCTTCGTCAGCGCCGCGTACGGCCCGACTATTCCGGCGGGATGGAGCTTGGCCGCACCGTGATGCCAGTAGAATGATAGTGAGCCACCAACTCACGTCGGCGATCTATGAAGAAAGCCACTCCGAGTTGCCGCATATCGCATCGCTTTGCGTCGGCGATCTGAATTTGAAAAAAACTCTTCCGCTGGCAGAAGAGTTGGCGCCGTTAGAGCGGTTTAATAAATGTTGTAGTAACCGGCCTGTGGCCAGTTGATCTCTGCTGCCTGTCACATCGGGGAAGGACGGCCCACAGAGCCGTGGCTACATCGGCTGCAGTTTCATTTAAAGCGCTCTATCTTGAGGTTTCGGCCATAAAACCAGAGATTTCGCGGCAAACTGTCCCACTTAACGTCAGATTTTTTGGAGCGAATCATCGAGGCCATCGCCCGCGGAGCAAAGTTCCCGAAATTTTTCAGAAAAGTCTTTACTCAATTTCGTGCTTCGCGTAAAAGGGTGCCCGCCGGGTGGTATGTGCACGCCCGTACACGCGACGTGACAAAACAAATTAATCCCTCCATTAAGGCGCACTTTCTCTGGAGCGCGGTCATTCTGCTTTCTCTTGTCGCCATTTGCGCGATACGACGCCCGTAGCTTTTTTCTAATGACACCCAAACGCACTGCTCAATCTGGTTTCTTTAGTCCGCGTTTTTTAACTGGCTTTGCTTTTTGCGCAATCGGTGTCCTCGTGGCACTGCTGGTCTTCGCGCGGCCAAATCAATTGGTCGAGACGCAAAATCAATCGGTCGGCCAGCAAAGCATCCCGACATTTGTCGGGATCAAGTCGCCAGCGCCACTGGGCGTGCCGGCCGCTGGCACGATCGAGAACATGGAGGGCGACGGCCTTATCGACTTGGCTGCGCTGGATATCCATCCGACGTCCGTGCCAGTTTTCCTTCACGGCTCTTCTAAAGCTCCTATCCCGGGAGGCGCGGCGATAAGCACTGGGAAGGCTTTCCTAGGTATGACCCATGAGGTCGTCAACCAAAACACGACTGCCGCCTTCGGCACCCTCAGCTCCGGCTGGGGTCCCATGGAGAGCGTGCAATTCTATGTCAATGGCGTCCTCGCGGCTACCTTTGCTGCCAATGTAGACGGTGTCGTTGCCGTAGGGATAAGCACAGGTGCGGGCGTCGGCTATGTCACCATCAATCAGAAAGGCTTGACGAGCGGAAAGGAGACGGGCGGAGTCGTACAGGTCGCGCCGACGGAGCCGTATCTGCCGGGCGTTACAGGAGCGCCGCACGCCATCAACACCACCGCCTCGGGTCACTTCTACTTATATGGCTGGGGTTATCCTCCCAGCACCACCACTACCGTAACACTTTACCGGAACGGGGTCTTTCAAGGATTCGTTGCCACAAACGACAGCGGAAGGTTCTTTGCGACTTTCACTGCGGCGAATAACGGGGACACGTCCGCGGTTTATAGCGCCGACACCGGGACAACCGGGAGTATGGCCGGAGTCAGCCTCGAGGAGCGCGCCGATGCCGGTACGCCACCGTTGGGAGACCAAAACGCCACCCACGTGTTCTTTGACCGCGCGACGCTTGACTCAGCAGACGGCGGAACGGTATCGCTCGTCGGCCAGGGCTTTCAAGCTGGTGAAACCGTTACCATCTCCAGTTGTGCCGCTGGAAGCCTCCCGGCCACCGCCGATGGCATTTTTAACGCCTTTCTCGCCTACGCCCCGGGCGCGGGAATCTCGCAGTGTGTCCTCACGGGTGGGACAAGTGGAAGGGTGGCACGAGGTACCGTCCTCCTGCATCCGAACGTCACAAACCTGCGCGGCCTTATCGACGCGTCCGGCTTCGTGCCCGCCGGCGGAACTGTCCCCATCCTGGGGCACAAACTGCCAGCAAGTGACACTGGGGACATTCCTCTTGCCAGTCCAACCCCGACCCCGACGCCAACGTGTGGCCAGACCATGTACGGCGGTAACGGTTTTGGCGGAATTAATCGCGGCGCATTGACCACCATCAATCAAATCAATGGCAACGGCACAATCGTCGGCACACCTGTTTCAGGCGTGGGCTTGAGCGGAATTGCCTTCCATCCCGATGGCCGCCTGTTTGCCTCAACCGTAACGCAAAACAACCCCAGCACGCTCATTCAAATCAATCCCGATACCGGCGCCTTGATCGCCACGATCGGCTCGATCACCGACAACGGGACGCCGATCAGTATCGGCGATCTTGCCTTCCAGCCGGGCACTAGCGTGCTCTACGGGATACGCTCGGGTGCGGATGGTCTAGGCCAAGGAGGCGTGTTGTACACCATCAACCTCATCACGGCCGCTGCGACCCTGGTAGGCAACACCGGTGCATGTAACGGCGGAGGAATCGCTTTTGCACCTAATGGGACGCTTTATCAAACCGCATACAATAACTGCGTTGATTTCACATCGCTGAACACCATTTCGCCGGTCGATGCGCACCGCATCAGTACCGTGCCGATAGATCAATATTACGATGGTCTTGGCGTGCGCCCGACCGATGGCGTTTTGTTCGCGACGCCTGGGAACAGCGACGCTGTGTACATCATCGACCCTGTAACCGGCCAAAGCACATTCATTGGTAACACCGGAACGGGGAACGTCAGCGACATCGACTTCCGAATCCAAGGTGTCTGCCCAACTGTCACGCCTACGGCCACGCCCACGGCTACATTCGCTCCCACAGCCACTGCAACGGCGACATCAACGCCAACACCTACTCCCACAGCGACGCGAACGCCTACGCCGACGGCTACAGCCACAGCTACAGCGACCGGCACAGCAACAGCGACGCCGACGCCGACAGGAACGTGCATGCCGAACGATTATACGATTACCACTACCACCGGCACCATCGTGCCCGGCACCATCGATACCGGCAATCACTGTGACGACTGCATTACGCCCATCACTTTGCCTTTCCCGGTCACCTTCTACGACCAGACCTTCTTTTCGGTTGGTATCTCATCAAACGGCAACCTGCAATTTACGGGTACTGACGCTCAGGATTTCAGTAACGTTTGCCTGCCCACCGCAAACCTGATCGACCTGATCGCTCCATACTGGGACGACCTCTCCACAGCAGACACAGCTAGTGGTCAGGGGGTATTCACCTCGGTAACAGGGACAGCACCCAATCGCATCTTCAACATCGAATTCCGGGAAAACTTCACTGGCGTAGACGGGCCACCAGTCCTCGACTTTGAGGTGCGTTTGCACGAGGATACGCCCAACTTCGAGATCATCTATGGCGCCCTGAACGGAAACACCGGCGACAGTGCTACCGTAGGCGCACAGCGCGACATCGGCTCGCATTTTACACAGTTTGAGTGCGACGCGGGCGGGCTGATGGACGGTTTGCAACTGAACTTCATCCTCGGCGCCGCGTGCCCATCGCCCACGCCTACGCCAACGCCGACGGCATCGCCCATTCCGTGCAGCGACTATACCACCTCGACTACGATCGGTAACACGATTGTGCCTGGCACCATCGACACAGGCAACCATTGCGATGATTGCGCCACTCCTATTACGTTCCCATTCCCGGTCAGCGTTTACGGGTACAGCTTTATCTCTGCGAACGTCAGCTCCAATGGCGCTTTGGACCTTTCAGGCAGTACGTTTGAGCCGAC